>NZ_JBSFUO010000002.1:0-568287 GCF_053591835.1 Streptomyces sp. NPDC002911 | reverse complement strand
CGCTGCTTCGAGATCGAGGCCCGGCTGCGTGAGGCCCTGGACATCCCCGTCTTCCACGACGACCAGCACGGCACCGCGATCGTCGTCCTGGCCGCGCTGACCAACGCACTGCGCGTGGTGGACAAGTCGATCGGAGACGTACGGGTCGTCATGTCGGGCGCCGGCGCCGCCGGCACGGCCATCCTGAAGCTGCTCATCGCCGCGGGCGTCAAGCACGCGGTCGTCGCCGACATCCACGGTGTGGTGCACGCGGACCGCGAGGACCTGGTGGACGCCACCCCGGACTCGCCGCTGCGCTGGATCGCCGACAACACCAACCCCGAGGGCGTCACCGGCACCCTCAAGGAGGCCGTCGCCGGCTCCGACGTCTTCATCGGCGTCTCCGCTCCCAACGTCCTGGACGGCACCGACGTCGCGGCCATGGCGGAGGGCGCGATCGTGTTCGCGCTGGCGAACCCGGACCCCGAGGTGGACCCGGCAATCGCCCGCGAGACCGCGGCCGTTGTCGCCACCGGACGCTCCGACTTCCCGAACCAGATCAACAACGTGCTGGTCTTCCCGGGTGTCTTCCGCGGTCTGCTGGACGCTCAGTCCCGCACCGTCAACACGGAGATGATGCTCGCCGCGGCGCGTGCCCTCGCCGACGTGGTCGCGGAGGACGAGGTGAACGCGAACTACATCATCCCGTCGGTCTTCAACGACAAGGTCGCGGGCGCCGTCGCGGGCGCCGTCCGGGAGGCCGCGAAGGCGGCCGGAGTCGCCGAGGCGGCGTCCGACCCCGCGTAGGACCGTATCTCCGGACGGCCCGACACACGCCGTCCGCGGGGGTCGGCCACGGCTCCCGCGGACGGTGCCGTAGCTCACGTCCGGGCGCCCCGTACGGCGCGTCGCGGGTCGCGGCGTCCCAAACGCCCCTTTAGGGTGGGCGGGCAGCGAGCCCCACAGGCCCGTTATCCGCTGCGGACCGCTCCAGTAAGTCGACGGAACGTCATCACGGGCATGCGGTGGTGCTTTTCGTGTGACGTCGAGGGGTTCCGGATTGGCGTTAGCGCCGCAGGTGGGGGCAGGATGCGTATTCGGGCGCGAGGGTCTGACATCAGACCCGGGTCCGGGGACTGTCAGAGGGCCCTGGCAGCATCGGCTTCGATCTCACGCCTCACAGGCAAGAAGAACACGGGAGTACAAACATGAACCGCAGTGAGCTGGTGGCCGCCCTGGCCGACCGTGCCGAGGTGACCCGCAAGGACGCCGACGCCGTTCTGGCCGCCCTCGCCGAGACCGTCGGCGAGATCGTCGCCAAGGGCGACGAGAAGGTCACCATCCCCGGCTTCCTGACCTTCGAGCGCACCCACCGTGCCGCTCGCACCGCTCGTAACCCGCAGACCGGCGACCCGATCAACATCCCGGCCGGCTACAGCGTGAAGGTCTCCGCGGGCTCCAAGCTCAAGGAAGCCGCCAAGGGCAAGTAAGGCCCCCAAGGCAGCAAGAAGGGCGGCCGTCCTGACCAGGACGGCCGCCCTTCGGCGTACCCGGAGCCCTGAAGCCCCGTGCGCATCGCCCGTGCGGGCGCTGTGAGGCGGGCTGCGGCGCCCCGGCACCCTCCGGCGGCCCCGGGGGAAGCCGCCCGCCTCGTACGGCTCTGTACGGGCCCTCTGTGGCGCCGGTCATGAACGCCGGGGGAGGGCAACGGAAAATTCCGCCGCCCCGGTCCCTCGCGGGGGCCGGGGCGGCGGACTGTGGTGCGGGGCGCGCGATGTCGTGTGCGGCAGCACTGCGCGTGCGCCGGAGCGCGTCGGGCGGTGTGTCAGACGAGTGAGCCGCCCGGCAGTTCGACCTTCGCGCCGAGCTTCTCGAGCTTGTCCATGAAGTTCTCGTAGCCACGGTTGATCAGGTCGATGCCGTGCACCCGGGACGTGCCCTGGGCAGCCAGAGCGGCGATCAGGTACGAGAACCCGCCACGCAGGTCGGGGATGACCAGATCCGCGCCCTGGAGCTTCGTGGGCCCGGACACGACGGCCGAGTGCAGGAAGTTCCGCTGACCGAAACGGCAGTCGGAGCCGCCGAGGCACTCGCGGTAGAGCTGGATGTGCGCACCCATCTGGTTGAGCGCCGAGGTGAAGCCGAGCCGGGACTCGTACACCGTCTCGTGGACGATCGACAGGCCGGTGGCCTGCGTCAGGGCCACGACGAGCGGCTGCTGCCAGTCGGTCTGGAAGCCGGGGTGCACGTCCGTCTCCAGGGCGATGGCGTTCAGCGCGCCGCCCGGGTGCCAGAAGCGGATGCCCTCGTCGTCGATCTCGAAGGCGCCTCCGACGCGGCGGAAGGTGTTGAGGAAGGTCATCATCGAGCGCTGCTGGGCGCCGCGCACGTAGATGTTGCCCTCGGTCGCCAGCGCCGCGGACGCCCAGGAGGCGGCCTCCAGGCGGTCCGGGATCGCCCGGTGGGTGTAACCGTCGAGCTTGTCGACACCGGTGATCCGGATGGTCCGGTCGGTGTCCATGGAGATGATCGCGCCCATCTTCTGCAGTACGCAGATGAGGTCCTCGATCTCCGGCTCGACGGCCGCGTTGGACAGTTCGGTGACGCCCTCGGCGAGGACGGCGGTCAGCAGCACCTGCTCGGTGGAGCCCACCGACGGGTACGGCAGCCGGATCTTCGTGCCCCGAAGCCGCTGCGGGGCCTCCAGGTACTGACCGTCCGCCCGCTTCTCGATGGTCGCGCCGAACTGGCGGAGCACCTCGAAGTGGAAGTCGATCGGCCGGCCGCCGATGTCGCAGCCGCCGAGGCCCGGGATGAAGGCGTGGCCCAGCCGGTGCAGCAGCGGGCCGCAGAAGAGGATCGGGATGCGCGACGAGCCCGCGTGGGCGTCGATGTCGGCGACGTTCGCGCTCTCGACGTGCGACGGGTCGAGGATGAGTTCGCCCGGCTCGTCGCCGGGGCGGACGGTCACGCCGTGCAGCTGCAGCAGCCCCCGGACCACCCGCACATCGCGGATGTCGGGCACGTTGCGGAGCCGGCTGGGCCCGCTGCCGAGCAGCGCGGCGACCATTGCCTTCGGCACCAGGTTCTTGGCGCCTCGGACGCGGATCTCGCCCTCCAGCGGGGTGCCGCCGTGGACAAGCAGGACATCGTCTGTGCCGGTCATGTATCTCGCGTTCCGGAGTGGTCGGGCAGGGGGCCATCAAAAGGGTAATGGGCTCCGACCCCCCTCCCGTAAGGCACCGGGGGGCATACGGACGTCATGGATTCGCCACAACACGTACCGCTTCCGTGAAATTGCGGAGGGTCACCGCCCGGGCGGCCCGTCCGGCCGCCCCGCGATCACGCGCTCCCCGTGAGCCCGTGCGGCACCCGTACGCCCTGAGCTGCGGACGGGCGCCGTCCGGAACCGGGCGGGCCACTTGGCCCCCGCGGAGGGCGAAGATGCGGGATCATCTGTGCCATGACGGAGGTGTCCTCGCTCACAGGGCGGCTGCTCGTGGCCGCACCCGCCCTGGCGGATCCGAATTTCGACCGTGCGGTGGTGCTGCTCCTCGACCACGACGAGGAGGGCTCGCTGGGCGTGGTCCTGAACCGCCCGACCCCGGTCGGCGTCGGGGACATCCTGGAGCCCTGGGCCGGCCTGACCGGTGAGCCGGACGTGGTCTTCCAGGGCGGTCCGGTCTCGCTGGACTCGGCGCTGGGCGTGGCGGTGATCCCCGGGGACGAGGGGCCTTCCCCGAACTCCCGGCCGCGCTCGAACAGGGGGGATCCCGTCGGCTGCCGCCGGGTGCACGGGGCGATCTGCCTGGTGGACCTGGAGGCCCCGCCGGAGCTGCTGGCGGCGGCGCTCGGTTCGCTGCGGATCTTCGCCGGATACGCGGGCTGGGGGCCCGGCCAGCTGGAGACGGAGCTGACGGACGGCGCCTGGTACGTGGTCGAGTCGGAGCCGGGCGATGTCTCGTCGCCGCGCCCGGAGAACCTCTGGCGGGCGGTTCTGCGGCGGCAGCGCAGCGAACTGGCGATGATCGCGACGTATCCGGACGACCCTTCGCTGAACTGATGCGCGGAGCTTTCAGTACGCTTGGCAGTTATGAGCACTCTTGAGCCCGAGCGCGGGGCAGGTACGGGGACCCTCGTAGAGCCGGCGCCGCAGGTGTCGAACGGCGACGGCGACCACGAGCGCTACGCCCATTACGTCCAGAAGGACAAAATCATGGCGAGCGCCCTGGAGGGCACTCCCGTGGTGGCGCTGTGCGGCAAGGTCTGGGTCCCGGGGCGCGACCCCAAGAAGTATCCGGTCTGTCCCATGTGCAAGGAGATCTACGAGTCCATGGGCGCCGGTGGCGACAAGGACAAGGGCAAGGGCGGCAAGGACAACAGCGGCAAGAAGTAGGCCCGCCGACCCTTTTCATCCCTTTTCCGATCTCCCTGGCCTCTCTGGTCTCCCTGATGTCGACCCCGGCCCCCGGGGTGCGCGGCGACGCGTTCCCCGGGGGTCGTTCGCATGTCCTGTGCCGACGCGTGCGTCGCGCGGGCCGCACCCCGCGTGGTCACAGAGTGGTTGAGACCACTTGTCGGCGTGCTGAGCCGCGCTTAGTCTCCTGCAAGTTGTGCAGAACGAAACGCGTGTTGCATGGAATGCAACGATTGACCGGTAGGGGTCCCGGATGAAGCTTTCTGCCCGAATTGTCGCCCCGGCTGCAGCTCTTGCGCTGGCCGGCCTCACCGCCACCGGCTGTGCGCCGCAGACCTCCGACACCGGCGCCGGGGGCGACGAGAAGACCGGGACGCTCCGCGTCTGGCTCTTCCAGGAGGTCGGCAACAAGCCCAAGGAGAAAGTCGTCGACGCCGCGGTCGCCGACTTCGAGAAGTCCCACGAGGGTGCCGAGGTCGAGATCGAGTACATACCCGTCGACACCCGGGCCCAGCGCATCAAGGCCGCGTTCAACGACCCGGAGAGCGCTCCCGACCTCATCGAATACGGCAACACCGACACCGCCGGATACGTGAAGGACGGCGGGCTGGCGGATGTCAGCAAGGAGTTCGCGGCCTGGGACGAGGCCAAGGACATCGACCCGACCGCCAAGCAGTCCGTGACGGTGGGCGGCCAGGTGTACGGGGCTCCGCTCTTCGTCGGCGTACGGGCGCTGTACTACCGGACCGACGTCTTCGAGGACCTGGGCATCGAGCCCCCGAAGTCCCAGGACGAGCTGATCTCGACGGCCAAGAAGATCCACCAGGAGAAGTCGGACCTGTACGGCCTCGCGGTCGGCGGCGCGTACACCTACGGTGCGATGCCCTTCATCTGGGCACACGGCGGCGAACTGGCCGACGAGACCGGCGTGACCTACGAGGCAGCCATCAACAGCGAGAAGGCCCGCAAGGGCATCGAGGCCTACACCTCGCTCTTCGGCGACGACAACTGCCCGGCGGCCAAGTGCGCGGCCATGGGCGGCAACGCGACCGTCACCGCCTTCGCGTCCGGAAAGGCGGCCATGGCGATCGCCGGTGACTTCAGCCACGCAGCGGTCGAGGCGGGCGCCGTGAAGGGCAAGTACGCGGTCGTGCCGCTGCCCGGCGTGAAGACCGGCTCGATCGCCCCCGCGTTCGCCGGCGGCAACAACATCGGCGTACTCAAGAGCAGTTCGCACCGCACCCTCGCGATCGACCTGATGAAGTCGCTCACCGGCAAGAAGACGCAGGCGAAGATGTTCGACGCCATGGGCTTCCTGCCGACCTACACGGACGTGCGGGACACCGCTGCGGAGAAGGAGCCCTTCGTCGGTCCCTTCGTCGACACCCTCGGCGCGGGCGCGAAGTTCGTCCCGGCCTCCCCGGCCTGGGGCCAGATCGACGCCTCCCTGGTCCTGCCGACCATGTTCCAGGAGATCGTCAGCGGCCGTAAGGACGTGGCCGCCGCCTCGGACGACGCGGCGAAGAAGATGGACGCGGCGTTCGCCGACGCGGGCTGACGATGACCGCGGACACCACCCTCCACAAGGCCCCCGCCAGGCCCGGGGCGAGCGGGGCTCCGGCCCGCACGCCCCGGCGCCGGCCGGCATCGCCCGCGCGGCGTTCCGGCTGGACCCCCTGGCTCTACCTGTTGCCCGCGCTGGTCCTGCTCGGCGGACTCCTCGTCTACCCGATCTACCAGCTGGGCCTGATCTCCTTCCTGGAGTACACCCAGGCCCAGGTCAGCGGCGGCGAACCGACCACCTTCAAGGGCTTCGGCAACTACGCCACGCTCTTCGGTGACAGCCAGTTCTGGCAGGTGCTCCTCGCGACCGTGCTCTTCGCCACGGCCTGCGTGCTCGCCACCCTGTTCGTCGGCTGCGCCCTGGCCGTCCTGCTGACCCGGATCCGCGCGCTGCCCCGGCTCGCGCTGATGATGGCGGCGCTGGGCGCCTGGGCCACGCCGGCGATCACCGGCTCGACCGTCTGGGTCTTCCTCTTCGACCCGGACTTCGGCCCGGTCAACAGGGTGCTGGGTCTCGGCGACTTCTCCTGGACGTACGGGCGCTACAGCGCCTTCGCCCTGGTGCTCCTCGAAGTGCTCTGGTGCTCGTTCCCGTTCGTGATGGTGACGGTGTACGCGGGCATCCGCGCGATCCCCACCGAAGTGCTGGAGGCGGCCTCGCTGGACGGCGCCTCGCAATGGCGGATCTGGCGGTCGGTCATGGCACCGATGCTGCGGCCGATCCTGATCGTCGTCACCATCCAGTCGATCATCTGGGACTTCAAGGTCTTCACCCAGATCTACGTCATGACCAACGGCGGCGGCATCGCCGGCCAGAACCTGGTGCTCAACGTGTACGCATACCAGAAGGCGTTCGCGTCCTCGCAGTACAGCCTGGGGTCGGCCATCGGCGTCGTGATGCTGGTGATCCTGCTGGCCGTGACGCTGGTCTATCTGCGCCTCGTACGGCGCCAGGGGGAGGAACTGTGAGCCCACGCGCCCTTCTGCGGGTACGCCGGCCCGGGAGGCTGGCGGCGGAGGCGGCGGCCCTCGTCATCGCCGCCGCGGTCGCCTTCCCGCTGTACTGGATGGTGCTCTCCGCCTTCAAGCCGGCGGGCGAGATCCAGTCCACCGAGGCCCGCCCCTGGACCCTGTCCCCGTCCCTCGACTCGTTCCGCCGGGTTTTCGAACAGCAGGAATTCGGCCGCTACTTCCTCAACAGCCTCGTCGTCGCCGGCACGGTCGTCATCGCCTCCGCACTGATCGCTTTCCTCGCCGCTACGGCCGTGACCAGGTTCCGCTTCACATTCCGCACGACCCTGCTCATCATGTTCCTCGTGGCGCAGATGGTGCCGGTCGAGGCGCTGACCATCCCCCTGTTCTTCATGATGCGGGACTTCGGCCAGCTGAACACACTCGGATCGCTGATCCTGCCGCACCTCGCCTTCTCGCTGCCGTTCGCGATCTGGATGCTGCGCGGCTTCGTCAAAGCCGTCCCGGAAGCGCTGGAGGAGGCCGCCTACATCGACGGGGCGAGCCGCACCCGCTTCCTGTGGCAGATCCTCTTCCCGCTCGTCTTCCCCGGCCTCGTGGCGACCAGCGTCTTCTCCTTCATCTCGACCTGGAACGACTTCCTGTTCGCGAAATCGTTCATCATCAGCGACACCTCCCAGTCGACGCTCCCCATGGCGTTGCTGGTCTTCTTCAAACCCGACGAGAACGACTGGGGAGGGATCATGGCGGCCTCGACGGTGATGACCATTCCCGTGCTGGTCTTCTTCGTCCTCGTACAGCGACGTCTGGTCTCCGGACTCGGCGGAGCGGTGAAGGACTGACATGCATGACCTGATTCCGGCGCCGGTGCGCGCCGACGGCGACGGCCGCAGCGGTTTCCTCCTCGACGGGGCCACCACGCTCACGGCGGGACCCGGGACCGAGAGCACGGAACGCTGGCTGCGCACCACGCTCGGGGCCGCCTTCGGCCTGCCGCTCGCCCCGGCGGCCGCGGGCGCCGAGCGGGGCCCGAACACCATCGACCTGCGCATCGACCCCTCGATGGAACCCGAGGGCTACCGGCTGAGGTCGGCACCCAGCTGGGGTGTACGGATCACCGGGGGCAGCGCCGCAGGAGTGTTCTGGGGGGCGCAGACCCTCCGTCAGCTCCTCGGCCCCGAGGCGTTCCGCCGCGCGCCCGTCGACCCGCGTGCGCAAAGGAAAATTCCCTTCACGGACATCGAGGACAGCCCACGCTTCGGCTGGCGCGGCCTGATGCTCGACGTGGCGCGCCATTTCACGCCCAAGGACGGCGTGCTGCGCATGCTCGACCTGCTGGCCGCCCACAAATTGAACGTCTTCCACTTCCACCTCACCGACGACCAGGGCTGGCGCATCGAGATCAAGCGCCACCCCCGTCTCACGGAGACCGGAGGCTGGCGCGCACGCACCAAATACGGCCACCGCGCCTCGGAATTGTGGGACGACACACCGCACGGCGGCTTCTACACGCAGGACGACATCCGCGAAATCGTCGCGTACGCAGCCGAGCGGCATATCCGCGTCGTCCCCGAGATCGACATCCCGGGCCACTCGCAGGCAGCCATCAGCGCGTATCCGGAACTGGGCAACACCGATGTCATCGACACCTCCGCGCTTTCCGTGTGGGACACCTGGGGCATCAATCCGAACGTACTCGCCCCCACTGACAACACGCTGCGCTTCTTCGAGGGGGTCTTCGAAGAGGTGCTCGACCTCTTCCCGGCCGACACCTCGCCGTTCATCCACATCGGTGGAGACGAATGCCTCAAGGACCAGTGGAAGGCGTCACCGACGGCACAGGCCCGCATGGCCGACGCCGGCCTCGCCGACGAGGACGAGCTCCAGTCCTGGTTCATCCGGCATTTCGACCGCTGGCTGACCGCGCGGGGCCGCCGCCTCATCGGCTGGGACGAGATCCTCGAGGGTGGCCTCGCCGAGGGTGCGGCCGTGTCGTCCTGGCGGGGCTACGCGAGCGGGATCGAAGCCGCCGAGGCGGGGCACGACGTCGTGATGTGCCCCGAGCAGCAGGTGTACCTGGACCACCGTCAGGACGGAGGCCCCGACGAGCCGATGCCCATCGGGTTCGTCCGCACCCTGGAGGACGTCTACCGCTTCGAGCCCGTGCCCCCGGGCCTCTCCGAGGCGGCGGCCGGACACATCATGGGGACCCAGGCCAACGTCTGGACCGAGGTCATGCAGACCCGGGACCGTGTCGACTACCAGGTGTTCCCGAGACTCGCCGCCCTCGCCGAGGTCGCCTGGTCCTCACTCCCGGCCCCCGGTGAGCGGGACTTCGCCGATTTCGAACGCAGGATGAACACCCACTACGCGCGACTCGACGCCCTGGGGGTCGACTACCGGCCGCCCGCGGGCCCCCGGCCCTGGCAACGTCGGCCCGGCGTCCTGGGTCGCCCGATCGAGGGACCGCCCCCGACCGTGTGACGGCTGTCCCACCCGTCGGCCGGGGGAGCCGAATAAGTCGTACGAACGCGCCGAAGAGTGGCAATTCGTACGCCGGGCAGAAGGCCTGCCAAAGGTGACTTTTCCCCTTGTCGCGGTGGGAAACGCCCTTCGTGGACCCTCGAGTCGGACAGCCCGGAAGATGTGCCAGAGTTGCCACGTCCCGGCCGTGAGCACGTACCGTACGGCGGACAGGCGGGACTGCCGGGACACCGGGAAGGGGCAGCTGGGTTGACCACGCACGCACCGCAGGCGATGCAGTCGGTGACGCTGCCGGCCTCGCTCGACGAGGCCGTGGCGGCTCTCGGCGCCATGCCCGCCGCCGTTCCTGTGGCCGGCGGCACAGATCTCATGTCGGCCGTCAACAAGGGCCTGCTGCGCCCTTCGGGGCTGGTCGGCCTCGGCCGGATCAGCGAGCTCCGCGGCTGGCACTACCAGGACGGCCACGCGCTCCTCGGTGCCGGTCTCACCCACGCGCGCATGGGGCGGCCCGACTTCGCCGCACTCATCCCCGCGCTGGCCGCGTCCGCACGTGCCGCGGGCCCGCCCCAGATCCGTAACGCCGGGACGCTCGGCGGCAACATCGCCACCGCGGCCCCGACCGGCGACGCCCTGCCGGTCCTGGCCGCCCTGGAGGCCGAGCTGGTCATCGTGGGCACCGAGGGCTCCCGCCGCGAGATTCCCGTCTCGCACCTTCTGGCGGGCCGCGCGATGCTCGAACCAGCCGAACTGATCGGCTTCGTCCGGGTACCGCTGCTGCACGCACCCCAGGTGTTCCTCAAAGCGACCGGCCGCACCGGCCCCGGCCGCGCCACCGCCTCCGTCGCGATCGTCCTGGACCCCGCCCGGCGCGGGGTGCGCTGCGCGGTCGGCGCGATCGCCCCGATGCCGCTGCGGCCCCTGGAGGCCGAACACTGGATCGCCTCCCTGATCGACTGGGACGGCGAACGCGGCCTGGCTCCCGACGCGCTGGCCGCCTTCGGCGAGTACGTCGCGGCCGCCTGCATCCCTGACCAGGCTCCACCGGACGACGGGGGAGAGGCCCCTCCGCTGTCGCCCGCCGTCCTGCACCTGCGGCGCACGGTCGCCGCGCTCGCCCGACGCGCGCTGGGGAGGGCACTGTCGTGAGCAATGAAGAGAACCCCGAGCAGCAGCACGGGCAGCCCGACCCGTACACCGGCTGGCAGCCGACCCCGCAGGGCGGTGAGTACGACGCCGAGGCGACCGCCTTCGTCCATCTGCCCCCGGAGGACCTCGCCGCCCTGGGGAGCGACCCGCTGGCCGCCCCCGGTCACAGCTACGTGCCGCCGATGATCCTGCCGCTGACCCCGGCCGCGGGTCTCGACCCCGCGGCGACGGGCAGCTGGGTCCTGCAGACGCAGAGCCAGCAGGAGCGGGCGGCCGGTCACTCCACGAGCGCGGAGGCCGCGCCGGAGGCGGTGCACTGGCCCGACCCGAACCAGCAGCCGGATGCGTACCGGCAGGACCCGTACCGGCAGGACCCGTACCGGCAGGACCCGTACCGGCAGGACCCGTACCAGCAGGACCCGTACCAGCAGGACCCGTACCAGCAGGACCCGTACCAGCAGCCGTACCCGGACACGTCGCAGTACGCGCAGACGTCGTC
Organism: Streptomyces sp. NPDC002911; assembly: GCF_053591835.1. Lineage (NCBI taxonomy): Bacteria > Bacillati > Actinomycetota > Actinomycetes > Kitasatosporales > Streptomycetaceae > Streptomyces > Streptomyces sp. NPDC002911. Next base: position 557,227 of record NZ_JBSFUO010000002.1, on the reverse strand, counting down.
CACGACGGCCCAGTGGAACTTCACCGAAACCGTCCCTGCCGAGCCCGAGCCGGCTCCCGAGCCCGCCGGTCACACCGGCCAGTGGACGATCCCGGTGGCGAACGGCGACCTCCCGGAGGAGTCCGGCGAGTTCGCGGCGTCAGTGATGGCGTCCCAGTGGTACGCGGACACACCACCGGCCACGCTGCCCGGCGGAGCACCCGCCCCGTGGGCGACGCAGGAACAGGCGCCCGAGCAGGCGCCCGAGCCCGAGCCTGGTGCGGAGGAAGCCCCGTCCGGGCAGTCGGAGCCCGTGGAGGCCCCGGGGATCGCGGAGGAGGCCTTCGAGGCCGTCGAGGCCGTCACGGAGCCCGTCAGCGAGCCGGTGGAGCCTGTGGAGGTCCTGGCGGCCGAGGACGAGGTGCCCGAAGCCGAGCTCCCGGCAGCAGTGGCGGCGCCCGAGGACGAGGTGCCCGAAGCCGAGCTCCCGGCAGCAGTGGCGGCGCCCGAGGACGAGGTGCCCGAAGCCGAACTCCCGGCAGCAGTGGCGGCGCCCGAGGACGAGGTGCCCCCAGCCGAGGCCGGAGCCGTCCAAGAACCCGGCTTCGACGCCGCTCCTGCACAGGCCCCCGAACCCGTGCGGGAACACGGGCCTGTGCAGGAGGAAGAGCCCTCTGCCGCCGCCGTCCCGAGCGGCCCCAGTGAGCACCCCTCGGCCTCGTACGTCCTCCACGTGAACGGTGTGGACCGCCCCGTCAGCGACTCCTGGATCGGCGAGTCGCTCCTGTACGTGCTCCGGGAGCGTCTCGGCCTCGCCGGCGCCAAGGACGGCTGCTCGCAGGGCGAATGCGGTGCCTGCAACGTCCAGGTCGACGGCCGCCTCGTGGCCTCCTGCCTGGTGCCCGCCGCCACGACGGCGGGCAGTGAGGTCCGTACGGTCGAGGGCCTCGCGGTGGACGGCGAACCGTCCGACGTCCAGCGGGCCCTGGCCGAGTGCGGGGCCGTCCAGTGCGGCTTCTGCATCCCCGGGATGGCCATGACCGTCCACGACCTCCTGGAGGGCAACCACGCTCCCAGCGAGCTGGAGACCCGGCAGGCCCTGTGCGGCAACCTCTGCCGGTGTTCCGGCTACCGGGGTGTGCTCGACGCCGTACGGGACGTCGTCGCGGGCAGGGAGGCGACCGCGGAGGCGGCGGCCACCGCTCCGGACGACGTACCGCGCATCCCGCACCAGGCCGCCCCCGGCGAGGGCAGCGTCCAGGCACACGAGGGAGACGTCCGGTGAACACCGTGTCGGCTCCCGCACCAACGATCACCCCCACCACCAGCCGCCGTAGCGGAGCGAACGACAAGGAGGCGGCGTGACCAGCGACGCAGCCACCGCGACCAGCACCACGCGCACGACACCGCCGCCCGGGGACCCCGACCCGGACCAGCCGCCTCCCGCGCTCGGACTGGGCACCTCGCTGCCGCCCGCCGACGCCCGTGCCAAGACCGAGGGCACCTTCCCGTACGCGGCAGACCTGTGGGCCGAGGGATTGCTGTGGGCCGCGGTGCTGCGATCCCCGCACCCGCACGCGCGCATCCTGTCCATCGACACGACGGCCGCCGCCGGCATGCCGGGCGTAAGCGCGGTCGTCACGCACGAGGACATCCCCGGGGACGGCTCATACGGCCGCCGGGTCGTCGACCGCCCCGTGTTCGCCTCCGAGCTCGTACGCCATCACGGTGAGGCGATCGCCGCCGTCGCCGCGGACCACCCCGACACCGCCCGGCTGGCCGCCGCGGCGATCGCCGTCGAGTACGAGGTCCTCGAACCGGTCACCGACCCCGAGAAGGCCTTCGCCGCCGAACCCCTGCACCCCGACGGCAACCTCATCCGCCACATCCCGCTGCGCTACGGCGATCCGGACACCGTGGGCGAGGTCATCGTCGAGGGCCTGTACCGCATCGGCCGGCAGGACCCCGCTCCGATCGGCGCGGAGGCCGGCCTCGCCGTGCCCCGCCCCGACGGCGGCGTCGAGTTGTACACCGCGTCCACCGACCCGCACACCGACCGGGACCTGGCCGCCGCCTGCTTCGGCCTGGACGCCGACCGGGTCAAGGTCGTCGTGACCGGTGTCCCCGGGGCGACCGGCGACCGGGAGGACCCCGGCTTCCAGATCCCGCTCGGCCTGCTCGCCCTGCGCACCGGCTGCCCCGTCAAGCTGGCCGCCACCCGCGAGGAGTCCTTCCTCGGGCACGCCCACCGCCACCCGACCCTGCTGCGCTACCGCCACCACGCGGACGCCGAGGGCCGCCTGGTCAAGGTCGAGGCGCAGATCCTCCTCGACGCGGGCGCGTACGCCGACTCCTCGTCCGAATCCCTGGCCGCCGCCGTGGCCTTCGCCTGCGGTCCGTACGTCGTCCCGCACGCCTTCATCGAGGGCTGGGCGGTCCGTACGAACAACCCGCCCTCCGGGCATGTGCGGGGTGAGGGCGCTATGCAGGTCTGTGCCGCGTACGAGGGCCAGATGGACAAGCTGGCGGCGAAACTGGGCATCGACCCCGTCGAACTGCGCCTGCGCAACGTCCTGTCCACGGGCGACATCCTGCCCACCAGCCAGACCGTGACCTGCCCCGCCCCCGTCGCCGAACTCCTCGGCGAACTGCGCGACTTCCCGCTCCCCGCGCTCCCCAAGGACGCCCCGCAGGACGACTGGCTGCTCCCCGGAGGCCTGGAGGGCGCCGGGGAGCCCGGTGCCGTACGCAGGGGCGTCGGCTACGCCCTCGGTATGGTCCACATGCTCGGCGCCGAGGGCGCCGACGAAGTCTCCACAGCCACGGTCCGGGTCCATGACGGCGTCGCCACCGTGATCTGCGCGGCCGTCGAGACCGGCCAGGGCTTCACCACGCTCGCCCGCCAGATCGTCCAGGAGACCCTGGGCGTCGAAGAGGTCCACGTGGCGGCGGTGGACACCGACCAGCCCCCCGCGGGCCCGGCGACGCACGGTCGCCACACCTGGGTCTCGGGCGGCGCCATCGAGCGCGCCGCCAAGATGGTCCGCACCCAGCTGCTCCAGCCCCTGGCCCACAAGTTCGGCATGTCCACGGAGCTCCTCCAGATCGCCGACGGCAAGATCACCTCGTATGACGGTGTGCTGTCCACGACGGTCATGGAGGCGATGGACGGCAAGGAACTCTGGGCCACCGCCCAGTGCCGCCCGCACCCCACCGAGCCCCTGGACGAGTCGGGCCAGGGCGACGCGTTCGTGGGACTGGCCTTCTGCGCGGTCCGCGCGGTGGTCGACGTCGACATCGAACTCGGCTCGGTCCGGGTGGTCGAGATGGCCGTCGCCCAGGACGTCGGCCGGATCCTCAACCCGTCCCAGCTGGCGACCCGCATCGAGGCGGGCGTCACCCAGGGCATCGGCGCGGCCCTCACGGAGAACCTCCGCACCGCCCGCGGCCTGATCCGCCACCCGGACCTCACCGGCTACGCGCTCCCGACGTCCCTGGACACGCCGGACATCCGCATCGTCAAACTCATCGAGGAACGCGACGTGGTCGCCCCCTTCGGCGCCAAGCCCGCCTCGGCGGCCCCGGTGGTGACCTCCCCCGCAGCTGTGGCCTCGGCGGTCCGCGCCGCGACGGGCCGCCCGGTCAACCGCCTCCCGATCCGGCCGCAGGCGGCGGTGGCCACACCCAAGGCGTAACGCTCCGGGTGCAGTCACGCGTGCACGCGTGACTCAGGGGAGCGGTGTGACACTGTTGCTGGCTACAGTGGCCCCGGAAGCTGTAGTCGGCTGTATCCGGGGGAGGATGCTGTGCTGCCGAGTGAGAGTGGAGCGGGACCGGCGTTGATGCCGATTCCGATGTCGGGGTTCGTGGGAGCGGGTATCGCGGCGGCGTCCCTGGCCACGGAGCTCACGTCGTTCAAGAAGTTCCGTAACCGCATAGACGAACTTCTGAGCGACCTGAAGAAGTCCCCTGCGGGACCCAGGAAACTGGCCGAAGACCCCATCTCCCGCCAGCAGTTCGGCGGTGGTGAAAACCGGTGGGCCGAGGCTGCTTCGCTGTTCACCTCGTACGAGAAGGTGATCACGGAGCTGGAGACGCTCTCCAAGCTGCTCTCGGACTGCATCGAGGGCATGAGCATCGCGGTGCTCGCCTCGCACAACGGCTACGAGAACATCGACGACGACACCCGCCGTCGCATGCTCGCGATCAGCGACGGGGTGGAGGAGCACTACGGCGGGGAGTACGACCCGGCGCAGGGCCAGGGGAAGCAGAGCGGGGACCGGCCGAGCGCCGCGAAGCCGGACACGGGCGACACCGCGGGTATCAGCGGGCTCTGAAGACGACGACCCCTGGCACGGCACAGGGGCAGACGGGGGTACGGGGATGGATCACAAGGAAGCCGGGCAGGGAACTCCGTTCGACAGCATGTCGCACGAGGAGATGCTCGCGTGGCTGGACGCGGCCAACAGCGGGGCGATCCAAGGCGCGTCGGACCGGTTGGTGAGCGCGGCGAAGGAGATCCGCGAGATCGCGGAGGAGCTGAAGGTCCGTCCGCAGACGGTCGAGTGGAAGGGCGAGGGCGCGGACGCGTTCCGCACATGGAGCGCGGACCTGGCGAACGCGACGCTGCGGCTGGGTGCTTACAGCGAGGGCGCGGCGAAGTGGCTGGCCCAGGCCTCCGACTCGCTCGCCTCGGCCCAGGTGTCCATCCCGCGCACGCACGCGGGGGCCCAGGCGAACCTGGACGCCGCGCAGGCGGCACGGAACGACCCGGACGCGTCGGCGGTGGCGCGGAAGTCGGCAGAAACGCTGATCGCCGCGAAGGAGGCGAACCGCCAGGACGCCGCGGCGGAGATGCGGAAGCTGGCGCAGTCGTACGCGTTGTCGGCCTCGCAGATGGACGGCCTGGAGAAGCCGGCGTTCCCGCCTCCGCCGGGGGCGATCGTGCCGGAGCGTGAAGGTGCCATCATTGATTCCGAGACGTGGGGTGCACCAGTTGGCGGCAGGGGAACTGTAGAAGGCGAAGGCGCCATTCGCGGGGCGACCACGTACTCCGCGTCCGCCCAGGCAACGGGACCTGGGAGCCCAGGCGCCCCAGACTCATCAGCGATTCGCGCGCCGCTCCACCCGGAAACCTCGGTCAGTATGGAAGTCAACGGCACAGCGACTCTGCCACAGTCCACGTCCACGCCCTCGGTGTCACCGCCAGGGCTGCCGGTGGCGGGTAAGCCGGATGGCGGTATCGCCCCAGGACTCACCGTGATGCCACCCGCGTTCAGAGGCGGATCGCGGCCGATTCCAGGCCCTTCCGGCAGTGCGAAGAACGCAGGACTGAGTGTCCGCGCGCCGTCGCTGCCTGGTCAGAGCATGCCCGGTTCGGGCTCGGCAAGCCGCACGCCTCGTGGTGATGCAGGCATCTTCGGTGGCCGACCGGTAGCCCAGCCAACTGCACGAGGGCTTCCTGGCGGAACAGTCGTCGGTGGTGAGGGGACCCAGGGACGGGGCCCCATGGGGCACGGCGGAATGAGCGGCGGCGCCGCTCGGGGCGGGACCACGGGCGGGCGGCTTCCGGCTGGTGCAAACGCCGGGATCGTCGGTGGCCGGCCCCAGCAGACGGCACGTTCAGGTGCACGTCCCTTCACGCCCGGTGGCACCGGCCTCGTCCGGGGCAACGAAGCCGGGCGTGCTGCTGGACAGGCGGGGCGTGGCTTGCCGGCGCCGTCCGGATCGCGGCCTGGAGGTCCCCGCCGCGATGAAGGTGGCAAGCGCCCCGATTACCTGATCGAAGACGAAGAGACATGGCAGCAGGGTGGACGACGCGTCGTGCCTCCCGTCATCGAGTGATGGAAAGCCCCCGGATAAGGATGCGAATGCTTACCAGCAGTATGTACAAGGGACGGAAAAGGGCCGCCGTGTCGGCGGCACTTGCGGCATTCCTGGTGGCTGCTGGGGCAGGGACTGCTCAGGCGGAATCGGTCCGTTCGAATCAGTGGCATCTGACAGCGATGAAGGCCGAGGAGATGTGGCAGAGCAGCACAGGGGAAGGCGTCACTATTGCGGTGATCGACTCAGGGGTCGATACGTCAAACTCTGATCTGCAGGGGCAAATCCTTGACGGGAAGGACTTCGCTCCGGGTGAGTCCGGTGACGAGCACTCCGATTACGACGGTCACGGTACGGGTATCGCTGCCCTGATCGCTGGAACGGGCGACAGTCGGGGTGGAGACGGCGCGTTCGGTCTGGCGCCCGGCGTGAAGATTCTTCCTGTCCGGGTTCCTGACAAGGCCGCCAACCTTGCGGAAGACATCGAGCAGTTCAACGCGACAGTTTCTGCAGCAATTCGGTATTCCGCCGATAGGGGCGCCCAGGTCATCAATATCTCGCTGGCTGCGAGCAAGGGTTCGCAGCAGTTGACGGATTCGGTGAAGTATGCGCTTGACAAGGGCTCGTTGGTCTTTGCGGGAGTGGGTAATGATGCGGAGAGAGCCAATGGCGTTAAGTACCCGGGAGCAACTCCCGGTGCCGTAGGCGTGGCGGCCATCGGCAAGGACCTGCAGAGGACAGGGGAATCTCAGTACGGCCCTCAGGTGGACCTTTCTGCGCCGGGCGAGGAGATGATCCACGCCTGTCCGAGCGAGACAGGCCTCTGTAAATCGCATGGTACTAGTGGCGCCACAGCCCTCGCCTCTGCCTCCGCTGCCCTGATCTGGTCCAAGCACCCGGACTGGACCAACAACCAGGTCCTGCGGGTCATGCTCAACACGGCCGGCGGCCCGATCAGTGGTGACGAGCGCACCGACTACATCGGCTACGGCGGCGTCCGCCCCCGCGTCGCGCTGGCGAATCCCGGCGACCCGGGCCCTGCCGACGAGTACCCGCTCCCGGATCTCGCCGCAGCCGAGTCCCCGACGCCTTCCGCAGAACCGTCCAAGGCCACGGGCGGCTCCCAGAAGAGCGACAAGCCGGCCGCCGCAGCACCGGCCACCGACGACGACGGCAACACCGTCCTCTGGATCGGTCTGGGCATCGGCGCGGTCGTCCTCATCGGCGCGGCAGTGGCCGTCGTGGCCATCCGCTCCCGCCGCCGAAGCGCCGCCCGCGCTGTGCCGCCCCCGTCCCCGTACCAGCCGCCGTACGGCTACCAGCAGCAACCGCAGCCCCCGTACCAGTCGTACGGGCCCCCGCCGCCCGGTGGCCCTGGAACCGGCGCACCGTACGGCGGTCCTCCAGGCCAAGGCCCCGCTGCCTGAGTTCGTAAGGGCTGTCACCGTCAGGTTCCGTACGCGGGAAGCCTCAGCCCTCGGCTGTCGGCGACGCGGAGTGCATCGGTCAGGCACTCCGCGAGCCGCTGAGTCACGAAGAACAGCTCACCCCGTCGGCTGCGTCAGCAGACGCCGTCATCGACGGTGGCGGTCAGGTCGTACTCGGGAATGGAGCTGCCGCTGCCCCCGTCCGCCCCCGGGACGAAGACCCCGCCCTCTGCGGACTTCTCCTCCGTCACGTGCATGCAGACAGTGGTGCCGGCGCCGCCCCCGGATATCTCGTAGTCGTGCCCGTCCCCGGCCCGCTCCACGGAGACGCGGTACATGGGCCCCTGGCCCTCACCCGCCCTCATGACGTCGGCCTTGATCAGCGAGGCGTAGCCGTCCGTCGGATCGCGGCGGATCTGCGTGTCGGAGGCCATGGAATCGGCCGCGTCCTCGGCGGCCTCCCGTACCTCGCTCGCGCTCCAGGTGCCCTTGTCGATGCCGGTCTGGACCTGGCAGCCCCCGAAGGCGACCACCCCGGCGACCCCGAACGCGACGACCCGCCCCACCGCGAGAGCCCCGTCCGACGGCTGCCGCGCCGCGTGCGGCCGGGCCTGCCAGTACAGCCGGTACGGGCCGACCAGCGCGATGACGAGAAATGCGGCGGCTATGACGAACAAGAAGATGACGACGGCCATGACCGCTCCTCGTGACTCCACTGATCCCGTATCCGGACAGGGGACCGGATCCTACGCGCTGCCCGGTGCTGGACACATGTTCCGCTCGTCGCCGCAGGTGGAGGCCGCGACCATTCGGTCGCTTTCGTCCGGAATGAAGCGAAGCCATTTTTTCGGACTACTTCTACGGGTCGAAGGGGCTGCCCGGCGGGCCCGAGAATCCACTGAACCCCTCGGGTGTCAACGGCTCGGGCTATGACCCGGTGATCAGCATGATGGAAGCCCTCGGGCACCGCCCGGAGGCCGCGAAGGAGCTACATGCCCCCAGGCGGCTCTCACGAGGCGTCGCACGAGGCGTCGCCGCCGTGGGAACAACGGGTGGCCGTGAACCGGCGGGTGGAATGATCCGAATGCGGGACGAGTGAAGTGGGTGTGCGCGGGTGGTGAGGCGATGGCTGACGGCCGCCGGTCTGGTGATGGCCTTGGGCGCCGGGAGCGTGGCGTGCGCTTCGGAGGATAAGGAGAAGGAGGAGAAGATATTCGTCGGGGCCGCTGAGGTCTGCGGTGACGTGTTTGCCGGCCCCTTGGCGAAGATGGTCGAGAAGGTGACCAGGGACACCGTCTTTTATGCGAAGAGCCCGAAGGGTCAGGGCTTCGGCGTAGTCGGCTGACGTCCGTTTCCTGACGGATGACCAGGTTGGGCGGGGCCCGATGCGGAACAGGCACGGACACCCGTGATCATGGAGTTCTCTACGCTCTGTGATCCTGGGAAGTCCGTGCCTGTCGACGCATCATCTCTGATCCCTTTCCTTTGACCAACTTGGCCCCCACCGGAGAGCTGCATCCAGGGAGATCCCCGACCTGCTGGAACACCTCGCGCAGGTCCCCGACCCGCGTGACCCCCGCGGAGTGCGGCATCCACTCGTCACGGTGCTGGCCCTGACCGCCTGCGCGGTCCTCGCCGGCGCGAGGTCGCTGCTGGCCGTGAGTGAATGGGTGGCCGACGCCCCGGCGGAACTCCTCGAGCGGCTCGGCATCCGCGTCGACCCACTCTTCCCGAAACGCTCCTGGCCTGCGGAATCAACGATTCGCAGACTTCTGGCCAGGACCGACACGGACGCCTTGGACCGGGCTGTCGGGGCCTGGCTCGCCGACCGGCAGAAGGATGCGGGCGGTTTGCGGGCACTGGCCGTCGACGGGAAGTCGCTGCGGGGCGCCGCCCGCGCGAAGGGCCGGAAGATCCATCTCCTGGCCGCCTGCGACCACGTCGGCGGCCTGATCCTCGCGCAGATGGATGTCGGTGAGAAGACCAATGAGATCACGCGTTTCCAGCCCCTCCTGGATACGCTGCCCGACCTGTCCGGCACCGTCGTGACCAGCGACGCCATGCACACCCAGCACGACCACGCCACCTATCTGCGCGGACGGGACGCCCACTACATCGTGATCCCGAAGCGCAACACGAAGAAGCTCCGCACATGCAGTTGAAGTCCCTCCCCTGGAAGCAGATCCCGCTCCGGGACCGGACTTGCACGACCGGTCACGGACGCTCCGAGATCCGCAGGCTGAAGGTCTGCACGGTCAACAATCTGCTCTTCCCCGGTGCCCGCCAGGCCGTCCAGATCGTCCGCCGCCGCGTCCACCGCAAGACGGGGAAGATCAGTCTCGAGACCGTCTACGCGGTCACCAGCCTCGCCGCGGAACAGGTACCACCCGCCCGACTCGCTCAACTGGTGCGCGGGCACTGGACGGTCGAGGCCCTGCACCACGTCAGAGACGTCACCTTCACCGAGGACGCGTCCCAGTTGCGAACCGGGAACGCACCCCGGGCGATGGCGACCTGCAGAAACCTCGCGATCGGAGCCCTCCGCCTCGCCGGCGTCCGCAACATCGCCGCCGGCCTCCGCCGGACAGCCCGGGACCAAACCCCGCACCCTCGCCCTTCTCGGCCTCACATGACCAAAAGGACGAGGCCCGACTATGCCGACGCCCTGTCAACCCCCTCGATGCCTACAACCTCACCCACCCCGCCGAGTACATCCAGAACGTCAACATGACGCTGGCCGGGTTGTTGTCCACCGTGGCCCATCCTGAGCGGGCCGTCCAGGCCGCGGTGGACGGATTCAAGAAGGACCCCTCCGAGTTCATCGGCCGTCTTCTCCCCGAACTCGTCGGCACCAAGGGCGCAGGGCTCGCCCGGGGTGGCCTGCGCCTCGGGATGAAGGAGGGCATGGAGGCCGCCGCGACGAAGGTGCCGCCGAACGGCCTGAAGTACGCGGACGAAGCCGCCGGTCCCGCGCCGAAGGACTGGAGCGACCTGGCGCGCAGCACGGACACGGTGAAAGAGAAGGCGATTCACTATGACTCGGTGGACGCGAAGAAGGCTCAGGAATTCCTGGATTCCGAGTATCCGTGGATGCGAGACGTCAATAAGACGGGACATTCCGGCTACGTGGACAACTGCAGCCACAACACCGTCACTGTGGACCGCCGTCTGGACGGCGTCGAGGTCAGTGCGGCCCCGAAGCAGGCCGGTGGTCACATTCCGCCGGAACAGCTCGGGCTCAAGGACAGGGCCGCAGGCCAGTACGACTTCGTGGATGGCTACGACGACATCATCCGTGATCTCCAAGCGCGTGGAGAAGGCTCAAGAAGCGCTGTCTACATCAGTCGGCCCGACGGCTCGGCCCATATCTTCAACGCCGTGAACACTCCACACGGCGTTACGTTCCTCGACGGCCAGAGTGGGACCCTGGGCATGCTGGAGAGTAACGTCTCGTCCATCGCACACATCCCGTATCGCAATGGAGCTCCCTAAATGGTAACCAAGGACGAAGCAGTGAAGGCGGCTGCTCGTTTCCTGAAAAGCATCGCTTACCCGGACAAGCCGGATTCCGTGGTGATGCTCCCGGAGACTGCTATTCACTTCACCGACGGCTGGTCTGTCCGCTTCGACTTCAAGGAACACATCGAAACTGGGGCCTTCATTGATGCCCCGTTCACCTCTGTGGTCGTGGTCCCCCACGACGGATCCGCGGCCCATTTTCCCCCGTCGCATCTCCCCGTGAGCGAGTACATGGCTCTCCGCGCGGCAGGCGACTGGCCCCCAGCGAGGCACTGACAGCATGATTTCCCCCGCACACCAGGCCGCGCCCTGGCTTGATCGGACCTATCGCGGTCTTGTCGCACTGGCCGCACCCCACCCGGTGCACGAGTCGGCCACGGCCTGGCTCATGGCCTGCCGGACCGTGCAACAGCCTGGATACCCGCACACTCCGATGCTCGCGGCCTCGGCCGTCGTGCCCAAGGACGGCAGCTCCCCCTTCCATCCGTCGCCGAGTTCGCCCCTTGCGGACCTGGAGCCGGCCCCGTCGTACGAGGTGGCCGTCGCGCGGGTACAGGGCCAGGGGGGCAGGATCAACGCCCGCGGCTCTGTTGTGGCGCTGCACTCGGCGATCAACGGGAGCCCTTCCGTCCCGCTGCCCTGGCAGGCGTCGGACGAGGCTCCCGGCTGGTGGAGCAGAGTGACCCGCCGGTACTTCCCGGAGTTCGAGCGGGTACGCGCGGACAGTTGGGACGAGATCGTCAAGGCGGTCGCCGAAACCGGGCCCGACACGCGGGGTTTGGTGTGGGTGCGCCGCGAGATCGGCGGGCTGGAAGCGACCGGCAATCTCATCTACGCGCACAACAACAAGGGGCGGTGCGTCTTTCTGGACAGCCTGACGTCGTCCCTCGCCCGGTTGGACACCGACCACGTTCGCGAGCTGGTTTTCGTCCGGGCCCGGCCCGAGGCGCTGGGGGCGCCGAGTCATCCTTGGGAGTGCGAGGCGCCCGACTTCGATTCGGCGCTCACCAAGGCACGGCGGTGGCTGGAGAACGCGTACGGAGGTCAGGCCGAGCTGGTCCGTCCGAGCGCCGAGGACGAAACCAGACGCGGATGGGTCTTCTCCTGTGACACGCGGCGTCATCTGAGCGAGGGAGGCTGGCAGGACACCATGCTCGACGCGACGCTGGTCGTCCCCAAGGACACGGGCGAGCCGTTCGGCCTCCCGAACTCCGATCCCTGGAACTGGCTGGCCCACTGGGACGCCGGCGGGGTTCCCGGCACCGGGAAGTTCCCGCCACCACCCGCGCCCGGCCGCGCCCACTGGTTCGAACCGACACTCGCCCAACTCGGGGATGTCCTCTCGACGTCGGACCACCAGGTCTGGTCGTCCGCAGTGGACGAACTGTCGTCGTTCCCGACCGGCGCGCGCGCCCTGATCTGGATCCGCCGCACGGACGGCCGGGGCCGCGAGGCCGTGGGTTGGCTGGTCAACGGCCTCACCACGGCGACCGGCGTCATGCTGTTCGACGGCTCGTCCGAGAACCCCGTGTCCTTCGACCCGACGGCAGTTCACGCACTGCACGTGATCCGGTACCGCTGACGGTCGGTCGGAAGGCCCGTCTGGTGCAACGCTTCGCAGGTCTCTTTCCGGTTGCTGGTGACGCTGTGTGAGGCCATGTGGACTGTGTGAATGTGTCGATGCGTGGGGGGAGCTTCACGTGACAGGAACCTCACAAGTCACGAACTACAGCTGTCGTGACCGCGCCCGGATCGGTAGTTGACGGGCCCTGTCTCATTCGCCCTCCGGGGCCAGTTGGGCCATTACCAGCCCGTACAGCGACTCCGCGTCCACGAACTCGCCCTCTCCTGGTGCCCCACAGCGCCAGCTCAGGGGGTACGTGTTGCCGTCCGGTGCGGGGATGCCGACGTACTGGTCGCGGGCTGCCGGGCCGAAGCACCGGGCGCCCGGTGGCCAGTCGTACTCCTTGCTCGAACCGGGTGGGATCAGGAAGTAGGTCCACCGGCTGCCCGCGATCTCCCGCACGACCGGGCCCGGTTCGCCGTCGGTGAGCGTCCCGAGGTGGTGCAGCACTGCCTCGCCCCTTACGCCCCGCAGCCGGATGGCGTCGAAGTGGATGCCGGTCAGGTGGAGCTGGTGCCCTGCGGCAGGTACCCATTCGGGGCGTTTCTTGCTCGTCATGACCCTCAGCATTCCTAACGCTGCGTAGCGTGACCATGAGGAAGTGGCGCACATCGACAGGATGTGGTGAGGGTGGTGGTGGCTGTGGGGACGAGTGGTGAGCCGTCGCGGGTGCGGAGGCTGGTGGGGGACCTGATCCGTATCCATCGGGTGCGGGCCGGGCTTACGCAGAAGGAAGCAGCGGGCAAGCTGTTGATCTCGGAGTCGCTGATGGGGGCGGTCGAGCGGGCGGAGCGTATCCCGGCAGTGGAGCTGCTGGCCGACGCGGACCGGACCTTCGGCGCGGACGGTGCGCTGAAGGCGTGCATCGAGCTGATCGACGAGGAGAAGTACCCGGCGAAGTTCCTGGACTGGGCGCGGTTGGAACGGCAGGCGCGGGTCATCAGCGCGTACGAGACGATGCTGATGCCGGGGCTGCTCCAGACGGAGGCGTACGCGTACGCGCTGTACCGGGCGCGTAAACCCGCGTACGCCGAGGACGAGATCGTCCGGCACGTCGAGGCGCGGCTGGAACGGCAGGCGGTGCTGATGCGCACGCCTCCGCCGTATGTCGGGTTCGTCATCGAGGAGTCGGTCCTGGACCGGACGCTCGGTGGCGCGGAGGTGTTGAAGGAGCAGTTGCTGCGTCTGCTCGACTGCATGCGGCGGATGAACCACCTCACCGTGCAGGTGATGCCCTCCGATCAGCACACGCACGCGGGGCTGATGGGCCCGATGCAGTTGATGTGTACGGAGAAAGGCCGAAATCTGGTGTACGTGGAGGCGCAGGGCGGCGATAGGTTGATCTCCAGGCCGGAGCAGGTGGGCGATATGTTCGATCTCTTCGGCATCCTGCGTGCGCAGGCGCTCAATCCCTGGAAGTCGGCTGAGATCATCGAAACGAAGGTGAGGCGACTATGACCGTCGGGTCGGAGCTCTCCTGGTTCAAGTCCAGCTACAGCGGCAATGAGGGCGGCGCCTGTATCGAAGTCGCCTACGACTGGCACAAGTCCAGCTACAGCAACAACGAGGGTGAGGCCTGCGTCGAGGTCACCACCTGCCCCCATACCGTCCACGTGCGCGACTCCAAGGTCACCGACGGGCCCACCTTCGCCGTCGCCCCCGCTGCCTGGACCGATTTCCTGACGGGTACGGTCACGGGCTGACCTCGCGCTTGATGCCCGCCGCCGGTTCCGGCGACGGGCATCGTTCGAACGGGGGCTGGAGGCCGTGACCGGATTCGAACCGGTGTAACTCGAGTTGCAGTCGAGCCCCTGAACCACTCGGGCACACGGCCGTGCGTTTCTTGATCTGCTGTCGACCGTACGGGCCGGTGGAACCGGGCTCAAGGGATGCGGGTGCGCCGCAACACGACTGCCACAGCGCGTTCACGTTCATGGTCCGGCCGGGGCCGTAGCCGTACGACCAAGGGACCAGCCGGCTACCGACCACCGACAGGGGTCACCCGGTGGTGCGGCCCTTACTCTGGGGCTCATGACTGCCCTGGAACCCAGTGACGCCGAGGTCACCGCCGCCCTCGTGGAGACCACCGTCGCCGAACCGGCGGAAGGCGTCCTCGGGCGGACCTACCGGGCGCTCAGCGTCGGCATCGTCTCCGTCGTCCTGCTCATCGCCTTCGAGGCGACCGCCGTCGGCACGGCGATGCCGGTCGCGGCGCGGGAGCTGCACGGGATTCCGCTCTACGCGTTCGCCTTCTCCGCGTACTTCACCACCAGCCTCTTCGCCATGGTGCTCTCCGGCCAGTGGGCCGACCGGCGCGGGCCGCTCGCTCCGCTCGCCACGGGTATCGGTGCCTTCGGGGCCGGGCTGGTGCTCTCCGGGGCCGCGGGGAACATGTGGACGTTCATCCTGGGGCGGGCCGTCCAGGGCATAGGCGGCGGACTCGTGATCGTGGCGCTGTACGTCGTCATCGGGCGGGCCTACCCGGAGCGGATCCGGCCGAGCATCATGGCCGGCTTCTCGGCCGCCTGGATCGTCCCGTCCGTCGTCGGGCCGCTGGCCTCGGGGACCGTGACGGAACACCTCGGGTGGCGCTGGGTCTTCGTCGGCATCCCTGTCCTCATCCTCCTCCCGCTGGGCCTCGCACTGCCCGCGATACGGCGGATGGCGGGAGGGCCCGCGGACGCCGAGGCCGCTGCGGAGCCGTTCGACCGGCGCCGTATCCGGCTCGCGCTCGGGATATCGGCGGGTGCCGGGCTGCTCCAGTACGCGGGGCAGGAGATCGGGTGGGCCTCGCTGGTCCCGGCGCTGGCCGGCGCCGCGCTGCTCGTCCCCGCGGTGCGCGGTCTGCTGCCCCGGGGCACCGTACGGGCCGCGCGGGGGCTGCCCGCGGTGATCCTGCTGCGGGGGATCTCGGCCGGCTCGTTCATCGTCGCCGAGTCCTTCGTCCCGCTGATGCTCGTGACTCAGCGCGGTCTGTCCCCGACGCTGGCCGGCCTCTCCCTGGCCGCGGGCGGCCTGACCTGGGCTCTCGGTTCGTACGTACTGGCCCGGCCCCGGCTGGAGCCCCACCGGGGGGCTCTCATGGTGGCGGGCATGATCTGCGTGACGCTGTCGATCCTTGCCGCACCCAGCGTGCTGATCGAGGCGGTGCCGGTGTGGACGCTGGCCGTGGTCTGGGGCTTCGGGTGTTTCGGCATGGGCATGGTGATCGCGTCGACGAGCGTGCTGCTGCTGAAGCTGTCGGCCCCGCACGAGGCGGGAGCCAACTCCGCCGCCCTGCAGATCTCGGACGGACTGGCCAACGCGCTGCTGCTCGCCGCGGGCGGTGCGGCCTTCGCCGCGCTCGGCGGCGGCGCGGTGGGCGCGGCCGCGCACGGGGCGGTGGGCGGCGGTACGGCCACGGCGCACCCGGGGGCGTTCACCGTGGTGTTCCTGCCGATGGCGGCCGTGGCGCTCGTGGGGGTGTGGGTGGCTACGCGGGTGCGGACGGATCCTTAGCACCGCGTGGTACCATGCGGTACCATTCGTGCATGGCTGGGCTGAATCTGAGGTTTACCGAGGAAGAGCTCGACGCCCTGCGCGCCCGCGCCGAGGCAGAGGGGCGAAGCATGCAGTCCTTCGCTCATGATGCGGTGATCACCGCCATAAACGAACACTCGCGCCTCTTCAACGAGGCGGCGGATCATGTGCTGAAGGTCAGTGAGGAGCTGAACCGGAGGCTGGCCTGATGCAGTACCTGACACTGCCTGAGCTGCTGAACCTTGCGGAACGGCTGGGGGCGGCCGAAGTACGTGACTACGGGCTGCTCGACTCGGCATTGGCGCGCCCGCAGGCGACCGTATTCGGCCAGGACGCCTATCCGGACGTGTGGCAGAAAGCCGCGGCACTCATGGAGTCCCTGGCGCGTAACTACGCGCTCGTCGACGGCAACAAGCGCATCGCCTGGTACGCGACCTGGGTTTTCCTGCACATGAACGGGCATCCGCTCGACGCGGGCTTCGACGTGGACGAGGCCGAGCGGTTCGTGCTGGATGTGTGTCAAGGGGCGCTGGACATGGCCAAGATCGCGGAGCAGCTACCCGGGTTCGCCAGGTAACCGTCTTCTGTGAAGCAGATCTCAGCACTGCAGAGTCACGGCTGATCCGTACGGGGTTCCGCCCCGACCGCCGGTAGGGTGGCCCGGTTGTCGTATCGCGTACGGGCTGCTTCCGGCCCTTACGGACAGCGCCCCACGTACCCGAGTGCCCTGAACCGGAGACCGTGACTACTACCGCCTCCCACCACCTCTCACCCGCCTTTCCCGGCCGCGCCCCCTGGGGGACCGCAGGGAAGCTGCGCGCCTGGCAGCAGGGTGCCATGGAGAAGTACATCCAGGAGCAGCCGCGCGACTTCCTCGCGGTCGCGACCCCCGGCGCAGGGAAGACCACCTTCGCGCTGACCCTCGCCTCATGGCTGCTGCACCACCACGTGGTGCAGCAGATCACCGTCGTGGCGCCCACCGAGCACCTGAAGAAACAGTGGGCGGAGGCCGCCGCCCGTATCGGCATCAAGCTCGACCCGGAGTACAGCGCCGGCCCCGTGAGCAAGGAGTACCACGGAGTCGCGATCACCTACGCCGGTGTCGGCGTGCGCCCCATGCTGCACCGCAACCGGTGCGAGCAGCGCAAGACGCTCGTGATCCTCGACGAGATCCACCACGCCGGTGACTCGAAGTCCTGGGGCGAGGCCTGCCAGGAGGCGTTCGACCCGGCCACTCGGCGGCTCGCGCTCACCGGTACGCCGTTCCGCTCCGACACCAACCCGATCCCCTTCGTCGCGTACGAGGAGGGCAACGACGGCATCCGCCGCTCCTCGGCCGACTACACCTACGGCTACGGCAACGCCCTCGCCGACGGGGTCGTCCGGCCCGTGATCTTCCTCAGCTACAGCGGCAACATGCGCTGGCGCACCAAGGCCGGGGACGAGATCGCCGCACGGCTCGGCGAGCCGATGACCAAGGACGCCATCGGGCAGGCCTGGCGCACCGCGCTCGCGCCCACCGGCGACTGGATCCCCAACGTGCTGTCCGCCGCCGACAAGCGGCTGACCGAGGTGCGCAAGGGCATTCCGGACGCGGGCGGGCTCGTCATCGCGACCGACCAGGAGTCGGCGCGCGCCTACGCCAAGATCCTCAAGTCGGTCACCGGGGAGAAGCCCACGGTGGTCCTCTCCGACGAGAAGGCCGCGTCCAAGAACATCGACAAGTTCAGCCATGACGAGTCGCGCTGGATGGTCGCGGTGCGGATGGTGTCGGAGGGCGTCGACGTCCCGCGTCTCGCGGTCGGCGTGTACGCCACGACCATCTCGACGCCGCTCTTCTTCGCCCAGGCCGTCGGCCGTTTCGTACGGTCACGACGCCGGGGTGAGACCGCCTCCGTCTTCGTGCCGACCATCCCGATGCTGCTCGACTTCGCGAACGAGATGGAGGTCGAGCGCGACCACGTCCTCGACAAGCCGAAGAAGGGCAGCGACGAGGAGAACCCGTTCGCCGAGGAGGACAAGCTCCTCGCGGACGCGGAGAAGCTCGAGGACGAGGAGACCGAGGAGCAGCTGCCCTTCGAGGCGCTGGAGTCCGACGCGGTCTTCGACCGGGTGTTGTACGACGGTGCCGAATTCGGCATGCAGGCGCACCCGGGGAGCGAGGAGGAACAGGACTACCTGGGCATCCCGGGCCTCCTCGAACCCGACCAGGTGCAGCTGCTGCTCCAGAAGCGGCAGACCCGGCAGATCGCGCACAGCCGCCAGAAGCCGGCTGCGGAGGCCGACCTCCTGGAGAAGGCGGCCGAGGACCGGCCGGTGGTCACGCACAAGAAGCTGCTGGAGCTGCGGAAGCAGCTCAACACGATGGTGTCGGCGTACACGCACCAGAGCGGCAAGCCGCACGGAGTGATCCACACCGAGCTGCGGAGGGTGTGCGGCGGGCCGCCGAGCGCGGAGGCGACGGCGGGGCAGATCCAGGACCGGATCAAGAAGGTCCAGGAGTGGGCCACCCGGATGCGGTGAGCCCGGCCTGACGGGGCCCCGGTGCGCGGGCGGTGTGATCCGCCTCGCACCGGGGTCGTGGTGTCATCCGGGCAGGGCGTCGGGCACCGTGGCGGGCAGCTTTGCCTCGGCGGCGCAGCCGAGTTCCTCGGCGAGGGCGTGCGACATGTCGTTGAGGATCGTCATGCGGTCCTTGCCGGTGCTGTCGGCGTTCATTTTGTCCTCCGCCGAGTACATGTTGGCCTTCACATAGGGAGTGCTGCCGTCGGCTCGCCTTGTGGGGCACGCGAAGAACAAGGATGCGGCGAGGTGTCCCTGTGCGGACGCGTACACCCCGAGGGGGTAGAAGATCTGGCCGGGCTCCTTTTCCTTGGCCGCCTCGGCCGGATCCGGGTGGCTCTTCCTCGCTATGAACCCGATGGTCATCAGCGGGAGTCCGCTGCCGTCGTCCTCTTGGTACAACGTGCACTCGTAGTCGGAGACTGCGAAATCCTTAAGGCGCTTCGCGGCTGAACCCAGCGACCACTTTTCTGGATCTTCCAGCTCGGTGTACCCGTTCTTACCTCCGATGCGTTCTAGCGCAGCCACGCCTGCCGTAGACAGTGTTCCACCGCAGACCTGGGAGGCGGAGAGGCCCTCAGGGGCGTCCACGCGGCCCTCATTGTTGTCAGAGCATGCGGTGGCCGCGCCCACCACGAGCACCGCGCAGACGGTCCAGCGCACCGTCGCCCACACATGCACTTCGTTCCTGATACGGGTGACTGCTCGTCGCATATCTATCAGTCCTCGTGCGGGGCACGCCCGCGGTAGTCGTTCTGCCCCGAGCCCAGGTCGTAACTGTTCTTGATGGCCTCTGTCCAGTTGCCCTGATCACCGGTGTCACCGAACTCGGGATTCTCGTTGGCATAGGTCCCGTAGGCACGACCGAGCTGGTCGAATCCCGCACTGTAGAATTTCTCGCTGGTCAGCTGAGCTTGCTCCGTGGGGTCTTCCTCCGCGTCGGCGATGCCCTTGTCGACCTGGTGGCCGATAAATGTGTTGAGGGCCTCGCCCGCCGTTTCCACAACCATCGGTGCGACGACCACGGCTGCCGCGGTGCTGCCGGGGATGGGGATGGCCGCTATGCCGCCTCCCACGATCACCTCTGCACCCAGATTGATCCAGTCGCCGGAACGGGCCAGTGACTCGTTGGCCTCTTCGGAGTTCTTCTCGAAGTCGGTCTCGGCCTGCTGCACGCGGGAGTGGTCCAGAACGCCTCGCGCCTCGGCGCCTGTTGTCAACGCGTCGCGAGCGTTGTCGATGTTCCTCTCGCTGGTGGCCGGGAACGCGTCCAACGCGCTGAGGGTGTAGAGGTGCTGCGCGGCGGAGACCACCCCGTGGGAGGTCTCGTTCTGTCCGAGCACGCTCAGGAAGTTGATGGCGCCCGTGTTGCCGAAGTTCGCCCGCCCGTCGTATTTGGCGGGGAAGGCACCGTCGTCCTTCGCGTGGTCTCCGATACCCGACAGGCTGTAGTCGATGTCGTCGATGTACGCCGCGCCCATCTTGCCCAGGCTGTCGGCCAGCTCCGACTGCTGGTGCAGCATCTCGGGGCCCTTCTCGCTCCCGTACAGGTGGACCACCTGCTCCATGACGCCCGCCGTCGCCGCCGTGCGGTGGTCCCCGCTGCCGGGGTGCAGGGGGTCCTTACCGGTCATCGGGTCGGAGTCGTATGCGTAGCCGGTGGTGGCGGACTCCAGTGCGTGGCCCAGCGAGTCCTTGCCGGCGTTGACCTTGCTGTCGCCCTCGCCGGTGGGGTCAGCGAGCCAGATGCGGTCCTGGGTCAGGTACTTCAGGTGCTCGTTGACCTCGCCGGCCTTGTCGACCGTTGCCCCCGCGCCCTCGGGCTGCGCGAAGAACTGGGTGGACGCGTCGGGGTTGTGGCCCAAGGCCTCCATGAAGCCCGTCATCGGGTCGCGGCCCCGGTCGTGCTTGCCGTAGAAGTTGAGGTCGCCACTATTCCAGTTGTTGACCCAAGGGCTCATGTCCTCGACGTTGTGTTTCTTGTCGTAGGCGATGAGCTTGTCGCCGTAGGCGTTGAGGAACTGGTCGTCGTAGTCGCCGAAGCGCATGAGGTTGCTCATGACGCCGAAGCCCGTGGGGTCGGCGGCGTCGTCGATGCCGAGCCGGTCCGGGCCCAGCTTCACCATCTTCGCTTCCCAGCCCTGCATCCTGTCGCTGTCGGACAACGTGGCCGTACCCAGCGTGATGCCGAGATTCTTCTGGAGTTGCTTCGCCTGCTCGAGGAACTTCGGGTCCCTGCCCATGCCCTGGTACGGGTCGGCGACTCCGGCGTAGAACTCCAGGAGCTTCTTCGGTTCCACCTGGGTGGCGAACCGCTCGGCGAAGAGCGGGTCGTTCTTGTAGGTGGCCATCGTGGTGTTGAGGGTGTTGAGCTCGGTCAGCGTGACGTCGTGCGGGTCCTTCTTGAGGATCTTGGCGAGCTTCTCCGCCTCCGCCACGGCCTTGGCCGCCGAGTCCCGGTCCGCGTAACTGGCGTCGGAGAAGCCGTGCTCGGCCTGGTCGACCAGGAGCGTGAGCACCTTGGCCGCCGAGGTGTCGCTGTCGGTGGCGTTCTTCAGGATGTTCTGGATCTCGTCCCGGAACGTATCGACGTCCTGCTGGGTGTGCTCAGGTACCGAGGTGCCCTTCGCCGCCCGGTCGGGGTGGATGTTCATGGTGACGGTGAATGAGCCCTCGCCCGTGTCACGCACGGTGAGGTTCTTCTTCACTCCACGGTCGATGGCCGCAATCAGCTGCTTGCGATAGCCGACCAGTTCACCGCGGGTGTCGGTGACGATCTTCTTGATCGTCTCGGCCTGGGTGTGGGCATCGGCGAACTCGCCGACCGTCTTGTCCACGAAAGTGCGGGTGACGGTGGCGTTGTCACCGGCCCAGTCCGCTTTGTCGGACTTGGCTTTGAGGTTGTCCTTGGCGTCGTCCTGGAGGGTCTTGAGTTTGGTGACCATCTGTTCCCAGTCGGTGATCGCCGCGTCCAGGTCGGAGAAGTTCGCGAAGCGCAGGGAGTCGAGATCCATCAGCTGCCGGCCCTTTCGTCGAAGCCCTTGTCCAGGGTGTCGATGTTGCTGACCACCGTCGCGATGTACACCTCGTCGCCGGCGTGGGCGCCCTTGGTGTAGTCGAGGTGGTTCGAGATGTGGGCGCAGGCGTCCAGCACGGAGCGGACCTGGTCGATCCAGCGCGAGGCCACGTGATCCAGGGCCCCGCCAAGGGCGAAGGTCTCCGTCTTCAGGGTTCCGGCCGCCTTCTGGGTGGAGGCGCGGGCGTGGTCACCGGCCTTTTCGAGGTCGCCGTACAGCCTGTACGCGGCATTGCCGATCGCGGCCAGGTCCTGTTGGTTGACCTTCAGGTCGCCCTGGGGTGGCGGTCCTCCACCCGCTTCGGGCGGCAGTTGGTTCAACTGCATCCGTGCCGAGTGCTTCTCGGCAGTCTCGGATTTCAGTTGCTCCCATTCGTCCCACGCCATTGGTGGTTACCCTCCCCGTAGCACCGATAATTCCCGTATGCCCCCTTGTGGTGGGTATACGGCGAAACAATCTACCAATTGGATCCGGCGGTTACCTCAAGAGTTGACCATGAATCGAAATGATCAATTGCGAGTGATGTGTGGAGAATTCGTGACGCCGCGCACGGAGGGGTTTGGCGCGGAAGATGGCGGGCTCTCCCGTCACGGTGCGCGAGGCCCCGGCTCGGCGCGAGGTGCCGCCGGGGGTGGGTGTTCGGGGCGCGTACCGGTCGCGAAGGGGGCGTGCGAGGGTGCGACGGGCGCCGGGGGTGGGTGATTTTTTTGTCCACTTATTTACGGTGCGTTAACAATCGTTTACGGGTGGTGTACGGAGCGTTGTTGCCGCGTCACCCGACTAGAACGCGCGTAGATGTTCGCGTTCCGGACGGTCCGCCGCTGACCGGCGGTTATGTCATGCCGTCCCGGAGGGAGACCGGATTCTGGACGAGGTCTTCCGCTGAGCGGACTAGCTCGCTAATGTCCCCGAAATATGAACGCCCCGTGGCAATGTGGCCGCGGAGCGCAGCCGGTGCCATGGCCAGTCGGCGGCCTCTCTGTGCGACGCCGTGGGACCGGCGTCGGCACCCGGAGAGACAACCGCCCCGCTCACCACGAGGGAGAGGGCGTCGTGACCGCGGAGACTTCTCAGACGCTCGACCGGGGACTGCGTGTCCTCAAACTGCTCGCCGATACCGACCACGGCCTGACCGTCACCGAGTTGTCGAACAAACTCGGCGTCAACCGCACCGTGGTCTACCGACTGCTCGCCACCCTGGAACAGCACGCGCTCGTCCGGCGTGACCTGGGCGGCCGGGCCCGAGTGGGTCTGGGCGTGCTGCGCCTTGGCCGGCAGGTGCACCCCCTCGTCAGGGAAGCGGCACTGCCCGCGCTGCGTTCCCTGGCCGAGGACATAGGGGCCACCGCCCACCTCACGCTCGTCGACGGAGCGGACGCGCTCGCGGTCGCCGTCGTCGAGCCGACCTGGACCGACTACCACGTGGCCTACCGGGCCGGCTTCCGTCACTCCCTGGACAGGGGTGCCGCGGGCCGGGCCATCCTCACCGCCCGGCAGAAGACAGCCGACCACCCGGGTTACACCCTGACCCAGGGCGAGCTCGAAGCCGGTGCCTGCGGGGCAGCGGCACCGCTGGTCGGGGTCTCGGGCGTGGAGGGGAGCGTGGGCGTGG
Source organism: Streptomyces sp. NPDC002911 (assembly GCF_053591835.1). Taxonomy (NCBI): domain Bacteria; kingdom Bacillati; phylum Actinomycetota; class Actinomycetes; order Kitasatosporales; family Streptomycetaceae; genus Streptomyces; species Streptomyces sp. NPDC002911. The sequence goes on along the minus strand of NZ_JBSFUO010000002.1, from coordinate 534,085 downwards.
TGATGCTCGCCGACGCCGTACCGGAACGGGTCGGCCCGAGGGTCCTCGACGCGGCCCGTGAGGTCGCCGACGCGCTGCGCTGAGGCCCGACCGCACCCGTGGCTCAGGCCCGCCGCCCCGGTGACGCCGGGGCGGTCGGAGCAGGTGGCGCGCGGCGGATAGATTGGGCGGGTGGCCATTCGTCTCTCCCGCCCCCGCCTTCTCGCCCTCTGCGCGCTGCCCGTCCTCGCCCTGTTCGGCACGGCCGCCTTCGCGCCGCTGCCGTTCACCGTGGCGCAGCCCGGCAGTACCGCCGATGTCCTGGGGGACGACAAGGGGAAGCCGGTCATCACGATCAAGGGCGCGCCGACCCGTACCACCGACGGCGAGCTGCGGATGACCACGATCCTCGCGACGGCCCCGACCGCCGACATCGGGGTCGGGGCCGTGGTGGACAGCTGGTTCAGGACGGACCGGGCGGTCATGCCGCGCGATTCCGTGTACCCGACCGGCGACTCCGAGAAGGAGATCGAGCAGCACAACCTCCAGGACATGAAGGAGTCGCAGAACGTCGCCGTCGACGCGGCTCTGAGCTACCTGGACAGAAAGCCCGGTTCGGTGGACATCACCCTGAATCTCGCCGATGTCGGCGGGCCCAGCGCAGGCCTGTTCTTCTCGCTCGGCATCATCGACAAGCTGGTCGGCAACGGTTCCGGCGGCGATCTGACCGGCGGCCGCACCGTTGCCGGTACGGGAACGATCGAGGCCGACGGCGCGGTCGGCGCGGTCGGCGGGGTTTCCCTCAAGACGCGGGCCGCCCGGCGCGACGGCGCGACCGTCTTCCTGGTGCCGAAGGCCGAATGCAAGCAGGCGAAGGCCGAGCAGCCCGACGGCCTGCGGCTGATCCCCGTCACGACACTGCAGAGCGCGGTGTCCTCGCTGCGGGCTCTTGACCAGGGGGGCAAGGTTCCGAGCTGCTGACCTGCGGCTCCGGGCCCTCCGTGCTGCGCCACGCGGGGAAGACCAGCGGGCTCAGCGTCGCCAGGAAGTACACCCCGCCCAGCGCCGGCAGCGCACCTGTCGCACTCGTCCCCTCGACCCCTCGACCCCTCGACCCCTCGACCCGTGGCCCCGCTGCCGGTCTCCTGACCGGCATGCCGGGTTGGGCGCCAGGACGGCGGCCAGTGGTGTGCGGTGCCGGGCCGGTCTCCCCCCGTCCACCGTCAGGCCGTCCGCGCGCCGCGGGCCGGGGCCGGCCCGGCCTGCGCCAGGCGCAGGCCCAGCGCGACCATCGTCCAGCCCATCCGGTGACGCAGTCCGGGGCGTACGGGGGCGAACTCCGCTGCCTCGCGGCAGAGTTCGGCGGAGCGGTAGGTGTGGAGCAGGTGATGGATGTCGCTGTGCATGACGGTGATCCCCTCAGTCGGTGGGGCGCGGGAACACGTGCACGTGGGTGCGCACGACGGCCGATCCCTCGGTGCCCTCGGGGACTCGGCCCCGGTAGCTGTTCACCAGCTCCTGCATCTTCTCCGCGAGCTCCAGGGAGAGTTCAGGGGTGAGGCGCAGCTTGAAGTCGCTGAGTTCGAAGGCCTGACGCCACTCCTCAGGCCATTCGTGCAGCGTCCCGAGCCAGGTGTTCAGCTCCTGGGCATGGGTGGTCGCCACCTCGTGGAGCACGACGCCGATGGCTCCGCGTACCTCGGGGTCCGGGTGCTGCAGGAAGTTCTCGGTGTGTCCGAAGACCGTGCCCGTGTGGACGGCCTTCCACCACCGCTCGCGTCCCTTGCCGCGCTCCGGGTCGTCCTCGACGAAGCCGTACGCCGCGAGTTGGCGCAAGTGGTAGCTCGTGGCGCCGCTGGACTCGCCGAGCCGGTCGGCGAGTCCAGAGGCGGTGGCGGGGCCGAACTCCCTCAGGGCGTTCAGCAGCCGGATGCGCAGAGGGTGAGCGAGCCCGCGCAGGGTGCGGGTGTCGACGTGGTGGATCTTGGGGTCGTCGGCGTAGGGCGCGGGCCGGCCTTCGGGCTCGTTCGGTGACATGCGACGACCATAGAGTTGCAAAGATTGCTTTGCAACGAGTTCTTTGGAACTCCGGGTTCCGCTCAGCCCTCCTGGATGAACCCCTCCTCCACCAGCCAGTCCTTCGCCACCTCGTGGGGGTCCTGCCCGTCCACGTCCACCTTGGAATTCAGCTCCTGCGCGAGCTGCGTCGTCAGCTTCTTCGTGACCGGCGCCAGCAGCTCGGCGATCTCCGGGTACTTGTCGAGGGTCGCCGTGTGGATGGCCGGTGCGGCGTTGTAGTTGGGGAAGAACTGCTTGTCGTCCTCCATGACGTCCAGGTTCATCGCCTTGATCCGGCCGTCGGTGGTGTACACCTCGCCGAGCAGGCACGAGTCGGACTTCGACACCTGCGTGTAGATGATCCCCGCGTCCATCTTCTGGATGTTCGAGGCCGGCAGCTTCATCCCGTACTTCTTCTGCATGCCCGGCAGGCCGTCGTCGCGCGACGCGAACTCGTTCTCCACGCAGACCGTCACGGCCTTCGGGTCCTTCTTCGCGAGCGCGGCCACGTCCGAGAGCGTCTTCAGCTTGTACTTGGCGTTGTTCTTCTTGCTGATGGCCAGAGCGTAGGTGTTGTCGAGAGTGGACGGCGGGAGCCAGGTCACCCCGTTGCCCTTGTCCTCGTCGCGCACCACCTCGTACTGCCTCTGCGGGTCGACGACCGGCTCGGCGTGGCCCAGATAGGTGATCCATGCCGTGCCCGTGTAGTCGTACAGGGCGTCGGCCTCGCCCTTGACCACCGCCTCGCGCGCGCTGATCGACCCCGGCAGGTTCGTCCGGTCCAGGACTTCGGCGCCCGCCGCCTTGAAGAGCAGGCCCATGATGTGCCCGAGGACGATGTTCTCGCTGAAGTTCTTCGAGGTCACCGTCAGTGACGCGCCCCTGAGCGGCTGCCCCTGCCCGACCGATCCCGGTTCCACCTCGTCCACCAGCGGCGATCCGCTCTTCAGCCCGCACCCCGTGAGCAGGAGGGCGAGCGCGGCCGCCGATGCCAGGCCCGTACGTACCCTCACACTTCCTCCAGTCCGCGCGGCGTCAGCCACAGTTCGACCAGCGAGGCCAGCCAGTCCACCAGCAGGGCCAGCACCACCGTCAGCACGGATCCGAGCACCAGCACGGGCATGCGCTGCGTCTGGATCCCCGAGGTGATCAGGTCGCCCAGCCCGCCGCCGCCGCCGAAGGTGGCGAGGGTCGCCGTGCCCACGTTGAGCACCAGCGCCGTGCGGACGCCCGCGAGGATGAGCGGGACGGCGAGCGGCAGTTCGACCTTGGTGAGCGTGCCCATCGCGGACATCCCGATGCCCCGGGAGGCCTCCACGAGGGTCGGTTCGATCGAGTGCAGCCCCGCCACCGTGTTGGAGAGCACCGGCAGGACCGCGTAGATCACCATGCCGGTGATCGCCGTGGAGGGGCCGATGCCCAGCCAGATCACCAGCAGGGCCAGCAGCCCGATCGCGGGGGTCGCCTGGCCGATGTTGGCGAGGGCCGTGACCCAGGGGGCGGCCTTCTTGAGACGCCGCCGGGTCAGCGCGATGCCGAGCGGGATGGCGATGATCAGCACCCAGAAGGTGGAGATCGCGGTCAGCCTGACGTGCTGCCACCAACGCACTTCGACGTTGTCGCCGGCCAGCGAGTTCTGCGCGATCGAGTCGAGGTCGACGTTGGAGATCCACAGATACGTCGCCACGAGGACGACCGCGCAGACCGCCGGTACCAGCGCCAGCTTCTTCCAGGTGATCCGGCGCTGCGGACCGGGCGGCGGCGGAGAGGGCTCGGTCTCCTCGTCACGGAAGGCGTGGCCTCCCACGTCGTGCTCTCCGGGTGGCCTCGCGCCCTTGGGAGGCGCGTGATGACTGGGGGTCATAGCCCGCTGCCACCACCCTCCAGCTCCTGCTCCGTCCGGTGGGCACGCAGCTCCTCCAGATCGTGCTCGTGCTCCATCGCGGTGAGCCGGTCGGCCTCCAGGAGTTCCTGTACGGAATTCATCAGGGTGTGCATGTCGACGACGCCGATGAATTCACCGCGGCGCCCGGTCACGGCGACCCGCCCGCCGCTGTCGGTCAGTACCGCCTCCAGGGCGTCGTGCAGCGTCGCGTCCCGGGTCACCGTGTCGTGCACCAGCTGTCCGGCCCTGGCGAGCGAACCCTTGGCCCGCATCAGGTCGCCGCGCCGCAGCCATTTGTAAGGACGGTTGCGGCGGTCCAGCATCAGCAGCTCGTTGTGCTGTCCGTCGCGCAGCTTGTTGAAGATGGACTGGAGCGGGTCCTCGACGGTCACCGTGGGGAAGTCGGCGATCCCCACGTCCCGTACGCGGGTGAGGTTGAGCCGCTTCAGGGCCGCGCCCGCCCCCACGAAACCGGAGACGAAGTCGTCCGTCGGATTGGTGAGGATGGCCTCCGGGGTGTCGAACTGTGCGATGTGCGACCGCTCCCGCAGCACCGCGATCCGGTCGCCCAGCTTGATCGCCTCGTCGAAGTCATGAGTGACGAAGACGATCGTCTTGTGCAGCTCGTGCTGGAGCCGGATCAGCTCGTCCTGGAGGTGATCGCGGGTGATCGGATCGACCGCCCCGAACGGCTCGTCCATCAGCAGGACCGGCGGGTCCGCGGCCAGTGCCCGCGCCACTCCCACACGCTGCTGCTGGCCGCCGGAGAGCTGGCGCGGGTATCGCCCGTGGAACTCCCGGGGGTCGAGACCGACCAGATCGAGCATCTCCTCGACCCGGTCCTTCACCCCGGACTTCGACCAGCCGGTCATCTTCGGCACGAGGGCGATGTTCTCCGCGACCGTCATGTGCGGGAAGAGACCGGAGGACTGGATGGCGTAGCCGATCTTGCGGCGCAGCTTCACCGGGTCCATGTCGGTGACGTCCTCGTCGTTGATCCTGATCCGCCCGGACGTCGGCTCGATCAGACGGTTGATCATCTTCAGCGTGGTGGACTTTCCGCAGCCGGACGGGCCCACGAGAATCACGGTCTCCCCGGCCTTGATGTCCATGGACACCTCGTCCACGGCCGGAGCGGGACTGCCGGGGTAGGACTTGCTGAGGTTCTCCAGCTGGATGGTGGCGCCCGAGGTGGCGGGGCGGGGCGGGGCCGCCTCCGGCGACCCGGTGGCGGTCTCAGGCACGGATCCCCCTAGGGATGGTGAGCCGCCCGAGCAGTACGTACGCGGCGTCGAAGAGCAGGGCGAGGATGACGATGCCGATCGTGCCGGCGAGGACCTGATTGATGGCGTTGGCACTTCCGAGTGAGGCGAGCCCGCGGAAGATCTCGTTGCCGAGACCGGGGCCCGATGCGTACGCGGCGATGGCGGCGATGCCCATGAGCATCTGTGTGGCGACCCGGATGCCGGTGAGGATGGGCGGCCACGCGAGGGGCAGCTCCACCTTGAGCAGCCGTCTGGTCCGGGACATCCCGATGCCCTTCGCCGCGTCGACGAGGGAGGGGTCGACCCCGCGCAGCCCGACGATGCAGTTACGGACGATGGGCAGCAGCCCGTACAGGGTCAGGATGATCACCGTGGGCGGGACCCCGAGGCCGACCAGCGGGATCAGCAGGCCGATCGCCGCGAGCGAGGGAATGGTGAGGATCGCCGAGGTGGACGTGATCGCCAGTGCGCCGCCCCAGCCGCTGCGGTAGCTCACCACACCGATCAGGACGCCGAGGACGGTGGCGATGACCATGCACTGGAAGACGGCGCTGACGTGCTGGAACGCGTCGGTGAGCAGCTGTTGATGCCTGGTGCTCAAATACTCCCAGAAGTTCACATGTTGCTCCCTAGGCTCAGTCGGTGTCCTCTGCAGCCTGCTCAACCAGCGGGATAATACGCAGGGGCACCGGGTTTTCCATGACGATCGCCGTGGAGGCCCGGACGATGCCATCAAAGCCGACGACCAGGTCGATCACCCGCTGGAGATCGGCGTTCGAGCGGGCCACGAGCCGGCAGAGCATGTCCCCGTGGCCGGTCGTGGTGTGCAGTTCCAGCACCTCGGGCACGCCACGCAAATGGGCCCTCACGGCGCTGCCTTGGCCCTGTTTGATCTCCAGCGTGGCGAAAGCGGTGACGGGGTAGCCGAGAGCCGCCGGGTCCACGTCGGGGCCGAAGCCGCGAATGACGCCATTGGACTGAAGCCGGTCCAGCCGCGCCTGCACCGTCCCGCGCGCCACCCCGAGCCGCCGTGACGCCTCGAGTACGCCGATGCGGGGTTCACGGGCGAGCAGCACGATGAGCCGGCCGTCCAGTCGATCGATCGCCATGATCCGCCTCCCGATGGTCAGCCTGTACAGACAGCCCGCCCATCTTGGCGGCAGGTCGCACAGATTGACCAGTGGATCGGCGAACGGTTGCGCACCTTGCGAAGCGGCGGGAACCTTCGGACATGACTGAGACTGTGCACACCACCACGCCCGACACCGCCCGGCAGGCCGATCCCTTCCCGGTCAAGGGAATGGACGCGGTGGTCTTCGCGGTGGGCAACGCCAAACAGGCGGCGCACTACTACTCGACCGCCTTCGGCATGAAGCTCGTCGCCTACTCAGGACCGGAGAACGGCAGCCGCGAGACAGCGAGTTACGTCCTGACCAACGGCTCCGCCCGCTTCGTCCTCACCTCCGTCATCAAGGCGTCCACCGAATGGGGCACGTTCCTCGCCGACCACGTGCACGCGCACGGCGACGGCGTGGTCGACCTCGCGATCGAGGTCCCCGACGCCCGCGCGGCCTACGCGTACGCCGTCGAACACGGCGCGCGGGGCGTCACCGAGCCGCACGAGGTCAAGGACGAGCACGGCACGGTCGTCCTGGCCGCCATCGCGACGTACGGGAAGACCCGCCACACGCTGGTCGAGCGCGGCGGCTACGACGGGCCCTACCTCCCCGGCTACACGGCCGCGGAGCCGATCGTCGAGCCGGCTGCCAAGAGGACCTTCCAGGCCATCGACCACTGCGTCGGCAATGTCGAGCTGGGCCGGATGAACGAGTGGGTGACCTTCTACAACACGGTCATGGGCTTCACCAACATGAAGGAGTTCGTCGGCGACGACATCGCCACCGAGTACTCCGCCCTGATGTCGAAGGTCGTCGCCGACGGCACGCTGAAGGTGAAGTTCCCCATCAACGAGCCGGCGATCGCGAAGAAGAAGTCGCAGATCGACGAGTACCTGGAGTTCTACGGCGGCGCGGGCGTCCAGCACATCGCGCTCGCCACGAACGACATCGTCGCGTCCGTGAAGGCGATGCGGGCGGCCGGCGTCCAGTTCCTGGACACCCCCGACTCGTACTACGACACCCTGGGGGAGTGGGCGGGCGAGACCCGCGTGCCCGTCGAGACGCTGCGCGAGCTGAAGATCCTCGTCGACCGCGACGAGGACGGCTACCTGCTGCAGATCTTCACCAAGCCGGTCCAGGACCGCCCGACGGTCTTCTTCGAGATGATCGAGCGGCACGGCTCGATGGGCTTCGGCAAGGGCAACTTCAAGGCCCTGTTCGAAGCGATCGAGCGCGAGCAGGAGAAGCGCGGCAACCTGTAGTCACAACGCGGAGGGGGCCTTCCCCCGGCTGGGAGAAGGCCCCCCTCCCGCAAGCGGTCACGAGGCCGCCGTGGCGCCGGGCTTCGCCTGCGACGACGGGGCTGCCGACCCCGTGGCCTCCTCTGTGGCCTCCTCTGTGGCCTCCGGTGAGGTTTCCGGGGAGGTTTCCGGTGAGGCCTCCGGAGAGGCCTCCGGTGAGGCGTCCGGGGAAGGCTCCGGCCCGGCGGAGGGCTCCGGGGCCGGCGGCTGCATGTCCGCGGGCCCGCCCGTCGGCAGATCACCCAGGGTGTCCAGGGCTTCCTGCGCCAGCGGCGCGGCCAGCGGTGAGAAGCCCGGGTTCGTGCGGAGGGCCTCCTCCAGATGTCTGCGGGCCGGGCCGTCCTGGCCGAGCGACCTCTCGATCACGCCCAGGTGGTAGGCGTACAGGGCGTCCCGTACGCCGCTGTCCACCGCCCGCTCCGCGTACTGCACAGCCTCCTCGCTCCGGCCCGCCCGGTGCAGCGACCAGGCCAGTGTGTCGGCCACCGCCGCACTGCGGCGCTGCGCCGTCCACTCGGCGCGCATCAGCTCCACCGCCGCTTCCGGGTCGCCGTGGTCGGCCTCGAAGCGAGCCTCGGTCAGCGACTCGTCGACCCCGGCCGATCTCGCCTGCGTGAGGAGGTCGCGGAGCTTCGCGTACTGGGTGCGGGCGTCACCGTCCAGGTCCAGTGACTCGAACAGCTCGCCCAGTTCGAGCACGTACCCGGGGCGGGGCAGCTTCGTCGTCACCGTCCGGTAGTCCGCCAGTGCCTCGTCCGTGCGGTCCAGGGCCACCAGCGCGCGGGCCCGCCCCGCGAGGGAGGCGAGGTGATCGCGGTCGGTGCGCAGGGCGGCGTCGTACCGCGCGAGGGCCTCCGCCGGCTCCCCGCGCTCCGCGGCGAGGTCCCCGAGGCGGTGCAGGGCCGCCGCCTTCGCGGCCGGAGCGGTGGCGCGGTCCGCCGCCTCCTGGGCGGTGGCCAGGGCGTCCTCGCGCCAGCCCTGGTTGCGGTACATCTCGGAGGCCCTGGCGAGGGCGGGGGCACCCTTGCGCAAAGTGCCGAACTTCTCCGTCGCCTTGTTCGCCGCCGCGTACTCGCCGAGGCCGTTGTACGCATCGATCAGCACCGGGTACACCGTCCAGTTCTTCGGCTCACGCGCGCGGACCGTCTCACCCCACTTCTTCGCGGCGAGGAAATCGTTCCGGGCGTTGGCGAGCGCCCCGAGACCCACCCAGGCCTCCGCGTTTCCGCGCTCACCCGGCTGGGCGTCCAGCGAACGCTGGAGGGCCTGCTCGGCCCGGGTGTAGTACGCCGCGTCCGCCGACCGCCGCCCCCACTCCACGTACGCCGTACCGAGCACCGCCCAGGACGGCGCGTCCGAAGGATGGGTCTCCACCCACTTCTGCCGGTCGCCGATCAGGGCCGTCAGGTCGGACAGGGAGGCGGGGGAACCGGCAGCCGCCGCGGCCTCGGCCCGCGCCACGGGTCCCGCCACGGGTCCCGCCACGGGTCCCGGCGCGGGACGCGCGGCCTCCTCGGCGCCGTCCGGTACGGCGATCACCGCACCGGTCACGAGCACGGCGCCGACGATCGCGCCGAAGGCCGCCCTCCGCAACGTGGTGCGCATCGGCGTCGGGAGCGGTGGAACGGACGTCGCACCCTGGGGCGGCAGGGTGGAGGGGGGCGGCTCCGGGTTCTGCTGCGGCTTGGCATCCATGGCCATCACTCTGCGGCAGTACGAAGATCGCATCGCGCTGGACGAACGCTGGCGCAGACGGGTTCACACCATTGGCCCTGAGTGCCACGCTTGGATGATGGACGATCTTCTCGAACGACTGCGTGCGGGACTTCCGGCCGAAGCGCTCATCACGGATCCCGACGTCACTGCCTCGTACGCCCATGACATGGCGAGCTTCTGCGACGCGGGTACCCCCGCCGTGGTGGTGCTGCCGCGCACGGTCGAGGAAGTCCAGCACGTCATGCGGACCGCCACCGCCCTGCGGGTGCCCGTCGTCCCCCAGGGTGCGCGGACGGGCCTCTCGGGAGCGGCCAACGCCTCCGAGGACTGCATCGTGCTCTCCCTGGTGCGGATGGACCGGATCCTGGAGATCAGTCCGGTCGACCGGATCGCGGTCGTCGAGCCGGGCGTCATCAACGCCACGCTGTCCCGCGCCGTCAACGAGCACGGGCTGTACTACCCGCCGGACCCGTCCAGCTGGGAGATGTGCACGATCGGCGGCAACATCGGCACCGCGTCCGGCGGGCTGTGCTGCGTGAAGTACGGCGTCACCGCCGAATACGTCCTGGGCCTGGAGGTCGTCCTGGCCGACGGGCGGCTGCTGAACACCGGGCGGCGCACCGCGAAGGGCGTCGCCGGATACGACCTCACCCGGCTCTTCGTCGGTTCGGAGGGCAGCCTCGGCATCGTGGTCAAGGCCGTCCTCGCGCTGCGGCCCCAGCCGCCGCAGCAGCTCGTGCTCGCCGCCGAATTCCCCTCCGCGGCCGCCGCGTGCGACGCGGTGTGCCGGATCATGGAGCGCGGACACACTCCGTCACTCCTCGAACTGATGGACCGTACAACGGTGCGTGCCGTCAACGCGATGGCGTCCATGGGCCTCCCCGAAAGCACCGAGGCGCTGCTGCTCTGCGCCTTCGACACGCCCGACCCGGCGGCCGACCTCGCCGCCGTCGGGGAACTGTGCACCGCGGCAGGCGCCACCGAGGTCGTGCCCGCCGACGACGCGGCCGAGTCCGAACTCCTGCTGCAGGCCCGCCGGCTCTCCCTCCCCGCCCTCGAGACCGTCAAGTCCGCCACGATGATCGACGACGTGTGCGTGCCGCGCTCCCGGCTGGGCGCGATGATCGAAGGGACCGCCGCGATCGCCGAGAAGTTCGGGCTCACCATCGGTGTCTGCGCCCACGCGGGCGACGGCAACACCCACCCCGTCGTCTGCTTCGACCACACGGACGCCGACGAGTCCCGCAGGGCCCGTGAGTCCTTCGACGAGATCATGGCACTGGGCCTCGAACTGGATGGAACCATCACCGGCGAACACGGCGTCGGCGTACTGAAGAAGGAATGGCTCGCCCGCGAACTGGGCGAAGTGGGCGTCGAGTTGCAGCGCGGCATCAAGGCCGCCTTCGACCCGCTCGGGCTGCTCAACCCCGGCAAGCTCTTCTGACGGCCGCGCCCACCGCTCAGGCCTCGCCGTCCTGCGGCTCGTCCTGCGACCAGGGGTCGCTCAGCCACAGGTCGTCGGCCGGCAGCGGGGTGAGCAGCTCGGCGAGGGCCCCGTCCAGTCCGAGCAGGGCGCCCTCGGTCCCCGGCGGTACCACCCGCAGGGTGCGCTCCGCCCAGGCGGACACGGCGGCCGACGGCATCTCCAGAAGGGCGTTGCCGTCGGGTGACGTGAGCGCGACGCAGATGAGGGCCCGGCCCTCGGCCTTGGTGGGCCAGAGCCGTACGTCCCCGTGCCCGCACGGCCGGAACACCGCCTCCACCAGCAGCTCACGGGCGAACGTCCAGTGCACGGGCGCCTCGGAGCCGATGTGGAACGTGATGTGCACGGCGTACGGGTCGTCGGTGAAGTAGGACAGCCGGGCGGGTACGGGGACGGACCGCTCGGGCGACAGGACCAGCTTCACTTCCAGCTCGCGTTCCACGGCGTTCTGCATGAGGGTGCACGACCTTCCGATGCTCGTAGGGGCCGGTCCTGTGACCGGTCCGCACAAGGAGAGAGCGCCCTCCCGGACGTCTATGACGCGACTTCCCAGGAGAACTTCCCGGGACTTTGAAAGTGGTCCGAACGGCAGGACCGGTACGGGGCTGCTCGGCTGTCTGATAGATGTGGACCCTTGTATTGAGGCCTCGAAGAGATACGGGACCACGGTGATGAGCGCCCCAACCCCGGCACCCGGTGATGAAAGCCCCCGCGAGGGGTACTACCCCGACCCGTCCATTCCCGGATACGTCCGGTACTGGAACGGGGCTTCGTGGGTCCCCGGCACGAGCCGGCCCGCGCCCCCGCAGGGGACGACGACACCCACGACACCACCCGCCCCGGCGGCCGACGCGGCCCCTCCCCGGCCGGCCCCGGTGGACGAGACCGGGCCGATGTACCTCGACGAGGCGGGCGGGGCCGACGGGACGGACACGGCGGCCGGCCGGGACGGTGGAGCGGGCGGCGGTGAGGTGGACGTGGCCCCCGGCCGGCCCAGGCCGGCGACCGCCTGGCAGGCCGACACCTCGCGGCAGACCGGCTTCGGCGGCGAACGCGACGACCGAGTCTCCTGGGGTGGCCCGGACCCGCGTACCCCCGGAGCCGAAGCACCGTCCGCGACACCGCCGGCCGCTTCCGCCCCGGCGGACCTCGCGCCCGCCGAGCAGGCGCCCGCCGATCCGCGGCGCCCCGACGCCCCGGACCCGGCGCGCGGTGCCCTGCCCGTGATGCGGGACGGCAACGACGAGGTGACCGACGGCACCGTCGCCATCCGCGTCGACCGGCCCGGGAGCGGCAGCAACCGCCCGCCGGCCGACGGTACGGTCACGATCCGCGCGGTGGGCCCCGGTGCCGCCTCCCGCCCGCCGCGCCCACGCGAGGCAGGGCCCGCCCCCGCCGACGGCACGATGGCGATCCGCGCCGTGCCGCCCGCCACCCCGCAGCCCCTGGCTCCCGCCCCGTCGCCCACCCCGCCGCAGGCACAGCCCTCAGGGCTGGTCACACCTGTGACACCGGGCCCCGGCGGCGGGTCCGCGGGCTGGCCGCACCAGGCCCACCAGCTCGCCCAGCCCGAGCGGACGGCCCACCCGCAGCAGCCCCGGCCCCAGCAGCAGCCCCGGCCCCAGCAGCAGAGCCCGGTGCCCGCGCAGCACGGCGTCGGACCCGAGCAGCAGCAGCCCGTCGTGCCCTGGAAGCCACCGGTGGACGACCCCTTCCAGCAGCTCGCCCGCTCCCAGGCCTCCGCCAGGCCCGCCGGGCTCGGCAAGCGGCTGGCCGCCCGGCTCCTCGACACGGTCGTCCTCGGCGCGTTCGTCGGCGCGATCGGTTTCCCGCTGGTCACGCAGGCGACGGATCACATCGACCAGAAGATCGAAGCGGCGAAGACCTCCGGTGAGACGGTCACCGTCTGGCTCCTGGACGCCACCACGGCCGGACTGTTCGGCGGGGTGATCGCCGCCTTCCTGATTCTCGGCTTCGTCCTGGAGGCCGTGCCCACCGCCAAGTGGGGTCGCACGCTGGGCAAGAAGCTGTGCGGTCTCGAGGTGCGGGACATCGAGTCCCACGACGCACCGAGCCTGGGCGCCGCACTGCGCCGCTGGCTGGTGTACGGGGTGCTGGGCCTGGTCGTCGTCGGTGTGCTCAACGTCCTCTGGTGCCTCATCGACCGCCCGTGGCGCCAGTGCTGGCACGACAAGGCGGCACGCACCTTCGTCGCGGGCTGACGGGTTTCGCGCGCCAGGAGCCGACCGCTCCCGCCGGGTGAGCGCCCCGCGCTCGGACCGGCAGTTTCCCCCGGTACTACGCCCATAAGGAGCCCTGGTGCAGGATCTCGCGGATGCGATCGAGTCGATGGAGCAACTTGTCGTGGGCTGGCGAGAGATGGTGCTCGACCGGGACGCGGCCGCGGATGTGCGCGACCTTCCGGGCATCGCCGTCCGGTGGGCCGACTCCCGGTTCGCCTTCTGGAACTGCGTCACCCTGACCGACGTCGGCGCGGACCCGCAGCTCGTGCGGCAACGGCTGGGCCAGGTGGCGGACATCATGCGCGCCAAGGAACGGCCGGGGTTCCTGTGGGTCTTCGAGGACCTCCTCACCGAGGAGGCGCGCGCGGCACTCGGGACGGCAGCCGAGCAGGCGGGCCTCGAACACGCCTTTCCCGGCACCGGTATGGCCGGAGACCTGCTGCCTCTCCCCGAACCGGCCCACCCCGACCTGACGTTCGTACGTGTGACCACCGACGAACACCTGCGGGCATACGCCGACCTCAACTCCCACGCCTACGGCTTCCCCCTGGAGGACGGCCGCGACGGGCTCGTCGGCTCCGCGCTGTGGAAGGACCGGGTACACGCCTACCTGGGCATGCGGGACGGCGTGCCGGTGACGTGCGCGGCGACGGTGGAGGTGGTCGGCCGGCTCTTCGTCGTGCTCGTCGCCACGGCCCCGGCGTGGGAGCGCAAGGGCTACGGCGAAGCGGTGACGCGTAAGGCGCTGTACGAGGGGGGCCAGGTCACCGGCCTGACCCGTGCGACCCTGCACGCGACCGCCGCCGGCGCGCCCGTGTACCCACGCATCGGTTTCGAACCGAATTCCCCGATGGCCTTCTACGCCTTGAAGAGCTGATGCGGGGAGGAACAACGACGGGCCGGGAGTTCTCCGAGCGGTAGGTCCCGCTGCCGGCCCCAGGCCATAGCCGGCTCCCACTGAGGGCTGCGGGCCGGACGCGGCTCGTACGCCCGTGTGCTGCCGCCCCCGTCCCCCGAAGGGACCTCAGCCGTTGCGGGCCTTCGTGGGCCGGGGTGCACTGCCCCCATGACCAACGAACCACCGCCTCCGTCGCCCGACGACCCTTTCTCGAAGCGGCCGCCGCAGGGGCCTCCGCCTCCCCACGGCGGTTCGCCCTACGGCAGCGGGCCGCCCCCGCCCCCGCCCCCGCACGACCCGTACGGTGGCGGGGGTCCCTATGGCGGCGCGGATCCGCTGGCGGGCATGCCGCCGCTCGCCGAACCGGGCAAGCGCATCCTGGCGCGGCTGATCGACTTCCTCATCATCTCGATCCCGCTGTATCTGATCTCGCTGCCTTTCGGCGGGCCGGTCGACGTCTCGTCGGACGACGGCAACGACGATTTCGGCAACGCCATCGGCAACACCTACTCCGGTCACCAGCTGGTGTGGTCGCTGATCGGCCTGGTGGTCTACGTCGGCTACGACACGTACTTCACCCACAAGGACGGCCGGACGCTCGGCAAGCGGCTGCTGAAGATGCGCGTCGCGATGCTCAACGACGGCTCGGTCCCCGATACGAGCTCCTCGCTGATGCGGGCCGTGGTGCTCTGGCTCCCGGCGCTGCTGTGCTGCCCCTGTCTGTGGTGGCTCATCAACATCGTGCTGATGTTCACGGACAAGCCCTACCGGCAGGGGCTGCAGGACAAGGCAGGAAAGACCGTGGTCGTCAGCGTCCCGTGAGTGGCGGGTGGTCAGCGGCGCAGCGAGTGCTCGCCGACGCGTGCCCGCTGAGCGGCGGCGATCTCGATGTTCTCTATCGTGCGGTGCGTACGGGCGGCGGTGGGCGGTGGCGTCACCATCCGGGCCGTCTGCTGACGGGTCGGCTTCGTACGGGCCGGCAGGGCCAGGGCCACCAGCAGGCCGAGCGCCAGTGCCGCGGTGCCGACGGCGGCGACACCGATGCCCGGTTCCGTGCGGAACAGCAGCAGCATGGCGAGGGCGGAGACGACGACGGTGGCCGAACCGTAGGAGAACTGTGCGGCAGTGGGACGCGGCATGGCGGTATCCGTCCTCGGGGTGTCGGACAGGGAAGTCTTTCGACGCGTTCGCACGGTCGATCGACTCTATGTCGGTGGATGCCCGTGAGGAACGGGTAGTAAGCGTGAGCTAACCCACGGTACCGGTGCACAGGGGGCGCACGGAGTCACGCTGTTGCCGGCATGAGTGGTCGGCGCGCCGGTTGCCGGCCCGGCCGGCCGGAGCCTTGTTCGGATACCGGAAGAGGACTTCCACATAATGCACTTGGTGTGCGCAAGTCAAGACCTGTCTTTTCTCTCATAACTCCGATCGAATGTCGTCACTTGTGACGCGTTGAAAGCGCGCGGCCCCGAATTCATCCCCTGGCCGCGGACGCGAACGCCGGGGAGGACTGCATCAAGTGACCACTCAGAGACGGGCGCTACGCGCCACCGCCGTAGCCGTGTGCCTGGCCGCCACCGCCGCGTCGGCATCAGCCTTCGCCACGGCGCAGGCGGACGACAGGACGCCGGAAGCGGGCGCATCCATCGTGGACCGGCGCGATCCCGCGCCGGCCAAGGCGCACGAGCACGATCTGGAAGGGCCTTTCAGTAAGGAGCAGGACGCACAGCGTCAGGCCGCGCTGCAGCAGGTCCTGTCCGGTGACAAGAAGGTGACCGCCAAAAGCGGTTCCAAGGTCGTCAAGCTCGGCAGGAGCAAGTACGTCGAGCTCGGCCGCGAGAAGACCGACAAGATCTTCACCATTCTCGTGGAGTTCGGCGATCAGGTCGACGACACCACGATGTTCGACCCCGACGGCGACGGCCCGAAGCCGCCCGTCGAGAAGTACGGCGGCACACCCGGCCCGCTGCACAACGAGATAGCCGAGCCCGACCCGGCGAAGGACAACAGCACCGCCTGGCAGGCCGACTACGACCAGGCCCACTTCCAGGACCTCTACTTCGGTGAGGGCAAGGGCAAGGACTCGCTGAAGACGTACTACGAGAAGACGTCCTCCGGGCGCTACTCCGTCGACGGCGAGGTCTCGGACTGGGTGAAGCTCCCCTACAACGAGGCCCGTTACGGCTCCAACTACTGCGGCTCGACCAACTGCGCCAACGTCTGGGACACCGTCCGCGACGGCGTGAACGCCTGGGTCACCGACCAGAAAACCAAGGGCCGCACCCTGGACCAGATCAAGGCCGACCTCTCGCAGTACGACGAGTGGGACCGTTACGACTTCGACGGTGACGGCGACTTCAACGAGCCCGACGGCTACATCGACCACTTCCAGCTGGTCCACGCCGGCGAGGACGAGTCGGCGGGCGGCGGCGCTCAGGGCACCGACGCCCTCTGGGCGCACCGCTGGTACGCGTACGGCACCAACGCGGGCGCGACCGGTCCGGAGGGCAACAAGGCCGGTGGCGCCGAGATCGGCGATACGGGCATCTGGGTCGGCGACTACACCGCGCAGCCCGAGAACGGCGGCCTGGGCGTCTTCGCCCATGAGTACGCGCACGACCTCGGCCTCCCGGACCTGTACGACACCTCCGGCGGCGGCGAGAACTCCGTCGGCTTCTGGTCCCTGATGTCGGCGGGCTCCTGGCTCGGCACCGGCGACGGGGAGATAGGCAACCTCCCCGGCGACATGACCGCCTGGGACAAGCTCCAGCTGGGCTGGCTCGACTACGACACGGCCAAGGCCGCCACCAGTTCGACCCACAAGCTGGGTGTCGCGGAGTACAACACCAAGAACAAGCAGGCGCTCGTCGTCGAGCTGCCCGAGAAGGCCGTCACCACCACGGTCACGAAGCCCGCCGAGGGCTCGAAGCAGTGGTGGAGCGACATGGGTGACGACTTGGCGAACACCCTCACCCGTTCGGTCGACCTCACCGGCAGAACGTCCGCCTCGCTGGACCTCTCCGGCTGGTACGACATCGAGGCCGACTACGACTACCTCTACACCGAGGTGTCGGAGAACGGCGGTACCAGCTGGACCGCGATCGACGGTACGGCCGACGGCCGGGCCATCCCGCGTGACGCCGGCGACAAGCCGGCCCTGACGGACGTCTCCGGCGCGTACAAGAAGCTCTCCTTCCCGCTGGACGCCTACGCGGGCAAGAAGGTCGACGTCCGCTTCCGCTACCAGACGGACGGCGGCGCGGGCGGCAGGGGCTTCGCGGCCGACGCCATCACCGTCACCGCCGACGGGGCCGCGCTCTTCACGGACGACGCCGAGGGCGACGACAACGGCTGGACGGCCAAGGGCTTCTCGCGGATCGGTGAGTCGTTCACCCACGACTACCCGCAGTACTACATCGCCGAGAACCGCCAGTACGTCTCGTACGACAGGACCCTCGAGGTCGGCCCGTACAACTTCGGCTTCTCCACCACCCGCCCGGACTGGGTCGAGCACTACGCCTACCAGAACGGTCTGATGGTGTGGCTCTGGGACACCTCCCAGAAGGACAACAACACCTCCGTCCACCCCGGGCAGGGCCTGATCCTGCCGGTGGACTCGCACGCGAAGCCGCTGACGTGGGCGGACGGCTCGCTCCTGCGCAACAAGATCCAGCCCTTCGACGCACCGTTCAGCTGGTACCCGAACAAGGGCTTCACGCTGCACAACGCGGACGAGCCGCTGAAGATCAAGCCGTCGCTGGGTGTCCCGGTCTTCGACGACCGCAAGGGGACGTACTGGTACGAGGAGAACCCGACCGGAAGCGTCGATGTCACTGACACCAACACCCGGATCTCCCTCGTGAACGAGCCGCTCAGCGGCTCGACGATCACCGTGAAGGTCGGCCCCTCGACCAAGTAGCCGGTGAACCCGCAGGTCGAAGCATGATCGGCCGTCGCCCTCTGGCGGGCGGCGGCCGATCGTGTTTAGGTGCGTCCCACCGGACCTTATTGACACGAAGTCTTACGGGGGAGCGCGAAGCATGGCAGGCGGAGGTTTCTGCAGGTTGCCCACCGGCACCGTGGTGGTGGCACTGACTCTGAACGGTCCGCTCGGCGGATCCGGCCCCAAAGCGCCGGTACGGGTGCTGGTGCACGCGGCGAACCGGGCGCGCGCCCTGACCAGGCTGCGCAACCTCGGACTGCGCGCCGTCTACCTCAGGGGCAACGCGCAGCCGCCCACCCCGGACGAGATCACGGCGGTCCTGCACCATCCGGACGGGCTGCTCTGGCGTACGGCGGCCCAGACCGGCCAGGAGCTCTGGCACCCGATACGGGCGCTGCTGAGGTCCTCCGGCTACGAGGGACCGGCCCGCCCGGCGGCCTGAGCGCCCGGGAGGGGTGGACAGCCGAACCCGGGCGGCCGGGTCAGACCGCCGGCTTGCCCGACAGCTGCACGCCGGCGGTCCGCAGCTCCGCCAGGGCCCGCTCCGTGGTTCCCTCGGCGACGCCGGCGGTCAGGTCCAGCAGGACGTGCGTGGTGAAGCCCTCCCGGGCGGCGTCCAGGGCGGTGGCCCGCACACAGTGGTCCGTGGCGATGCCGACGACGTCGACCGCGGTGACGGACCGCTCCCGCAGCCACTGGGCGAGCCCGGTGCCGTTCTCGTCGACGCCCTCGAAGCCGCTGTACGCCGCGGCGTACGCCCCCTTGTCGAAGACTGTGTCGATCGCGCCGGAGGCCACGGCAGGGGCGAAATTGGGGTGGAAGCCCACGCCCTCCGTACCGGCGACGCAGTGCGGCGGCCAGGAGTGCTCGAAGTCGGGTGCCTCGGAGAAGTGGTCACCCGGGTCGACGTGGTGGTCACGGGTGGCCACGACGTGGCGGTAGCCCGGCTGGGCCTCACCGATCAGGTCGGTGATGGCGGCGGCGACATCGGCGCCGCCCGCCACCGCGAGGCTGCCGCCCTCGCAGAAGTCGTTCTGAACGTCAACGACGATCAAGGCGCGATGCATGGGGGTTGTCCTTCGGTGGGGGTTCGGCGGGTGACGCGGAGGCGGACGGTGGGGACACTGTTCAGCCTAGAGACTGGACGTACCCGGCGGGAGGGCGCGCACACGTCGGCTCTCCCTCCGACACGCCCGATCGGGCGGGACCGGTTCCGGCGCCGTCTCACGCGTACTCCGTGGGCAGCACCGGCTCCCCCCGGGACAGCTGCATCGCCGACATGGGCAGTCCGGCCCGCGCCGCGACGTGGCGCTCCCGCGCGGCCTCCAGCGGCTCCCGGCCGACCACCTCGCCGCCCCTGACCAGCCGCACCTGCATCTGCCGGTCCGCCAGCTCCGCCGGGACGTCACCGGTGCCGATCACCTCGGCCTCGGCCACCCCGGCCTCGTCCAGCCGGCGTGCCGCCCACTTGCGGCCGCCCCTCGACGACTTCGCGCCCAGCGACTTCTTCACCACCGGCAGCAGCGGATCGGCCGGATCGGCGGACCGTGCGCGTGCCACCAGCTTGTAGACCATGGAGCACGTCGGGTGCCCGCTCCCGGTGACCAGCTGCGTGCCCACCCCGTAGGTGTCGACCGGCGCGGCGGCCAGCGAGGCGATGGCGTACTCGTCGAGGTCGGAGGTCACCACGATCTTCGTCTCCGTGGCCCCCAGCTCGTCCAGCTGCTGCCGGACCCGGTGCGCGACGAGCAGCAGGTCGCCCGAGTCGATGCGCACGGCGCCGAGCTCCGGTCCCGCGATCTCCACCGCCGTACGGACGGCCTCGGTCACGTCGTACGTGTCGACCAGCAGCGAGGTCCCCCGGCCCAGTGAGTCGACCTGCGCCCGGAAGGCGTCCCGCTCGCTGTCGTGCAGGAGGGTGAAGGCGTGCGCGCTCGTCCCGACGGTCGGGATGTTGTACCGGAAGCCGGCCGCCAGGTCCGAGGTGCTGTGGAAGCCGCCGATGTACGCGGAGCGGGCCGACGCCACCGCCGACAGCTCGTGTGTGCGCCGCGCGCCCATCTCGATCAGCCGGCGGCCCTGCGCGGCGGACGACATCCGGGACGCGGCGGCGGCGATCGCCGAGTCGTGGTTCAGGATCGACAGGATCACGGTCTCCAGCAGTACGCACTCGGCGAAGGAGCCCTCGACCCGCAGGAGCGGCGAGCCCGGGAAGTACACCTCGCCCTCCGGGTAGCCCCAGATGTCGCCGCCGAACCGGTAGTCGGCCAGCCAGTCGACGGTGGGCCCGTCCACGAGGTGCTGGTCACGGAGGAAGGTGAGCATCTCGTCGTCGAAGTGGAAGTTCTCCACCGCGTCCAGCACCCGCCCGATGCCGGCGACGACGCCGTAGCGCCGCCCCTCCGGCAGGCGGCGGGTGAAGGCCTCGAAGACGGAGCGCCGGTCCGCGGTGCCGGCCTTCAGTGCGGCCTGCACCATCGTGAGCTCGTACTGGTCGGTGAAGAGCGCCGTCGACGGGACACCGACCCGTCGCCCAAGGTCCGCTGAGTTCATGTCGGCGATGCTACCCCCTATTCGTCAAAGTGACGAGATGTGGCCTCCGTTTATGCGCTGGACCCTTCCTGGTGGCAGCATGGGGTAGGTGAGCGTTGCTGCCCCCGTAGAGATCGAACGTCCCGAATCGGCCGAGGAGACCTTCGCCGTCCCTGAGCCCGATGTCCCCTGGGTGACGCTGGTGCACAACGACCCGGTCAACCTCATGAGCTATGTGACGTATGTCTTCCAGGCCTACTTCGGCTACTCCAAGGACAAGGCGCACAAGCTGATGCTCGACGTCCATCAGAAGGGCCGCGCGGTCGTCTCCAGCGGCAGCCGCGAGGAGATGGAGCGCGACGTCCAGGCCATGCACGGCTACGGGCTCTGGGCGACCCTGACCCAGGACCGCAACTGACCCTCCGCTGCCCCTCCGTCCGACCCACCATCGGAGAATTCATGGCCGGCCACTTCGAGGCCACCCCAGGCGGCGGCGCGGCCGTCGCGCTCGACGAGGTCGAGATCGAGATCCTGCGCTCCCTCGCCGTCCAGCTGCTCGAGCTGATCGGGCCCGGCGACGAACCCGCCGCCGACGAGGATCCGCTCGCCGCCCTCTTCGCCGAAGGGCCCAGTGAGCCGCCCTCCGATCCTGCCCTGGCCCGGCTCTTCCCCGAGGCGTACGGGAACGGGGACAAGGAGCTGCGCGAGGCGTCCGCCGAATTCCGCCGCTTCACCGAGAACGACCTGCGCACCCGCAAGCGCGAGGACGCCCTCGCCGTCGTACGGACGCTGGACGCGCTCTCACCCGTGGCGGACAGCGGTGCGGTGCTCAGCCTCACCTCGGGCGAGTGCCACAGCTGGCTGGGGTCCCTCAACGACCTCCGGCTCACTATCGGCACCCGCCTGGAGGTGTCCGACGAGGACGAGGGGACGGGCGGTTCGCTCTACCGTCTCCCCGACAGTGATCCGCGCAAGCCGATGGTGATGGCCTACCTCTGGCTCGGCGCACTGCAGGAAACACTCGTCGAGGCACTGATGCCCGACTGAGATCCGGTCGGCCCGGTGTATTCGCTCAACGGATGCTCAAATCCGAATAACGATCCTGTCACCTGAATGGCCTTCTTTGCAGTGCCTGGAAACCCTTGTCCGCTTTTTCCTGTGGTGTGCGCCACATAATGGCCGTCGGTCTCACCCGGCGCCCGTGATAAATCTTCCACGACCGCCCGGGGATGCCACCCCTGTCCCCGGGGGCGCTGACAGCCGGCCGAACGCCGGCGGCACTCCATCCATATCCGGGGGGATCGGGACCTGATCCGACGCCGACGACGGCGCGGATCGGCGTGGAGAAAGGCGCACCACCATGACATCGGCGCAGCTCGACAAGGGGCAGGAGGACGGCCCGGAGGCCGTCGACGCCCCGGCGGGTGAGGGCTACCAGCGTGGCCTGGGAGCCCGTCAGATCCAGATGATCGCCATCGGCGGAGCCATCGGCACGGGGCTCTTCCTCGGCGCCGGCAAAGCCATCGACAGAGCCGGACCCAGCCTCATCCTGGCGTACGCCATCGCGGGCCTGGTCATCTTCTTCATCATGCGTGCCCTGGGCGAACTGCTCATGTACCGCCCGGTGTCCGGCTCCTTCTCGGAGTACGCACGCGAATTCCTCGGCCCTTTCTTCGGATTCGTCACCGGCTGGACGTACTGGCTCTTCTGGGTCGTCACCGGGATCACCGAAGTCACCGCCGCCGCCACCTACATGACGTACTGGTGGGATATTCCGCAATGGCTGTCCGCGCTGGTGTTCACCGTCATTCTGTACGGCGCCAACCTGATCTCGGTGAAGCTCTTCGGTGAGCTCGAGTTCTGGTTCTCCATGGTCAAGGTCACCGCGATCATCGGCATGATCCTCATCTGTGCGGGAGTGCTCACGATCGGCTTCTCCGACGCCGGTGACACCGCGACCGTCGCCAACCTGTGGAATGACGGCGGCTTCTTCCCCGAAGGCATCGGCGGCACGCTGATGACCCTCCAGTTCGTCATGTTCGCGTTCCTCGCCGTCGAGCTGGTCGGCGTCACCGCCGGCGAGTCCAAGGACCCGAAGACCGTCCTGCCCAAGGCCATCAACACCGTGCCGTGGCGCATCGCCGTCTTCTACGTCGGCGCGCTGATCATGATCCTTTCGGTCGTCCCGTGGAGCACCTTCAAGCCCGGCGTCTCGCCGTTCGTCGCCGCGTTCGAAGAGATGGGCCTCGGCATCGGCGCCGCGATCGTCAACTTCGTCGTGCTCACGGCCGCGCTCTCCTCCTGCAACTCCGGCATGTACTCCACCGGGCGCATGCTGCGGGACCTCGCGCTCAACGGGCAGGGGCCCAAGGCCTTCACCGCGCTGACGAGGAACGGACTCCCGCTGGCCGGCACCACGTTCTCCGCCGCGCTGATGCTCGTCGGCGTCTGGATCAACTACCAGTGGCCGGGCGAGGCGTTCAACTACGTCGTCTCCTTCGCGACCATCTCCGGCATGTGGGCCTGGATCATGATCCTGATCTGCCAGATCCGCTTCCGCGCCAAGGCCGACCGCGGCGAACTGCCCCAGTCCACCTTCAAGGCACCCGGGGCGCCCTTCAGCAGCTGGTTCGCCCTGGCGTTCATCGGCCTCGTCATCGTCATGATGGCCATCGACAAGGACGCGAGGATCTCGCTGTACTGCGCACCGGTATGGGGTCTGATCCTCGGCGTCTCCTACCTGGTGCTCAAGGCTCGCAACCCCGACAACACCGCCTTCGCCAAGCGCTGACCCGCGCCACGGCGCCTCCGGGACACCGGCCGCCCCAACGGCCCTGTCCCGCATCCGGGCCCTCCCGTACCACTCTTCGGTACGGGAGGGCCCGGATGCTTATCCTGGGCGCCATGCTGACCATCACCCAGGCGCTCTACGACCAGATCGTCGCGCACTCCCGCGCGGACCACCCCGACGAGGCGTGCGGCGTGGTCGCCGGCCCGGCCGGCACGGGCCGCGCCGAACGCTTCGTCCCCATGCTCAACGCCGCGCGCTCGCCGACGTTCTACGAGTTCGACTCCGCGGACTTGCTGAAGCTCTACCGCGACATGGACGACCGCGACGAGGAGCCGGTGATCATCTACCACTCCCACACCGCGACCGAGGCGTACCCCTCCCGCACCGACCTCACCTACGCCAACGAGCCCGGCGCCCACTACGTGCTGGTCTCCACCGCGGACACCGACGACGCGGGACCCTTCCAGTTCCGTTCGTACCGCATCGTGGACGGCGAGATCACCGAGGAAGACGTCGAGGTCGTCGAGGCCTACCCCACGGCCGCCTGACGCCCGGGAGCGGCTCCGGACGCACCGGACCCCACCCGAATGTCCACATGGCGAACGCCCAACATCCACGATGTGGGATCACACTCCGGATTCCGGGTGGGGAATCGATACGATGAGCGCATGGTTCCCCATGACGTGAGCGAAAAGACGCCGGGCATGCTGCTCGTGGCGCGGCTGCACGTCGACCTGTGCAGGCTGTCCAGCGCGATGTGTCCGGCTGTCGCCTGCCCGTGAACCGCACGGCCTGAGCCGCGGTCCGCGCGTCATCACGTACGCACCACCCCCGCGCCGGGGCGCGAACGCGCGCCCCCGCCACCTCCCCGCTTTCGACAGGAGCCCACGCCATGGCCATCGAGGTCCGCATCCCGACCATCCTCCGCACCTACACCGACGGCGCCAAGGCCGTCGAAGGCAACGGGGAGACCCTCGCCGACCTCCTCGTCGACCTGGAGAGCCGCCACAACGGCATCCGTGAGCGCATCGTCGACGGCGGCCAGCTGCGCCGCTTCGTGAACGTCTACCTCAACGACGAGGACGTCCGCTTCCTCGACGGCATCTCCACCAAGCTCACCGACGGGGACAACGTCACCATCCTCCCGGCCGTCGCCGGCGGCATGCGCTGATGCGGTACGACTCCCCGCTGGCGGCCGTGGGCAACACCCCCCTGGTCCGCCTTCCACGGCTGTCCCCGTCCGCGGACGTCCGCATCTGGGCCAAGCTGGAGGACCGCAACCCCACCGGCTCGATCAAGGACCGCCCCGCGCTCCACATGGTCGAGCAGGCGGAGAAGGACGGCCGTCTGACACCCGGCTGCACCATCCTCGAACCCACCAGCGGCAACACCGGCATCTCGCTCGCCATGGCGGCCAGGCTCAAGGGCTACCGCATCGTCTGCGTCATGCCGGAGAACACCTCGCAGGAGCGGCGCGACCTGCTCACCATGTGGGGCGCCGAGATCATCTCGTCCCCCGCCGCAGGCGGCTCCAACACCGCCGTGCGCGTGGCCAAGGAGCTCTCCGCCGAGCACCCCGACTGGGTCATGCTCTACCAGTACGGCAACCCGGACAACGCCGGCGCCCACTACGCCACCACCGGCCCGGAGATCCTCACCGACCTGCCCTCCATCACGCACTTCGTGGCAGGCCTGGGCACCACCGGCACCCTCATGGGCGTCGGCCGCTACCTCCGGGAGAACAAGCCCGGCATCAGCGTCGTCGCCGCCGAACCGCGCTACGACGACCTCGTCTACGGACTGCGCAACCTCGACGAGGGCTTCGTCCCCGAGCTCTACGACGCCTCCGTGCTCACCACCCGCTTCTCCGTCGGCTCCGCCGACGCCGTCACCCGCACCCGGGAGCTCCTCCAGCAGGAGGGCATCTTCGCGGGCGTCTCCACCGGCGCCGCACTCCACGCCGCCATCGGTGTCGGCCGCAAGGCCGTCAAGGCGGGCGAGTCCGCGGACATCGTCTTCGTCGTCGCGGACGGCGGCTGGAAGTACCTGTCGACGGGCGTCTACACCGCACCCACGACAGAAGCCGCCATCGAAACCCTGCACGGCCAGCTCTGGGCCTGACGGGCCTTCAGCCGGGAGGCGCGGAGCGGGAGAACATCCCGCCCCGCGCCTCCCGCGCGTTCACCTCGGCCCGCGCACCCGTCGCCACAACCCCGTGTCGAGCTCGCCCGCCTTCCGGCGGAACCCCGACACCGCGACCTCCCGCACCTCGTCCGTCTCCAGGAAACTCCGGCGGCCCCGCGCGTCCCCCACCGCGCCCGACGGCAGCGCGATCACCCCAGGCCGATCCTCATGACGCCTGCTGGTGA
Source organism: Streptomyces sp. NPDC002911 (assembly GCF_053591835.1). Taxonomy (NCBI): domain Bacteria; kingdom Bacillati; phylum Actinomycetota; class Actinomycetes; order Kitasatosporales; family Streptomycetaceae; genus Streptomyces; species Streptomyces sp. NPDC002911. The sequence goes on along the minus strand of NZ_JBSFUO010000002.1, from coordinate 508,504 downwards.
TCTTGGCGACGACCGCCGTACCGCCCCGCACCGACAGCACGAGACACGGCCGGTCCTTGGACCCCGGCCCGTCCTCGTACGGCACATCCGCCCACCAGATCTCCCCCGGCCTGGGCTCCCCATGCTGCCGCCCCCTCTTCCGCTCCGGAGCGCGCCCCGGCGGACGCGCCCGCCCGCCCGGCCGCCGCGGCCCGCGCCCGCCCCGGCCCCGCGCATCGGAGACCGTCGCCACGAGCGCCAACAGCACAACGGCGGCCAGAGCCACCCACCACCACGTGTTCATGTCCCGACCGTACCGGCGCCCGGCGACACCAGGCCTTCCATCGAACCGGTGACAGCACAGGTGAGTTCCCCCACAACGGCAGGCCGCGGAGGAGCGACCAGGGGTTTCGCGCCTTACGCTCGACGGACCGCACGAACCCTCCCCGTTCCCATGTCTCGGAGGTTCACGCTCCATGAAGCTCACCGTCGTCGGCTGCTCCGGCTCGTTCCCGTCCGCGGGTTCGGCATGCTCGAGCTACCTCGTAGAGGCCGACGGCTTCCGGCTGCTCCTCGACATGGGCAACGGCGCCCTGGGCGAGCTGCAGCGCCATGTAGGTCTCTACGACCTCGACGCCATCTTCCTCAGTCACCTTCATGCCGATCACTGCATCGACATGTGCGCGTACTTCGTCGTCCGCTACTACCGCTTCGACGGCGGACGCCCCGCCTCGATCCCCGTGTACGGCCCCGAAGGCACCGAGCGGCGGCTCACCACGGCCCACGCCGACACCCCGTCCGACCACGCGATGGGCGAGGTCTTCGACTTCCACACGCTGAAGTCCGGCTCCTTCGAGATCGGCCCCTTCTCGGTCCGCACGGAGAAGCTCTGCCACCCCGTCGACACCTTCGGCATCAGGGTCGAGCACAACGGGCGCGCCCTCACGTACTCCGGCGACACGGGCACCTGCGAGGCGCTGGCAGAACTCGCCGAAGGCACCGATCTGTTCCTCTGCGAAGCATCGTTCATCCATGGCAAGGAGGACATTCCGGGCCTCCATCTCAACGGCCGCGAAGCAGGCGAGTACGCCGCACGCGCCGCAGCGGGACGCCTCGTCCTCACCCACATCCCGCCGTGGACGGACGCCGAACGCAACCTCGCCGACGCACGCGAGGTGTACGAAGGCCCGGTCGAGCTCGCCGTCCCCGGCGCGGTCTACGTGGTCTAGGGCCCCGGTCACGCACAAGCCCCACCTCCCGCGCGGGAGGTGGGGCTCGTGCGTGAGGCTGCGTCGTACGTTGCCCAGGGCTTACGCCTTGGTGAGGTCCTCGACCTCTTCCTCGGGCTCCCGGCCCGGGGTGGTGAGGTTGAACTTCGCGATGGCGAAGCGGAAGACCACGTAGTAGATCGCCGCGAAGACCAGACCGATCGGGATGATCATCCAGGGCTTGGTGGCCAGGTTCCAGTTCAGGAAGTAGTCGATCGCCCCGGCCGAGAAGGTGAAGCCGTGGTGCACACCCAGGGCCCAGGTCAGGGCCATCGAGATGGCCGTGAGCACCGCGTGGATCGCGTACAGCACCGGTGCGATGAACATGAACGCGAACTCGATCGGCTCCGTGATACCCGTGACGAACGAGGTGAGCGCCAGCGACATCATCATGCCGAGGACGGCCTTGCGGCGCTCCGGCCGGGCGGCGTGGGCGATGGCCAGAGCGGCGGCCGGCAGGGCGAACATCATGATCGGGAAGAAGCCCGACATGAACTGACCGGCGGTCGGGTCACCGTGGAAGAAGCGGTTCAGGTCGCCGTGCCAGAGGGCGCCGGCCGAGTCCTTGAAGCTGCCGATCTCCTGCCAGGCGACCGTGTTCACGAACTGGTGCATGCCGACCGGCAGCAGGGCGCGGTTGACCAGCCCGAAGATTCCGGCGCCGACGGCACCCAGGCCCGTCATCCACTCGCCGAAGTCGGTGATGACGTTGCCGATCGGCTCCCAGACCAGACCGAAGACGACGCCCATCGCCGTGCCGATGAAGGCCATGAGGATCGGGACGAGGCGGCGGCCGTTGAAGAAGCCGAGCCAGTCGACCAGCCTCGTGCGGTGGTACCGCTGCCAGACGACAGCCGAGATCAGGCCCATGATGATGCCGCCGAAGACCTTCGGGTCGTTGTAGGTCGCGGCTATGTCGGCCCCGGCCTGGACCTTGGCCTCGGTGACGGGGAACGCCTTGAGGACGTTCTGGTAGACGAGGAAGCCGACCAGGGCGGCGAGCGCCGTCGATCCGTCGGACTTCTTCGCGAAACCGATCGCGACGCCGATGCAGAAGAGCAGCGGCAGGTTGGCGAAGACGGCGTCACCGGCGGTCATGAAGACCGCGGCGACCCTGTCCCAGCCGAGTCCGTCCTTACCGAACACGTCGGCCTGGCCGAGGCGCAGCAGGATGCCCGCCGCAGGCAGCACGGCGATCGGCAGCTGCAGGCTGCGGCCGACCTTCTGCAAGCCCTGGAACACGCCGGAGCCCCGCTTCTTCGCGGGAGCCGCCGCCGCAGCGGTGTCCGTACTCATCAACTTCCTCCAGTAGGCAAGGCGCCGCCGGGGACAGGTGATCGGGGGGCGGCGACTCAGGAACGCGGCGGCAGAAACGGCCGCGTGGTCTGGACCACTCGAGTGGTGTAGACCAGTTTTAGCACGGTGAGGGTGGGATAAGGAACCTGCAATTGTCTCCCCGTTTTCGGCGTAGTCATGCCAGCACCCTGAGTGACACGGCGAAGGCCCCCGGACCATCAGGTCCGAGGGCCGCGCGAGGGCCGGAGAAGGCCCTACTTCGTCAGGTCCTCCTCAATCTTCTCCTCCTCCTCCCGGGGCTCGCGCCCGGGGGTCTGGAGATTGAACCTGGTGATCGCGAACCGGAAGATCACGTAGTAGACGACGGCGAAACACAGACCGATCGGAATGATCAGCCACGGTTTCGTATCCAGGTGCCAGTTGACGACGTAATCGATCAGCCCGGCCGAGAAGCTGAACCCCGCGTGCACGCCCAGCGCCCACGTCACCCCCATCGACACACCGGTCAGCACCGCGTGGACGCCGTACAGCAGCGGCGCGACGAACATGAACGAGAACTCCAGCGGCTCCGTCACACCCGTCACGAAGGACGTCAACGCCACGGACACCATCAGGCCCGCCACCTCCCTGCGCCGCTCCGGCCGCGCCGTGTGCGCGATGGCCAGGGCCGCGGCGGGCAGGCCGAACATCATGATGGGGAAGAACCCCGAGGTGAACTGCCCCGCCGAGGGGTCCTCCGCGAAGAAGCGGGAGATGTCACCCTGGACGGTCCTGCCGTCGGCGCCGGTGAACTCGCCCGCCTGGAACCAGAAGAACGTATTCAGGAACTGATGCATGCCGATCGGGATCAGCAGCCGGTTCGCGAAACCGAAGATGGCCGCGCCCCAGGCGCCGAGATCGATCAGCTGCTTGGAGAACCACGTCAGCGCGTCACCGACGGGCTGCCACAGCAGACCGAACAGCACGCCCAGGATCACGCAGAGGAACGCCATCAGGATCGGCACCAGGCGGCGCCCGTTGAAGAAGCCCAGCCAGTCGACCAGTTTCGTACGGTGGTAGCGCTGCCACACGACCGCGGTGAGCAGACCGATCAGGATGCCGCCCAGGACGCCCGGGTTCTGAGGCACGCCGTCGGGGAGCGCCTTCGTCACGGAACCGTCGACGGGGAACGCCGTCAGGACCCCCCGGTAGACGAGGAAGCCGACCACGGCGGCCAGCGCCGTCGAGCCGTCCGCCTTCTTGGCGAAGCCGATTGCGACGCCGATGCAGAACAGCAGAGGGAGCCCGACGGTGCCGTCCAGAATGGCGTTTCCGCCGCTGAGCAGGACCCTGGACGTCTTGTTCCAGAAGGCACCGTCCAGATACGAGTCGAAGAGGTTGCCGAGACTGACGAGAAGGCCCGCCGCAGGCAGGACGGCCACCGGCAGCTGCAGGCTCCGGCCGACCTTCTGCAGCCCCTGGACCGGCCCGTTCCACCACTTCCGCTGCGGTGCTGCCGCCGCGTCGGCGCTCATCGGCATCCTCCCGGAACACGCCAGGTCTGGCGGTCGTTTCAAACTGGTGTAGACCAGCTGCGATACGGTGCGGAGCCCCGCCGGACGGCGGGGCGCCGGTGATCGTCATCATTGGGTACTGCGCGGATACCCGCCCGTGAAGTTGGGCCAACCGTGCGTTACCGTGACGAACGGACCCATGGTGGGCCGCCCCGCGCACGCACAGACCAGGGAGAAGGACATGGCCAGCAAGGCTGAGAAGATCGTCGCCGGCCTCGGCGGTATCGAGAACATCGACGAGATCGAAGGCTGCATCACCCGCCTTCGCACCGAGGTCCACGACGCAAGCAAGGTCGACGAAGCCGCGCTCAAGGCTGCCGGGGCCCACGGCGTCGTCAAGATGGGCACCGCGATCCAGGTCGTCATCGGCACCGACGCCGACCCCATCGCCGCCGACATCGAAGACATGATGTGACCGCCTGATCCGGCCGGCCCCACCCAGGTCCGCACCGCAGGCCCCGCTCCCCGCCCCACCGGCCGGAGCGGGGCCTGCGGCGCGTCCACGGCCTACTGCACGGTCCACCCGAACGGACCCCGCCCCGCCAGCCGATAGGCTCGACGCCATGTCTCGCATCGACGGCCGCACCCCCGACCAGCTCCGCCCCGTCACCATCGAACGCGGATGGAGCAAGCACGCCGAAGGCTCCGTACTCATCTCCTTCGGCGACACCAGAGTCTTCTGCACCGCCTCCGTCACCGAAGGCGTCCCGCGCTGGCGCAAGGGCAGCGGCGAGGGCTGGGTCACCGCCGAATACTCCATGCTGCCCCGCTCCACCAACACCCGCGGCGACCGCGAATCCGTACGCGGCAAGATCGGCGGCCGCACCCACGAGATCAGCCGCCTCATCGGCCGCTCCCTGCGCGCAGTGATCGACTACAAAGCCCTCGGCGAGAACACCATCGTCCTCGACTGCGACGTCCTCCAAGCCGACGGAGGCACCCGCACCGCCGCCATCACCGGCGCCTACGTCGCCCTCGCCGACGCCGTCGCCTGGGCCCAGGGGAAGAAGATCATCAAGCACGGCCGCAAGCCCCTCACCGGCACCGTCGCCGCGATCAGCGTCGGCATCGTCGACGGCACGCCCCTCCTCGACCTCTGCTACGAGGAGGACGTCCGCGCCGACACCGACATGAACGTCGTCTGCACCGGCGACGGCCGCTTCGTCGAGGTCCAGGGCACCGCCGAGGCCGAACCCTTCGACCGCGACGAACTCAACGCCCTCCTCGACCTCGCCACCACCGGCTGCACCGACCTGGCCAAGCTCCAGGCAGAGGCACTCGCCCGTACACTCGGCGAGTAAAGAAGCAACCAAATACGCAGCACACAGCGTCGTAACGGGTACGGGCGCACGGGTCGAACCGTGCGTCCGTCCACGTATCCGCCCCCGGGGAGGGACCGCACCATGGCCTCGCGCCACCACCGCACCGCACTCGCCGTCACGGCCACTCTGCTGACCCTCACGGCCGCCGTCGGCTGCGCCGCCGTCGACAAGGCCATGGACTGCGTCCGGACCGCCGACGCCATCGCCACCAGCGTCGACAGCCTCCAGCAGGCCATATCCGACGCCTCCAACGACCCGACGCAGGCCTCGGAATCCCTGGACCAGATCGACAAGGAACTCAAGGACCTCGGCGACACCACGGACAACGCCGACCTCAACAAGGCCGTCGACGACCTCCAGACAGGCGTCACCAACGTCCGCGAGTCCATCGAGAAGGGCGACGCCACCCCCGACATCACCCCGGTCACCGACGCCGCCACCGAGATCGGCAAAGTCTGCACCCCGTGACCATGCGGCGATAATCGACGTATGACGCGCCTGATCCTCGCCACCCGCAACGCCGGGAAAATCACCGAACTCCACGCGATCCTCGCCGACGCGGGCCTGACTCACGACCTCGTCGGCGCGGACGCGTACCCGGACATCCCCGATGTCAAGGAAACCGGCGTCACCTTCGCCGAGAACGCCCTTCTCAAGGCCCACGCCCTGGCCCGGGCCACCGGTCACCCGGCGATCGCCGACGACAGCGGCCTCTGCGTCGACGTATTCGGCGGAGCCCCCGGCATCTTCTCGGCCCGCTGGGCCGGCGCCCACGGCAACGACAAGGCCAACCTGGACCTGCTCCTCGCCCAGCTCGGTGACATCTCCGACCCCCACCGTGGCGCCTACTTCGCCTGCGCCGCGGCCCTGGCCCTCCCCGACGGTACGGAACGCGTGGTCGAGGGCCGCCTCACGGGCACCCTGCGCCACACCCCGGCCGGCGGCTACGGCTTCGGCTACGACCCGATCCTCCAGCCGGACGGCGAGACCCGGACCTGCGCGGAGCTCACCCCTGCGGAGAAGAACGCGATCAGCCACCGCGGCAAGGCGTTCAGGGCGCTGGTTCCGGTGGTGCGGGAGCTGGTGGGCTGACGTGGGCGGCAAAAACGGCCTGCGCATCGTTCCTCCGATGCGCAGGCCGTTCCCGGTGCGGCGGAAGGGATTCGAACCCTCAAGCCGTTTCACGGGCCACAGATCCTAAGTCTGCTGTGTCGCCGGTTGCACCACCGCCGCTAGCCGTCTGTCATCGTACCGGGCAGGACGGCGAGGTGGTAAGCGAGTCTTGAGAGTGCACCGTTCGGGGTAGACCCCTCGGCACCACGTATGAGTGATGGCGTGGCAGTTCGGGCACAGGAGCCGAAGGTTCTCGGCGCGGTCATCGCTCCAGTCGCCGTTGATGTGGTCGATCTCCAGAGTAATGGGATTTCCGCGCCAGGCTGGAGGCGAGCGTGTGGCGAAGTGTCCTCTACCAGCAGTTCCTCGGGGGTACGGCGACGCTGCTTCATCCCGGCTTTGGACGGCTGGATGAAGTGCGAGGTGTTGATGCCGTATGCCTGGATGCGGCGGCTGATGTTGGTGTGGTGGCCCCCACTGCTTCGAGGCCGAGGTTTCTGGAGTACCCCGTACACGCTCGTTGACGCGGCCACCACAGGCTCAAGGACTTCCTTGGTCCATCGAGCACCCTCTCGCTCGACGTGCCTGGTGCGATGCCCAGCTTCTTCATGCGCGCGCGAACGTACGGCCGTGTCGAACTCTTCGGATCGACCCCGAGTTTCGTCAGCGCCTCCGAGAGCGTCCGCGACGACGAGGCAGCTTCCGTGAGGCGCTCGCGGGTATATGGGCTTGTCGGCGTGTCCCCTCCGTCCTCGGCCGCGCGTTCGCGGCCTCGTACGGAGCAACGAACCGGTAATCGGATGGTCACGTCCTCAATGCGACGAGATATGGAAGGGCCCGTACCGCTTCGTGGCGGTACGGGCCCTTCTCGGTGGGGTGTGCGTCAGAACTTCGGGTCCGGGCTCTGCGCGTGGACCATTTCGGCCGCTTCCTCTTCCGTCTCCACCGAGGGCGGGGAGCCGGCCAGGGGCTGGTTGGCGGTTTCCTTCATGCAGGCCACCGCGATCACACCGACCAGGGCCGCTGCCATGGCGTAGTACGCCGGCATGAGGTTCGAGCCGCTCCAGCTGATCAGGGCGGTGATCACCAGCGGGGTCGTGCCGCCGAAGATCGAGGCCGAGAGGTTGTAGCCGACCGACAGGGAGCCGTAGCGGACGTTGGTCGGGAACAGGGCCGGGAGGGCGGCAGACATCGTGCCCAGCATGCAGACCAGGGAGAGGCCCAGCATCGTCATGCCGATGATGATCGCCGGGATGCTTCCCTGCCGGATCAGGAGGAAGGACGGCAGGGACAGGAACAGGAAGCCGAGCATTCCGGCCATCAGCAGCGGCTTGCGGCCGAAGCGGTCGGAGAGCTTGCCGAACTGGCTGATGATCAGCATGAGGAACACCATCACGCCGAGCAGGATGAGCAGCCCGTGGGTCTCGCTGTAGCCGAGTTCGTCCGAGAGGTACGTCGGCATGTACGACAGCAGCATGTAGTCGGCGATGTTGTAGGCGCCGACGAGGGCGATGCAGAGGATGAGTGTCGGCCAGTACTGGCGGAAGATCTTGGCGAGGTCGCCCTTGGCGGTGGTCTCGACGTGGTCGGCGGCCTCGGTGGCGTGGGTGGTGCCGCCCTCCAGCTTCTGGAAGGCGGGGGTCTCGTCCAGGCGCAGTCGCAGGTAGAGGCCTACGAGGCCGAGGGGGCCGGCGACGAGGAACGGGATGCGCCAGCCCCAGGACTCCATCTGGCCGGTGTCCAGGACGGCGTACAGGAGGGTGACGAGTCCGGCGGCGCCGACGTATCCGGCCAGGGTGCCGAATTCGAGGAAGCTGCCGTAGAAGCCGCGGCGCTTGTCGGGGGCGTACTCGGCGATGAAGGTGGAGGCGCCGCCGTACTCGCCGCCGGTGGAGAAGCCCTGGAGCATCCGGAAGAAGATCAGCAGGACCGCGGCCCATACGCCGATGGTGCCGTGGGAGGGGATGAGGCCGATCGCGAAGGTGCCGATCGCCATGAGGATCATGGTGAGGGCCAGGACCTTCTTGCGGCCGATCTTGTCGCCCATGGGGCCGAAGAACATCCCGCCGAGCGGTCGGACGAGGAAGGCCACGGCGAAGGTCGCGAACGACGAGAGGAGCTGGGTGGTGTCGTTCCCGGAAGGGAAGAAGACGTGCCCGATGGTGACGGCCAGGTAGGAGTAGATGCCGAAGTCGAACCACTCCATGGCGTTACCGAGCGATGCCGCCTTCACCGCGCGCTTGACCGCCTGGTCGTCGGTGACGGTGATGTCGGTCCGACGGAGCCGGGGGTTCTGGCGCTTGCGGATGGCCCGGAAGAGCGCCGGGTGACGTTTGACCGCATCCGGGTCGGCCGCCTGGTGGGGGTCGGAGGCCGCCATGGCCGGTTCCTTTCGTCGAACGGTGTTCCAGGAAAGGCTTCTGCGCAGTCATGGCGGTTGCAAACCGAATCAATAGGCGATTGCGATCTCGCTCACAGATTTTTCGGTCAAGACCCCCCCGAACCAGGATCAGATCCCGAGGTCCTTGATGATCTTGGCGACGTGGCCGGTGGCTTTGACGTTGTAGAGGGCCCTTTCCACCTTGCCCTCCTCGTCGATCACAAACGTGGAGCGGATCACGCCCGTCACCACTTTGCCGTAGAGCTTCTTCTCGCCGTAAGCGCCGTAGGCCTCCAGGGTCTCCTTGGAGGGGTCGCCGACCAGGGTGACCTTCAAGTGCTCCTTCTCGCGGAACTTCGAGAGCTTTTCCGGCTTGTCGGGCGACACGCCGATGACGTCGTAGCCCGCGTCGGCGAGGAGGTCCAGGTTGTCCGTGAAGTCGCAGGCCTGCTTCGTGCAGCCGGGGGTAAGTGCGGCGGGGTAGAAGTAGACGATGACCTTGCGGCCCTTGTGGTCCGCGAGCGAGATCTCGTTGCCGTCGGCGTCCGGAAGGGTGAAGGCGGGGGCGGTGTCGCCGGTCTGGAGTCGCTCGCTCATGTTTCTCCTCGAGTGGCACGCGGGGTGTGTGCACCGAGCGTAATAGGGGGTGCCGCCGGGTGTGGGGGCGGCCGAGCTGACAGACTGTCGATGAAGGTTTACCCGACGACGACCACGGAGGCGGCGCAGTGTCGGATACCAGGACCCCTGCGCAGATCGAGGCGGACATCATCAGCAGGCGCGGGCAGCTTGCGGTGGTGCTGGACGAGATCGGGGTGCGGGTGCACCCGAAGACGATGATCGGTGACGCGAAGGCGAAAGTTGCGTCGACGGTGGACCGGACGGCCGGGCGTGCGTTCGTCGCGGTGAACCGTTCGGTTTCCGACGTGCGGTCGCAGTTCGTGGCCGAGGACGGTTCGCCGCGGCTGGAGCGGGTAATTCCGGTGGCGCTGGTGGTGGCCGGTGCGGTGATGTTGCTGACGGTGTCCGCGCGGCGCGGGAGGCGCTGAGCGCGGCTCCGGGCGGGCCCTGGGGCGTGTGGACCGGTTCGGGACAGGTAGGTTTCGGGACGTGAGCGACAACGGTATGAGCACCACCGACGACAAGCTGCCGATCCGGATGCTGCACGACCGCGTCCTGGTCCGGTCCGATTCACCCGAGGGTGAGCGGCGGTCGGGCGGCGGCATCCTGATTCCGGCGACGGCGGCGGTCGGCCGGCGTCTGGCGTGGGCCGCGGTGGTCGCGGTCGGCCAGAACGTGCGGACCGTGGAGCCGGGTGACCGGGTGCTGTACGACCCCGAGGACCGTGCCGAGGTCGAGGTGCGGGGTGTGGCGTATGTGCTGATGCGGGAGCGGGATCTGCACGCGGTGGCGGCGGACCGGTTCGAGGGGTCGGTGGATTCGACCGGGCTGTATCTGTAGGCAGGTGTGGGGTGAGTGGGCCTGGTGACGGTTGTCACCAGGCCTTTCGGCTGTCTGTTGCTACGGTGGTGTGACCCCGACGAGACGCGCCGTACCGGGTTTCCGCAAAGACGACGCACCCGTGTTGGTCACGCGTTTCGCGTGTTTCGTCGTGGAGGTGCCGTCGTGGCGTGGGTTCTGTTGCTCGTGGCCGGTCTGCTGGAAGTGGGCTGGTCGATCGGGATGAAGTACACGGAGGGGTTCACCCGGCTGTGGCCGAGTGTGTTCACCGGTCTGGGGATCGTGGCGAGCATGATGCTGCTGTCGCAGGCGGCGAAGACGCTGCCGATCGGTACGGCGTACGGCGTGTGGGTGGGTATAGGTGCGGCCGGTGCGGCGGTGCTGGGCATGGTCGTGCTGAACGAGCCGGTGACCGCCGCCCGTATTTTCTTCGTCTGTCTGCTGCTGGTGGCCGTGGTGGGGCTGAAGGCGACGTCCGGGCACTGAGTGTTCGGGGGTCAGGGGCGGTCGGGGCCGAGGAGGCCTTGGCCGTCCTTGCCGTCTCTGCTGTCTCTGTCGTCTCTTCTGCCGTCTCTGTCGTCCCTGCCGCCCCTGCCGTCCCTGTCGTCTCTGCCGGTCGGGACGTTCCTGTCGTTCCTGTCGTTCCTGTCCCGTTGGCCGACGGGGCGGCCCTCGGCGGCTTCCCGGATGGCGGGTGCGCGCGAGGGGACGTCGGCGGGTGTCGCGGTGCGGGGTGCCCGTGGGGCCCGGGTGGTGACGGAGGGGGTGTCCGGTGTGCGGGAGCGGGTGCGGTCCCGTTCCTCGCGGGAGTCTCCGGTGCCGTCGGGTTCTTCGGTGTCCCCACCGTCCCGTGGCGCCCTGGTGCCCCTGGCTTCCTCGGTGTCCTCGTCCTCCGCGCTCTCGTCCGGTTCGGGTTCTTCGGGGCCTTCGTCGGCCTCCAGCTCGAAGCCCTGGACCTCGCTGCCTTCCAGCGCGGCCCGGGTGTAGGCGGCCCAGGTCTGGGCGGGTGCGCCGCCGCCGTTCATGCGGGCCAGGCCGAGTGCGCCGTACAGGGGTTTCTGGACGCCGGTTTCGGGGTCCTGGCCCATGACGGCGATGACGGTGGCGAGGTCGGGGGTGTAGCCGGCGAACCAGGCGGCCTTGTCTTCCTCGGCGGTGCCCGTCTTGCCCGCGGCGGGGCGGCCCGCGCTCTGGGCGGCGGTGCCGGTGCCGCCGTCGACGACGCTCCGCAGGACGGAGGTGGTGGTGTCCGCGGCTTCGCGGCTGATGGCCCGCCGGGTGGTGCGGGCGGGGAGTTCGAGCTCGCTGGCGTTCTTGCTGATCTTGGCGACGAGGGTGTGGGCGCGCTGTCTGCCGTGGTCGGCGAGGGTGGCGTAGGCCGAGGCCATGTCGACGACGCTGGCGGTGGCGGGGCCGAGCGCGATGGAGGGGGAGGCGGTGAGGTCGGGGGTGTCCTGGGGGATGCCGAGGGCGATCGCGGTGTCCTTGACCGTGTCGGGGCCGACGTCCTGGGCCATCTGGGCGTAGACGGCGTTGACGGATTTGTCGGTGGCTTCGCGGACGGTGATGGAGCCGTAGTCGACGTCGTCCTCGTTGGCGGGGGAGTAGCCGGTGGAGCCGGCGGCGCTCTGGACGGTGCGTTCGTTGGTGCCGTCGTAACGGGTGTTGGGGGTGATGGCGCGGTCTTTCTGGGTGGTGGACCCGTTGGCGAGGGCGGCGGCGAGGACGAACGGTTTGAAGGTGGATCCGACCTGGTAGTCGCGGCGGGTCGCGTTGTTGACGTACTGCTTCGTGTAGTCGATGCCGCCGTAGAGGGCGACGACATGGCCTGTGGCGGGGTCGATGGAGGCGCCGCCCGCGCGGACGTTGCGGTCGGCCTCGCGGTCGTCGCTGGTCTTGGACAGGACGTTGTCCTCGACGGCTTCGACGAGGGCGTCCTGCTTCTTCTTCTGGAGCGTGGTGGTGATGCGGTAGCCGCCGGTGGCGAGGGTGTTCGCGTCGAGGATCTTGTTGTCGGTGAGGTAGTCCTCGACCGCCTGGACGATGTAGCCGCGCTGGCCGGAGAGCGCGGTGGCGGGCTTGGCCTTGCCGGGGGCGGGGAAGGTCATCGCGTCGCGGTCGGCCGAGGTGAGCCAGTCGTGTTTGACCATGCCGTCCAGTACGTAGTCCCAGCGTGCGAGCACGGCCTTCCTGTTCTCGGGGCGGGCGACGACGTCGTAGGAGCTGGGGGCGTTGAGCAGGGAGGCGAGGTAGGCGCCTTCGCCGGCGTCGAGGTCTTCGACGTCCTTGCCGTAGTAGGCGTGGGAGGCGGCCTGGATGCCGTAGGCGTTGCGTCCGAAGTAGCTGGTGTTGAGGTAGCCCTCGAGGATCTCGTCCTTGCTCTGTTCGCGGTCGAGTTTGATGGAGATGAAGAATTCCTTGGCCTTGCGGACGACGGTCTGTTCCTGGCCGAGGTAGTAGTTCTTGACGTACTGCTGGGTGATCGTGGAACCGCCCTGTCTGCCCTTGCCGGTGACGGTGTTCCAGCCGGCGCGGAGGGTGGCCTTGATGTCGATGGCGTCCTCGGAGTAGAAGTCCCGGTCCTCGGCGGCGAGTACGGCGTGCTGGATGGTGCGGGGGATGCGGCCGAGGGGGACGTTCTCGCGGTTGATCTCGCCGTCGCGGGCGATGACGGTGCCGTCCTCGTACAGGTAGACGTTGGACTGGGCGGTCGCGCTGGCGTTGGCGGCGGGGATGCCGACGAGCTGGTAGCCGGCGATGAAGCCGCCGACGAGGAGCAGCGCGAGGAGGAGTGCGCTGCCGAGGACCATGCGCCAGGTGGGGACGGCGCGGCGCCAGCCGGTGCGCTTGGGTCTCTTGGGGCGTTTTGTGCGTCCGTTGGTGGCTTGTGCGCCGTTCGGGTGCGCGGGGTTCGTGCTGGGGGCCGCGGCCGAGGTGTCCCGGGGGGCCCATCGTTCGGAGCCCTGCTGACCAGGGTCTCCGCCGTGCTGCGGTGGCTCGTGGCTCATGACTGTGGAGGCTCCTCGACTGCGGATGATTTTCCTATAGTGCACTTTTCGGACGGATAACCCTCGGATCCTCCACGGAAATAGGGTCGCGGCGGCCGGTCGCCGTGGACTAACGTCGTGCGCTTTGGCGGGAAGAGGGGGGCGAGGTGCGGCTCTACGCCGTGGTGGCGGCCGGTGGGTTCCGGCGGTATGCCACCTACCGGATGGCGACGTTCGCGGGGGTGTTCACCAACACCGTCTTCGGTTTCATCCTGGCGTACACCTACATCGCCCTGTGGGACGAGCGTCCGCACCTCGGCGGTTATGACATGTCGCAGGCGTTGACCTATGTGTGGCTGGGCCAGGCCCTCCTGATGACCTGCGCCATGATGGGCGGCGGTTTCGAGGACGAGCTGATGGAGCGGATCCGTACGGGTGACATCGCGGTCGATCTGTACCGGCCCGCCGATCTGCAGCTGTGGTGGCTGGCGGGGGACCTGGGCCGGGCGGCGTTCCATCTGCTGGGGCGTGGGATCGTGCCGATGGTGCTGGGAGCCCTGGCCTTCGATCTGGCGCTGCCCGGTTCGCCCTGGAGGTGGCTCGCGTTCCTGGTGTCCGTGGCGCTCGGGGTCGTGGTGAGTTTCGGGGTGCGTTTTCTGGTGTCGCTGTCGGCGTTCTGGCTGATGGACGGGGCGGGGGCGATGCAGATGGCCTGGCTGGCCGGGCTGTTCTTCTCCGGGATGATGCTGCCGCTGCCGCTGTTCCCCGGTGTGCTGGGGGAGGTGGCGAGGGTGTTGCCGTGGTCGTCGCTGCTTCAGGTGCCTGCCGATGTGTTCCTCGGCCGGTATGCGGGCTGGGATCTGCTGCGGGCGTACGCCTTCCAGGCCGGCTGGGCGGTGGCGTTGCTGTTCGCCGGGCGGCTGCTGCAGTCGGTGGCGACCAGGAGGGTGGTGGTCCAGGGTGGCTGAGGTCCGGGCCGAGGTGGTTGCGGCGGTGAAGCCGGAGATCGCGTTCGCCGAGCGGTCGCGGCTGGTCGAGGGGGTGCGGGCGTACGGGCTGATCGTGGCGATGTGGCTGCGGTCGACGTTGGCGTACCGCGCGTCGTTCGTGATGACGGCCGTCGGGAACTTCGTGGCGACGGGGTTCGACTTCGTCACGATCATGCTGATGTTCGCGCACGTCGATGTGCTGGGTGGTTTCACCCTGCCGGAGGTCGCGTTGCTGTACGGGACGTCGGCGACCGCGTTCGGGCTGTGCGATCTGGTGCTGGGGTCGATGGACCGGCTGGGGCGGCGGGTGCGGGACGGGACGCTGGACACGTTGCTGGTGCGGCCCGTTCCGGTGCTGGCGCAGGTGGCGGCGGACCGGTTCGCGCTGCGCAGGCTGGGGCGGATCACTCAGGGGCTGCTGGTGCTGGGCTATGCGCTGTTCGCGCTGGACATCGCGTGGACGCCGTTGAAGGTGGTGATGCTGCCGCTGATGGTGCTGAGCGGTGCGGCCATCTTCGGGGCGGTGTTCGTGGCGGGTGCGGCGTTCCAGTTCTACGTCCAGGACGCGTCGGAGGTGCAGAGCGCGTTCACGTACGGGGGGACGACGCTGCTGCAGTATCCGCCGTCGGTCTTCGCGAAGGACCTGGTGCGCGGGGTGACGTTCGTGGTGCCGCTGGCGTTCGTGAGCTGGCTGCCTGCCCTGTATGTGCTGGGCCGGGACTATCCGCTGGACCTGCCCCGGTGGGTGGCGTTCCTGCCGCCGGTGGTCGCCGCGGGGTGCTGGGCGCTCGCGGGACTGGCGTGGCGGGCGGGGCTGCGGGCGTACCGCAGTACGGGAAGCTGAGGAGTGGGCGTGGACGACGACATGGACTTCATCGAGCTCGACGGCGTCGAGAAGGTTTTCGACGTGCACCGCAGGACGGGCTTCCTGCGCCGCGAACGGCGCGAGGTGCGGGCGGTGGACGGCATCAGTTTCCGGGTGCCGCGGGGGGAGATGGTCGGCTACATCGGCCCGAACGGGGCGGGCAAGTCGACGACGATCAAGATGCTGACGGGTATTCTCACGCCGAGCGGCGGCCGGCTGCGGGTCGCGGGCATCGACCCTTCCAGGGAGCGTACGAAGCTGGCGCACCGGATCGGTGTGGTGTTCGGGCAACGTACGACGCTCTGGTGGGACCTGCCGTTGCGTGATTCGTACCGGCTGATGCACCGCATGTACCGGATCCCGGACAGCCGTTACCGGGAGAACCTGGACCGGTGTGTCGAACTTCTGGATCTGGGTGCTTTGTTGGAGGTCCCGGTGCGTCAGTTGTCGCTGGGGCAGCGGATGCGGGGTGATATCGCGGCGGCGTTGCTGCACGATCCGGAGGTGCTGTACCTGGACGAGCCCACGATCGGGCTCGATGTGGTCTCCAAGGCCAAGGTACGGGGTTTCCTGCGGGACTTGAACGCGGAGCGGTCCACGACGGTGCTGCTGACCACGCACGACCTGACCGATATCGAGCAGCTGTGCAAGCGGGTGATGGTGATCGACCACGGTCGTCTGGTGTACGACGGTGCGCTCGCGGGGCTGCACGAGGTCGGCAGGAGCGAGCGGACGCTGGTCGTGGACCTGGAGCGGGAGCTTCCGCCGATCGAGCTCGGGTCGGAGCCTTCGGCGCGGGTGATCAAGGTGGAGGGGCCCCGGCAGTGGCTGGCGTTCCCGGCGGCGGCGTCGGCCGCTCCGCTGGTGGCGCGTATCGCGGCCGACTATCCGATGGTGGATCTGTCGGTCCAGGAGCCGGACATCGAGGCCGTGATCGCGAAGATGTACGTGTCGGATTCTGCTCTCTAGGCCCGTCCTCGGGTTGCTCTATAGGCTGCGCCGTATGACAGGTGAGAACCCGGACATGCGTGCCTCCGACGCGGAACGGGAGCGGGTTGCCGAGACCCTGCGGGAGGCCGTGGCCGAGGGCCGGTTGGAGATGGACGAGTTCGAGCAGCGGCTCGACGCGACGTTCAGGGCGCGTACGCACGGGGAGTTGGTACCGATCGTCCGCGATCTGCCGGTGCCGGGTTCGGCAGTGGCGCCGGTGGCCGGCCTGCCGCCCGTCGCGGGCCACGGGGCGTCCGCGTCCGTGGACTGGTCGCGGCGGATCGGCGGCCCCGCGACCTCGACGTGGGCGTTCGCCTTCTGGGGCGGGTTCGGCCGCAAGGGCCGCTGGACGGTGGGACGGGCGTTCACCGCGTTCGCGATGTGGGGCGGTGGTGACATCGATCTGCGCCAGGCGGACTTCGAGGGCCGCGAGGTGGTGATCCGCTGCTTCACGATCATGGGCGGGATCCAGGTGAAGGTCCCGCCGGATGTGGACCTGCACGTCAACGGCGTCGGCTTCATGGGCGGTTTCGACGAGCGGACGAAGGACGCGGGCGAACCGGCCCCGGGTGCCCCGCGGGTGCGGGTGACCGGGTTCGCGCTGATGGGCGGGGTGGGCGTGGAGCGCAAGTGGAGCAAGGTGCAGCGGCAGCGGCAGCGGCTGAAGGAGGCGGAGCGGCTGCGGAAGCCGGACACGGGGGACGGGCGCGAGGAGCTCGGCTGAGCGGGGCGGTCCGCGAGGGCCGCCCGGCCCGCGTGCGTGTGTCAGAAGGTGTCGGCCTTCGGGGTGCTGTCCACCGCGCCGAGGTCGATCGCGTGGCCCAGAGCGCGGTAGCCGGCGTCGTTGAAGTGCAGCCGGTCGCCCGAGTCGTATTCGGGCAGGATCCGGTTGGGCGCGTACGGGTCGCGTACGGCCCGGTCGAAGTCGATGTATGCGTCGAAGATGCGGCCGGAGCGGATCTCCTCGTTGACCGCCAGGCGCACTCGGTTGCGTTCGGGCGACCAGGTCGCGTAGCCGTGGAAGGGTGTCAGCGTCGCTCCGACGACCCGTAGTCCCTGGGCGTGGGCACGCTCGGTGAGTGCGCGGAGTCCCGTTGCGAGGCGCTCGGGGTCCGGTTCCTGGGGGTACTGCTGCACGTCGTTGATGCCGAGCGCGATGATCACGGTCTTCGCGCCGGCCACGGACAGGACGTCGCGCTCGAAGCGGTTCGCACCGCTCCGCCCGCCCAGATTCCTCACGCCGTTCAGTGCGAGCGGGCTGTCGCGCAGGAGGCGGTTGCCCGCTATGCCTTGGTTGGCGATCCCGTAGGCGTGCCGCAGCCGGTCGGAGAGGATGTCCGGCCAGCGGTTGTCGGCGTCGGTGGTGGAGCCGCTGCCGGCGGTGAGGGAGTCGCCGAGTACGACGATCGTTCCGGGTGAGGTCTCGTTGCGGACGTCGACGGCCGTCAGATAGCGCCACCGGGTGGTGCTCCAGGTGGCGTGCTCGTCGGCCAGGTAGGACGTCTGGTGGGTGTTGGGGTGCTGGGTGACCGGCCCGGAGGCGTGCGGGGTGCGGAAGGCGACTTCCAGGTCGGTGTCGGGGGCGACGGGGACGACGACCGGGTCGCTGACGACCTGTCGGCCGGCGGCGACGGTGACGGTGGGCTGACCGCCGAAGGTCACCGGGCGGGTGTTGACGGTGGCCTGGTCGATGACGAGCGGGGTGGTGCCGAAGAGGTTGGACAGGGTGATGCGGGCGGCGTCCCCGCCGATGCTGGTGTGCACGATGTTGCGGATGGTGCTGCCGGGAAAGCCCTGCCCGGTATTCGGCTCCGCGCTGACGGGGGCCGCGGTCCAGGTGGCGGTCCAGGTGCCGATGGAGTGGGCCGGCGCGGCGGGAGTGCGGGCGGCGGCCCGGTTCTCCGGCGCGCCGAGCGGTGTCTGGCGGTTCCCGGCGATCAGCGACGTACCGAGCGCGACGGCGGCGGCGAGCGCGGCGGTGCCTGCCACGAGGGCGATGAGCAGGGCGTACCCCTGGCGCCTGGGCATCTGCGGTGTCTCTCCTTGCGGTGGTCGGCCCGGTGTTCGGGTTGCTCTCATGATGCGACAGGCCTCGGGGAACTCGACGTGCGGCCCGGGAGTAGGTGAGGTAGGGACAATGCGTACGGCACGGCGTGACGCGTACGCGGACGGGTGGAGCGGATGAAACAGGACGCGGGACAGGGAACGGGCACCGGGCCGGAGGACCACGGTTCCGGACGGCCCGCGCCTTCGGGCGTGGGGGCCGCGCCCGCCGGGCCGCCGGAGCTGGATCCCGGAACCGGCGAGGCAGGGCCCGCCGCGGCGCCCGGGGCTCCCGGCGGGCGGCCGAGGCCGACGTTGGGCGGATTCGCGTACACCGCCGCCGATGAGGAGAAGCGGCGCGGTGTGCGCCGCATGAAGACCACCGCCACAGGTCTGCTCCTGCTCGTCGCGCTCGTGTACGTCCTCGCCACCTGGGCGGAGAACGCGGGTGTGGGCGGCTGGCCGGGCTACGTCGCAGCGGCTGCCGAGGCGGGGATGGTCGGTGCGCTGGCGGACTGGTTCGCCGTCACGGCGCTCTTCCGGCGTCCGCTCGGTCTGCCGATCCCTCACACCGCCATCATTCCCACCAAGAAGGACCAGTTGGGGGAGTCACTCGGTTCCTTCGTGGGCGAGAATTTTCTCTCCGGGGACGTCGTTCGTGACCGAATTCACGCCCTGGGCGTCGGTTCGCGGCTCGGGACCTGGCTGGCGGAGCCGGAACACGCGGACCGGGTCACCGCCGAGCTGGCCACCGCACTGCGCGGTGCGCTGACCGTGCTGCGGGACTCCGATGTGCAGGCGGTGGTCGGGGAGGCGATCACCCGGCGGGCGGACGCGGCGGAAGTCGGCCCGGGGATAGGCAAGATGCTGGAGAAGATCGTCTCGGACGGTGGTCACCGCAGGGTCGTCGACCTCGTCTGCGTACGGGCGCACGACTGGCTGGTCCTGCACGGTGACTCCGTGATGGACGCGGTGCAGGGCGGGGCGCCCGGGTGGACGCCGCGGTTCGTCGACAAGCGGGTGGGGGAGCGGGTCTACAAGGAACTGCTGCGCTTCGTCACGGAGATGCGCGACATGCCGGACCACCCGGCGCGCGGCTCGATCGACACGTTCCTGACGGACTTCGCCGCCGACCTCCAGACGGACACGGACACCCGGGCCCGGGTGGAGCGGCTGAAGTCGGACATCCTGGGGCGCGATGAGGTCCAGGACGTCATCGCCTCCGCGTGGTCCTCCGTCCGTACGATGATCATCGCGGCGGCCGAGGACGAGCGGAGCGAGCTGCGGATGCGTGCCCGCGCCTCGCTGATGTCCCTGGGAGCCAGGCTGGCCACGGACGAGCGGCTGCAGGCCAAGCTGGAGGGCTGGCTGGAGGATGCGGCGGCGTATGTCGTCACGACCTACCGTGCGGAGATCACCTCGCTGATCAGCGACACGGTGGCCGGCTGGGACGCGGACCAGACGTCGAGGAAGATCGAGGCGCACATCGGCCGCGACCTGCAGTTCATCCGGATCAACGGCACGGTGGTGGGCGCCCTGGCCGGTCTGGCGATCTATTCGGTGTCCCACGCCCTGGGAGGCTGACCGACCGGGGGCGTGCCCGCCCTGTCGTAAGGGCACGCCCCGGGGTGACGCGGGGAGTTGCTCTTCGGTACGCGGCCCGCAGCGCCCGCGTCCGGCCCCCGGGGCCTGGTTTTCCGGACGCGGCGCCGTTCCCGGCCGTGCGTCCGTTCGTCACCGGAGTGCTTGTCGGGCGCTGCTCCGGGTGACCGCCCACGACGCGGCGGCGATGCCGCCCGCCACGGTGAACACCGCGGGCCAGGCGCCGACCTTCTTGGCCAGGGGGTGCGAACCGGCGAAGGCGGCGAGGTAGGCGACGGTCAGCCCGGTGGCCGCGCGGGCCCCGGCCTGCCGGTTCCACTCGTATGCCGCCACCGTCCCGGCGGCGGCCAGTGCGACGCCGCCCAGCGGGCGCCTGCCGGTCCAGCGGGCGATTCCGTACCCGCCGAGGAGACCGCCCGCCGCCACTGCCGCTGCCGGGACCTTCGCCATTGCCGCCACCTTCGCTTTCCTGCGCATCCGTCGGCGTATCCGCCGAGAATCCGAGGATAGGTCCCCTGCGGGCGGGCCCCCGGCCGGCCCGCAGGGGACCCGCCCGGCCGGCCGTCAGTCGGTGCCGAACTCCATTGCGGCGCGGTCCAGCAGCTCGTCGTCGCCGGAGACCTCGCCGCGCGAGGCGATGGCTTGGGCGCCGCCCGCGGGCATGGCGCCGATCAGGCCGGTCGCCGCCGCCTGTGCGGCGCCGATCAGCGAGGGCTGGGTCGTGCCGACGAGGCCGAGGCCGGCGAACTGTTCGAGCCTGGCGCGCGAGTCGGCGATGTCGAGGTTGCGCATGGTGAGCTGGCCGATGCGGTCCACCGGGCCGAACGCCGAGTCCTCGGTGCGCTCCATGGAGAGCTTGTCCGGGTGGTAGCTGAACGCGGGGCCGGTGGTGTTCACGATCGAGTAGTCCTCACCGCGCCGCAGCCGCAGCGTCACCTCGCCGGTGACGGCCGAGCCGACCCAGCGCTGCAGCGACTCGCGGACCATCAGCGCCTGCGGGTCCAGCCAGCGGCCTTCGTACATCAGCCGTCCGAGGCGCCGGCCCTCGTTGTGGTAGTGGGCGAGGGTGTCCTCGTTGTGGATCGCGTTCACGAGGCGCTCGTACGCGGCGTGCAGGAGCGCCAGGCCGGGCGCCTCGTAGATGCCGCGGCTCTTCGCCTCGATGATGCGGTTCTCGATCTGGTCCGACATGCCCAGGCCGTGGCGGCCGCCGATCGCGTTGGCCTCCATCACCAGGTCGACCGGGCCGGCGAACTCCTTGCCGTTGACGGTCACCGGGCGGCCCTGTTCGAAGCCGATGGTGACGTCCTCGGTGGCGATCTCCACCGACGGGTCCCAGAACCGGACGCCCATGATCGGGTCGACGGTCTCCACGCCGGTGTCGAGGTGCTCCAGCGTCTTCGCCTCGTGGGTGGCGCCCCAGATGTTGGCGTCGGTGGAGTACGCCTTCTCGGTGCTGTCGCGGTAGGGCAGCCCGTGGGCGACCAGCCACTCCGACATCTCCTTGCGGCCGCCCAGCTCGGTGACGAAGTCGGCGTCGAGCCACGGCTTGTAGATGCGCAAGTGGGGGTTGGCGAGGAGCCCGTAGCGGTAGAACCGCTCGATGTCGTTGCCCTTGAACGTGGAGCCGTCGCCCCAGATCTGTACGTCGTCCTCGAGCATCGCCCGGACCAGCAGGGTGCCGGTGACGGCGCGGCCGAGCGGCGTGGTGTTGAAGTAGGCACGGCCGCCCGAGCGGATGTGGAACGCGCCGCAGGCGAGTGCGGCCAGGCCCTCCTCGACCAGCGCCGCCCGGCAGTCGACCAGGCGCGCGATCTCCGCGCCGTAGGCCTTCGCACGGCCGGGCACCGACGCGATGTCGGGCTCGTCGTACTGGCCGATGTCGGCGGTGTAGGTGCACGGGACGGCACCCTTGTCGCGCATCCACGCGACCGCGACCGAGGTGTCGAGGCCGCCCGAGAAAGCGATGCCGACGCGCTCGCCGGTGGGCAGGGAGGTGAGAACCTTAGACATAGGAAGAGTATGCACTCGTTCGCATGTATATGCAAATGGTGTGGGCCCGGAAGGTGCGGCTGCCGGACTCGGGACAGGGTCTGGGCCCTGACCACGAGGGGGTCTCATGTTGATCCGTACCGGCTGCGTGCCGCTGGACGAGGCGATGAAGGCGGCGGGCCCGGCCGCTTCGAGGAGCCCCTCGCCTGGATCGGCACGCTGCGCGCGACGCCGGACGGCGATGTCTCCACGCCGAATCCGGAGAAGCACCGCACCGCACTGACCGGCACCCGGGGCCGCGTCACCACCCGGACGCGGGACCCCCCCCCGGACGACTGCCGCTGACCGGCGGCCGGGTCACACCCGCCGTACGTCGATTCCCAGGGCGGTGAATTCCCCGACGACGTCCTCGGGTGCGCCCCGGTCCGTGACCAGGACCGACACCGCGCCGGTCTCGCAGACCTGGGCGAAGGCCCGGCGGCCGAGCTTGGAGGAGTCGGCGACCACGATCACCGTGCCCGCGCACTCGGCGAGGGCGCGGTTGGCCCCGGCCTCCGACTCGTCGTGCGTGGCCGCTCCGAAGCGGGGATGCACGGCGTCCACGCCGAGGATCGTGTAGTCCAGGGCGAGGGTGCGCAGCACGGAGTCGACCAGAGGGCCGACGAGTTCGTACGAGTTCGGCCTGGCCACCCCGCCGGTGACGACGATTTTCACCTGGGGGCGGACCGCCAGCTCGTTGGCGATGTTGATCGCGTTGGTGACCACGGTCAGCGCGACGCCCCCGCCCGACGGCTCGGGCCGCAGTGCCAGCTCCCTGGCCACCTCGGAGGTCGTCGTACCGCCGTTCAGTCCGACGGTGGAGCCCGTCGGGATCAGCTCTGCGGCGGCCTTCGCGATGCGCTGCTTCTCGTCGGCCCTGCGGGCGGCCTTGTAGCGCAGCGGCAGGTCGTACGCGACGGTGCTCACCACCGCGCCGCCCCGGGTACGGGTCAGCAGATTCTGCCGGGCGAGCTCGTCCAGGTCGCGGCGGACGGTGGCGGCGGAACAGCCGAGCTGTTCGGCGGCGTCGAGCACGTCGAGGTGGCCCTGGTCGCTGAGGATCTCCAGCAACCGGGTCCATCGTGTGTGTGCCGCCACCTGGTCCTCCTCGCTCGCGTGGAACCCTATCGCCCGGGCCGGGCCAGGAGGTCCAGCAGGCGTGCCACCTCCGCGGCGACGGCGTCCCGGGCGGGGCCGAGGTACGCCCTGGGGTCGGCGGCCTCGGCGTGGGTGTCCAGATAGGTGCGGACGGCCCGGGTGAACAGCCTGTTCAGGTGCGTGGAGATGTTGACCTTCGTCATGCCGGCGCCGATCGCCTCGGCGAGGCCTGTGTCCCCGACGCCGGAGGAACCGTGCAGGACGAGCGGGACCCGCACCGCGTCGCGCAGCCGGGAGATGAGTGCGAAGTCGAGGACGGCGTCGCGGGTCGGCATCGCGTGCGAACTGCCGACGGCCACGGCGAGCGCGTCGACGGCGGTGCTCTCGACGAACGCCCGCGCCTCGTCCGGGTCGGTCCGCACGCCGGGGGCGTGCGTCCCGTTCTTGCCACCGATCTCGCCGAGTTCCGCCTCCACCCAGACGCCGTGGCCGTGGCAGTAGGCGGTGATGTCGCGGGTCGCGGCGACGTTGTCGGCGTACGGGAGCGCTGACGCGTCGAACATGACGGAGGTGAAGCCGAGTCGGACAGCCTCCCGTACCAGCCCGGCCGACTCGGCGTGGTCGAGGTGCACGGCCACCGGTACGCCCGCCGCGCGTGCGACGGCGAGGGAGGCGAGCCCGATCGGTTCGAGGGCTCCGTGGTAGCGGACGGTGTTCTCGCTGACCTGGAGGATCACCGGCCGCCCGGCGGCTTCCGCCCCGCTCACGATGGCCTGCGCATGTTCGATCTGTACGACGTTGAAGGCCCCGACGCCGATCGCGCCGGTCCGGGCGCCGTGCGTGATGTCACCGGTGGATATGAGCGGCATGGGCGTCCTTCGCGGGTGCGGGCTGTGTGATCGCAGGCGAATGGTGCTCGAAGCTGCTCATGTATAGCGCGTTTCGATCAGGTTGGAAAAGAGAGTAGCCGCCTCCGGCGAGTGCTGAGACGGCACCCCGTCCCAGCGAGAGGCGGGCGAACTTTTTCTGGAGGGGCAGGGGTACGGCGGCTCGGTGGACGTCGAGCGCACCGAGCCGTGGAACGTGCCCGGCCGCTACGGCTGGATCGGCGGTACGGGAACGGCGGCCCACCTCGTCCCCTCCACCGGTGCGGTCACCATCCTGCTGACCCAGCTGTAGCTGTCCGGTCCGGCCTCGCCGGCCGTGATGCGAAACCTCTGGGAGTACGCCGCGCGGTAGGGCGGGGCGGAACAAGCAGGTCATCGCCCGGTACCGATGACGTCGATCAGCCCGAGCCGGGCGGCGCTCCCGCCGCCCGGTCACCCCTCGCCGGGCCGGGCGTTATTTCGGTGGCATGGCGCGCATTCGGGCCCCTACGGTTCGCGCATGACAGCGCAGCTTCGCCTGGAGAAGGTGACCCCGGCCAACGTGCTCGACGCGTGCCGGCTGAAGGTCGCACCCGAGCAGGAACGGTTCGTCGCCCCGGTCGCGCGGTCGCTGGCCGAGGCGTACGCCGATCCGGAGACGGCCTGGCCGCGCCTGGTCTTCGACGGCGACCGGCTGGTCGCCTTCGTGATGGCCTTCTTCGACGTGCGGTTCGACCCGGCGAACCCCGGGGACCGGCTGCGCTCCGGCCTCTGGCGGCTGGCCGTCGCCGCGGACGAGCAGGGCAAGGGCTACGGGCGCTTCGCCGTGGACGCCGTGTGCGAGGAGATCCTGCGGCGTGGACAGCAGCGGGTGACCGTGACCTGGACACCGGGGGAGCACGGGCCCGAGGAGTTCTATCACCGGCTCGGCTTCCGCGGGACCGGCGAGATGAGTGAGGACGAGGTGGTCGGCGAGATGGACCTGCCGCGCGGGTGACCGCACCCCGGTGATCCACATGCGGTCCCAGGACGGGCGCGCGAGGATCAGGGGTACGGGCGGTGGTCCGGTCGCGCCAAGGCCCTCTCGGGCCGGTTCTCCCTTCCAGGCGCTCCGGGCCGCCTCCCGGCCCAGCCATCAGGGGGGTCTGGAGGTACCGGATGCCGCGGCCCCTGTGGACAGGAGCGATCAGCTTCGGGCTGGTCACGATCCCGATCAAGGTGGTGTCCGCCACCGAGAACCATTCGATCTCCTTCCACCAGTACCACCAGGAGGACATGGGCCGGATCCGTACCCGCAAGGTGTGCGAGGTCGACGGCAAGGTCCTCTCGCAGGACGAGATCGGCAAGGGCTACGAGGTCGCCAAGGACCGGACCGTGCCCGTCACGGACGAGGAGCTCGACCGGATGCCGCTGCCGACGGCGAAGGCCATCGAGATCGTCGCGTTCGTCGAAGCCGACAGCATCGACCCCGTACGGATCAGCGACAGCTACTACCTCGCGGTCGACGGCCAGGTCGCCGCGAAGCCGTACGCCCTGCTGCGGAAGGCGCTGGAGCGCAGCGACAAGGTCGCCGTGGCGAAGTTCGCCTGGCACAACCGTGAGCGGCTAGGCCTGCTGCGGGTGCGGGAGGACGCGATCGTGCTGCACTCGATGCGCTGGCCGGACGAGATCCGCAGCCCCGAGTCCCTCGCACCCGGGGAGACCGAGCTGGCCGAGGACGAGATCGAACGCGCCGTGCAGCTCACCGCCAGCATGGCCCTCGACGACATCTCCGGCTTCCGCGACCGCTACCGGGAGGCCCTGGAAGAACTGCTCGCGGCCAAGTCCGAGGGCAAGGCGCTTCCGGTGGCGGCAGGGGAAGAGGAGGAGCCGGGGAAGGTCATGGACCTGATGGCCGCGCTGAACGCGTCGGTGAAGGCGGCCAAGGAGACGCGGGGTGAGGACGCGACCGTGCACGAGATGACGCCCGGCAAGCCCCGCACACGGAAGAAGGCCGCCCCGGCCGCGAAGAAGAAGGCCTCCGAGAAGACGGCGGGGACCAAGAAGCAGCCCGCGAGGAAGACGGCCGCGAAGAAGCGGACCGCCTCCTGAGCGGTGTCGCGGCCTGTCAGCCGATGTCGTCCGGCGCAAGGTCGGGCCGCAGCCGGTGCCAGGAGGGATGACGCAGTCGCCCCGCCTTCGTCCGCGTCGCGTACCGCACCTCGCCGACCAGCCGCGGCAGCACCCAGCGGGCACCGGCGACAGGTGGCGTCTCTTCGAAGGGGCACGTGCCGACCGCGGCGACGCGGAGCAGTTCGGCGAGCCTGTGCCGCTCGGCGTCACTCCACCCCGTACCGACGCTGCCCGCATAGCGCAGACCGCCGCCCGGGTGCCGCTCGCCGACCAGCAGGGCACCGGGCAGGCCGCCCAGCCGCCCGCGTCCGGGCACCCAGCCGCCGACGATCACGTCCACCGTGCGGGCATGGCGGATCTTGATCCACGTACGGGCGCGCACCCCGGGCTCGTACACCGAGCTCAGCCGTTTCGCGATGACGCCCTCCAGCCCGGCCTCCCGCGTCATGGCCAAGGCCTCCTCGCCGTGCCCCACGACCACCGCGGGCGTCGACCAGTGCGGTCCGTTCAGCCCGAGCCCCTCCAGCGCCGCCCGTCGCTCGGCGTAAGGCAGCGGTACGAGGTTCCGGCCGCGCAGGAACACGGCGTCGAACAGCATCAGGTGGGCCGGTACCCGCTGCGCCATGCGAGCGGCCTTGCCGGGCGACCCGGAGAGCCCCATCCGTGACTGCAGCCGCTCGAAATCGCTGCGCCCCTGCTCGTCCAGCGCGACGATCTCGCCGTCCAGCACCGCAGTCACGCCGCCGAGCGCAGGCCCGAGGGCCGCCAGATCCGGATAGGCCGGGGTGATGTCGGCCCCGGACCTGGCCAGCAGCTGGAGCGAGCCGTCCCCCGGCAGATAGGCGACGGCACGCTGGCCGTCCTGCTTCACCTCGTACGCCCACTGCTCGTCGACGGCGGCGGACGGCAGAGTGCCGGGGGTGGCGAGCATGGGGGCGATCCGGGGCAGAGAGGCCATGGCGGCAGCCTCCCAGCAGATACGCCGCCGGGCCCGCGGACACGGCCTACGCCTCGGCGGACGCGCGGCCGGGGACGGTCGTGCACGGGCGTGGCACCATGTGCGGCATGACGATGATCCGAAAGGTCCATGCCGCGTAGCCGGGCAGGGCACCTCCGCACCGGCCGGGCGCACCGCCGTCGGCCGTCGGGCCCGAGCACCGTCATCGACGGCGTGTCCTCGCGCACGTCGGCGGAGATCGCCCGCCTGGAGCTGAGCCGCAACTACCTTGCGCCCGGCGGCGTCAGCGAGGCGGTCCGCTGCTGGAAGCGCCATGTGCGGCAGCCGCTGAGCGATCTGTGGCGCGAGGACGAGCAGGCCGGCACGCACCGGTACTGCTGCGGCGATCCACTGGAAGCGCGCGAGCTCCTCGACAGGGTGATGGGGGCGATGTCGCCGCGCGGGGCCCGTGAACTCCGGCGCGTCGTCGGCGGACTCGACGGTGAGCGGTGACGGGGGCGCCCCGGTGCTCGCTCGGCATGCGGCCGACCTCGACGTGTCGCCGGGCTGTCGCGCCGCCCGGTGGTCGGCGGCATCCTTGAGCCGGCTGCGACACGCCGGTCGTCAGGTGCTGGCTGCTGCTCGCCCGGCACGGCAGGGTTGAGGTCACGTGCCGTCACGTGCCGTCACGTGCTGAGCCACGCCTGAGCCACGTCAACGGCCTGATCCGTCCGCAGCCCCGAAATCCTGGTCCATCAGGGTGCGATGGCCGAACTGCGGCACGTCCCCCGGCCACCGGCACCGATGCCCCGGCTGACCGGAGGCGAGCAGAAGGAGCTCGACATGCCCGTAGCAGAGGCCGAGGCAGAGGTGTTGATCATCGGCGGCGGGCCGGTCGGGCTCACCGCCCGAGCGCTACTGGAACGCTGGGGCGTGCGGACACTGCTGGTCGAGAAACACGGCGAACTGTCACCCTTTCCCCGGTCCCGACTGGTCAACGTGCGCTCGATGGAGATCTACCGCCACCTCGGGCTCACGGCCAAGATCACGGCTGCCGCGTTCGCCCAGGAGTATGGCCGCATTCGCTTCCGCGACACCCTGCTCGACCACGACTTCGCCACAGCGGCGATGGTGGGGGTCAACGCGCCGGTACCCGAAAGCCCCGCGGTCGGCGTGGTCACCTCGCAGGATCGGCTGGAACCCACGCTGCTCGCAGCAGCGGACGCACACGTGCGGTTCGGGGTCGAGCTCATCGATCTGGTGGAAGAGACCGAGAGTGTCGTGGCCTCACTCGTGAACCACCGAAGCGGCGAAGAGACGCGCGTCCGTGCCCGTTACGTCATCGCCGCCGACGGCGCGAGCTCCACCGTTCGGCAACGGCTGGCAATCGGCACCACTGGCCCCGGAGCCCTGGGGAACATCACCACCGTCGTCTTCGACGCCGACCTCAACCGATGGTGCGCCGACCAGCCCGCGGGGGTCTACGTCACGGCGCACGGATCCTTCCTCCCGCTCTATCCCGAAGGGGGCTGGGCCTGGTTCGGTCCCACTCCCGAGGACGCTGCGCACACCGACTGGTCCGGCCTCGTCTCGCGCGCCCTCGGGCCCGGCGTCGCCGACGTGCACGCCGACGTACTGCGGGTCCAGCACTGGGTGATGAACGCTCTCGTCGCCGAACGGTTCCGCCACGGCCGGATCCTGCTGGCCGGCGACGCCGCGCACGCGGTCCCCATCATCGGCGGACTCGGCATGAACGCCGGCATCGCCGATGCACACAACCTGTGCTGGAAACTGGCGGGTGTCCTCCACGGGTGGGCCGGCCCGGACCTGCTGACGACCTACGAGACGGAACGGCAGCCCGTCGCCCACCAGACTCTTCGTCAGGCGACGTCCAACACGGAGCTCATGCTCCAAGTGCAGAACCGG
Source organism: Streptomyces sp. NPDC002911 (assembly GCF_053591835.1). Classification (NCBI taxonomy): domain Bacteria; kingdom Bacillati; phylum Actinomycetota; class Actinomycetes; order Kitasatosporales; family Streptomycetaceae; genus Streptomyces; species Streptomyces sp. NPDC002911. The sequence continues at coordinate 479,689 of NZ_JBSFUO010000002.1, read as the reverse complement.
CGCCGCGACCAGATCCGGAACGGCGAAGCGGCGGCGGCCCGGGGCGAACTTCCGTGGTCGGAACAGTACTTTGCGCAACTCGGCTTCGTGCTCGGTGTCGCTTACCGCTCCGAGGCCGTGCTCGCCGACGACGGCACCCCGCCCGAGACGTCCGACAGGGGCACGGTCTACGTCCCCACCGCCGCGCCAGGCCATCGCATGCCACACCTCTGGCTCACACCCGACCGTTCCACCCTCGACGCATTCGGCGAGTGGTTCACCCTGCTCACCCCGGGTCCCATCCCCTGGGAGCGGCCGGCCGCCGCGCCATGGCCGCTTCGCGTCGAGATCCTTCCCAGCGACCGCACCGACCTCCGCGGCCTACGCGCACAGGGAGCACTCCTCATCCGGCCCGACGGCCACATCGGCGCCCGCTGGTGCGATGGCCCACCGAGCGACTCCGCTGTCCGCCACGCCCTCACCACGATCACGTGCTCGACACCCTCCTGAAGGCCGGTGCCTGGGACGGATGGTGACGTGCGGTCCGGAGCGGAGTCCGGGGAGGGGAAAGGCGGCGGCCGGCAGGGGGTGGGCCCCCGCCGGCCGGTGAACGGCCGAAGTCAGGCCGTCGTGCAGGTGGTGCCGCTGAGCGTGAAGGCGGTCGGGGCCGTGTTCGTCGCGGTCCTGGTGCCGGTGAAGCCGACCGTGACCGAGCCGTTCGCGGCGATCGTGGCCGTGTAACCGGCGGGGGCGACGCTGACCATGGAGCCGCTCTGTGTGGGAGTGCCGCCCCACATGTTGGAGACGGTCTGTCCGTCGGTGAAGGCGAAGCCGAGGTTCCAGCCGTTGATGACGGCGTTACCGGTGTTACGAATGGTGATCTCGCCCTGGAAGCCGCCGGGCCAGTCGCCGATCACCCGGTAGCCGACGGAGCAGCCCACGCCCGGCGTGGGCCCGCTCTCGTCGGTGGTGACGCTCACCGTGGCGGACCGCGCCGAGCGGTTGCCGGCAGCGTCGCGGGCGTAGACGGCGAACGCGTACGCCGTGTCCGCGGTGAGGCCGGTCACGGTGACGCCGTTGGTGGTGGACGAGGCGGCGGCGGTCTCGGTGGTGCCGCTGACGCGGACGACGTCGTAACCGGCGATGGCAACGTTGTCCGACGCGGCGGGCCAGGTCAGGGTGGCGGAAGTGGCCGTCACCGCGGAGGCGGTCGGGGTGCCGGGGGCGGTGGGGGCCTGAGTGTCGTCCGGGTCACCGCCGCCGCCGAAGACGGTGGCTTCCTTCGAGGTCTGGGCGATGCCGTTCGCGCCGTGGAAGATGCGCTCGCCCCAGGAGCTCAGCCGGCTCGGGTCGAAGTCGATGGCCAGGTCGAGGACCGGGTCGGTGTTACCGCTCCAGGACCACGCCAGGTAGCCGAGATCGAGCTGCTCGGCCGTGGCCATCATCGTGTCCTCGTCCGGGTCCCCCCACTGGTCGGCAGGGCCGCCGAACTCGCCGATGAGAAGGGGCAGTCCGGCGTCGACGAAGGCGTTCAGGTAGTCGGTGACCGCCTGGGCCGTGTTGTAGACGCTGTACATGTGGATCGAGAAGATCAGGTTGCCCGTGGTGTCGGCGTCGTACACGGCCTGGGCGTTGGCGCGCATGACGCCCTGCCAGTCCTGGCCCCAGTTGGGCGCGTCCACCATGATCGTGTGGGCGAATCCCGCACCGCGCAGCTTCTGGACGGCGGCGGTCGTCGGTGCGGTCCAGCCGGCGGGGTCGGTGTTGCCCCAGGGCTCGTTGCCGATGTTGACGATGACGTAGTCCTCCTGGCCCGCGAGTACGTCCTTGAGGCTGATCCAGTAGTCGGCCGCGTGGTCGAGCGTGCCCGCCGCGGCGTCCTCCCCGTAACCGGTGGTGTCGTGCACCTCCAGTACGCAGATGAGCCGGTTGGCCTTGCAGTCCTTAACGATGCCCGCGACCTCGTCCGGGCCGTTCCTCGTCCAGCGGTGGCCGTCGGAGAGGACGACGCGGACGGTGTTCGCGCCGAAGGCCTTGATGTCGGCGAGCGACTGCGTCTCGCCCGGGTACCAGGTGTGCGCGTGGTTGACGCCGCGCATGACGAAGTCGTTGCCGTTGGCTTCCAGCAGGCGGCCGTCGCTGATGTGCAGACCGGTGGCCGCCGCTTCCGCCTGTGCGGGCCTGGCCTGCGCCGCGGCCGGGCCGAGCGCACCCAGCAGGACGACGCCGAGAAGGGCGGCCAGGCTCTTCAGCAGGACGGTTAAGGGGCTCTGTCGTGCCGTACTCGTTGCTGATCTCACTGCGACTCCAGGAAGTGGGTGCCGGGTGACATGAACATCGGCTGGGGTGGGAGCGCTCCCATGAAGCCACCTCGGCAGGGGCACGTCAAGACGTCGCGCACACTTCGGCCGTCCGGCTGTCCGCCGCCCCGCCCGCCGGGCCCGCCGGCCGCGCGTCGCCCCGCACCACGCGGAGGGCGGGCGGAGGACATGACCTCCCGTCAGAACCCTTCGGAAGGGAGCACGGCCGCCGCCGGGGCCTCGGTCGCCGTGGCTACGCCGGCGCCGCTCCCGGCCCGGCTTCGGTGAGCGCCAGTAGTTCCGAGCGGGCCTGTGCGAGCTGGCCGGAGGTCAGGTACGGGGTGTTCACCGCGGCGATCAGCCCTTCGGCGGCGTAGCGGACGGCCAGAGCTCGTCCCGGGGGCAGGCCGTCGGCGTCGAAGGCCTCGTTCCAGGCGTGGGCGTCGGCCTTCTGTTGAGCTTCGGCGGACTCCGCTCCCAGGGTCCCCAGCGCTGCGAGCAGGCCGCTGAGGCTGAAGGCGCGGGTCAGGTAGTCGCTCCCGCCGGTGAAGGCGCGCACATAGCCGCGGGTGAACTTGCCCGGGCGGTTCTCGGCGAGGTCGACATGGGCGCGGACCTCCTCCCACGAGCGGCTGATGGTGTGTTCGATCACCTGGCTGATCAGCTCCTCCCGGGTCCGGAAGTGGTGCATCAGTCCGCTCTTGGTGACTCCGGCGAGCGCCGCGATCTCCGCGAGGCTGGCCTTGGCCCCGCGCTGCTCGAAGGCCTGCTCCGCCGCTTCGAGGATCGCGCGGCGCGTGCGCTCGCGGTCGCGCACCAGCTCTCGCTCAGGCAGTGTCATGGTGCACCTTCCCCACGGAGGCCGACGGGATCACCCGCCAGGCGATCGCGGCCGCCACCAGCAGCAGGACGGCCGCGATGAATGATGTCATCTGCATCGCCGAGGTGAACGCGTTCCGCGCGGCCGTGATGACCGCGACGTCGTCGGCCGTGGCCAGCGTCGACGCCAGCGACTCGTTGACGGTGGCGTGTTCCGCCGCACCCAGGCCCTGCGGCAGCTCCAGCCGGGAACGGTACATCGCCGTCTGCAGCGAGCCCAGGACCGCGATGCCGAGGGCCCCGCCGAGTTCGTAACCGGTCTCCGCGATGGCGGCCGCAGCGCCCGACCGCTCCTTCGGCACCGCACCGACCACCGCGTCGGTCGACAGCGTCATCGCGATCCCGATACCGAGCCCCAGGGCGACCAGCGAGGCCCCCAGTCCCCAGTACGACGCCCAGGGCGCGGTAACGCCGATCCCGGCGAGACCGAGGGCCCCCAGGCCGAGACCGAAGCCGATGGAGCGCCCGGCGCCGAGACGGGTGACCAGGAAGCCGATCACGGCGATCACCACGATGGAGGCGATGGTCGCGGGCAGTTCGGCGAGTCCGGCGTGCAGTGGCCCGTAGTCCCGCACCATCTGCAGGTACTGGGAGAAGAAGAAGAGCAGACCGAGGAAGGCGAAGATGGCCAGCGCGTTCGCACCGACGGCACCGGCGAAAGCGGGGACCCGGAACAGCGAGACGTCCAGCAACGGAACGGTCAGGCGCGTCTGCCGGCGCAGGAACGTCCAGCCGCCCAGCAGTCCCACGACGGCCGCGAGGAGCACGATCGCGTCGGGTCCGCTGCCGATCCAGCGCTTGACGGCGTAGACCAAGGGGACGATCGCCAGGATCGAGAGCGCCGAGGAGGTCAGGTCGATCCGTTGGCCGGCCGTGCCGCGGGACTCCGGCAGCAGGAACCAGCCACCGACCAGTGCCAGCACCATGATCGGCACGTTGATCAGGAAAACCGAGCCCCACCAGAAGTTCTCCAGGAGCACGCCGCCCACCAGGGGCCCCAGCGCGGCCCCCGCGGTGGCGCCGACCGACCAGAGCGCGATCGCCCGTGTCCGTTGTGCCGGGTCGTGGAACATGGAGCGCACGATCGAGAGGGTCGAGGGCATCAGCGTGGCCCCGGCCACCCCGAGCAGGGCTCGGGCCGCGATCAGGGCCTCCGCGCCCGGCGCGAAGGCTGCGAGCACCGAGGCCGCGCCGAACGCCGCACTGCCCATCAGCAGGAGGCGCTTGCGGCCGATCCGGTCGGCGACGTTGCCCATCGTGATCAGCAGTCCCGCCAGCACGAAGGCGTAGACGTCACCGATCCACAGGACCTGGGTGGACGTGGGGGACAGGTCCTCGGTCAGCGAGGGAACGGCGAGGTACAGCACCGTGCCGTCGATGGCGAGCAGCATCACGACGAGCACGAGTACGGCGAGCGCGGCCCACTCGCGGGGGCCGGCGAGCCGCGACGTCGGTTTCAGATCGGTCATACCGAACAACTTAACAGACCATATGGTTGGCTAAGCAGTCCGAACGGTCTGTTCGAGGTGCCCCGCCTCACCACGGGGAGGAGCCGGCCGGCGGCGGTACGGTCCCTCCATGGATGAACCGTCACCCGGCCAGGCCGCCCTGCTCGCGCGCGCGGACGGCCCCGTCACACACGCCCGCCTCGTCCGCGACCTGAACGCTCTCGGTCTCGGAGAGGGTGACGCCGTGATGTTCCATACGCGGATGTCCGCCATCGGATACGTGGCAGGCGGCCCCCCGACCCTCATCGGCGCCCTCCGTGACGTCGTGGGGGAGCGGGGGACCCTGATGGTGACCTGCGGCTGGAACGACGCCCCGCCGTACGGCTTCACCGACTGGCCGCAGTCCTGGCAGGACGCCGTACGGGCCGGGCATCCCGCGTACGACCCGGTGCTGAGCGAGGCGGACCACGACAACGGCCGTCTTCCCGAGGCGCTGCGCCGGTGGCCGGGGGCCGTCCGCAGCCGGCACCCCGACGTGAGCTTCGCCGCGCTCGGGGCGGCGGCCACCGCGCTGACGGCCGACCACCCGTGGGACGACCCGCACGGGCCGGGCAGTCCGCTCGCCCGGCTGGTCGCCCTGGGCGGGCGGGTGCTGATGCTGGGCGCGCCGCTGGAGACCCTCACGCTCCTGCACCACGCCGAGGCGCTCGCCGACGCGCCGGGCAAGCGTTTCGTGGAGTACGAGCAGCCGATCCTGGAGGGCGGTCAGCGCGTCTGGCGCCGCTTCCGCGACATCGACTCCTCGGACGGGGCCTTCGACTACTCCTCCGTCACGCCCGGCGGTCAGGATCCCTTCGAGACGATCGTCCGGGACATGCTGGCCGCAGGCACCGGCCGCCGGGGCAGGGTCGGCGCGGCCGACAGCCACCTGTTCGAGGCCGGTGAGGTCCTGGACTTCGGCGTCGCCTGGGTCCAGGAGAAGCTGGGCGGCGCCCGGTAGCGGTGCCGGGCTTCGGGCTCTTCGGGATGCGGGAGCGCGCCCTGGCCACCGGCGGCGCCTTCCGCGCCGGGCCGCACGCGGAGGGCGGCTTCGAAGTCGCCTGCGAACTCCCCTGGACAGCCACGACGAAAGCGCCGCCCCATGACCATCCGTGTCCTGCTCGCCGACGACCAGGCCCTGCTCCGGGCCACCTTCCGCGACCGCCCAGCTCGTCGTCATCGCCTGCCGGAGCGGGTTGGTCCGACCGCGTCCGTACGGGGGCTGAAAGCTTTCTCGGTCCGGTGAGTCTCCACAGACCCACTGGTGATGGACGCGGCGGAGCGGACACGGCCGTGGACCGTCCGCTCCGCCCGGCCGGTCCGGGGATCAGCCTGCGCGGCAGAGCGTGTCCTCGCCGGGCATCTTCCCCTCGACGAGGTAGCGCGTGGTGGTGTTCAGCGCGCAGGGGTTGTCGCCCAGGACGTAGGCGCCGTGTCCGCTGTCATCGACGCTGAGCAGCCGGGAGCGGTCCGCGAACTTCTGGCGCAGCATCTTCCCGCCGAGGTGCGGTGTCGGCGCGTCGCGCAGGTTCTGTACGAGTAGCACGTTCCGCGGACCCTCGTCGTCGACCGGGACCGGCGGCTCGGCCGGGGCGTGCGGCCAGAAGGCGCAGGGGGTGATGTTGGCGGCGGCGGCGCCGAACAGAGGGTAGCGCTCGCGGTCCTTGGCGACGCCCTGCCGGTAGGTGTCGACGTTCTCGGGCCACTCGACGTCGTTGCAGGTCACGGCAAGGAACACCGACAAGGAGTTGTCGAGTGCGGGCGGCGCCTCGTCTGCGGCGGCGTTCGGGGACAGCAGACGGCGGGCCGCGGTGTCGTCGCCGGCCGCCAGTGCCTGCCACTGCTGGGCCAGCTTGGGGTACTGCATCTCCTTGAACAGGTAGGCGAAGGTCAGCTGCCGGAACAGGATGCCGTCGAAGCCCGCCACCGGAGCCTTGTCGAGTTGTGCGGCGAGGGTGAGGTGAGCCCTGCGGACCTGCTCGGGAGTGTCTCCCAGGCCGTAGCTGTCGTGCCGTGCCGCTGCCCACTTCGCGAAGTCGGGGAACGTCTGCTCCATCCCGAGGGCGTAGCGGCGCATGCCGTCGCGGTCGAGGTGGGTGTCACCGATGTTGCTGTCGAGCACGATGCGGTCGGAGCGCTCGGGGAACATCGACGCGTAGGCGGCGCCCAGTGCGGTGCCGTAGGAGTAGCCCAGGTAGCTGGTCTTCTCCTCTCCGAGCGCGGCCCGGATACGGTCCAGGTCGCGGGCGGTGTTCGCCGTGGTCAGATGGCGCAGCAATCCGTCGCTGTCGTTGCGCGCGCACTGCTCGGCCGCCTGCTCGGCGATCTCCGCCTGTTCGGTGACCGCCGCGTCGTCGACCGCGTAGGGCGGAATGTTGGCGAAGTAGGGGCCGTCGAGTGTGAACCCGCACGAGACCGGCGCCGAGTGCCCGATGCCGCGGGTGTCCATGCCGATCAGGTCGTAGCCGTCCAGGACGCCGGCGGGAAGGCCCCGGGCCACCAGCAGCGCGGGCAGTGCCAGTCCGGACCCGCCGGGGCCGCCCGGATTGAGCATGAGCGTGCCGCGCCGCTTGTCCGGCTTCGTGCTGGCCAGCCGGGAGATCATGAGGTCGATCCGAGCGCCGGCGGGGTCGGCGTAGTCCACCGGCACGGGCACGGTGGCGCACTGCAGCTCGGTCGGAGCCGCTTCGGCCACGACGTCCTCGGGACAGGTGTCCCACCGCACCTGCGGCGCCCGTGGCCCGTCCGCGACGGCGGGTGCCGCGGCCAGTGAGCCGCTGCTGAGGCCGAGGACGACCGCGAGGGCCGCGCTCCGGCCGATACTGCGTTGTCGTTTCATGTCCAGTCTCCGAACGGGTTTCCCTGCTGTGGTCGCCACCCATCGCACTCCGTGCCCGTGGGGCATGGTCAACACCGCCTCGCCGGCGAGGCGGGACCGGGCGCGGCGAGGGTTGACCCTGCCCCAGGGGCACGGTCTTGGATGGACGGCCTCCAGGGAACGATCCCGCCGACCGGCAGGACTGGAACCGAGCACTTCAGGAAGGGGCCTTGCGGTGGCGTGGAGCACAAGGCAGCTGGCTGAAGTGGCCGGCACGACACTGAAAACCGTCCGGCACTATCACAAGGTCGGCTTGCTGGACGAGCCGGAGCGAACAGCCAACGGCTACAAGCGGTACGGCGCGAAGCACCTCGTCCGCCTGCTGCGCATCCGCAGACTGGTCGAACTCGGCGTGCCGCTGTCGGACATCCCCTCGGTCGAGGCAGCCCCCGACGAGAGGGTGGAGCAGATCCTGCGTGCCCTGGACGCGGAACTCGCGGCGAGCATCGAACGCCAGCAGCGGATGCGGCAGGAGCTGGCGGCGATCCTGGACAACCAGGCCTCGATCGACCTGCCGACGGGTTTCAGGACGCTCGCCGACGACCTGCCGGAGGCTCATCGGTCCTTTCTGCTGGCGTACTCCAGCGTCCTCACTCCCTCGGCGAGGTCAGCGCTCCAGGAGCAGCTCTCAGTGCCTCGCAGTGAAGTCGGCGCGGAGTTCGAAGCCCTCCCCGCTGACGCGCCCGAGGACGTGCGGCAGCGGCTCGCGGAACGCCTCGTGCCCGAAGCCCGCACGCAGCAGGAGGCGCACCCGTTGCTGGGCGACCTGGAAGCCTCCTCCTGCCGGGCAGCGGCGACCACCCAGTCGGTTCTCGCGCACGCCGTGGTCGAGTTCTACAACGAGGCCCACATCGACGTCCTGCAACGCCTGTCCGCATTGCTCTCGGAGGACGACGCTGCCGGTACGTGACAACGCCGCGCGGCCTGGGGCCGGGACGGGAGCTGCCCGGGTTCGTGCGGTTCGACGACCGTGAGCGCCGCGAACGGCTCCGGGACGGTCATACCCGCGTGCGGTGCTCCGACCGGGCTGAGGCGGTCCCCGGGCATACGAAGCCGAGGGAAGCTGCCCGGACCGGGAGAGTCCCGGCGTGGTCCCGTCAAGGGTCCCGTGGCCCACCGGAGGGCCTACCGGCGCGGTACGTCGGGTGAGCCGGCGGCAGAGCCCGGCCGGGGCCCTGCGGCCCTTGCAGGAGGGGTAGTTGGGGCCGGATGATCCTGGTACTCCTCCGCCCCGACGGGACGCGGAGTCCGGTGCTCGTGACACACGAACGGAGACGCGTATGAGCGGGAAGAAGAGGGTTCTGCGCCGCGTGGCGGTCGGGGCGAGTGCGCTGCTCGCAGCGGTGGGCATCACGATGACGGGAGCGTCCCCGGCCGCAGCCGTGGACTACTACTACGAGCTGCCGTACCCGGCGGGGGAGGCCTACACGGTCACCCAGGGACCGGAAGGCACGTACTCGCACACCGGCCCGTACAACGAGTACGCGTGGGACTTCGGGCTCCCCGCCAACTACGAGGTGTCCGCCGCGCAAGCGGGCACCATCGTCATCTCGAACTGGTCGCCGTACTGGCAGAACGGCATCGAGGTGATCATCAGACACTCGAACGGGCAGTGCACCCACTACGCGCACCTGAACCAGTCGTTCCACGAGCCGGGCGACTGGGTCCCGCAGGGCCGGATCGTCGGCCACTCGGGCAGCACGGGCGCCTCCACCGCGCCGCATCTGCACTTCCAGGTGATCGACTGCAACAGCCGCGTGGGCCTGCCCGCCACCCTCCAGGGGTGGACGCCGTACACCGGGACCCGCCCGGTCAGCGTGAACGCGTACGCCTGATCCGGCGGCGCGGTGACTGCCCTTCGGTCAGGGGGACTTGAGCAGGTCTCTGAGTCCGGCGGCGAAGGTACGCACATCCTGCTCGCTGGGCCGCCCGACGGCCTCCTCGGGCCCGACGTCCTCTCCAGGGAGGCGGCACGGGCGGCAGAGGCCGTCGGGCAGGGCCTCCGGGCGGCCCGGGGTGCCGCACTTGGTGCACTCCAGCATCACGCGGTGCACGGGCGTGCCCGGTGCGGGCGGCGCCGGGGCGGCGGGCAGGTGCGGCGGGAGCTTGTCGGTGAGGCGGCGGCGTACGAAGCCGACGGGGGAGCCGACCTCGGGCGGAAGCCCGGAGGCGAGGGCCTGCGTGAAGTAGTCGGTGTCCACGCCGCGTGCGAACCACTCGGCGGCCAGACCCTCCAGGACCGCGCAGTCGGCGGCGGACAGGGGCAGGCGGGAGTCGACGCGGCCGAGCTGGGCCAGCGCGAGGTAGGCGAGGGAGGGGCCGCCGGGAGCCGGGGTCCTCTGCGGGGGCACGGCGGGCGCGGGGGCGGGCTCCGGAGGCGTCGGCGCAGGGGGCTCCATGGCGCCGCAGGGCTGCGGAGCTGCGGTGGTGGCTGCCGGGGTGACCTCGGTGGCCGCCCACCACTCGTTGTCGCGGGCCGTGCGTGACCAGAACGTCCGGGTGACCCAGCGCACCTGGCCCAGCTCGCCGACGAGACACCGGACACGGCGCAGGTATCCGGCGGTGGCCAGAGCCTTCAGGGCGGAGGCGACGGCCTGCTGGCCGTACAGCGGCAGCTGCTTGGCGAGGCTCTTGACGTCCATCGAGGCTCCGTCGGGCAGCTGGTCGACGAACCCGGCGACGTACCGCTCGCGGGCGGGGAGCAGGGCGTAGTCGTCAGCACTGCGCGGGAGTTGACCGGGCATGGTGCGCTTGCCGTAGCCGGACTTGGCCATCGGGTACGGGCGCGAGGATGCGGGGGCGCGCAGGGCGGAGCTAGTGTGCTGGATAGCCACGGGATCGGTCCTTCGATCTTGCGGTCAGACCCCGGCCTGGTGCGTCCAACACCGCGTCGGGGTCGATTGGTTCTCGCACCGTAAGCAGTCGCCACGCTCCGCCGCAAGTTGGTCACGATTAGTCATACTTGCTGGCCGTGACGGGTCAGGGGGGTCGGGAAGGTTTTCCCGAACCCCCTTCTTTCCCTACCGGTTGAAGGCACCGCTCGAATCCCGGCCCTCGGAGCCCGACGCCCGGGTCCCGAAGCTCGAGCGTCGGGCGGAAGCCCTGATTCCGGGCCCCGAAAGTGTGAACAGGCCCGTCCCGACGCTCGGATCACGGGACCCGAGCTTCGGGCGCCGAGGGCGGGCGGGGGCACCGTCAGCGGAGCGACTCGGGCAGCTCCTCACGGTGGACGATGCCCAGGCGCTGCGTCGCGCGGGTCAGCGCCACGTACAGGTCGCTCGTCCCGAACCGCCCGGGTTCCACGACCAGGACGTGGTCGAACTCCAGGCCCTTGGCCTCACGCGGGCCCAGCAGCACCACAGGCCGGGTCAGGTCGGGTTCTGCGCCCGCCGTGACCCCGTCGAGCGGAGCCGCGATCTCCTCGTGCAGCTCACGCGGCGCGATCACCGCGAGGCGCCCCTCCTCCGGCGTAAGCTCCACGACCGCCCGCGCCACCGCGCCCGCCAGATCCGCACCGGCGTCCCGCGTCCACGGTGTCTCACCGGTGGAACGCACCGACCCGGGCGGCTCGAACGACGGGTCATGGGCCCGTACGACCCTGGCCGCCAGCTCCATGATCTCGGCGGGCGTGCGGTAGTTGACGCCCAGTCGCACATGCTCGAAGCGGTCGCCGACGTACGGCTCCAGGATCCTGTCCCACGAGCCGACGCCCGCCTCCTCGGACGTCTGCGCCGGGTCACCGACCAGCGTCAGCGAACGGGTCGGCGACCTGCGCATCAGCAGCCGCCACGCCATCGGCGACAGCTCCTGCGCCTCGTCGACGATGATGTGCCCGAACGCCCAGGTCCGGTCGGCGGCGGCCCGCTCGGCCGCGCTCCGGTGATCGGCCTCCTCCTGCCGCTCCGCCATCCGCTCGGCGTCGATGATGTCGTGAGCGGCCAGGAACTCGGACTCCTCGTCCTCGAATTCGTACGACTCCGAGCCACGGGACAGCTCCAGGACGCCCTGCGCATAGGCGACCCGCTCCTGACGCTCGGCCTCGGCGGCGGCCCGCTCGGCGCTGTCGTCGGACCCGAGCAGCTCGGCCGCCTCGTCGAGGAGCGGCACATCGGCCGGCGTCCACTCCCCGTCGCCGGGGGCGCGCCGGACGGCCTCCGCGTCCTCCTCCGGCACGTAGACCGGGTCGGCCAGATAGTCGGCGAGGAACTCCTCGGGGGTGAGCACCGGCCACAGCTCCCCGACGGCGGCGTGCACCTCCTGGCTCGCCGCGACGCCCTTGCCGAGCTGGGCGACGTCGTCCGGGCCCAGGAAGTTGGGGCCGCCGTACGGGTCCGCGCCGATGCGCTCGGTGAGCTGCCTGGTGAGGGCGTCGATGACGTGGAACGTGAAGTAGGGACGGGCGAGGTTGTGCGGCAGGCGGGTCTCGCGGGCCGACTGGCGGGCCTCGTAGGCGATCTCCCAGTCCAGGACGAGGTCACCGTCGTCGTGCGGGATGATGACCGGTTCGCCGGGCTCGGGCAGCGCCTGCCGGTCGCGTACGGCGAGGGCCAGTGCCTCGGCCATGTCCGCACCGCCCTTGACGGCCGCCGCGCGGGGGGTGTCGGTGCCGTGGGCGTGGACACCCGGGAAGAGCTCGGCCTGGGTGGCGAGCATGACGCCGGTCTCGCCGAGGGCGGGCAGCACCTCGCCGATGTAGCGCAGGAAGGCGGGGTTCGGGCCCACGACCAGGACTGCGCGCTTGGCCAGCAGCTCACGGTGCTCGTACAGCAGGAAGGCCGCCCGGTGCAGCGCGACCGCCGTCTTCCCGGTGCCGGGGCCGCCCTCGACCACGAGGACGCCACGGTGCGGAGCGCGGATGATGCGGTCCTGCTCCGCCTGGATGGTCCGCACGATGTCGCCCATGCGCCCGGTGCGGGCGGAGCTCAGCGCGGCGAGCAGCACGGCGTCACCGCTCGGGTCCTCGAAACCGCTGCGCTCGTCGTCCCCCAGGTCGAGGATCTCGTCGTGCAGCTCGGTCACCGTGCGGCCCTCGGTGGTGAGGTGTCTGCGCCGGCGCAGCCCCATCGGCGTATGCCCGGTGGCGAGATAGAAGGGCCGGGCGACCGGTGCCCGCCAGTCGATCAGAAGAGGCGTGTGCTCGGTGTCGTCCTCACGAATTCCGATACGGCCGATATGGTGCGCGGCTCCGTCCTGGAGATCGATACGGCCGAAGCACAGCGAGCCGTCCACCGCATTCAGAGCCGCCAGCAGACCGGATCGCTCGGCGACGAGCACATCACGCTCGTGACGGGCCTGCAGACCGTTCCCCACCGGCGTCAACGCGTCCTCGACGTGCTGGGCGGTGACCCCGCGCAGCTCGTCGACACGGTCGTAGAGCCGGTCGATGAATTCCTGCTCCTTCTGCAGTTCGACGTTTCCGCGAGTTGACAAAATCGCTCCCTGCCGGATATGGTGTTGCTTAGTGGCCCCCAATGAGGGGCCTTTTCTGTGGGCGCACAGAAACATCAAATATACGTGAGGAAATCCCCGGCCCGCAATTGCGGACCGGGGATTTCCCGCTTTCGGCGCCGCGCGGGCGGCGGGAGTCCAGCCGGGAGACCTGCTCGTCGAACATGACGGCGGTGCCGTCGGGGGCGACGTCGTACAGCTTCACCATGACGTTGCCCTCTCCCTCGGCGGTCATGGCGATCCGGGGGGTGCCGGTGACGCGGGTGGCCCGCCCGACCGGCTCGGACCACACGAAGTAGCTGGAGCCGACCCCGCCGGCCTTCTGCTGCTTCACCTGCGCCCCGGCCAGCCCCTCCGGGGTGTTCGGCGTGCTCCTGGCGCCGTTCTCCACGTCCCGCTCACCCGAAGGCTTCGCGGCCCCGGGTGCGGTCGCCGTGCCGGACGGGTCCAGCGCCCGCCTCGCCGACGTGCCGCCGTCGTCGACGTACGAGCCGCCGCCGAGCCGGAGCGTGGTGCTCTTCTCCGCGACCGGCCACGTCTCCTGGGCGCGCCAGGCGCCGGTGCTGTCCTGGACGGCGTAGTCCGGGTAGTCGGCCTCCGGCTTGCCGCCCTTGAGGTACTGGTCGTAGAAGGACAGGGTCTCCTCGAACCAGCCCTCGCGCCCCATCTCCGGACGCCCGTCCTCGGCCCGGTCGTTGCCGCGCACGTGGTCCCACTGGCCGACCCAGCCGCGCTGCGGGCCCTCATGGTGGGCGAGGAAGTCCGCCATCCCTTCGGGCTTGGTGTTGGACTCGATGAAGCCCTGGGTGAAGAACAGCGGGGTGTCGGTTCCCCTGGCCTTCTCCGAGGCGTCGCGGGAGGTCCAGTACGCGTGGTCCGGGTCGGCGATGCGGTATCCGGCCGCGTTGTCCTTGAGGCACTCCGGATGGTCCTGCTCGTACTGCGAGTTGGCCAGATAGCGCGCGTCGTCGTCCGGCATCTGGGGGGTCGCGGCGATGGTGCCGTAGGACTGGGCGGTGGCGACGACGTTCGGACGGGGCACGCCGTTGGAGTGGATGAGCCGGTAGGCGTCCCACACGGGCTCCTGGGCGACGACGGCCTTCAGTGCGTCCTGGTCCAGGTTGTTGCCGATGAGACCGGCGAGCGCGTCGTACGACTTGCCGTACATCCCGACCGCGCCCGTGGACCACGGCTGACCCGCACTCCAGTCGATCGCGGCCTTGACGTCGGCCTGTTCGCCCGGCCCGCCGAAGTCGAGGCAGCCGGTGGATCCGCCGAAGCCGCGCAGGTCCACCATGACGAAGGCGTAGCCCTGGTCGAACAGATCGGTGCCCTCGATGAAGTCCTGGAAGCGGTCCGAGGGGCCGGTGTGCTCCAGGCCCTCGTAGTAGAGCTCCCCGGAGTGCCCGAAGTAGGCGCCCGCCGACAGGATGACGGGCACCTCCTTCCCTTCGGGCAGCTTCTCCGGCAGCAGGACGTCGGCGTGCAGTTCGGTGCCGGAGCCGTCCGAGGACGGGAAGTAGTGCTGCGTCCAGACGGAGCCCTCCGGGACGCGGTCGTTCTCCCCGTGCGTGACGCCGTCGGTGGCGGTCGCGACCGCCGGCTTCTGCGCCGTGGCGGCGGGGGCGGACACCGCCGCTGTCGCGGGGCCGGTGAGCGTGGCGGTCAGGGTGAAGGTGGTGACGAGTGCGGCGGCGGCGAAGCCGGCCGCGCGGGAGTTGTTCACATGTCACTCCGGGGTGGGTGTGGGGGTGATGCGGGTGGGCCGTGAGTGGGTGTCCGGCGTCGCCCACGGGCCGTACCGCTCCGGCACGGCGCTGATGTGCATGCCCTCCACGCTCCCCGGCAGCGGTCCACAGGGGCAGTGCCGTATGTCATCGGCCCGCATGACAGCCGTCATACGAACCTGATGACACACCGCACTGCCGTCCGCCTCGTGTCGCCGGGAGTGTGGAAGGCATGAACACAGTCATCGAAACCGTGGGACTGAAACGGAGCTACAAGGGGTTCGAAGCCGTACGCGGTATCGACTTCACGGTCGCTCGCGGAGAACTCTTCGCGCTGCTGGGCACCAACGGCGCCGGCAAGACCTCCACGCTCGAACTCCTGGAGGGCCAGGCCACCCCCACCGGCGGGAGCGTCCAGGTACTGGGCCATGACCCGTTCCGCGACCGCACGGAGGTACGGCACCGCATCGGGGTGATGCTCCAGGAAGGCGGCTTCCCCCCGGAACTGACGGTCATGGAGACCGTACGGATGTGGGCGGGCTGCACCAGCGGCGCCCGTCCCGCGGACGAGGCCCTCGAACTGACCAACCTGTCCGACCGTCGCGACGTGAGGGTCAAGCAGCTCTCGGGCGGCGAACGGCGACGCCTCGATCTCGCGCTGGCCCTCCTCGGGCGGCCTGAGGTGCTGTTCCTCGACGAGCCGACGACCGGCCTGGACGCCCAGTCCCGCCGGGACACCTGGGAACTGATCCGCGAACTGAAGTCCCAGGGCACGACCGTGCTGCTCACCACGCACTACCTGGAGGAGGCCGAACAGCTCGCCGACCGGCTGGCGATCATGCACAAGGGGCTGATCGCCACCACCGGGCGGGTGGCCGACGTGGTGGCCGAGCGGCCCTCCCGGATCAGCTTCGAGCTGCCCCGGGACCGCTTCCTCGGCGAACTGCCGCCGCTCGGGCCGATGGGCGTCATCCGGCACACCACCGAGGACGGGACGGTCCGTCTGGAGACCCGGGACCTGCAGCGCACCGCCACAGAACTGCTCACCTGGGCCCGGCACACCGGCGTCACCCTGCATGCCCTCGACGCCCGTTCCGCATCACTGGAAGAGGCCTTCATGGAGATCGCCAAGGGCCTCGAGAAGGAGGAGACACGATGACGACCACCGCGAGCGTCACACGACCGGACACGACCGCGCCCGCGCGGAGCGGTGCCCCGGCCCGGCTGGCCGCCCTCGGCCGCGCGGAGCTGACACTGCTGATGCGCAGCAGGGCCGCGCTGATCACCGCCCTCCTCGTGCCGGCCGTCACGGCCTTCTCGATGCGGGGCATGGTCAAGAACCTGGACCTCGGCGGCACCGGCCTGTCGATCGCCACCGTCCTGCTGCCCGGTTCGCTGGGACTGGCGCTGATCTTCTCCGTCTACTCGAACCTGGTCGGTGTGTACGTCACGCGCCGTGAGAGCCTCGTGCTCAAGCGGTTGCGTACGGGCGAGGTGCGCGACTGGGAGATCTTCGCCGGCGGAGCGCTCCCGGCTCTGCTGCTGGCCCTGGTGCAGTGCGTCCTGCTGATCATCGGCCTGACGGTGGTCCTGGACGCGCCCGCACCCGCGGCGCCGCACCTGGTGGCCGTCGGCCTGCTGGTGGGTGTGGCGCTGCTCGTGGCAGCGGCCGCGCTGACGGCTGCGGCCACCCGGACGGCAGAGAGCGCGCAGCTGACGTTCCTGCCGTTCTGGCTGCTGAGTATGGTCGGCTCCGGGATGTTCGTACCGCGTGATGTACTGCCCGGCGTGGCAGGCGACATCAGCGCCTGGCTGCCCTTCTCACCGGTGATGGATCTCCTGCAGGGCGGCTGGACCGGCAGCCTCGGTGGCATGGACCAGATCCGGCTGCTGCTCGCCGCTCTGGCCTGGACAGGGGTGGCGGTCCTGGGAGTGCGGCAGTGGTTCCGCTGGGGTCCGCGCGGTTGATGGCGCGAGGTCGGGTACGCGGGCCCGTGGACGAGGAAGTCGGGGACCAGAGCATGAGCATGAGCGTGGAGGACTGGGTGGAGCGGCTCGGAGGCCAGGACGGCCCCGAACGCTACCGCCGGTACGCCCTGGGCAGCGTCGGCTTCCTCGCCGTCAGCGAGGTGGGCCTGTGGGCCGTCTGGGTGGTGAAGGCGGACGCCGACGCGTTCTCGCTGACATCAGTGGCCGTGCTGGTCGCGGTACACGCCGCCCTCCAGTTCCTGCTCTGGCGTTCCGCGCTGAGCTACTACCTCACCGTCGGCCCACGGCCCGTCGGGCTCGTGGCGGCGTACACGGCGCTCACCCTGGCCGTGGCGGCTCTGGGATGCGTGCTGCGGTCGTCCGGCCGTATCGACGACGCCGATCTGGCGTCCTTCACGGTGTGGCTGCTGATGTTCTGGGCCGGACCGCCCGTGCTGGCGCTGCCGCTCCGTCAGGGAGCGGCACTCGTGGCAGCCGTCACGGTCGCCACGCTGGCCGGGGCCTTCGTAGCAGGGCTGTCGGGATCGTCCACGGTCCTCGTCATCGGCGCCAGCACCATCATGGTGCCGTTCATGGCCATCGCGTCCCGGGCCTCCGGCTGGAGTGTCCGGCTGATCGAGCAACTGGCCGCCGCACGCGAGACACAGGCACGCCTGGCGGTCGCCGAGGAGCGACTGCGATTCGGCCGTGACCTGCACGACGTACTGGGCCGCAACCTCGCGGTCGTGGCGCTCAAGAGCGAACTCGCGGCACAACTGGCGCAGCGCGGCCGTCCCGAAGCGGTCGAGCACATGGTGGAGGTGCAGCGCATCGCACGGGAGTCGCAGCGGGAGATCCGGTCGGTGGTACGCGGCTACCGCACCGCCGACCTGCACACCGAACTCGCCGGAGCACGCTCCGTCCTGGAGGCCGCGGGCATCGACTGCCGCATCGAGTACGGGCCCGCGTCCCGCCTGCCGTCCGACGTCCAGTCGGCCCTCGGCTGGGTGGTGCGTGAAGGCACGACGAACGTGCTCCGCCACGCGCCGGGCGCCTCCCGCTGCACCATGGCACTGCGCACCGCCGGAGCGACCGAGGCCCTGCTGGTGATGGAGAATGACGGCGTGTCCGATACGGAACCCGGCGCCGGCACAGGCCTGGCCGGACTGAAGGAACGCCTGGCCGACCTGCGCGGCACACTGGCCACGGAACAGGACACCGGCGGATTCTTCCGCCTCACCGCACGAGTCCCGTGGGAGGAAAGCGAATGATCACGGTCCTGCTGGCGGACGACGAGCACCTCATCCGGGGTGCGCTCGCCTCCCTCCTCACCCTGGAGGACGACATCAGCGTCGTCGCCCAGGCCGCGACCGGCGACGAAGCCGTGGCCATGGCCATGGTGCACCGCCCCGACGTCGCCGTGCTCGACCTCCAGATGCCCGGCCTCGACGGTGTGGCGGTCGCCGCGCGCCTGCGGGACGCCGTACCCGGGTGCGCCTCGATGATCGTCACCAGCCACGCCAGGGCAGGCGCGCTGAAGCGCGCGCTGAGCGTCGGCGTACGCGGCTTCGTACCCAAGACGGTGTCCGCGCACGACCTGGCGCAGATCATCCGTACCGTCCACACCGGCGGCCGCTACGTCGACCAGGAGCTCGCGGCCGACGCCATCGCGGCGGGCGAGTCACCCCTGACGCCCCGGGAGGCGGAACTCCTGTCGTACGCCGAGGACGGGACCCCGGTCGCGGACATCGCCTCGCGCGCCTCGCTGTCCAGGGGGACGGTCCGTAACTACCTGTCGGCGGCCGCGATGAAGCTGGGTGCGGAGAACCGCCATGTCGCGGCCCGCATCGCCCGGGAACACGGCTGGCTCTGACCGTTCCGGGAAAACGGCCGTGAGACTCCGGCTCCCGCGGTGGCCGGGATCTCAGGTCCAGCGGTCGCGCTCCTGCTCCAGCAGCTCTTCGAGATCGCGGAGCCGGTCCAGTCCTCGCACCGCCCGAATCATCCGCGCGTTGTGCTCGAACCGGTCGCGGTGGCGGTGCAGAAGATTCCAGTACCCGGCGGTGAAGGGGCAGGCGTCCTCGCCGACGCGCACGGACGGTTTGTACCGGCAGGAGCCGCAGAGGTCGCTCATGCGGTCGATGTAGGCGCCCCCGGACGTGTAGGGCTTGGTGGTCATGCGGCCCCCGTCCGCGTACTGCGACATGCCCACCACGTTCGGGACCATGACCCAGTCGTAGCCGTCGACGAAGCTGCGGTGGAACCAGTCGGTGACGGCCCGGGGCTCCCATCCTCGTTGCAGGGCGAAACTGCCCAGAATCATCAGACGTGGAATGTGGTGGGTCCAGCCCGTCGTCCGGACCTGTTCCAGGGTTCGGGCCAGGCAGTTCGCCTCGGTCCCGTCCGGGGACAGTTCCGTGAACCAGTCGGGCAGCGGCTCGTGGTGTCCCAGGGCGTTGCCGTCACGGTAGTGCGTACCGAAGTACCAGTAGACGTGCCAGACGAACTCGCGCCAGCCCGCGATCTGCCGCACGAATCCCTCGGCACTGTTGAGCGGCACGTCACCGGACCGCCAGCGTGCCTCCGCCCGTTCGACGCATTCAGCGGGGTCCAGCAGACCGAGGTTGAGGGACGAGGAGAGCAGGCTGTGGCTCATCGTGGCGTCCCCGGTGAGGACCGCGTCCTCGTACGCGCCGAACGTGGCGAGCCGGTGCTCCACGAAGCGGCGGAGCGCGGCGAGTGCCTCCCGGCGCGTGGCGGGGAACCCGCGCGGCGCGTCCTCGCCGACGAACTCGACGTCCCCGTCACGCGACCAGCGGTCGAGGTCGGACCGCACCTCGGCGTCGATGTCGCTCTCCCGGGGGC
This sequence comes from Streptomyces sp. NPDC002911, assembly GCF_053591835.1. NCBI lineage: Bacteria > Bacillati > Actinomycetota > Actinomycetes > Kitasatosporales > Streptomycetaceae > Streptomyces > Streptomyces sp. NPDC002911. The sequence goes on along the minus strand of NZ_JBSFUO010000002.1, from coordinate 460,158 downwards.
GGTAGGGCGCCGGTACGCCCAGGTCGGTGACGCCGCGCGGCGGGGGCTGCCGGTTGTCGTGGTCCAGATTCCACCGGCCGCCGACAGGACGGTCCCCCTCCATCAGCAGGTCGTGCGTCTGACGGACCCACCGGTAGAAGTCCTCCTGCCGGAGGTGCTTCGTGCCGCGGCCGTCCGCCCACTTCCTGAACTCGTCGTGCGTCACGAGGAAGCCCCGCGCCCCGAGAACGCGTACGGAGGGCAGCGCGTGCACGAAGGCACGGGCCGCGTGGGACGTGGGGTGGTGCACGGTCACCGGACCGTCCCCCACCGTCTCGCGCAGACCCTGGCGGTAGGTGTCGGCCTTGACGTACCGCACGCGTTCACCCAGCTCGGCGGCTCGATGGCGCATCGCCGACAGGATCAGGTGGGCCTTGGCGCGATGGAACCGTCGCCGTCGGAAGACGCTGCGGGCCTCGATCATCAGCAGCGGCGCGTCCCGGTGCGGGCCGCCCCGTGCCGAGTCGATGAAGTGGGGTCCGAGCTGATCGCCGAACAGCCAGTGGGGGGTACCGGACTCTTCGTCAGTCATGCCGAGTGCTCCGTCGACGATCTGTTGCCTGGCCGGCGCGCTCCGCGACGCGACGCTGTCCTTCACCGATCAAAGCGCACGACGGCGTGACCCGTACTCCGCACACGCCGCGCGGCAACGTTCGCCCTGCTGCGGGCGTACCGGGTCACGCGCGTGCCTGCTTCCGGGTGACCGCGCACGGAAGCCCGGCGCGGCGGAGGTGTCGCCCCATCGCCGGGCGGGTCATGCTTCCGGTCGTGCACGCCGGTTCCGGCGGTACGAACGCGTGTGGAGGAGTCCCGTGTCGAGCGAAGAGAACAAGAAACTGGTTCGCCGCTTCTACGCGGAGATCGACAAGGGCAACCTGGAGGCCCTGGACGAACTCGTGGCCGAGGACTATCAGGACCACTCACCGCCACCGTTTCCGGGGCTCGGGTCCGGTCGCGAAGGGCTCAAGCAGGTGTTCCGTCTCTTCTGGGAGGCGACTCCCGGGACCCATGCGATCGAGGACCAGATCGCGCAGGGCGACAAAGTGGTGACCCGACTGACGGCCCGCGGGGCACATGAAGGGGACCTTCCGGGCATTCCTGCCACCGGTAACCAGCTCACGATGACGGCGACCGTGATCCACCGCATCGAGAACGGCAGGCTCGCGGAGAAGTGGTCGGACAAGGACCTTCTCGGCTTCCTCCAGCAACTCGGCGTCATCCCGGTGGACGGTGCGGCCGGGTCGGCGTCCTGAAGACCCGCACCCCGAGCGTCGCTCCTGGGCGGCTGGATCGTCGACCAGGGTGAGGCGCCGGGCCGGGGAGGGCCTGGCCAGAGGTGATGAGCGGCGTTGTCGGGCCACCGCCCGTGGCCGGGAAGCGCACCCCGGGCCCCGGCACGGCAGCGACACCGCCGTTCCGGGGCCGCTGGGCGGCTCACCGGCTCAGGGCGTGGCCGGGCAGTAGCCCTGCGGGCAGAACGAGGCGGCCGCCACCGAGGCCGATTCCGCGTACGTCGCGTCCCACTCGTCCTCCGGCCCGGCGACGAGGACCACCCATCGCACCCCGTCCTCGGCGACGAACGCCCGGAGCAGCGACTGCCGGACCGTCCCGTTGTCGCGTGGCACCCGGTACTCCAGTTCGGCGGCCTGCGATCCGTCGGCGGGGTCCAGCTCCTCCAGCCTCAGTCGCTGGTAACCGTCGGCCTTGCCCACCAGCCGGTCCGTCTCCTCCAGAGCGTCGTACGGCGTGTAGCCCAGCTCGGAGATCCGGTAGATCTGCAGGAACCCCGCGCCGTCGTCCGTCTCGTAGAAGACGACGTCGCCCTCCGGGCGCGGCTCCTCCCGGCGCTGCCAGCCCTCCCTGACCTGCACGCCGAAGCCCTGGGCATCCTCCTCCGCCACGAAGCCGGGCGGCGGCCCCTCGGCTGTGGGGGTCTCGCTCCCGGCGTCACCCTCCTCGGTCGCGCCGGCGCCCGGGGCCGTTCCGGTGGGGTCCGTGGCTCCAGGGGTGGCCTCCGCGGACGCCTCGACCCCTTGCGCCTCGTCGTCGCGGAACAGCAGCCGCCCGCCCCCGAAGGCGACCGTGCCCACCACTGCCACCGCCAGTGCGACGGCCGCGATCCGCAGGCCCCGTTCCATGGCCTGCGGCTGGCCGGTGTCCGGAGCCTGGGACGGCTGCCACCGCTGTCCCCTGACGTCCCATCCCCTCATGGCAGCATTCCCGTGATCACTTCGGCGGCCACCCCGGCAGCGGTCTGCCCGCCCACGGACCCGGCCGCCCGGCCCGCCAGCGCCGCAAGCCGTCGCAGCCGGCCCCCTTCCACCCCTCCGGTGGCCTGGATCTCCCGCTCGGCCTCGGCAGCCTCCGTACGCAGCTCACCCGACTCGCCGCGCAACAACCGCAGCGCGTCGACCAGTTGCGGAGTCGCCTCGATGAACCGCTCCGACCGGTCGGTGGAACGCGCACCAGGGCCCGACGCCGCCGCACCGCCGGTCATCCGCCCGATGGCGATGCCACCCGGGACGGGAGCCACCACCGGCGGCGGCAGGTCCGCGCCGCGCGGTCGGCCGATCCGCCTGCCGGCGTCCTCGGCCTCCGCCCGCAGCCCGGCCGCGACGGCCCCTCCGTCGAACTCGCCGATGACGATGCCCCCCGTCGGTTCCGTACTCGTCGGCTCCTCGCCGGCGTCCGGCTCCCGGTCCGCACGCTGTGTTTCGTTACTTCCACCCATGTCCCCGCACCCTGCTCTCTTGTTCGCCGTTGCCACAGTCCCCACGGTTCGTCAGGCGCTCCCCGCCGGACTGTCACCTGCCGTCGCGGCGGCCCAGTACCTGCTGCAGCGCTCCGTCGGCCCGCGCCCTGGCACCTCGGCCCGTCGCCACCGCGCCGCCGCTCATCGTCCCGATGAAGACGCCGCCGTTGCTCACCTGGACGATCTGCTGCTCCAGCTGCCCGGTGTCATGGCCCTTCTCGCTCAGGGCCTGGAGCGCCCCCGTACCGATGCGCTCCTGGATCGTCCTCAGGTAGCGGCTGACATCCATCTGCTGGAGCGGTGACTCGCCGGGAACGGAGGCCAGTTCACGCACGGACGCCGCGGCGCCCTCGGGGGAGACTCCCGGCGTGCCCACGTACCCGGCGCGGCGCGTGGCCCAGCGGATCGCGCTGTCCAGCGAACGCGCGGCGGAGAAGGCCGCCGCCACCCCGGCGGCAGGAGCGGTCACCAGGGCTCGGCCCGCCGCGATCGCCGGGTACGCGCGGCCCCGCTCGACGATGGCGTCGACGAGCCCGAACTCCGGCTTGAGTGAATCGAGTACGTGCGGAACGACCTCCAGCACCAGCAGCTCACCCTGGGTGTGCACCCGGATCAGTACGGAGACCACCACCTGGTGCTCCCACGCGCTGACCCGGACCCGCAGGAAGTGCCGCCGGGCCTCGCCGCCCTCGCCGACCGATGTGAGCCGGTGCGTCGTCGTCGCGTCCTCGCCGTGATCGACCTCGAGCCTCGGGGGCCCTGACGGCAGATAGACCAGCTCGTCGATCTCCACATCCCTGAGGCGGTCCAGCCCGGACGGGGGCTCCGGAAGCCGGCCGAGATCCTTCAGCCGCTCACGTACGCAGTTCAGCACCCCGGCGGCGGTGAGCGGCTCCGAGTCGGCTTCCGGCCTGCGGCGCAGGTCCATCACGAGGGACCAGGGCTTCAGGGCACGGCCGGACCCGACGAAGGGCCGGGCCGGTTCGTACAGGACGATCCCCGAGTTCTGCTCCCTGTCGATGGCCAGGCCGATCTCCCGCAGCCACTCGGGATGGGTCAGCTCCTCCCGGGGCTGTTGCGCGAACGCCTCGGCGCGGAGACGGTCGCACATCACCGCCTCCACCGCACTGCGATGCCTCCACACGGGGATCACCAGCAGCAGCGGAAAGACCACGGCCATCCAGTTCGCTGAAGCGTTCCACAGGGCGGCGAGCGCGGCCGCCCAGTACAGGGCCATCAGGATCCGGGGCGCGAAGGCCACGATCCGGGCCCAGCCGCTGCGCGCGGGCAGCAGGCCGTCCAGGGAGTACACACTGGTGCCGCGTCCCGACACGTTCCGGGCCAGCCACAGCAGTCCGCTGATGATCGCGTAGTTGAACGCCCAGACACCGGAGCCCGGATAGCGCCGGACGCTGTCCCCCTCTTCGAACAGATCGGTCAAGAGGAAGAAGTGCCGTTCCGTGTAGCTCTGGCCGTAGGCGTCGGCCAGGCTCCAGGAAGTCATCCAGCCGAACTCGTGCCCGAACAGATCGGCCAGCCAGAACAGCGCCCACAGGAGCGCGATCAAGCCACCGGCCTGCAACTCGAGTCTGCGGGCCCATAACGCGTGCGCCAGCACGGGGACCACATCGACCCCGGCCGAGGGCGCCACCGCCCTCCCGTCGTGCTCGACCAGCTCCTCCACGACACGCCGCCGGAAACGCGCCTGGAGATACGGCCCCGCGCAGAGAAGACGGGTGGTCCCGGTATGGGAGTACCGGCTGCCGGTCTGCTGTGGTGGGTCGCCGGGGGCCGGTGGGCCGGGAGGTGGATTCGACTGAGCAGGAACCGTCAAGGTGGCCCCAATTCCTCTTTATAGCCGCGAGTTGCGGCGAAGCGATTGCTGTGAGGCGCCAGACTCTAGAGCAACCGATTACAGCGCGCCACACGAATGCCACAGTGCGCACTCGACGGGTGAACTTCGTGGTGGAGCGGGCACGGTGATACGGAGGGCAGGCGTGCGGAGCGGGGGTAGCGCTCCGGTGTGATGTCGACGGTCGGCGCGGCGTCCTCGAAGGCCGGCACGGGAGCGACGGATCCCCGTCCGGAGTCGTACACCCGTACCCCGTCCACGTCGAGGAGTTCCAGCTCTCCGGCATCGGTCACCACCAGGGTCCGCGCGTCGCCGGCGCCCACGGACGACCGCCAGGTTCCGCCGCCACGCAGCTCGACCTGGACCCAGCCGCTGAGCCTGAGTTCGCCGGCGGCCGGTGACCGCTCGTCCTCGCCGGCCCGCCGGCGGACCTGTCGTGCCGTCCGGTCGGTGACGACCGGTACCCCGGAGGGGTCGTAGTGCAAGGCGTACCTGCCCGAGGGCGATACCAGCTCCGCCCCGGCAGGCAGCGGCGTGTGCTGCTCCAGTCGGTTCCTGCGGTGAGACACGGACACCCGTCCTCATCACTGAACGCTTACGGTTTCGTCGCTCGCCACCGCACCCGCCGGAGGTGCCCGCACACCTGCGGTGGGTGCGTGTGACGGCGGTCTCATGTCCTTGCACCAGTGGCCCGAACTGCTCCCGGTCCGGGGGAGAGTGCGGACGACGAACGGCCGGCCCGCCTCTGACGAGGCGGCGATTTCTCCCGCCTCGTCCTTGCGTGGGCGAGATCCGTTCCAGGCCGGACGCTAGCGCCTGGGTCCGACAGCGGCGTATGCCACGGTGCCGGCCACGGCAAGGGTCAGGGCGACCCACGAGGCAGTCGCGGTGTCCGGCGGCAGCAGCGGCCAGACCAGGATCTCGTTCACACCCTCCGGCAGGGTCGACGGGAAAAGGGCGAGCGTCAGCCAGCCGACCGGCAGCGTCCACGCGTGTTGCGCGCCGCACAGCACCGCCCCGGCGGCGGCGAGCCCTGTGAGGCCCGCGCTGTCCCGGACGACGAAGGCGGTGGTGCCCACGTCCGCGCCCAGCGCCCGCGCCGTCAGCAATGCCGAGGCCACGACCGCCATGACGAGCAGCACGTGCACCGCACGGCGGGGCACCCAGCGGATGGCCGCCGTGCGATCCAGCGCGGAGTCCTGCCCGCCCAGGCCGATCGAGGCCGCCGTCACGGCCGCGGTGAGGGCGAGCACCGGCAGCCGTGGGTCGGTGTCCTCCCCCCGGGCCAGGAACCACACCGCCAGGACGGCGGCCAGCACCGCCGCTGCCGATGCGGGTACCTGCCGGGAGCGCGCGTACAGCACCAGCCACCTCATCAGAACGCTTCACCCGTCAGCACTCCGCGCGTGTCCCGCAGGTCGCAGGCGAGGGTGGCAGTGCGCGTGTCGGTGATCCATGTGCGCTGCTCCGCCGAAGACAGTGCCCCCAGCCGGCTCCACGCCGCCTCCCCGGCCTCCCGGTGCTCCGGCCCGTCGAAGTGACCGGCCCAGTCGATCAGCCGGAAGTCACCGAGCGCCCAGCCCGCCGCGATGCTCTGAGCGATCTCATCCAGTCCGATGCTGTTCATCAGGCTGCTGCGCTCGGTGCAGTGCGGCGCCAGCCCCTGGCCGACCAGGGCCCGGGTCAGCTGCTCGCCCTCCGCCCGTACGACCACCGGGTCGTCGAAGTCGAGGAGCACGGCCTCGCCCGAAAGCTCCCGCTTCCCCATGGGCCCACGCAGCGCCGTCTCCTCCCGCACCGTGTCCGGCGCATCCTCGCCCAGCGCCTCCCGCAATACGCGCAGCGCCTCCTTGCCGTGCGGTGCGAGGGCCGCCAGCCGGTCACGGTGCATCTCCGTCACACACACCGGGCCGTCGCACACCAGTTCCACGGCAGCCTCGTCGATCACGTACGTGTCGCGCGGTTCGGCGGGAAGAATCAGCAGGGCGAGCGATGCGCCCGCCAGGACGGGGGCCAGGGCGAGCAGCCGGGCGCGCGCCGAGACGGCGGTCAGCAGGGCGAAGCCGGTGGCGAGCATGCCGACCAGCCACAGGGTCTGGCCGAGGTGCACGGAGGAGGCGAGGGTGAGCAGCTCCTCGCGGGGCAGCGCCACCCCGGGCACCAGCTGCGCCAGCAGGTTGGGCGCGTTACCCGTCGGCAGCGCCTCGTCCGCGTGCTGCTGGAGCAGGACGGTCATCACGAGAGCGGCCACCGCCATCAGCGGCGGGGTGAGCACGGACGGCAGCGCGCGCGCCACGCCCATGCCGAGCAGAGCCCCCGCGACCAGGGCCAACGCCGCCACCAGCACGATCGGCAGCCAGCCGAGAGGCGTGTACACGGTGTCGCCCAGCAGCACCCGGACTCCGCCCGTGGCGACGATGACGAGGAAGGCGGATGCCAGCGTGACGGCAGAGGCCGCCGCCGGGACCGCCACGCGCTGCCAGGCGGGCCGGGGCACGGTCGCCATCAGCTCGGTCACCCGCGAGCGGGGATCGCGCAGACCCTGAAGGGCCCCGAGCCCCACCGCGACGGGCCACAGGTAGTACAGCAGGCCGCGGACGGTCAGGGCCATGGGCGTCCACTGGGCCGTCCAGTCCGCGGTGCTTTCCCCCGGGCCGAGAATCAGGAGGAGGAAGAGCAGGCCGGTCGCCAGGACGGCGATGCCGGTCCACGGGGCGACGGAGCGCCTCAGTTCGGTACGCAGTACGCGGAAGTTCACCAGGCACCCCTCTCCTGCGCGGAGCCGGCGGGCTCGGCGAGCAGCGCCGAGTAGCCGCGCTCCAGCGGACTGTCCCCCGGATGGCCGGCGCCGCCCGCCGCGGCCATCTTGTCCGGCGTGCCCTGGAAGACCAGCCGGCCCTCGGCGAAGAGCACCACGTCGGTGCAGGCCGCCGCGACGTCCTCCACCAGATGCGTGGAGACGACCACACAGGTGTCCGTGCCCAGCTCCTGCAACAGCTCGCGGAAGCGCATCCGCTGCGCCGGGTCCAGTCCGACCGTCGGCTCGTCCAGCAGCAGGACCTCCGGGTCGTTGACGATGGCCTGGGCGATGCCCACGCGCCGCACCATGCCGCCGGACAAGGCCTTCATCCGCTCGTCGGCCCGGTCCGCGAGGCCGACCCGCTCCACGGCTCGCTGGACGGCCGCCGGGACGTCCGCCTTGGGGACCTCCTTCAGCCAGGCCATGTACTCGACGAACTCGCGCACCGTGAAGCGCTTGTAGTAGCCGAACTCCTGCGGCAGGTAGCCGATCCGGCGGCGCACCGAGCGGTGCTCGCCCGCGGAGGCCACGGACTCGCCGAACAGCTCCAGGGTGCCCTCGGCGGGCCGCAGCACGGTGGCCAGCGCCCGGATGAGGGTGGTCTTGCCCGCCCCGTTCGGCCCGAGGAGGCCGTGCACGCCCGTGCCGAGGGACAGGTCGAGCCCGTCGACGGCCATCCGGGTCCGCCCGACACGGATCCTCAGCCCGGCGGCCCGGATCTCATGGGCGTAGGTCCTCGGCGCGACTTCCGCCGCGCTCACCGCGCGTGTCATGCGCTGTTCCTCTCGGTTGGTCAGGGTGCTCACCGGGAAACCCCGGGAACAGTGGTGTACGCGCCCCGGCGGGCCATCACGGCGCCGGTGCCGAGCGCGAGCAGCAGGCCCCACACGGGCAGGCTGTTCGTTTCCAGGAAGGCGGACTCGCTGCGGGTGATCAGGGACGGCGCCATGACACCGGCCGCCCATACGGCCATCAGACCGAGCGCGGCGCGGGTCACCCCGAAGACGCCGCCGAGCGCCAGGGCCGCCGAGGTCAGGGCCAGGCAGGGCAGCAGCCACTGCGCGGCCGACACCCCCGCCGGCCAGCCCGCGGCCAGCAGCACGGGGACGACCACGGCCAGCACGGACGCCGTGCGCCGCAGCACCAGGTGCAGCCCCGCCCTCGGGGCCGCCGCCGTCAGCTCGTACGCCGGATCGAGACCCCGCGACCAGGACACGGCGACCCCGCACAGCGGCAGCACCGGGGCCAGCAGCAGCACCAGCGACACCTCGCCGAAGCCGGGACCCGCCAGGTCCAGCGCCAGCGCGATCAGGATTACGCCGACGGTCATGGCCAGCCACGGGGCCATCACCGGCGTCAGCCACGCCGTCAGCCACACCGGCCGGCGCCGCCGCCGCGTCGGCATCGTGGTCGCCGTGTCCAGGATCGGCTCCAGGCCGGACCAGACGGTGCCGACCAGCGAGGCGATGTCGGGCGCCCCGGTCTCCACGGCGTCCGAGAGCCGGGTGCGGCATGTCGCGCAGGCCTCCAGGTGCGCCTCCAGCGCCCACACCTCGTCGGCGGTGACGTCCGCGTCGTTGCGCGCGTAACCGCCGATGAGCCGCACCGACGCGTGCTCTCCGCTCTCTCCGCTCATGCCAGTGCCTTCCGCATCGCGATCCGAGCCCGGCGGGCACGGGTCTTGACCGTGCCCTCGGGCAGCCCGAGCAGGGTGGCGGTCTCCCGGACGGACAGCCCGTCGAGCACCGTGGCCTGCAGTACCTCTCTGAGTTCCGGTGCCAGGCGCCGCAGCGCATCGCCGACGTCACCGCCGACGCCCGCTGCGAGCGCCTCCTCCTCGGCCGCCGGCGCCATGGCCCGCGCGGCGGCGGCAGGCGGCGGCTCGGCGTGGTGGGCGCGGCGCCGGAAGGCGTCCACGAGGCGGCGCGCCGCGATCGTCCACAGCCATCCGACGGCCGTGCCGCCGACCGCACTGCCGGCGAACGCGCCGGCCGCGCGCCACACCGCCAGATACGTCTCCTGCATCACCTCGGCGACGATCTGCTCGTCGGAGCAGCGGCGGCGCAGCCGTACCGCCATCCACGGCGACGTGCGCCGGTACAGCTCCTCGAACGCGGCGCGGTCGCCCTTGGCCACCAGGCGGACGAGGCGCTCCTCGTCCACCCGGTGCAGCGCTTTCCTGTCTGATCTCACACCTGCTGGACGCCGGACCGGGCCGATGGGTTTTCCCTGTGCTGTGATCTACGTCACGAACAGGGTCGCAGCGGTGCCCGGCCGGACCGTGGCGGTGCCCCCGGTGGGGCTTCCTCTCCGCCGGCGCAGGGGCTCCGCAGGCGCCGGCCGGGACGGGTGGCCTGTAGGTCCCGAAGCGGTCGCGGCCGACGGGCCCCCTCGCAGGCCGCCACCGTGGATGATGAGCGGGTTGCAGCCCGATGCCCTCGGTGGCGGCGTCCTGGAACATCTCGCCCTCGTCCACGTACGCCCGGAACTCGGGCTCCTGGAGCACTAGTTGGCCCGACTGCGGAGCTTCTCCACGTGCTTGCCCTTCGTGCCGCCGGTGTTGACCGGTCCGCGGCGGTGGGCGGGGTGCCGGTGATCCGGTGTCCGGTCAGGGCCGTGTACTGCGCGCACGGCGTGAGCGCGCGGCCCACCCCGTCCGGGGACGACCGCGCGCTGCCCAGGGCGCCCCCGCCGGATGACGCCTACGCAACCGCCCCCGGCCCGCGCAGCGGGGGAGCCTCACCCCTACCCAGTAAGGAACCCACGCCATGACCACCCCGCACGCCTTCCCCCTGGAGCCCACCCCGATCCATGTGTCCGACGACGTCCTCGATGACCTGCGTGCCCGTCTCGCATCGACCCGTCCGCCGCTGGACGAGGGGAACGGGGACTGGTCCTACGGCGTCCCGGACAGCTATCTGCGTGAGCTGGTCGCCTACTGGCGGGACGGCTACGACTGGCGCGACGCCGAGGCCGCCATCAACGCCTACGAGCACTACCAGGTGAGCGTCGCCGGTGTCCCGGTGCACTTCATGCGCAAGCCCGGCCGCGGCCCTCGCCCGATCCCGTTGATCCTCACCCACGGCTGGCCGTGGACGTTCTGGCACTGGTCGAAGGTGATCGACCCGCTCGCCGACCCGGCCGCGTTCGGCGGTGACCCCGCCGACGCGTTCGACGTCATCGTGCCGTCCCTGCCGGGCTTCGGTTTCCCCGGCCCGCTCACCGGCTTTCCGGACGTCAACTTCTGGAAGGTCTCCGACCTCTGGCACACCCTGATGACCGAGACCCTGGGCTACGAGAAATACGCCGCCGGGGGATGCGACATCGGCGGGATCGTCTCCAGCCAGCTCGGCCACAAGTACGCCGACGAGCTCTACGGCATCCACATCGGCTCAGGGCTGCCGCTCGACTTCTTCACCGGCCCCCGCGCCTGGGACTTCGCCCGGAACCGGCCCCTCACCGACGACCAGCCCGCCGACGTCCGCGCCCGCATCATCGAGCTGGACCACCGCTCGGCGTCCCACCTCACCGTGCACATGCTCGACGGCGCCACCCTGGCCCACGGGCTGAGCGACTCACCCGCCGGACTCCTCGCCTGGCTGCTGGAGCGCTGGAACGCCTGGAGCGACAACGGCGGCGACATCGAGTCCGTCTTCACCAAGGACGACCTGCTCACCCACGCCACGATCTACTGGGTGAACAACTCCATCGCCACGTCGATGCGTTACTACGCCAACGCCAACCGCTACCCCTGGACCCCCGCCCACGACCGCACCCCGGTCGTGCAGGCCCCGGTCGGCCTCACCTTCGTCACGTACGAGAACCCGCCCGGCATCCACACCACCGACGAGCGCGTCCGGGCGTTCACGACCGGCCCGCAGGCCGACTGGTTCAACCACGTCAACGTCAACGCCCACGACCGCGGCGGCCACTTCATCCCCTGGGAGAACCCCGACGCCTGGGTGAGCGACCTGCGCCGCACCTTCCACGGCCGCAGGCCCTGAACGACCCTGCGGGCTCGTCCGGCGACGGGCCGACGCGAACGCTGCCCGGCCAGGGCGTGCGCGTCGCCCGACCGGCCCGCACCGCCCGCCACGCCGTCTGCCCGAGTCGGCCCTCGGCCGGACCCCGCTCACCGCCACCCTCACGGGATCCCTGTGATGCCCGCCGCCGCTCCACTTCCCTCAGACGGCCGCACTGCCAGCGCCGGGCTGCTCCTGCTCACCGCTCCGGCGGCCAAGGCCCTCCTGCGCCGGGCGAGACTGCCGATCAGGGCGATCGCCCGGCACCCGGGCATCCCGAACCGCCCGGCACCCGGGCATCCCGAAGCGCCCGCCCCCGGCTGCTGGCCCTCGTATCGGGGACACGAGGGCGCCTGGTGGCGTCAGGCCCACATCAGGCGTTGCCCCTGTGGCCCGACACGCAGGCGCATCCGCTCCACCGGTGGCCGCCCCGCCTCGTGCCAGCGGGCGTACTCCTGAGTGATGGCGTCCCACAGCCGCCGAGGGCCGCCCTGGCGGACCAGCCACCGGCCGCGCTCCTCGTACACCGCCGCCCAGGCGCCCGCTTCCACGTCCACGACCACCTGTTCGGTACGCCCGTCGCGCGGCAGCCGGAACCGCTGGGCGCGCGGCGCCGCGAACTGGGCGACGAACCGGGGTGTCCACGCGTCCAGCACGTCCCCTCCGATGTCCGTCGGCTCCGGCTCGGCGTCGTCCAGGTCGGGCAGCATGCCCAGCGGCGGTGCCTGGTGGGGGCGGGCGAGCATGAACGAGACCTGCCCGCCCAGGACCGGTCCGCTCGCCGTCCCGTCCTCGGCGACGGTGAGCCGCACCAGCTCCGAGGCGCGCATCCACCCCGCGACGGTCGCGAGGATCACCCCGCCCGGCCGGCTCCCGGCGATCCACGCGCCGGGCACGGTGTGCACACCACAGGTCGCGATGATCCGGTCGTACGGGTCGCCTCCGGCAGGGTGACCGTTGAGCCCGTCTCCGACGATCAGCTCCGGCCGCAGGCCCAGGCCCGCGAGGGCCACGGCGGCGCGGGAGGAGACATCGGCGTCCACCTCGACCGAGGTGACCCGCTCGCCTCCGAGCGCCTGGCTCAGCAAGGCGGTGGAGTACCCGGTTCCCGTGCCGACCTCCAGGACCCTCGCACCCTCGGCCGCCTCCAGCGCCTCCAGCATCCGCACGACCAGGCTCGGCAGCGTCGAGGAAGACGTGGGGCGCTGGGCGATCCTGCCCTCGACCTCGCGCGGCACGACGGCTCCCGCGACCTGGGTGACCAGCGTGTCGTCCTCGTAGACGCGGTCCAGGCCGCCCGCGCCGTCGAGAAACGCGGGCCGGTACCAGCCGCCGTCCTCGCATTCGAACCAGCCGCCACCGAGGAACGCCTCACGCGGCACGGCCCGGACGGCTGCCTCCCACGGGGCGCTGCGCAAGGTCCCGGCCCCGGTGAGCCTGCGGGCCAGGGCGGCCCGGTGGTGCACGGAGGAGGTGTACTCGTTCACCGTCGTTCTTCTCCTTGTTCGAGCAGGTCAGCGATGGCATGGGTGAGGGGCAGGGCGGTGGCGGCCTCGAGCCAGGCCCACTGCCCGTTCGGATTGCACTCCAAGAACCACCATGTGCCGTCCCGGGACACGGCGAAGTCGAAGGCGCCGTAAGCCAGATCGAAGGTGTCGAGGTATCGGAGGAGGGCGTGCCGCATGTCCTGCGGGCAGTCGACGGACGCGTAGGACAGGTTCCTGTACTCCGCCCGCCAGTCGACGACACCCGGCGGAGCGGTGATGCGTACGCAGAACACCTCCCGGCCGACGACGACGGCCCGGATGTCCGCCACCTTGTCGACCTGCGCCTGGAAGAGGTGCGCGCAGCGGCCGACGGTGTCGTCGAGCTGGTGGGGTCGTACGGTGCCGGCCCAGATTCCGGCCGGCTCACCGTCCACGTCGTACGCACCCGCGTGCAGCGGCTTGTAGATCGTGGGCCGGGCGGCGGTGAACGCCTGCGCCTCCAGCCGGTCATTGGTGATGACCGTACGGGGGACGAGCATCCCGACGTCGAGCGCGGCCGCGAGTTGCTCCGGCTTGTACTCGGCACGGGCAATGGCCGACGGGTGGCTCAGATACCGGCACCGGGGCAGCGCGGCCAGTACGCCGCCGAGGCCACGCCGGTTCTCACCCGCCGCGAACCGCGCCGCTTGGTCAACGCCCCCCGCCGGGGCGAACGGGCTGGGCCGGCGATGGTACAGCGACCGCACCTCCGCCAGATCCGCCGTCCTGTCACGCACCGTCAGGGTGCCTTCCCAGCCGTCCCGGCCGAGGCGCGCGGCGAGTCCGACCGCCGCCGTGAGGTCCCGGCCGGGATCGAACCGCAGGACGGGCACACGGCGCCGGTTCAACTCGGCGATCACCAGATCCGCCGTGGCGTCCTCGTACTCGGTCGCGACCAGCACCGTGTGCCCTCGCATCACTCTGTCCTCCGATCTCTCTGTTCTATCCGGTCCCGCTCTCAGTCCTGGGTCGCGTCGCTGCCGCTGTCGGAGTCGAACTTGCCGTCCTTGCAGAACTGCGTGGGCGGGTAGGTGTTCACGGACGTGCCGTGCTTGCCCAGCTCGACAGGCGTCATGACGCCGTCCCCGCCCACCCAGCGCCCGGTCCGGGACTCGTGGTCGATGCCCTCGTACCGCCAGGGCGACGGTTCGGCGTTACGCAGAGGCGTCATGCGGCTCATGCCCCAGGGCTCGGACGGGGCATCGGTAGTCCGGAACATCGGTTCTCCTTCTGGTGGTTGCCGGCGCGGGGCTGTTCCCCGCGCCGGGTACTGGTGCCGTGAGCCGGGATCTCGGCTCACAGGTGTGCGGGGTGACGGCGAGGCCCGCTCGTCACGGCGGCTTGTCCGTACGCGGGCGTGCCGGGCCTCGTGGGCAGTACGTACTCCGCCCAGACCGTCTTTCCCGGGCCGACGCGGTCGCGTACGCCCCAGCGGGCGGTGAGGGCGTCGACGAGGACCAGGCCACGACCGTGGTCCTCGTCGAGGTCAGGCACGACGTGGGCCGGCTGCGCGGGGTGGGTGTCGGACACCTCGATACGGATGACGCCCCGGTGCGCGTCGTACGCGAGGAGCAGGGCGAAGTCCCGGCCGGCCACGCGGCCGTGCAGCGCGGCATTCGCGGCGAGCTCGGCGACGACGAGCGTGACCGCGTCGTGGTCACCCGTCCCGCGAGGGTGTCCCCACTCGGCGAGCTGAAGCGCGGCGAGTAAGCGCGCGAGGCGCGCTCCGCGCCGGGTGGCGGAGAAGCGCTGGGCGAACACGCGTGCGGGGAGCGGGGGTTCGTCGTGAGGGGCTGGCATGGGGCTCAGCCTGGCGGGGGCACATGGCCCTGTGGCAGGCACGGCACCGATACAGATCGGCTTGTATCTGTTCACGCGCTGGACTGGGAGGGTCACGGTACGTAACCATTGACCGGGTCGGGCGGTGGCGCAGCGCGGACGACGCACGGTAGGGCACGGGTGGGCTCCGCGAACGGGCCCTGCACAGGGAGAGGCGGCCGTGCATGGCTACGGACCACGGCGGTGGCAGGGGCGGGGGCAACGGAAACTGCGGCGAGCCGGAGGTGTCCGACAGTCTCAAGACGTTCGGGGCGGTGCTCAAGGCGCTGCGGGACGAAGCGCGCCTTACGCAGGAGCAGTTCGCACCTCTGGTGCAGTACTCGGCGGCGTACATCGCCAAGATCGAGCAAGGCAAGCGGTTCCCGCCGAGGGACCTGCTGGAGCGCTCGGAGGAGGTGCTGGGGGCGACGGCGGCGCGGGTGCTGGTGGCGGCGGCAGGCAGCCTGACGCGGAAGGTTGGACTGGCGTCTTGGTTCTTGCAGTGGGCGGGCATCGAGGAGGAAGCGATCTCGCTGTACGCGTACGAGTGCCGAGCGATCCCAGGGCTGTTGCAGCCTGAGGCGTACATCCGTGCCATCTTTGAGCGCCGGCTGCCACCCTTGTCCGGCGAGCAGATCGAGCAACAGGTAACCGCCCGGCTGGAGCGCCATCAGCTCCTGACCGAAAGGCCGAACACAGCTTTCAGCTTCATCATCGAGCAGGCGCTGCTGGAACGCCACATGGGCGGGCCCGAGGTCACCCGCCACCTGCTGGATCACCTGCTGGACCAGGGTGCGCGGCGGAACGTCGAGATCCAGGTGATGTCCCTGCGCCAGTACGACCACGCGGGTATCGATGGTCTGATGTACCTCGCCGAGACCCAGCAGCACGAGTGGGTCGGCTACTCCGAGGGCCAACAGTCGAGCATTCTCATCACGTCACCGAAAGACGTGAGCGCCATGCTCCAGCGCTATGGCAAGCTGCGTTCGCAGGCCCTCGGCCGCGAAGCCACGGTAAGCCTGCTGGAGCAGATGCGAGGAGCGCTATGAACACCACGGAACCGGCCTGGTTCAAGAGCAGTTACAGCGGCAGCTCTGGCGACAACTGCGTCGAGATCGCCGTACGTTCCGAGGCCGTGTTGGTCCGGGACTCGAAGGACACGCAGAGGCACGCGCTGGCGGTCTCGCTTCACGCATGGTCTGCGTTCATGGTGCTGGCTGCCGACTCCCGCGTCTGAAGGGTCGTTGGGCCAGCGGCTGCCATGCTGCCTCACCGAGGCAACGGTGCAGGCGAGCACCGTGCGAAACTCGGCCAGGTGACCGGACTGACCTCCAACGTGATCACCGTCCGGGTGCCGCGCATCGGCTCAAGCCGCCAGCACATCGACGTCACTGTGCTCGAGGAACGCGTGTCCGACGGCGAGCTCGATCGCGTAGCCGCCAGCAATCCACCAAGGAATTCGAACCGCCGAGAACAGGGCACCTATATCAGACAACGGTGTTGGGTCCCAAAGGCCCCAGAGGGCCTCACTACACGTCATGCGGCCATCTTTACCGACGCGGAGCCCTCGCGCTGATCCCCCGACCAACGTCGAAACCAGGCACTTTGAAAACGCACCCTAGACCGGCCGAGTCGGGCGCTCGGGGTGCTGCCCCCGATGAGAACCATCGGCGAGCTGAAGCGCGGCAAGCAGACGCGCGAGGCGCGCTCCGCGCCGGGTGGCGGAGAAGCGTTGGGTGAACACGCGTGCGGGGAGCGGGGGTTCGTCGTGAGGGGCTGGCATGGGGCTCAGCCTGGCGGGGGCACATGGCCCTGTGGCAGGCACGGCACCGATACAGATCGGCCTGTATCTGTTCACGCGCTGGACTGGGAGGGTCACGGTACGTAACCATTGACCGGGTCGGGCGGTGGCGCAGCGCGGACGGCGCACGGTAGGGCACGGGTGGGCTCCGCGAACGGGCCCTGCACAGGGAGAGGCGGCCGTGAATGGCTACGGACCACGGCGGTGGCAGGGGCGGGGGCAACGGAAACTGCGGCGAGCCGGAGGTGTCCGACAGTCTCAAGACGTTCGGGGCGGTGCTCAAGGCGCTGCGGGACGAAGCGCGCCTGACGCAGGAGCAGTTCGCACCTCTGGTCCAGTACTCGGCGGCGTACATCGCCAAGATCGAGCAAGGCAAGCGGTTCCCGCCGAGGGACCTGCTGGAGCGCTCGGAGGAGGTGCTGGGAGTTGCTGCGGCTCGGGTGCTCGCGGCGGCTGCGAAGAGCCTGACGCGGAAGGTCGGGCTCGCGTCGTGGTTCTTGCAGTGGGCGGCCGTCGAGGAGGGGGCGATCTCGCTCTTCTCGTACGAGGCCAGCGTCATTCCGGGCCTGCTGCAGCCTGAGTCGTATATCCGCGCGCTCTTCGACCGACGTCTGCCGCCCCTCGATGAGGAACAGTTCGAGAATCAGGTCACTGCCAGGCTACGGCGACAGCGCCTCCTGGTGGATCGGCCGAATGCAACGTTCAGTTTCATCATCGAAGAGGCGCTGCTGGAACGGCGAATGGGAGGCGACGAAGCCACGCGGACACTCATCGATCACCTACTCGCGGCAGGCCGCCTGCGGAACGTGGAGATTCAGGCCATGCCACTGATTCAGGAGGATCACTCGGGCTTCGAGGGCCCGCTCTCCCTGGCTGAGACGGCAGAGAACCGATGGGTGGGATACGTCGAAGCCCACGACTGCAGCATGCTGATCACCGACTCAAAAGCCGCAAGCGCGATGCTTCAGCGCTATGGCAAGATGCGCTCGCAGGCTCTGAGTCATCAAGCCACCGCGAGTCTGCTGGAGCGGATGCGAGGAGCGCTATGAGCACCACCGAACTTGCTTGGTACAAGAGCAGCTACAGCGGTGGCGGCGGTGGCAACTGCATTGAGATCGCCGTACGTCCAGGGGCTGTACTGGTCCGGGACTCCAAGGACACGCAGAAGCCCGCGCTGACGGTCTCGCTTCACGCATGGTCGGCGTTCAGGGTGCTGGCTGCCGACTTGCGGGTCTGAATAGTCGTTGGGGCGGCTGTTGCTGCGACACCGAGGTGACGCTTTCGGGTGGCTTGGTGGGCGAGTCCCCAGGCGGTCGCCGAACTTTCTGAGGGCTCAGCGCTGGCGGTGGGTGGGAGTCAGAGTTTCGGCACCACGGTGAAGGGCAGGTTAGAGGCCCATTCTGCAAGGGCTGCCGCAGCGTCCTCGCGGAGCCGGCCCTCAACGGGGGTCACCTCCAGCTGTGACCGATCAGCGTGGGGCAGCGCGAGCTCGCGATAGAACTGCAGGTCTTCGAATCCGTTCACGGCGACATCGTGGCTGGTCGCGGCGTACACGAGGCGCGGGATGCGCGCCCAGTAGCACGCCACAAGACACATCGGGCATGGCTCGCTGCTGGAGTACATGACCGCGTCCTCCATGAGGTGATTCCGCAGTGCACTGCCGGCGGCGCGCAGCGCCATCATCTCCGCGTGAGCGGTCGGGTCGTGCAGCTCCACCACTGAGCTCGTGCCTGTACCCACGATCGCTCCGTCGATGACGACCAGGGCTCCGAAGGGTGTCTTCCCCTCGTCCTCCAGCGCGTGACGAGAGACAGCGATCGCCTTCGTCAAAAAGGCGTGATCCTCTGGCGACTCCTTGGCGTACGGCAACGGGGCCTCCCCTCATCTCACATGTGCACTGATGGATCACTGTCGCTGAACGGCCCCGACAGATCAACGTCGTAACCCGTAAGCGGCGTGGTCGCGCCTCCGGTAGCGATGATGCGCAAAGCTGCCTCCGCTTGCTCTGCCTCGGACCACTGACCGTTCTCCAATACTGCGACCATATCCGGCGGGGGTGGCTCGGGGTGGTCACCGCGGATGATGAGCCGGTGTACCGCGGACGTCGGCGCCGACAGCATTGAATAAGCTGCGGCCATCCTGTAGTGCCACTCGTCGAAGGATGCCCTCAGTGAGTGGAAGCCGTCATCCTGGCTCACCGACATCGGCAGATTGTGCAGGACGATCCTGTCGATTCTCAGGCTGCTGCCGCGCCTGACCTGCGCAGTCAGCAAAGCCTCCTCGACCGCGTTGCGCAGAGCTAGTGTGTCTGGCCGTAACCAGCCGACACCGCATTGGATCAGGACGGCTGCTCGTGTTGAAGGCTGTAGCAGTTGAGCCGTACGTCGTATCCACAGTTCACTGTCCATGTCCCACCCGCGTGTGTGCGCCAACCAGATGCATGACTTGGAGACCGTGCACCACGGCGTCGCCGGGCTCAGCCTGCCGGACGGTGCCGGGCAGCACACGGGCCGCCAACTCGTCGGCGGCTGCCAGCGCGGGGGCCGGGAGACGAGCAAGAAACGCTCTCAACTCCCTGTCGGAACCTCCGGGCTCAAGGGGCGCCAAGCGACACGCGATGGACAGCACCATGGCGGCGGGCCGCTCCTGGGGCTCTGTGCGGGGCGCGGCTGTCCGTAGCCCTTGCGCGGCAGTCCGCTGGCGGGCCAGGTTCCAAGGTGAACTCCCGCCTTCCGCATGGCTCATGAGGGAGAGCAGCGCCTCGTGGGCTTCCCGAGCCGTGGAGAACCAGCGGTGTGTCCCAAAGGAGCGCAGGTAGGCGCCCAGTAGCTGGGGGTCTGGAGTGAACTCGGGACGGATCAGCTCGGGCGGGTGGGGCACCCTCTGGTCGCGCAGGGTGGCGATGGCGCTGACCGAGACGAGCGCCCAGAAGCGGTCGAACTCAGCGACGCCACCGAAGAGACGCCGGGCCGCGTCTGCCTCCGGTTCCTCGGTCCGCGAGTCGTCGTCGCTGAACAGGCAAGTGCGTAATGCACCGATGATCGAGTCCCCGTCCCAATAGTTGCCCATGAACTTTGTGCCGGTGAGAATCTGGAAGACGCTGTACAGGGCATTGGCCTGATGAGCGCCCTGGAACTCGGTGAAGTCCCTGGCCCAGACGAGAACGCCGACTGGGTCGGCGATGGCCGAGGCGGCTTCGTCAGCGCTGGAGAACTGTTTGGGATCGGGATCGACGGCCAAGAGGATGCGGAGTCGGCGCTCCACCGACATGGCGACCAGTTCTCGCGCGGCGCGGCTGGAAGCGATTCCCCGTACGGACATGAGCCGAGCGGTGCTGCCCAGCCAGGCCAGGTATCTGCTGAGTTCTCCCAGCACGACGGACGGGTCAGGCAGTTCATGCCCCTGCCGCACCACGGAATCGATCAGCGACTCTCCGCAGCCGACGACAACGACGGGGTCGGCGCCCCGCACGAGGGCCGCTCGCGCGAGGCGGTGCAGGACCTCCAGCCGCAAAGTCACTGAAGCGGCGCTCTGGTCTGGTGGCACCTCGGCGTCGACAAGATGAGCGACGAGGTGGCGTATTCCTGTCGGGTCATTCGTGCTGATTGCTTGATCAAGCGCGCCCAGGTATGCGGCGATCACCGGGTCCGGGTCGCCCGGGGTGGCCTGTGGCTGCGGACTGGTCAAGGCCGAAGTAAGGGTTTCGCGCAGGAGCCGGTTCCGGCCGCCGATACTGGCGAGGCCGAAGAGGCGTATGAACGAGAAGATGCCAAAGACGTTGGCCAGGATGAAGAGCAGGGCGCCGTACGTCAGGCTGATGCCACTCTGGCCGAGCAGCCCGCAGGCGGTAAACATCGCGGCGAGCCAGCCGATGAACACCCACTCTCGGAACGCAATGTGGCTGTCGATGGCGCGTAAGGACGGCCAGGAGCTGGCTGCCGAGAAGGTGAGCGCGAAGATAACGGCTTCGCCGGTGAGAAGGGTGGCGAAGAACGCAACGGTGAACTGCGTCGCGTCGACGGCATCGTCCTGCCCGACTGGATGGCGCACAGCGATAGGGATTAGCAGCAGGGCGCATGCCGCCAGCACGGCTTCACGACGTACATGTGCCACCGCAGATGCCCCCCAGACGTCGCCTGGGGGTCAACCCTGCCAGCAGTGCGAGGCGTTGCCAAGGAAGGCGGACTGCCCGCGGCCCTTGTCGGCCAAGCGCTCCGAAGTCATGCCAGGTGTCTCGCGAGCAGGACGGCTTGCGCCGGGGCCCCTGGCTTCAGGCCTCAGCTGAGCTGACCACCTCGCAGTGAGCTGACGAAGTCGGTCCAAGCCGCGGAGCGCACATGAAATCGCCTGTCGTGCGGTCGTGTGCTGTCGCGTACTGAGGTGCCGGCATCGATGAACGCCGTTTCTACGCACTCCGTTTCGTTGCCGCCGCTGTACGACGACTTGAACCAGGCGGTTTCCGGGGCTTCATTGTTCGACCTTGTCATCTTTCAGGTCCTCCATGGCACGGCTGATCAGCTCCCGCGAAGCTTCGATGTGCAACGCTTGTGCGCGCAGGTATTCGAACGCAAGCCGGTAGCGCATCAGTTCCGCGTCTTTCTCCATGAAGACCGATCCGACGTGGAGGTCGACGTACACCACGTCAAGTGAGGGCTCGGGGCCGCCGAGAATGACGAAGCTGCCGAGGGCGGCACAGTGAGCACCGCGGGAGAACGGCAGGATCTGCAGGGTCACGTTTTCGGACTCGCTGCTGGTGAGCAGGTGACTGAGCTGCTCACGCATGATGGCGGGGGAGCCCATTACGCGGCGGACTACGGACTCATCAAGGATCGCCCAGAGGTGCGGAGCGTTGGGACGGCTGAGGATCTCCTGTCGGCGCATACGGATGTCCACGAGGCGTTCGATCTCCTCGGCGGAGCGACGCATCTCGTTGGCTTGCTGAAGAGCGGTTGTGTAACGCCGGGTCTGGAGGAGTCCGGGTACGTACACGCAAGAGAAGTGATCCTCGCGCGCCGCTTCGTCTTCGAGCGTGAGCATAAGGTTCATGGTCTCGGGGATGTGGTCGGCGAACGAGCTCCACCAGCCCTGCTGCCTGGCATCTTTAGCCAAGGCGACGATTGCCCGCCGTTCGGCATCGCTGGCTCCGTACTCGCGGCACAGAGCGTCGATGACGAGCCACTTGACGGGACCCTCGGTCGTTTCATAGCGGCTCACTGTGGCCTTTGAGACACCGACGAGCTGTCCGGCATCTTCCAGCGTCAGTCCCGTGCGGGCGCGCAGCTTGCGCATTGTTGCGCCGAGGTGGCGTCGGCGGGTGGTGGCCCTCGCTGACATGCAGATTCCTTCCAACTGACGCCGGGATGCTGGCTGCCGCGGCCCAACGAGGCTAGATCGACGTCGACGTGCCGCACTACCGAGTTCACTCGATAGAGAGTCGTGAGAAGTTACACGGTGCAATATCTCAATGCCATACTCGCATCCAGGTGTTAAGCAGTACAGCCGTATGAGCACGACGAGGTCGGCACTGTTGTGGCTGAGGAGGGAGTACCAGCATGACTAGTCGCAGCGACGCTCAGGCTCCGCACCAGTACGTGCTTCCGTTCGTGGCATCTCCCGAGGCCATATGCGGACTCCGGCGAGCCGTGCGGGCAGAGCTGGGCCCCCGGGGGCTGGCAGACCTGACGAGTGAGACCGAACTGGCGGTGAACGTGGTCAGGCACGTAGGTGTGAGAAGTGTTGCTGCCCTCGTCGTTGAGTTTCGCGCTGAGGTGCTCCACGTAGAGGTTCATGGCGCGAGTCACCAGGTGCCGTCCCTTACCGAGGCCGGATGTGCCTCAGTGTGCGGTCGCGGGCGTCAGCTGCTGCCAGCAGTCGCGCGTGACTGGGGTGCTCGTCTCACTGCGTCGGGGAAGGCGGTCTGGTGTGACCTGTTCCGTCCCGGGGGCACCGAGTGTGTACGAGCCCAGCGCGCCAGCTTGGTTCTCAGTGGGTACCGGGAGCTGGCCGGGGCGGATGCTGTACCGCTCCTCAGCCATCCGCGGGCGCAAGAGGAAGGAGCGGCTGCTTTGATCGTGAACCTTCTCCACTGGACGGAGACCCATGGCCGGGACCCAGATGGCGTCCTTGACCGCGCGCAGCAGCGTTACGAGGCCGATCAGAGGGCTTTCGCGTTAGACCGGTGCAGGGGCGGGCGTCTGCTCAGGAGGCGGGGCTGGGCCGGTCGACTTCGGCCCGCAGGGCGTCAGGGGTGCGCCAGGATTCACCGGGCCGGCTCTTGTGGCACATGCGGTGGCAGTTGGCACACAGGAACGCTAGATCGTCCAGCTTGGTCTCGCGGGGCCCGGATATGTGGAGGGGCAGCCGGTGGTGAACCTCGATGTAGCCCTTACCGAGAGTTCCGTAGAAGTGGCTGAAATCGAAAGTGCAGACCTCACACTGCAGGGGCTGCCGCAGTTTCTCAGCCCTGGCGATCTTGCGGGCACGGATGCCGCGGTCGCGTTCGCGATGCAGGGCCCAGCGGGCGAGGAGGCGGCCTTCGACTGCCGAGTTCCCGTCGTCGTCGACCTCGTCCGGGTCTACGGGGAGCTCGTGCAGGGCGCCTGTGCCGATACCCTGCCGCAGGGCAGCGGCAGCCCCGAGCATCTCGGAGGGCCTGGCGATGAAGGCGGCGATTACTTCTTTGTCCAGCCGCCCACCCCTGGTGGGCGCGCCGGCGTAAGCAGGATGATTCGAGGCGAGATCGGTGGTTTTGTGACTGACGCTGCCGACGGATCTGAACGTAGGGATGGTCTGCGCAGCGCCTTCGTGTATGGGCAGGGACCGGAGCATGTCAGAGAGATCGAGCACACGGGGATCACCCTCACGGAGCTCATTCCAGTTGTTCTCGACTACGAGGGCGCAAGCCAGCAGCAGCTCGTCGTGGGCCCATGCAGGGATTTTCGGCACGGGTCATATCGTATGAGTGTTCGCTGTCACGTGAGGTGCGGTCGGAGGGTATTGGGTGTGTGACGGACACTTGGAGGCGGTCGCGTTGTCAGTGGGGTCTGTCACCCTCTGTGACGACTGGCAGCAATGGGTGCCAGTCGGGAAAGATCGGGAGGAGGGTGCATGACCAGCACCAAGAGGGAGTTCACCTCAGTTGAGATCTGCGCTGGGGCCGGCGGGCAGGCTCTGGGCTTGCACAATGCGCTTTTCAGGCATCTCGCGCTCATTGAGATTGACGTGAACGCAGTTGCGACCCTCAAGAGGAACGTCGAGGGCAACGCAGAGTGGGAGGGCTGCCAGGTCAAGCAGGCTGACCTGACCAAGCTAGAGGCGCGGGACCTGAGGCTGGAGCTAGGTCTGGAAAAGGGGGATCTTGACCTGTTGGCTGGTGGTGTTCCGTGCCCGCCTTTCTCTCTTGCGGGCAAGCAGCTCGGGCGGGATGACGAGCGGGACCTCTTCCCGGACATGATCAGACTCGTGGACGAGCTGAGGCCTAAAGCTGTCATGATCGAAAACGTCCGTGGCTTGCTGGAACCCCGGGAGAAGTTCCTGGATTACAGGGAGGAGCTTCTGGGGGATCTCGCGGACATGGGTTACAAGCAGTGCTACTGGAAGGTCCTGGAAGCCAAGAACTACGGGGTCCCTCAGCTTCGCCCTCGGGCCATTCTGGTAGCGCTGAGGGAGCCACTGGTCCCGTTCTTCGCTGCTGCGGAGCCAAAGGAGCGTCCACTTCGCACTGTAGGGGAGGCTCTTGAGGAGTCAATGCATAAGCGTTTCCAAGAGGTTGATGACCCCAGGGCTGATGACGCGTTCAAGGCCTGGCTGAAGGATGCCTCAAAGGGTGTAGCGCCGACTCTTGTTGGCGGCTCGAAGAAGCACGGTGGCGCTGACCTCGGCCCGACCCGTGCCAAAAAGGCATGGGCGGCACTTGGAATCTGCGGACTGGGTGTAGCGAATGACTCGGCGGAGATGAAGCGGCAGGAAAGTCAGGAACGTGATCTGTTTTCTGCAGCAGGGCCGAAGCTGACGGTAGAGCAGGCAGCCATCATCCAGGGCTTTCCCTCCACTTGGAAGTTTGAAGGAAAGAAGACCGCAGCTTACCGGCAAGTCGGGAATGCGTTCCCGCCACCAGTGGCCGAGGCGGTCGGGCAGCAGATCATCGCCGCGCTCAGGGCAGCGAAGGCAGCCGGCGTTACGGCCGCGATGCTGAAGGCCCAGCCCGAGGGCAGAGAGAGGGAGAGCGAGCTGCTGTTCAGGATGGACGATCTCTCAGTGCCGAGCGTCGCGGAGACGGCTCACAGCAGCCGCGATCGCGAGGGCGCAGTCGTCGGGTGACTCGTGTTCCCAGAAGCGGAGCACGGTCCACCCCGCTTCACGGAGGCGCTGGTCCGTGTCTCTGTCGCGGGTCACGTTCCGCACTACTTTGCTAGACCAGTAGCCGGTGTTGGTCTTGGGTGACACGTAGTGTTCCGGACAGCCGTGCCAGTAGCAGCCATCGATGAAGACCGCGAGCTTCGCCGGACGGAAGACAATGTCTGCCGTCCGGCGAAGCTCTGGTACCGGCCTTGTTGCCACGCGGTATCGTAGCCCCTGGGCGTGCAGCAAGCGCCGAACTAGCAATTCTGGTTTCGTGTCCCGGCTCCGAATGGCTTGCATGTTCCGGCGACGGGCAGCTGTAGAAGCCCAAGAGCCCTCGGGTCGCTGCCAGTTGCCGTGATCATTCATTTTCGAAAATACCAGCGTTCCTGAGAATGCGTTTCTTTTCGGGAGTGCTGTATGCTTTCGTCTTTCGAACGTTATTCTTCACGATAAACGGAAGCAGATCGAAGTTCAAGTTAAGTGATCGCAGCTCGTACACATCAATCTCGTCCAACGCGTACGACTCGACATCCAGCCCCAGCTCACGTAGTTCACGTGCGCGGCGCTCCGTATGTACTCCATCACCCGTAACGATGCGTACCATGGCTGCGGGCACAGGCTGGGTGAAATTCTCTTGAAGCAGGGAAAAGAGTCGCTCGTGAGTTTTTCCGCGGTATGGGGTCCTGAGAAGATTTTTGGGCACGGTGTCCGAGTACCGCAGGTTCAGTTCCTGCTGGAGTTCCGCGTGCAGCTCTTTGAACTTGCGATTCTCTTCAGGTAGATGCATCAGCATTCTCGACCTGATAGCACTAGCGGTGATGTTTTTCGCGTAAGTGTATGCATCGAAGAGTGATTGGGGATCTCTGTGGCTGCCAATCTCTGAGAGCAAGTTACTGAGAGCATGCTCGGCATCTGGCCTAAGCCGCTTCCACTCGTCCTCGGGCGTGTTTTGGGTGGTCATCTTGCACTCCCATCGTGAATAAAGGACTCCGGCAGTCTTAACTGGTCGTGATCATTTATCCTGAGGTCAAGCTGTTGTGCAGCGAGCCCTTGGAGGGTCTTCCTGTCGCGCCTAGCACAGGATTCGACGGCTTGTGCAAACCACGGTGCGATCCATGACGAGCTGCGGTAGGGCCACTCGCCTAGGTGAAGACGGACCCCGGGCAGCCAAGTCGCATCTGGCTGCTTATCTGACCGAGTCGCAGGCATCACGAGTACTTCTGGTTCGTCATCGAAGCGCTCCCGACGGCCCAGCTGTGCAGTTACTCCGATCAACCACCAGCTGAAAAGTAGCTGGGAAGGCGTATCGCCGATCCCGTCGAATACCGAATCATCTACGCCGATAGCATGAAGGGATGCTTCCACTAGGTGAGGTGATGGCTGGCTATGTACTGCTCGCTCTTCTGTAACCAGCGTGACAAGCGGACTCTTCGCTGCCCGATCAATTTCCGCATAGGTCGTTTCAGCGATCTCGGCATTGAGGAAACGATTGATCCCACGATAGAATTCTCCGGGGGTCTCAATGCGGAGCTCGGCGCCCGTGCGCATCCTCAACTCGCTGGTTAGGTATGGCCAGGGGCGAGAGCCCTGCCCATTGCCGGCTGGCTGGTACCAGTCTTCCTTGGTGTCATTGGATACGAAAAGAAGGTGCGATCGCTCTGGAGCAGATGCCATGTGTGTAATAGTCTCCTCCCAAAGAAGATAGTCGCCAGACGAGGACAGGGCGGTCTGTTTCCCTTCATCAGAGAATCCAGGTGGGATCCGATTAGGGAATCGGTACGACGCTGCTTCTTCGACACGCCGACGGATTTCTGCTGGGTCGGGTGGCCCTGCAATCCTGTCATTGAAGAGCTCGGCAACTTGGGAGAGAACCGGGTCATTCCTGTCGACTGAAGAAATGGCGAGATCGTAATCTTTGAGTTGTTTGATGTGGTCGACTAGGATTTCATTCCACTCGGCGTGAATATCCGTGATGGCAGAATCTGAAATCTTGACGTCAAGTTCTTCCTTCGCGTTGTAGTCTTGTGCATATCTAATTAGGAGATCCTGGACGAGCTTGCGAGCGTCTGCGATCGCTGTGCGCGCGTCACTCATCTTCTTCCTGAGGGCCTTCGATGCCTCGTCCAGAGCCTTTTTTCTGCCGACAATGATGCGGTGTCGGTTCTGGACGAACTCGAGACCGACCTGGTGTGGCAGCCACAGTTGTTGATGGACGCTCCGGAGGGCGCCGAATACCTGCTCGCGCGCCTGGGGCGTGTATTCGTAGAGACTCAGCAACACGTTGGTATCGAGCACAACTGTGCCGCGTGTGAAGAACTGCTCCCGGCCGGGGGCGTCTTCATGTGTGCTGTTCTGAATCCAATCCCGATACTGCTTGAATAGGGGGTACTCGTCTTCAGTGCCGCTCACTGATAATTTCCTCTCCTCTCCGGGGCGGTGTGCAGGAAACGCATCATCTTAGCCTTGTTGTAGTGGCTGCAACGAATGTCGCTCCGGCAATTCTTCGTGCAGGTGACCTCTGGGACTGGGGGCGTTGGCTGCTGAGGGATGCGTGCGCGACGGAAGCTTTGGTGCGGGCATCTGGGTCTCTTCGTGTTCATCTAGCGCGACCCAGCGGATTCCGTCTAGTTCGGCAGATGGACGGTTGCCATGGATGGAATCGGCGCGTGCAATCTTAAAGCTTACAAATTCCCCCTTGTCGGGAACTGGGCCGCCGAGCGCACTTGCCACTGCACGGTGGTTGGTTGAGTCACCGACGATGATAATGCCCTCCTTTCGCAAGGCAGGGCGGGCGCGCGTGCCATTCTTATCGTCGCGGACGCGGGCCATGTAGTCATGTTGCCGGGCGAGTGTTCTCACCACGTTTCGATCGATTCGGCGCCGTTGCACTCGCCTGAAAAGTTCATTAACCTTTCCCTGGCCGGAGCGTGGGGCGAGGATGGCAGCTCGTAGCGAGGGATCAAGATGTAGCAGCAAGTTTTCTTTCAATGGGCGTCGGCGCCAGAGCCAGGTGACCATGGAATGATGGTCTTTGGTGAGGCGGAACTTTCCGTCGCGATTTCCCTTCTTGGTGATGTTGCCCGTTGTAGTCAGTTTCTGACGGTCAGCGCGGAACAGGCCGGCGCTCCAAAGGCCTCGTTCCTCGTGGTCGTCGGCCCAGACGACCAGGCAGATTTCATCCAGGGCTTCCGGTGGGATCATCCAGCCGAACTCTTTTTGGGAAAATTTGCAGTCAACTTCGATGCCTTCGATCAAGTAGTCCATGTCCTGACCGCTGTGCAAGTTGAACTTCCTGAGCAAATTAAGCTCTATCAAAGTACCGGCGTGAGTTTTCTCCGTTTTGTGTAGTTCGCTCCAGTCGAAGCGCCCGGTATGCTCCCCGTCCAGCAGTTGATCAATCGCTTCGCGTAAAACCTGAGCGAAGCGTTGCCCGTCAGGGTCCTGTTTCATAAAGTACCTGTGCACGAGCATCAGTTCAGGATCGTCACATACGCCAGGCCCCGGACCAGGCATATCAAACAAAGTCATTTCGTGGCTCTTTCACAGGAGTTCGGTGCTGGGGTGGTATAGGTCATGCCGCGTTGCTCACGCAATGCAGCGCGTATTCCCTTCAGGCCATTTCGGTCGCGATCACAACGCTGTCGGCATGGCGGCGGCCAGTGGATCGTGGGCATCGCATGCGCGGCATCCCTTCGCTCGGTACCGCAGGAGACGCCGTGCCAGATCTTTGGCGGAAAGCAGAGGGAACAGTGCGAAAGCCACGATGACCTTCGACGGGTCGGCCAGGCCTTGGGTTGCTTCCTTGACGGGTTCGATTTCACTTTCCCCTCCACGACAGGATGCGGCAGCATCACGCCGGTTGAGAGAGTGGCTGCCAGTCCCGGCGAGCCTATGCCTTCGATCAGGCGCTGAGCCGCAGACCGGTGCTCCAGGCTGGAGATGCGGCCGAAAGCTGTTTTCTCGCTTGCCGGCTTCGGCGCACGAGAGAGAAGGTGGACCGAGATGCTCCCATCTACGCGGATAGCTGTCGACAGTTGGGGCGCGATGATCAGCCAGCCGCCTACGGTGGTGAGCTTCTCCTCAAGTTGCGAAAGGCAGGCGAGATGCGGCTTGGAGGCCTCGGGGCGTTCCTACCCCAGACCAGCCAGAACGCCCCGGTCGAGCGCCTGCTCCCCGTACTCCTGTGGGCCGCCCACGATCGTCGCGGTGTCGAGCGTCTCGTCGTTCATGCCCCGCCCGTCGTCGACGACCAGGAGGCTGACCAGACGGTCCTCGTCCCGCAGGAAGCTGAGGACGACGTTGCGCGCACCCGCGTCGATGGAGTTGTCGACGAGGTCGGCTGTCGCCGCCTCGAATCCGTACCCCTGGTGCGTCAGCGATTCGACGTAACGGGCGGCAGCCGCTTGCTGCCGGTCGTCGGGACCTCGTACTGCCAGTCCGAGGACGGCTGGTAGGGCGGCATAAGCGTCCTCGCACAGACGGAACGGGGCCTGCGTGGGGGTGAACGGCCCGGAGCTGATTGTTGAATGTGATGGTATTGCAAAGGTGGGTATTTCCGCCGGGTTCAGTTGACTGCTGTTACACACTGCGGTAGTTGAGGGGCCTCACCCCGGGCCCGCCTCCCCCCCCCGCACCCCCGCCACCAGCACCGCCACCCCGTCCAGCACCCGGGCCAGGCCGAACTCGAAGAGGGTGTCCAGCTCCAGCTTGAAGCTGTCCTCCTTGGAGAGGGTGGACAGCACCGGGTAGGCCGCGGTCGTCTGGATCGCGTCCACGCGCGGCTCCATCGACGTCATCCACTCGGCCGCCGTCATGCCGCTGTCCTGCTGCGCCTGGGACTCCAGCTCGACGGCCATCGCGATGCCCTGGGCGTATCCGAGCACCGTGAGGTGGGTGTGCAGCATCTGCTCCGGGGTGAGGCCGAGGCCCGTCAGGGCGCTCAGGATCCGCTCGGGGTACTGCATGGCGTTCGGGGAGGCCATGGGGCGGGTGAGGCCGGCCATGGCCCGTGCCAGCCAGGGGTGTTGCCCGTACTGCTTCCACAGCCAGCGTGCCTCCCGCTCCAGCAGCGGGCGCCAGCCCGTCGGCCGTGGGCCGGGCGGGCCGCTGCCGAACACCGCTTCCGACATCAGCCGGACCAGCTCGCCCTTGCTCGGGACGTGGCGGTAGAGCGCCATGGTCGACGTGCCGAACTCCGTCGCGATGCGCCGCATCGAGAGTGCGGCGAGGCCCTCCTCGTCGGCCAGCGCGATCGCCGTACGGATGACGCGCTCGCGGCTGAGCTGCCGTCCGGGAGCCGTCGCGCGCTGGCGGTCGCTCTGCGCCACCACCGTGCCGATGCCGGGCACCGGCCGCACCAGCCCTTCCTGGTTCAGTGCGGCGAGTGCCTTCGTCGCGGTGGCCATCGCGACGCCCCATTCCTGGGTGATCCGGCGGGTGGAGGGGACCGGATCGCCGGGGCCGAGCTCGCCCGAGGCGATGCGGCGGCGGATCTCCCCGGCGATGCGGAGGTAGGGCGGTTCGGCGCTCATGGCGTCACCGTACTAGTGCACCTGAGCCCGTTGCACCCCGTTCAGCTGGTGGTTCCGGGCGGTGCACTAGGCAGCTGTTTGCGCTGTACGTGACGGGCCGCTTCCGTACGGTGTATGGAGAACACCCCCGGACCCCGCGCGGGCCGTAAGGAATGGACCGCCCTCGCCGTCCTCATGCTGCCGCTGCTCCTCGTCTCGATGGACATCTCCATCCTCTACTTCGCGATTCCCTACATCAGCCAGGACCTGGAGCCCAGCGCCACACAGCAGTTGTGGATCCTGGACATGTACGGCTTCGTACTCGCGGGCCTGCTCATCGTCATGGGCGCCCTCGGCGACCGGATCGGGCGGCGCACCCTGGTGCTGGGGGGAGCCGCCGTCTTCGGTGCCGCCTCGGTGGCAGCCGCGTACGCGCACTCCGCCGAACTGCTCATCGGCGTACGCGCGCTGCTCGGCCTCGGCGGTGCCGCCCTGATGCCCTCGACCCTCGCCCTGATCCGCAACCTCTTCCACGACGCGAAGCAGCGGGCGAAGGCGGTGACCCTGTGGACGGGCGTCATGACCACCGGTATTTCGCTGGGGCCCGTCGTCAGCGGGCTGCTGCTCGAACACTTCTGGTGGGGCTCGGTGTTCCTCATCAACCTGCCCGCCATGGTGCTGCTGCTCGTGCTGGTGCCCTTCCTGGTGCCGGAGACCGCGACCATCGCTCGCGGCCGCTTCGATCTGTTCAGCGCCGTGCTCTCGCTCGGTGCCCTCCTCCCGGTCATCTACGGCATCAAGGAGTGGGCCCGGCACGGTTACGAGCCGTTGCTCGCGCTCTGTATCGCCGCGGGGCTCGCACTCGGGGCCGTTTTCGTACGCCGTCAGAGGCGCCTCGCCCACCCGATGATCGACCTCGGCCTGCTCGGGCGGCGTGCCTTCGGCGGCCCGGTACTCGCCGATCTGCTCGCGATGTTCGCCACGGTGGGCATGGCCGTCTTCTTCACCCAGTACCTGCAGTCCGTGCTCGGTCAGAGCCCCCTCACCGCCGCGCTGTGGAGCCTGGTGCCGGCCGCTGGCGTGGCCCTCATGGCACCGACCGCCGCCGCGCTCGCCCAGCGGACCGATCGCGCGTACGTCATGGGGGGCGGCTTCTCCGTCGCCGCCTGCGGATTCCTCTGGCTGTCGCAGCTGCGTACCGACTCGCCCCTGTGGTACGCCCTCGTCGGCGCGGCCGCGTACGCGGGCGGGCTGGTCGCCGCCATGACCCTCGCCAACGAACTCGCCCTGGGCGCGGCCCCGCCGGAGCGCGCCGGATCGGCGGCGGCCGTGCTGTCGTCGGGGCAGGAGCTGGGCGGGGCCCTGGGCATGGCGCTCCTCGGCTCCATCGGCGCCGCGGTCTACAGCCGGGACATGGCCGACGCCGTGCCCGCCGGGCTGCCGAATGCCGAAGCGGTACGTGAAACCCTGGGCGGCGCGGCAGCGGTCGCGGCCGAACTTCCGCCTGCGACGGGGGATGCCGTGCTGTCGGCCGCGCGTGACGCCTTCACCCACGGGCTGGGCATCGCGGCGGTCGGCGCAGCCGTGGTCATGGTCGGAGCAGGTGTGCTGTCGGTCGGTTTCCTGCGGGGCGTGGCCGGGCAGGCGCCGGCCGCGCCGTCGTCCTCGGACGACAAAGGTCCGACGGCGTCGGCGCTCTGACGTACCTGGCCGCCCGGGGGCTCACCGGCACAACGCGTCGATGTCCTCCTCGAAGGTGGGGAACTCCGCCCTGGCCTCGGTGACGATCTCCTCCGCCGTCCGGCGCGGTGTCGTCGCGTGGTGTTCGGCGATCCGGGTCAGGGCCGCGTCGGGGGCGGACTCGAACGCGTCGGCCAGGGCGGCCTCCATCGGGCCGTAGCCGTCGGCCAGGACCCAGAGGAAGTCGGAGAGGCTGCCCGCCACCACGCCGCACTCGCCCTCCGAACCCATGAAGACGACCGGCTGGTCGGCGAGGGGGCGGCAGAGGCGGGTGCGCCAGATCATGGCGTGGCCGCCCGCGCCGTTCTGGCCGAAGATGAGATAGGCGTCGCCGTCGATCTCGCTGTTTCCCGTCCAGCTCCGGAAGTGGTCGGTGGTCCATTGCGCCGACTCGAAGTCCGTGTCCGGCTCGAAGTCGATGCGGTGGTCCCCCTCGTCCCCGGCCACGCCGGTGTCGTCGTGGCCGTAGTGGAAGTCCACCTTCGCCACGTCGGCGAGGGCGGCGGGGAAGCTGCGGTCGGACGCGTCCGTGTCGTTCATGGGCGCAGGCTATGCGGCCCCACTGACAACACCCGGACCCGTCGGCGGAGCCGGGCCCGCTCCGGTAGCGGGCGGCGGACCGGGGACCGATGCTGGACGCGTACGTGTCCACGTGTGCGGAGGCTCGGTACGCGGGCCCCGTGAGGGGGCGAAGGAGCTGGGCTCATGGCTGACGCGCCCTTGATGGTCGTGGACGGCGCCGGGGTGGTCACCGGCTGGAGCCGGGCGGCCGAGCGGCGCTTCGGGCCCGCGACCGCCGATGCGCTGGGGCTGCGCGTCATGGACGTACTGGCGGGCGACACCCGGGCGGCGTACAGCGGTGACAACGCGCCCGCGGGGCTCCGGCTGGAGCCCCTCGCGGGGGCGAGCTGGGCCGTCTGGGAGGCCGATGAGAGCGGGGGGCCCGGCCAGGACGGCGATGTCGTCGGGACGGCGCTGCTGGACGTGCTGTTCACACAGGCTCGCGTACGCGTCTATGTACTCGATCCGGGACTGCGCCTCCTGAAAATCAGCGATCCCTCCGCAGGCCCGGGCACCGACGAGACCGAGCGGCTGCGTGGACGGCCGTTGCGCGAGGTGTGCGCCTTCGAGGAACCGGAGCAGGTGGAGGCCTTCGTACGGGAGGTCCTGCGCACCGGGGTACCCGGGATCGAGCGGCCGTTCCGCGCCCGCCCCGGCGACGTGCCCGGCGGACGGCGCACCCTCGCCCTGACGGCGTTCCGGCTCCAGGAGGGGCGCGGGGCGGGGCCGGGTGATGACGGCGGCGCCGTCCTGGGGGCCGCCGTGTCCGTGATCGACGTCAGCGAGCAGGTCCGGCGCCGGGGCCGGGAGGCCGCGCTCGCCGCGGTCCGCGACAGTGTGGGCTCGACGCTGGACGTCGACGCCACCTGCCGCGACCTCGTGGCGGCGCTGGCTCCCGGGTACGCGGACATCTGCGTCGTCGAGGTCGTCGACGCGGTCCTGCGCGGCGAGGACCTCGATCCCGGGCCGCCCGCCCCCGACGTACCGCTGCGGCGTGCCGCGTACGCGGGCGGCAACCGGGCCGCCCACTCCGTCGGAGACGTACGGGTGGCGCCCCTGGGAACCCCCTACCAGCGGGCCCTGTCCGACCTCCAGGTCCGCGTCCTCCCGCTGGCGGACGCCCCGTGGGCCGACGCCGACGCCGCGCGAGCGGGATCCATCCGGAAAATCGGCGCGCACACGCTGCTGGTGGCGCCGTTGACGCTGCACGGGGCGGTCCTCGGGCTGGTGAGCCTCTACCGGTGCGGGGACTCCGAGCCGTTCACCGAGGAGGACGTCCCCGTGGTGGAGGCGATGGCGTCCCGTGCCGCCCTCGGCATCGACAACGCCCGCCGGTACGTGCACGAGTACACCATTGCCAGCGCCCTCCAGCGCCGGCTGCTGCCGCAGAGCCCCGCGCCCCAGCCCGCCGTCGAGACGGACCATCTGCTGCTGCCCGGCGGGGGCGCCGGCACCTGGTTCGACACGATCGCCCTGTCCGGCGCCCGTACGGCCCTCGCCATCGGGGAGGTGGCCCAGGGCGGCATCCACGCGGCCACCACCATGGGGCAGTTGCGCACCGTCGTCCAAGCCCTCGCCGCGCTGGACCTGGAGCCCGACGAGCTGCTCGCGCGCCTCTACGACACGGCGGCACGGCTGGCGGAGGAACGCGCCCGGCTGCCGAAGAGTGACCCTCTGTACGAGGAGCCACTGGCCGCGACCTGCGCGTACGCCGTGTACGACCCGTTCACCGGGAAGTGCACGGTGGCCGCCGCAGGCCATCCCGCCCCCCTCGTCGTGGAACCGGGCGGCGACGGCTTCGTGGTCGGCCTGCCCGTGGGGCCGCCGCTGGGGGCCGCGGACCGGGCCCCCGTCGCCGAGGTCTCCCTCCCTCTCCGGGAGGGCAGCCTGTTCGTGCTGCACAGCAACGCGCTGCGGGGCCACGCCCAGTCCCCCTCGGGCGCGCTGCGCCAGGCGCTCACGCCCACGGACCGGCCGACGCGCGAACTCTGCGACGCGGTCGCCCGCGCCCTGCCGGACAGCGCCGACCTCGAGGGTGCCGCGCTGCTGCTGGCCCGGACCCACGCCATGCCCGAGGACCGGTACGCCGCCTGGGAACTCCCGTACGACAGGACGGCCCCGGCCACCGCGCGCCGCCTCACCTCCGAGAGGCTGGCCGACTGGCACCTCGAGGGCGACACGGGTGACGCGACCGAGCTGATCGTCAGCGAGCTGGTGACCAACGCCGTGCGCTACGGCCGCCCGCCCGTGGAGCTGCGCCTCATCCTCGACCGGGGCCTGACCTGCGAGATCCGGGACGGCAGCACCACCGCCCCGTACATGAAGTACGCCGGAGCGGTGGACGAGGGCGGGCGGGGCCTCTTCATCATTTCCCAGCTCGCCTCCCTGTGGGGCACCCGGTACGCCGCCGAGGGCAAGACCGTCTGGTCGGAGCAGGCGATTCCCGGCGACGGCACGTGAGCGGGGCGTCCGGGTGCGGCGCCTGGGGCGGTCCTACTTGTCCTCGGCGAGGGTGTGGGCGACCAGGGCGTTGGCATGGCCGTGGCCCAGGCCGTGCTCGGTCTTGAGCCAGGAGACGAGCTCCATGTGCTTGGTCAGGGGCGAGGAGTGGATCAGGTCCTTCCACTCCGCGACCGGGCGGCCGTACTTCGTCTCGATCGCCGGGAAATAGCTTGCCGGGCCCTTGACCGCGTCGGTCATGTCTGCGCGTCCCCTCCGTGGAAACCTCGTGGTGAGCACCACGAGGTGATCGTGACTCTCTCAGGGATACGACTGCCGGCAGGCGCGAAAGTGATCGGTGGGCGCGAAAGTGCCGGCAGGCGCAGAAGTGACCTGTGGGGCGCGTAACGGCCTTCAAACGGAGCTGAACGAAGGGGTGTCCTGTGTCAACGCCCGTGGGATGATCCTGTGTTCAGTGGCCATCTCCTCAAGGGCGAGGGGATGAGGCCGACGGGCCGATGGGGGCGGGCATGACGGACGGGTCGGGCACGGACGCGCAGGGACAGCAACAGGGGCGGGGGAAGGTCGAGTTACGGATCAGCCTCATCGGGACGCACACCCGGCGTGACGATCTCGAAGCCCTGAACACCTGGCTGAAGAACGCGCCCGTTCTCGAGGACGCGCTGGAACGTCAGGAACTCGCCCTGGCCCGCAAGGACTCGCTCACGCAGACCGAGGCGATGGGCGGGGAGCTGATCCAGGACATCATCCTCGTCGTCTCGGTCGAGCTGGCCCGGACCGTGGCCGAGAACACGTGGCGCTCCGTGGAGACCTGGCTGCGCAACCGGCGCCGCTTCGCCGACCCCGAGGAGACGCCCCGCGTCACCCTCGACGGGCCGCTTCAGGGGCCGGGCCCCGACCTGAGCCGTGACACCGACCGTGACCGAACGCGCGGCGGCGACGAGCCCGGAGAGGTCTAGCGGCTGTGCCGCCGTACAACGCGCGCGGCGAGGCGAACAGAGCCAAGCGGCACAGAGCCGTGCTCATCGGGGTCGAGCACTACACGGGCACCCGGAACGACCTTCCGGCCGTCGCCACGAACCTCCGCCTCATGCGCGAGGCCCTGACCGCCGATACCACCGGGGTGCTCGGCCCGGAGGACCTCGTCGTGGTCCCCACGGACGGCGGCCCGACGGCCACCGTCGATCCGCTCCGGGTGCGTGCCGTGCTGACCGCTGCCCGCAAGGAGGTGACCGGGCTGCTGGTCGTCTACTTCGCCGGGCACGGCATCGTGCGGACCGACGGCAGCGACCTCAACCTGATGTTCACCGATTCCCGGGTGACCAGGGACCGTTCCCACCCCTTCGTGGACACCCTGTCCTGGCGTGACGACATCATGCGCGAGCTGCGCCGGGCCGACGCCGACTGGGTCGTCGTCATCCTGGACTGCTGCTTCGCCGGCAACGCCCTCACGTCCTTCAATCCTGCCGTCGGACAGAATTTCGCCCTGCTCACCGCGGCGGAGCCGGGCGTGGAGATCCCGCCCGGTGACCCCGCCACCGGTACGGAGTTCACGGCCGCCCTGCACCGGCTGCTGACCGCGGGCGAGGGGGAGCCGGTCACCTTCACCCGGATCGTCACCGGGATACGCCGGGCGATGGCGCCGCTGAAGGCGGTCGACGGGCACCCGTGGATCCCGGACGAGCTGCGGCACGGCGACGACGTGGTGCTCGCACTCGCGGCGGACTCCGAGCCCCCGCCCCCGCCCCCGCCTCCTCCGCCACCCCCACCGCCGTCACCGGTGGTCGATCCCCTGCCGGGGATCACGACGGGGCGGATGCGGTGGACGGCCTGGCCGCGTCGCGTGCTTCCCGCTCTGGTCCACCACATGACCCGCACGACCACCCTCGTCCTGGCGGGCGTTGTCGCTCTCGCCGGGGGCGGAGCCTGGTACATCCTGGGTCCCACCTCGCCCGGTGCCTGCGATCCGCCCCTGGAGCTGCGCGTGCTCACCGACCCCGATCTGCGGGCCACCGTGAAGAAGGCCGCCGACACCTACCTCGACCGGGAGGGCGACGGCTGCCGGACCGTCGGCATCACGGTGGACGACGCCAAGACCACCGACGCCGTGACGGCCCTCAGGTCCTCCTCGCTCTGGCAGGAACCGCCCGCCGCCTGCCCGTCCTCCGGCGACTGCCCCCGGCCCCAGCGGGACGTCGGAGCACAGCCGGACATCTGGATCCCGGCGGCCGACAGCGCGTGGCAGCGGGCGACAGCCGAGGACGCGGGCGGCGGCACCTCCACGACCGGGACCGACGGGCCCGCCGCGGGCGCCCCGGACGCGGCGGGCAGCGTCGTCGGCCTCCACCGGCTGGGCTCCATCGCCTACACACCGATGGTCCTCGGCGTGCCGGACACCATGGCGCAGGTCCAGGCCCTGCAGACCGACGATCCCCTGGACGCGATCATCTCCGGGCTCAAGAGCCAGACGGTCAAGATCCTGCGCCCCGACCCCGAAGGGACCGAAGGCGCCCTGCTGGCGACCGACGCGCTCTACGCCGCCTCCGGCGCCGGGCGCGTGGCCACGGTCGAACAGGGCATGGCGCAGATCCTGCGGCCCATGCCCCCCACGGCGCGGGAACTGATGTGCGTACTGGCCGACGGGACGCACAACTCCCTGGAGCGTCAGGCCGCTGTCCTCGTACCGGAACAGACCCTGGCGCAGTTCAACCTGTCGGCGGGCCAACCGGGCCGCCCCGACTGCGTGACGGAGACGCTGGGGCACCGGGTGGCCCACTACCCCTCCGACGTGCCGATGCTGGACCTGCCCTTCGTCCGGGTCACCTGGGCCGGGGCCGACCGGGACGCCGCCGACCGAAGGACGGCCGTCGAGGACTTCTACGACTGGCTGGTCACGGACGAGGACGCGCAGAAGTGCTTCACCGACGACGGTTTCCGGGGCGCCGGCACGAACGGCCCGGCACCGCCCGGCGCGGACTCCGTGCTGCGGTCCGAGGACAACGCGACCGCCGTACGCGAACGGATCCCGGCGACCGGGCGGGGCACCGACGTGGCCGCGTCGCTGAGCGAAACCCTGAGCCGCTACCGGGGGGCGCTGGGGCCCGGCAAGGTCCTCTACCTCCTCGACAACTCGGCCTCGACGGAGGAGAAGCGGGTCTGGGACGGCATCGGAGGCGCCAGGGAACTGGTGGCCCGCTCGATGAGCTCCCTCGGCGCCGGGGACGAGTACGGAGTGCGGCTGGCGGCCGTGAAGGACGGACAGCCCGCCACGAACCTCGTGGCGTTCGGGCGGCGCCCCAGGGCCGCTGCGCAAAAGGCCGTCGCCGGCGCGACGACCGCCAGGTTCGACGCCCGCATCGCGGCGGGCCTGAAGGAAGCGCTCGTGACCCTGCGCAACGATCCCGAGGGGGAGCAGCCGCGGCTCCTCGTCCTGGTCACCGACGGCGAGGATTTCGAGGCCGTCGAGGAGGCCGAGCGGAAGGAACTGGTCGCGAAGGCGGCGGAGTCGCCCCATGTGAGGATCGTGACGGTGTCGCTGCAGAACGGCGCCTGCGCGGACGGCCGGTTCGGCGAGCGGCTCGCCGAGGCGAGCGGCGGACGCTGCCTGGACGCGGCCGGCGACCTCGCGGTCGAGCTCGCGGCGGAGGTCGCCAGGACCGGTACGGGAGACGCGGAATGACCTACGGACACCGTCGCGCCCGCCGCCGGGCCAGGGCGGTCGTCGCCGTCGGCGGTCTGCTCGCGCTTCTCTCCGCCGCCTGCACGGGTGGGTCCGGGGACATGCGGCAGTCCGGTCAGGGCCGGCAGACGCCGGAAGGGCCCATCGTCGTCGCCAGCGGGCTCGACGTCACCGGCTCCGGCAGTGTGCGGCAGCAGCTCGTGGAGGAGTGGAACCGTCAGCACGCCGGGTCGAAGGACGAGCAGGCCAAGCTCGTCGAGCTGCCCGGTGACGCCGACCAGCAGCGCAGTCAGCTCCTCGGCGCCCTGCAGTCCGGCAGCGCCCGCTACGACGTGGTGAACCTCGACATCACCTGGATCCCCGAGTTCGCCGAGGCCGGACTCATCAGCCCCATGCCCGTCGCGGAGAGCGCCGCGTCCGACGACGAGCGTGACTTCATCCGGCAGGTCCACGCCACGACCGTATGGGAGGACCGCTCGTACGCCCGCCCGTTCAACACCGACGTGGGACTCCTCTACTACCGGCCCGACCTGCTGACGGAGGCCGACATCACGGAGGACAGGCAGCCCGACGCCGACTGGACGTGGGACCAGCTCTACTCCTCCGTCAAGACCCTCAAGCTGAACCCGGTCCGCAGCGAGGACCGCGCGGGCTGGACCTCACAGCTCGCCCTCTACGAGGGGCTGACCGTCAACACCGTCGAGGCGTTCGCGGACGCCGGTTTCGAACTCACCGACAGCAAGGGGAAGTACAGCGCCGGCGAGGAGAAGCTGAAGAAGGGCCTGGACACGCTCCTCGACCGCGTCGGCCGGGGTCAGGTCCTGCCCGCCGCGCACACGTCCATGGAGACGGAGTCCCTCACCGACTTCGCCGAGAGTCGCGCTGTCTTCCTGCGCCACTGGCCGTACGCGTACGGGGCGTTGGAAGACCTGATGAAACCGGGGGAGTACGCCGTGAACCGGCTGCCGGGGAAGGCTGTGCTCGGCGGGCAGAACCTCGCCGTCACCTCCGTCACCGGCGATTCGCCCCGGGCCGGGAACGCCCGCGCCCTCATCACCTTCCTGACCTCACCGGAGAGCGAACGCTGCCTGCTCGACGCGGGCTTCGCGGCGACCCGGACCTCCGTGTACGACAGCTTCGCGAAGCCCTGCTGGCCCCGTGTCGCCGCCGCGCTCCGGCTGGCCGGCGGCACGCCGGATGCGGCGGCCACGGGGGAGGGCGCACCGGAGGGGCAGGGACCTCAGGCGCGTGCGGCGTACATCCAGACCCTCGCCGAGGCGCTGGCCGATGCGGTGCAGCGGCCGCGCACCCCGTACTACGGCGCGTTCACGCAGGTGCTGCAGACCCATGTGCACGCGCTGCTGGCCGCCGGGCACCGTCCCGACACCGCCGAGGCCGCCAGGAAGCTCGACAAGGATCTCCGGGACGTGTTCGCCGGCAGGTGAGGGAATCCGAGAGCCAGGGGAGGGACGGTTCAGGCCGCGCCGTGGCAGTCGCGGTACGAACGTTCCGAGCCGCACCAGCACGCCGCGCTGCGCGCCGGGGGCCACGGGACGGCGCGGCCGCGGGCCGCCAGTGTGGTGGCGTACTGGGGGAGCAGGTCGGGGTCGGAAGGCGACGCGGCCTCCGACGCGGCGAAGGCCTCGTAGGAGGGGACCGTGGCCGTCACGATGCCGAGGTTCGGTGTACCCGTGGCATGCAGATCCCGCAACGCCGCCTCCAGGCGCGCCAGATGGTCCTCGTGTGAGACGTACTCCCTGGCCAGCTCCGGGTAGGCGGTGAGGAGCTCGCGCAGCTCGTCCTCCGGCCAGCGCAGCACCGCGACCGGGAACGGGCGGGACAACGCGCTGCGGTAGGTGCCCAGTTCGGCGCGGAGCCGGTTGATCTCCGCCTGCAGCTCGCCCGGGTCCGAGGAGCCGAGGGCCCACAGACGCTTCGGGTCGTGCAGCTCGTCGAGGGGGACGGCGGCCGTGTGCAGGGCGTCGGCCAGCTCGTCCCACGCGTCATGGGTGACGCCCCGCAGCCTGCGCACCCGGTGCCGCCCGATCAGCAGCGACTGGGTGGCGTACGGGACTTCCTCGCCCGGCGCGAGGAGCAGCTTCAGTGCGGCCGAGAAGAAGTCGTGGGCGTCCTCCAGCTCGTCGTGCGCTTCGAGCGTCTCCGCGGCGATCTCCCACGCTGCCGCGTCGAGCGGGCCGGCGGTGCGGATGCCGTCGATGATCGCGCGGGCCTCCGCCTCGTGGCCGTACTCCCACAGGTTGGACGCTTTGAGTGCTTTGACCAGGTACGGGCGCTCGATGGTGATGTCGGTGGAGCCGAGCAGTTCGTCGTAGAGGGTGCTCGCGCGGGCGCGCTCACCGGCGAGCTCCAGGTGGGCCGCGGCCTGGAGGAGCAGAGGTTCGTGGTCCTCGGGGTACTGCGCCGCGGTGCGCAGCAGGCGCTCGGCTTCGGTGATGTGGTCGGCAGGCGTGTCGGGGCGCATGGACCACACGGTACTGCGGGTCGGGGGGAAGGTGAGAGGGAGCGGACCGGAGTGCTCGTGAAGGCCGGAGGACGGCGGGGAGGACGCGCTGGCGCAAGGCCGGGGACGGCGGGGAGCCAGCCGTCCCGGCCGAGCGTCAGGGCCGTCAGCAGCGCGGTCATCGCCAGGACGAGCACGGCGGCGCCGGCCAGGTCGGGGCGGCCGGCGCGGGGGGAGCGGGATTCGGTGAGCGTACGGAAGGCGAAGGCTCCGGCGGCGAGGGCGGCGAGGGCGGCGAGGGCGGCGAGGGCGGCGAGGGCGACGAGGGCGACGAGGGCGACGAGGGCGACGAGGGCGAGAGGGCGAGAGGGCGAGAGGGCGACGAGGGCGGCGAGGCTCAGGGCGAGATGCGTCAGCCGCCAGTCGAGGGCACCGAGGGAGCCCGCGAGCAGCGGGCCGAGCGCGATTCCGGCGCTCACGAACGCTCCCCACACCCCCATCGCCTTGATCCGCGCAGGGCCGACGGGATACGCGCCGACCAGGAGCCCGAGGCTGGTGGCCAGGATCGCCGCACTCGCGGCGCCCTGGCCGGCCCGGGCGAGGGTGAAGCCGAGGGTGCCCGTGAGGCCGGGGTCCTGGCCAGGCAGCGCTACCAGGAGTCGCCCCCGCGCGACGAGTACGTCCTCACCGACAACGGCAAGGCCCTCTGGCCCACCCTGCGCTCCCTCGGCCTCTGGGGCCGCGAGCACATCGAGGGCACGGTCCCCATGCGGTACTTCTTCCACGCCATGTGCGACACCGAACTGGGGGTCTACGGGCAGTGCCAGGCCTGCGGCAACATCGGCGTGCGGCTCGAGGACGTCGAGATGCGGCCCGCCGCCGGCCTGGACACCGATGCCGACGACCCCGACGACCCCGTCAGCCGCGCGCTGGTCGCCCCCCGCCGGCTTCTTCAGCTGCTGGACACCGATCGTGTATAACGGCTGAAGGACACGTACGAGCGCGAAGCGAAGGGGGAGGGCCGATGAACGACGACATGAAGCGTGTACGCCGCGCGGTCGCGCGCCTCTTCCGCCCCGCGGCCTTCCTCGTCCTGTTCCTCACCGAGGTCCTGCTCGCCGAAGGCGGCAGCCTCTCCGCCGCCGTGGCCCTCGCCGCCACCGCGGCCGCCGGCTCGGCGCTCCTCGTCTGCTCCGTCATCAGCGCCCGCTGCGCCGCCCCCGTACCCCGTACGAGAGTGCGCACCGCCTTGCGCGACCGCGAGAAGCGCACCGCGTTCCTCCCCCAACGGGACCCCGACGCCCGGGGGCGCACCAGGCCCCGAGCACCCGGCTCCGCCCTCCTGACGGCCGCGTAGAGGGCGCACCTTTCCTTCCCGCCCTCCGCGCGGCTCGTCCTGCCGAGTTCCTCACTCCCCGGCACGACGAGACCCCCGGAGGGCTCACCCATGTCCGCATTCATGTCCGCCTTCGCGAGCCTGGTCGGCGCATTCGCCGACCTGCTCCAGCCCCTGTTCCAGCACGCGTCGACCGCCGCCGCGATCGTCCTCTTCACCGCCCTGGTGCGGCTCGCCGTACACCCCCTGTCACGGGCGGCGGCGCGCGGACAGAAGGCCCGCACCAAGCTCCAGCCGCAGATCGCCGAACTGCGCAAGAAGCACGCCAAGAACCCCGACCGGATGCAGAAGGCGCTCATGGAGCTCCACGCGAAGGAGAAGGTCTCGCCCCTCTCCGGCTGCCTGCCCAGCCTGCTCCAGATGCCCGCCTTCTTCCTGCTGTACCACCTCTTCTCCAGCCAGAAGATCGGCGGCGACCCCAACTCGCTGCTCGGCCACGACCTCTTCGGCGCCCTCCTCGGCGAACGCTGGCACAACGCGCTCGCCGACGGCGGCCCCTTCGGCGAGCAGGGGCTGGTCTACCTCGCGCTCTTCGTGATCGTCGTCGCCGTCGCCACCTTCAACTACGGCCGCACCAAGCGGCAGATGGCCGCGAACCCGATGACGCCGGCCACCGGCCCGGACGGCCGGCCCGTGCCCGGCATGGACGCGATGACGAAGGTCATGCCGCTGATGTCCTTCCTGACGCTCTTCTCCGTGGCGTTCGTGCCGCTCGCCGCCGCGCTGTACATCGTCACCAGCACCACCTGGACGGCCGTCGAGCGCGCCTACCTCTACCGGGAGACCCCGGCCACCGAACCAGCCGTAGCGCCCGCCGTATAGAGGCGACGGGTCCAGTGTGTGAACAGGGCCTTGCGGAGTGATCCGATGTCTTGGAGGATCGGCCAGGCCTTTCGCTGGCCGCGACCCATCGACGGGCTCGACTCGACCAAGGGGAGATGGACCGTTGAAGCTTCTTCGCGTGGGTACGGCTGGCTCGGAGCGCCCCGCACTGCTGGACCGTAACGGGATCTTGCGTGACCTTTCGGGCCTCGTCGCCGACATCGACGGTGAGCTCCTCGCCGACGCCTCGGCCCTGGCCCGGGTGCGGGAAGCGGCCCAGACGCCCGACGTCCTGCCCCCGCTCGACGCGGACGGCCTGCGGATCGGGCCTCCCCTCGGGAGGATCGGCAAGATCGTGTGCATCGGGCTGAACTACCACGACCACGCCGCCGAGACCGGGGCGGCGATCCCGGACGAGCCGATCCTGTTCTTCAAGGCCCCCGACACCGTCGTCGGCCCCGAGGACACGGTGCTGGTGCCGCGCGGCAGCCGGAAGACCGACTGGGAGGTCGAGCTCGCCGTCGTCATCGGCCGCACCGCCCGCTACCTCGACTCCGCCGAGGAGGGGCTCGGACACGTCGCCGGATACGCGACCTCGCACGACGTCTCCGA
The DNA here is from genome assembly GCF_053591835.1 of Streptomyces sp. NPDC002911. Classification (NCBI taxonomy): domain Bacteria; kingdom Bacillati; phylum Actinomycetota; class Actinomycetes; order Kitasatosporales; family Streptomycetaceae; genus Streptomyces; species Streptomyces sp. NPDC002911. The sequence goes on along the minus strand of NZ_JBSFUO010000002.1, from coordinate 415,964 downwards.
GCGGGAGTTCCAGATCGAGCGCGGCGGCACCTGGGACAAGGGCAAGAACTGCGAGACCTTCAACCCGCTGGGCCCCTGGCTCGTCACCGCGGACGAGGTGCCCGACCCGCAGGCGCTGCCGCTGAAGCTGTGGGTCAACGGGGAACTGAAGCAGGACGGCACGACCGCCGAGCAGATCTTCGCGGTCGGCGAGGTCGTGCGCTATCTGAGCCACTTCATGACGCTCTACCCGGGCGACGTCATCAACACCGGCACCCCGGCGGGCGTGGCCATGGGCCGGCCCGAGCCGAAGCCCTACCTCCGCGCGGGGGACGTGGTGGAGCTGGAGATCGAAGGGCTGGGACGCCAGCGCCAGGAGCTCGAGGACGCCTGAGGCGAACGCGGCACGGCCGCCGGGTGCCCCGGCGGCCGCACCGTCGTCAGGCCCGGGGAAGCGCCGTGAACTGCTCCAGCGCCTCCACCACCAGCGCGTGGTCCTCGGCCTGCGGCAGGCCCGAGACGGTGACCGAGCCGATCACGCCCGCGCCCTCCACGGCGATCGGGAACGAGCCGCCGTGCGCGGCATACGTGTCCAGGTCCAGCCGGGACGACTCCTCGAACGTGGTGCCCTTCGCCCGGAACCGCGTACCGACCAGGTAGGAGCTCTCCCCGTACCGCTCCACCACCTTCCGCTTACGGTCGATCCAGGCGTCGTTGTCCGCGCTCGAACCCGGCAGCGCGGCATGGAACAGCTGCTGGCCGCCCCGCCGGATGTCGATCGCGACCGGGGCGTGCCGCTCACGGGCCAGCGCGACCAGCAGGCGGCCCAGGGCGTACGCGTCGTCGTAGCCGAAACGCGGCAGTGTCAGACGCCGCTCCTGCGCGATCAGCTCGGAGATGGTCGGCGCGCCGGTGCTCATGCGTGCTGCTCCTCGTCGTGGTGGGGAAGAAGGGTCACGGACACACCCTCACGGGCCGAGCGCCGTGCCGCCTCCAGGACGTCCAGTGCGGCGGCGGCCTGCAGCGCCGTCACCGGGTTCTCGCCGTCGCCGCGCAGGGCGGAGGCGACGGCGGCGTAGTACGCGGGGTAGTCACCCGGGAGCGTGCGGACCGGGTCGCCGCCGCCGGTCAGCGGAGACTCGCCCGAACCGATCCGGCCCCACAGCTCCTCCGGCTCCTCGCCCCACGGCACACCGGCCGCCGGACGCGCACCCTCACGCAGGGCGGCCTCCTGCGGGTCCAGGCCGTACTTCACATAGCCCGCCTTCGAGCCGAGCACCCGCAAACGCGGGCCGAGCTGCGCCGTGGTGGCGCTCACGTACAGATGTGAGCGCACCCCGCCGACGTGGGTGATCGCGATGAAGGTGTCGTCGTCGGCCGCCGCACCAGGGCGGCGTACGTCGGACTCCGCGTACACCTGCACCGCGGGCCCGAAGAGTGTGAGCGCCTGGTCGACGACATGGCTGCCCAGGTCGTACAGCAGACCGCCGATCTCCTCCGGGTCACCCGACTCGCGCCAGCCGCCCTTCAGCTGAGGGCGCCACCGCTCGAAACGGGACTCGAAACGCTGCACCTCGCCGAGCTCGCCGCTCTCGATCAGACCGGCCAGCGTCAGGAAGTCGTTGTCCCAGCGGCGGTTCTGGAAGACCGAGAGCAGCAGCCCCCGCTCCGCCGCCAGGGCGGCCAGCTCACGGGCCTCGGCGGACGTGCCGGCGAGGGGCTTGTCCACGACCACCGGCAGCCCCGCGTCCAGCGCCGCCTTCGCGAGCGGGACATGGGTCTTGTTCGGCGAGGCGATCACGAGCAGGTCCAGTTCGCCCGCACGCGGCCACAGCTCGTCCGGCGAGGCCGCCAGGCGGACGCCGGGGAACTCGGCGCGGGCCTGCGCCTGACGCTCCTCGTTCGACGTGACGACCGTGTCGAGGACAAGGCCCTCGGTCGCGGAGACCAGCGGGGCGTGGAAAACGGAACCCGCCAGGCCGTAGCCGACGAGCCCGACGCGGAGAGGAGCGTTGGCAGTCATGCGATCCACTTAAGCAACGCTGTTGCCAAAGTGCAAGCGATGGAGACAATGGTGCGGTGAACAGGAGTAACAGCAGGAGTGGCGGGGCGAATCTGCCGGCCCTGCGCCACCACAACGCGTCGCTCGTCCTCGACCTGCTGCGCGTGGCCGGTGAGCAGGGCATCAGCCGGCTGGAGCTCGCCGAACGCACCGGACTCACCCCGCAGGCCGTCAGCAAGATCACCGCCAGACTCCGCACGGAGGGCCTCGCCGCCGAAGCCGGCCGGCTCGCCTCCACGGGCGGCAAGCCCCGCACCGTCCTGCGGCTGGTCCCGGACGCCGGATACGCCGTCGGGCTCCACCTGGACCGCGACGAGCTCACCGCCGTCCTGGCCGACCTCGCCGGCACCACGGTCGCGACCCGCACCTTCCCGCTCGACCTCGGAGCCCCGGCCACCGAGGTCCTCGCCACGGCCGCCCACGCGGTGCGGACGGTCCGGGCCGAGGGCCCCCAGGCCTCCCGGACCGCAGCCCGGCAGGTCTTCGGCGTGGGCGCCGCCCTGCCGGGCCCGCTGGACCACCGCGGTGGGGTGCTGCACCGCGTCACCGGCTTCCCCCAGTGGGACGGCTACCCGCTGCGCGACGCCCTGGCCGAACACACCGGGCTGCCCGTCGTCGTCGACAAGGACACCAACGCCGCCGCCCTCGGCCTCGCGCTGCGTGAACGCGCCGGGGCCGACTTCGCCTATCTCCATCTGGGCACCGGCCTCGGCGCCGGGCTCGTCCTCGACGGCGCATTGCACCGCGGAGCCCGGACCGGCGCCGGGGAGTTCGGCCACCAGACCCTCCAGCTGGACGGGCCCCCGTGCGACTGCGGCGGGCGCGGCTGCATCGAGGCGCTCTGCCTCACCGCTGCCGCCCGCGGCGACGTCGCCGAGGCGGCCAGGGTCCTCGGGGCGGGGGCCGCCAACCTCGTCGGGCTGCTCGACATCGACCGGGTCATCCTCGGCGGCCGTACCGTCGCCGCCCACGAGGACGCCTATGTGAGCGGGGTCCGCGCCGTCATCGAGGAGCGCGCCCGGCGGGAGGGCACCACCACCGCCGTACCCGTCACCGTGGCGGGCGGCGGCGACCGCCCCGTCGCCGAGGGGGCTGCCCAGCTCGTCCTCGCCCCGCTCTTCGGACGGGCGGGTGAGGCCGAGGAGCGGGGCGAGCAGAGCTGATCGGGCGGATTCCGGCGCCCGAACGGGCGGTGTCCACCGCTCGGCGGTAGCCGTCCCCGTGCGCGCGTGGCAGCGTCGTCCGCGGCAGCCGGTGGCCTTCCGCGCCGGTCGTTCGCGAGTAGCGAAGGGTGTTCTCCGATGGGCCCCAACCCCCCCGTACGGCCGCGCGACGGCCGCGTCTTCTCCACCCTCGGGACGTTCGGGCTGGCGGCCGGATTCGCCGTACCGGCCGTCCTCCTCGCCGGCACCCAGGCAGCTGCCGCACCGGCGGCTCCCACCTCCGTCGTCGCCGACGACCGGCAGCCCGCCTGCGGTGAGCCGGACACCGAGCGCTTCCCGATCGGGACCCGGATCCACGGCGGCCCGGACACGTACGCCTCCGGCGGCGGTTACGGGACCTGGTACCTCGACCTCGTCAACACCACGTCCGAGCGGTGCGTGGCCATCCATCCGGTGCTGGTGCTCACCGACGAGGACCGCACACTCACCCCTTCCCGGATCCAGCTGGAGTTCTCCGAGCGGTCCGATCCGGACACCCGGCACCGGGTCACCTGGGAGACCACGGAACGGTCCGAACAGATCGGTGTCTTCGGTGGTGGCGAGGACGACGACTTCGCCGGCTTCACCGTGCCGGCGGGGGGTACCGTCACCGTCCGGATCCGGATGGCCTTCACCTCGGACACCGAGCCCGGACGGGTCACGGCCAACGCGGCCGTCGTGCAGCGGCTGGCGGCGGCGGAGGAGCGCGGCGACGACGGCGACTGGGTGGGGGAATCAGGGGACTACACCTTCGACATCGTCGAGGGGGACCTCGACGGCGGAACAGACCTGGAGCCCACCGGCCCCGGGACGGACGCCGACGAGGAGAGCGGTACGGGGACCGGAGACGACGTCTCCGAACTGGCCCGCACCGGGCAGGAGGACCAGGCTGCCGCAGCCGGACTCGTATCCGGTGTGCTGCTCGCCGGTGGTGTGGCCGCGCTGGCGGGGGCACGGAGGATCCGCCGCGTACGGGACTGACCGACCGGGCACCCCACGGACCGCCACGTCGAGTTCGTGTGTGCCTGCCACTCGCGCGAGACCGTGCGGCAGCTGACCGATGCAGGCGACCGGCCGGTGAAGATCAGCCGGCCGCGTCCGGCTGGTTCCGCCGACCTGGGAGGGCAGCCTAAAATCGGGGCGTCGGCGCTGCACAACGCGGTGCCGCCGGCGTCCAGCACCTCGAGTGCACAGCGCGAACGGCAGGAGCCCGTCAGATGGCAGAGCGCAAGCCGATCGAATCCTGGCTGACCGACATGGACGGCGTCCTCATCCACGAAGGCACGCCGATCCCTGGGGCCGACGCCTTCATCAAGCGGCTGCGGGATTCCGGACTGCCGTTCCTGGTCCTGACCAACAACTCCATCTACACCGCCCGTGACCTGCACGCGCGCCTCAAGCGCATGGGTCTGGACGTGCCTGTGGAGAACATCTGGACCTCCGCCCTGGCCACCGCCCAGTTCCTGGACGACCAGCGGCCGCGCGGCACGGCGTACGTCATCGGCGAGGCCGGTCTCACCACCGCGCTCCACGACATCGGCTACGTCCTCACCGACCACGAGCCCGATTACGTCGTGCTGGGCGAGACCCGGACCTACAGCTTCGAGGCGCTCACCAAGGCGATCCGGCTGATCAACGGCGGCGCCCGCTTCATCTGCACCAACCCGGACGAGACGGGCCCGTCCGCCGAAGGTCCGCTGCCCGCGACCGGTTCGGTCGCCGCGCTGATCACCAAGGCCACCGGAAAGGCGCCGTACTTCGCGGGCAAGCCCAACCCGCTGATGATGAGGACCGGGCTCAACGCCATCGGCGCCCACTCCGAGACCTCCGCCATGATCGGCGACCGGATGGACACCGATGTGCTCGCCGGTCTGGAAGCGGGAATGCAGACCTTCCTGGTCCTCACCGGCCTGACCACGGAGGCCGACATGGACCGTTACCCCTTCCGGCCCTCCACGGTCGTCGACTCGATCGCGGACCTCGTCGACCTGGTCGACCTGCCCGTGCAGTAACCCGACCGGTCTGCAGCGGATGCGGGATGCCGCCCCCTGCGTGAACCTTCCCTCAGGAGGTTTACGATGCGTTCACTGCCCCTCACGTTCTGTGCCGTGGTGCTGGCCGGGACGGCAGTCCTTCCCGCGTCCGCCGCGCCGGCCGGTTCCACAGCCGATGACCCCGGGGACGGGAAGCGTTCGGGAACGGTCTCCGTCAGCCCGTCCCGGGTCTCCCCCGGAGGGGAGGTGGAGCTTCGGGTCGACGTCTGCGGCAAGGGCATATCCGCCCGCGGCAACTCCGAGGCCCTCGCTTCCGAAGCGCGCTTCGAGCCGGCCGAAGGCAAGGGCCTCGTCGCCGAGGCCCGGATCCGTTCCGACGCCGCACCCGACGACTACGAGATCTGGGTGACCTGCAAGGACGGCCATGGCAAGGCCACCGGCACGGTCACCGTCGTCCACCACGGCCGCCCCTCGCCCGTCGCCCCCGTGCGGGCCGGCGGCGGAGGCACCGCAGTGCTCGCCGAGAAGGCCGCGGCCGATGAGGGCCCCGGCACCCGGCACGCGGTGATCGGCCTCGGACTGGGCGCCGTCGCGGCCGTCGCCGTCGTGTTCCGCGGCGCGCGCCGCCGCCCGGCGCAGCACTGACATGTCCGCCCCGGACCGCCCCGCCGGAACCGGACGCCTCCTGACCGGTGTCGCCTGGGCCGTACTCCTGCTGGGACTGTGGCTGTGGGGCCGTGCGGCCACCGCCGGCAACTCGGCCCCGACGACTGGTGACGTCGCGGCGGTCGGGCGCCCCCTGGGCATTCCGCTGCCGCCCGCTCACGACCCGCTCGACGGCGCCGTGCCGCAGCGGGTCGAGATCCCCTCCATCGGCGTCGAGGCGACCGTCGTGCGGCGCGGGCTCGACGACGAAGGGGCGATCGAACCCCCGCCGTTCGGGACACCGGGCGCCGTCGGCTGGTACGCCGAGGGCGTCGAGCCCGGTACGGAGGGCGCCGCGCTCTTCGTCGGCCACGTCGACACCGAGACGAAGCCCGCCGTGTTCTACGGGCTCAGCGCCGCGAGGCCGGGCGAGAAGGTCCGGGTGAGCCGGTCCGACGGGAAGGTCGCCGAGTTCACCGTCGACGACGTCCAGGTCTTCACCCGGGAACGCTTCGACGCGCAGAAGGCGTACGGGCCGCGCGAGGACGGGCGGGCCGAGCTCCGGCTGATCACCTGCGGCGGTACGTACGACCACAGGACCCATGCGTACACGGCCAACGTCGTCGTCTCCGCGTACCTGACGGCGGAGAAGAGCGCCCGTGACGTGAGCGCGGACGGCGGGAGCCGCGGCTGAGCACGCACCGTCGTGGATACCTGGCCCGGCCGGTGACCCGCCCCCTGGGGGCGGCCGGCCGGGCCGGTCCTCCGTCGCTGGTGCCCGGGCTGCGGGAGAAGCCCGGGCACGGCACGGGAGGCCGGGGGCGTACCGCAGGACACTGTAGGGCGGGCGGCCGGTCCGGCAGGGCATTTCTGACAGGCTGTCCGAATACGGTAGGCGTACGAGGCCGGTGCCGTCGTCCCGGCCGTCCGACCGGCCGGCGGAGGGCCCTGCCCGGCACGGCCCCCGGGTCGGCCGCGACGCCGGAGGAAGAGGATGGTCCTTTGTCCGTCGGTGGTTGCCGAAGGTGTCCGCCGTGCGCGGACACAGAAAAGTCGAGGTCCCTTCGCTCTGGGCGAAGGGACCTCGACTGTGCGTGCGCCGTCAGGGACTCGAACCCCGGACCCGCTGATTAAGAGTCAGCTGCTCTAACCAACTGAGCTAACGGCGCCTGCTGACCTGGAGAACTTTACCCGATGTGTGGGCGTGCTCCTGACCAATTCTCTCCGGCACGGCCTGTCGGATGGTCGTTTTTTTACCTTTGGTCCGTCACCATGAGATATGCCGGGAAAGTTGAGGTATGGAAGATCTGGACGACTGTCGAAGGGACGAGGAATCGCATGACTGTGCCGGTCTTCGAGGAGTACGAACCCGCTGCCGACTGTGGCTGTCCGGGCTGCGCCCGACGGCGTCGCACGGCAGCCGCACCGCCCGTCCGCCGCGGCGGGCACCCGGCGGCGCACGGTGCCCGGCGGGCGCTGGTGCTGGTCACCGCGGCGGGGGTGGTCCTGTCCTGCGGGGCGGGCCAGGCCGCCGCCACCGCCGCCGGGCGCGACGTCCGTGCCGGCGCGGTGGCCGATCCCCAGCCGGGCACCCCCCAGGGCACGGTGGGGCCCCTGAACAGCGGCGGAACCTCGGGGTCGCCTGCCCCCACGGACACGGCGCCGCGCACGACGACCCGGGCCGAGATCATCGCCCGTGCCAAGAGGTGGGTGACGGCGAAGGTCCCGTACGACATGGCGGCGTACTGGTCGGACGGCTACCGGCAGGACTGCTCCGGCTTCGTGTCGATGGCCTGGAACCTCGGTACGAACGAGTGGACCGGCAGCCTCGCCGCCTTCGGCACGAAGATCGCCCGGGCCGACCTGCAGCCCGGTGACATCCTCCTCTTCCACAATGTGGCCGACCCCACGGTGGGTTCGCACGTCACGGTCTTCGGCGGCTGGACCGACCACACGCACAGTCACTACCTCGCGTACGAGCAGGCCAGCCCGAACGCGCGCGAGGCGACGACGCCGATGGCGTACTGGAACAACTCCTCGAAGTACGTGGCCTACCGATACAAGGGCGTCGTCAGCGGCGCGAGCGTGAGCGACTCGGCCATCGCGTTCCCCCCGGCCGGGGAGTTCGGCCCCGGTGCGGACAACGCGTACGTCACCCGGCTCGGGCAGCTGCTGATCGCCCAGGGCGGCAGACGTTTCTACGAGGAGGGCGCCGGCCCGCGCTGGAGCGACGCGGACGAGCGGGCGACGCAGGCGTTCCAGCTGGCGCAGGGGTGGAAGGGCAAGGAGGCGGACGGCATCCCCGGCCCGGACACCTGGAGCCTGCTGGTCGAGAGCACGGGGCGCATGATCCCCGCCGCCGGGTCCGACGGCGGCCCGAGCGGGACCGTGGCGTACCCGGGGAGGAGCTTCTTCCGGCCCGGACAGTCCAGCAGCCACGTCCAGCTGCTCGGCGCCCAGCTGGTGAGGAAGGGATACGGCGCGCATTACGTGACGGGCCCCGGCGCGCGCTGGACGGAGGCCGACCGCCGCAATGTCGAGGCGTTCCAGCGGGCCCAGGGCTGGAGAGGGAGCGCGGCCCACGGGTACCCGGGGCCGGAGACATGGCGACGGCTCTTCGCGTGACGGCTGAAGTGACGGAACGGACATGACGGAGGCGGGAATGCGATCCACCGAGAACGTGCGGGGCGAGTGGGACGAGCTGGGCGAGCGGGACACGCGGGTGGTCCTGCCCGGGCCCGGTGTGGGGGACGTGGGGGGAGAGGGACCGGTCGGGGTGCTGCCGGAACCGGAGCCGGAACCGGAGCCGGAACCGGAACTGATGGTGGAGACCGCTGGGGTCACCGTGGAGGTGGCAGCCCTGGAGGACGACGGCATCCCGGCGGATCTGGGGCCGGCCCTGGACGCGGTGGCCGGGGTGGGCCGGTTCGCCACGAGCGACGGCGGGGGCCCGGCGGAGCCGGCCCTCGGCCCTCGCCCGGACTCGGACCTGGTGCCGGAACCGGAACCGGAGCCGGAGCCCGCCTCGGAGGTGCTGGTCCCGGAGCCCGCCTCGGAGGTGCTGGTCCCGGAGCCCGGCCCGGAGGCGCTGGTCCTGGAGCCGGAGTGCGCCCCTGGCCAGGACGCGGGCCCGGAGCCCGTCGCGGTCCCGGAGCCGCTGGTCCTGGCCCCGGTATCCACCCTGCGGCCGGCCGCCGACGCGGTCCCGGCGGTGGAGCCCGCCCCGACGGGCCGGGGGAGCGGGCCGGAGGGCGGGCCGCCGGACCTCCGGAAACCCGTGTCCGACGGGGGCCCGCCGGACGTGGGCGAGGGGCGTACCCGGGCGACGCTCGCCGTCGGGACTGCGGAACCGGTCGCCCGGCAGGGTGCCGCGCGCAGGCAGCCCGTCGTCACCACCGAGACCACCGCGCCCATTCCCGTGCACCTGCTCTTCCGCGAAGACGACCACGACGGCGGGCCCACCGACGCGGGCGGCGCCGCTGCGGGGACCGGGGTCGTGCGGCGGCCCGCTGACCGCCGCCCGCCCGTGCCGCGCTCCCCCTGGGGGAAGCGGCCCACCCGGCCCGCCCCCCTCGCCGACCCCCGGCTCACCGAGCGGCCAGCACCCGTGCTGCCCGGCTGGTCCGCGCTGTTCACCGCGGCGGCGGGGGCGGTCGCCGCACTCGTCGTACTGGGGTGGCAGGGCGCGCTGCCCGCGGCCGTGACCGGCGGCCTCGGACTCGGCGCGCGTCCGTACTACGGCATCGGCACCGGGACCTGGGCGCTGCTGACGCTGCTGGTGGCCGTGGCGCTGTTCGCGCTCATCGGTCTCGGACGGGGCCGGGACGGACACGCCTCGGTGCTGACGCTCTTCGGTGACTACCGGGGCAGTGTCCGGCGTACCGGCCTCCTGTGGATCTCCCCGCTCCTGCGGCGCCGCCGGATCGACGTACGCCTGCGGCACTGGCGCAGTGAGCCGCTGCCCGCCGTGGACGCGAGCGGTACCGCTCTGCGGGCCGTGGTCCTCGTCGTCTGGCGGGTGCAGGACACCGCGCGGGCCATGCTCGGTGTCGCGGACCACGAGCGGTATCTGAGCGACCAGGTGGAGGCGGCGCTGGCCCGGGTGCTCTCGCAGCTGCCCGCCGACGCCTTTCACGAGGACACCCGCACCCTGCGCGACGCGGAGGCGGTGGGCGACGCGCTGACCCGGATGGTGAAGGCGGACTGCTTGCCCGTGGGCATCGAGGTGTACTCCGCGCAGCCGACGGGGATCGAGTACGCCCCCGAGGTCGCGGCGGCGATGCAGCGGTGCCGGGTAACCGCCATCGACGCGAAGCACCGGGACGGAGTGCTGACCTCCGTGGTCGACGCGGTGGACGACACGGTCAGCCGACTGACCGCGCGCGGCATCGTCGAGCTCGACGCCTACGAACACAAGGCCCTGGTCAGGGATTTGACGGTGGCCTTCTACACCGGTCGGAACGGCGGGGAAGGGGCCTGATCACTTCCGGTCGCACGGGATTGCGCGCTGAAACCCGATGCCCGTTGGCCTGGACATGTTCATGTCGCGTCAATAATCTGGACTTGGTCTAGACCGCACAAGCGATGCGCGCAGCACGGCACAGCTCAGCTCAGAACATCCCCCCACGTTCTCGAGGAGCGACACAGCATGCGGAAAAGGGCAAGCGCGGCCGTCATCGGCCTGGCGATAGCGGGCGTCTCCATGTTCGCGACCGGCAGTGCCAGCAGCCATGGCTACACGGATTCCCCCATCAGCCGACAGAAGCTCTGCGCCAACGGCACCGTCACCGGCTGCGGCAACATCCAGTGGGAACCGCAGAGCGTCGAGGGCCCCAAGGGCTTCCCGGCATCAGGACCGGCGGACGGCAAGATCTGTGCCGGCGGGAACAGCGGTTTCGCTCAGCTCGACGACCCGCGCGGTGGCAACTGGCCGGCCACCCAGGTCACGGCGGGGCAGGGCTACAGCTTCCGCTGGCAGTTCACCGCCCGGCACTCCACGAGCGACTTCCGCTACTACATCACCAAGAACGGCTGGGACTCCACCAAGCCTCTCACCAGGGCTGCCCTGGAATCGCAGCCCTTCATGACGGTGCCGTACGGGAACCAGCAGCCTCCGGCCACGCTCACGCACCAGGGCAGCATGCCCACCCAGAAGAGCGGGAAGCACGTCATCCTGGCCGTCTGGAACGTCGCGGACACGGGTAACGCGTTCTACGCGTGCTCCGACGTGAAGTTCTGACGCGCACAGCGCATGGCGGCACAGCACGACGCACAGTGGGCGGTCTCCTCGGAGGGAGACCGCCCACTGTGGTGTCTGTGCGCCGTCAGGGACTCGAACCCCGGACCCGCTGATTAAGAGTCAGCTGCTCTAACCAACTGAGCTAACGGCGCCTGCTGACTCGAAAATAATACCTGGTGCTCAGGGGTGCTGATGACACGTGCCCGCCGGACCGGCAGCGTCCACCCGTGGCGTGTGCCACGGCACCGAGCTCACGCGTCGCAGCTCAGAGGGCCAGCGACAGGAGAACCGGTGCCGCGCGCCGGTTCAGTGTGGCGGCCGCGGCCCGCAGTCGGTGCGCGTGCTCGATCGGCAGGGACAGCGCCAGGCACCCGGCCGACGAGCCCGCCGTCAGCGGAACGGCAGCGCACACCGTGCCCACGGCGTACTCCTGCAGGTCGAGCACCGGCACCGTCGCCGGCTGGCTGTCCAGCTTCGAGAACAGCACCTTCTCGCTCGTGATCGTCCGCGAGGTGAGCCGGGCGATCCGGTGCCGGGCCAGATGGTCGCGCCGGCCGTTCTGGTCCAGCTGGGTCAGGAGGCACTTGCCGATCGCGCTGGCGTGCGCCGCCGAACGGAAGTCCACCCACTCGTTGACGGCGGGCGTGCGGGGCCCGTCGGCCACCTGCGTCACCCGGATCTCCCCGTCGACATAGCGGCTGACGTAGACCGCCGCGCCGACCGAATCCCGCAGCTGCACCAGCGACGTCCTGAGCTTCGCCTGAACGGCCCGTCTGCGGGCGGCACCGGAGCCGAGCTCCACGAGCGAGGCGCCGACGATGTACGCGCCGTCCGCGACCTGCTCGACGTATCCCTCGTGGCGCAGCATCAGCAGCAGGGGTGTGAGGTGCCCGGTCGGCAGTCCCGTCTCGCGGGAGATCTGGACGTCGGTCACCCCGCTGCCGTGGGCGGACACGGATTCGAGCACACGCAGGGCGTAGCGCACCGAATGGAACGGCGTCTTCGGCTCGGGCTTCAACGCCACGGTTCCCCCTCAGGGCATCTGCCAGGTCGTGACTTCAAGCTCGCGACCCACGATAGTCGCCACGTGGCCGATATGGAGGGGCCGTCGACGAGTTGGCGGTGCGCCCCGGCTCCGCGAGCTGGGGCGCACCTGATCGGCATATGCCACAGTCACCAGCGTCGTGCCGAAGGCGAGGTCACAGCACCGCGTGGAGGAACTCGCGCGTACGTTCGTGTTCGGGGTCGGTGAATATTCTTTCCGGCGGACCGGACTCCACGACCCGCCCCGCGTCGAACATCAGGACCTTCTTCGATACGTCCCGGGCGAAGTTCATCTCGTGGGTCACACAGAGCATCGTGATGTCGGTGTTCCGCGCGATGTCGCTGAGGAGCTCCAGCACACCCGCCACGAGCTCCGGGTCCAGCGCCGACGTCACCTCGTCGAGCAGCAGGATCTCCGGCTGCATCGCCAGCGCGCGGGCGATGGCGACGCGCTGCTGCTGACCGCCGGAGAGCTGGGAGGGATGGGCGTCGACCTTGCCGGAGAGTCCGACCAGGTCGAGCAGCTCCCGCGCCCGTGCCTCCGCCTCGTCCCGGTCCGTGCCCAGGACGTTGACCGGTGCCTCGGTGATGTTCTGGAGGACCTTCATGTTCGGGAAGAGGTTGAACTGCTGGAAGACCATCCCGATCTTCTTCCGGGACCTGCGCAGCTCCTTCTCGCCCGCGGGCTTCAGTGAGCCGTCCGGCCTGCGCACGTGCGAGAGCGGTGAGCCGTCCACCCAGATCACGCCGTCGCTGACCTTCTCCAGCGTCATGAGCAGCCGCAGGATGGTGGTCTTCCCCGAGCCGCTCGGTCCGATCAGGGTGACGTGCTCGCCGCGCCGCACGGTGAAGTCGAGCTCGTCCAGAACCACATGGTCGCCGTACCGCTTGACGACCTTGTCGAAGCGGACCAGCGGCTCCACACCGGCCGTCCTGGTGGTGGGTACCGCGTCCGCGGGCTCCTTCAGGGGGGCAGAGTCAGTGGCCAAGGCGCTTCTCCAGCTTTCTCATCAGCAGCGACGTGGGGTAGCTCGCGACCAGGAAGACCAGGCCCGCGAGCGTGAACGCTTCGGTGTACGCGAAGTGGTCGGCTCCGTACTTCCGGGCCTCGAAGACCATTTCCTGCACGGTGATCACGGCGAGGAACGGGGTCTCCTTGAACATCGAGACGGCGTAGTTCCCGAGGGCGGGCAGCACGTTGCGCACCGCCTGCGGCAGGATCACCGCCTGCCAGGTCCGCCGGGGAGACATCGAGAGGGCCCGGCAGGCCTCCCACTGGCCCTTGGGCACGCCGTCGATCCCGGCCCGGTACACCTCGGAGGTGTACGTGGCGTAGTGGATGCCGAGCACCACGATGCCGATGGTCAGCGGCTCCACCGAGGTGAAGACGGCCGCCGCGCCGACCAGCTGGACCAGCAGCGGGGTGGAGCGGATGAACTCCATGACCGCCTTCACCGGCACCGTCACGAGGCGGGACGGTGCCCGCCCGGCCACGGCGATCGCGAGGCCGAGCAGCGCGGCCACGAGCGTGCCGAGCACGGTCGCGAGCAGCGTGACCCGGAATCCTTCGAGCAGCAGGGGAAGAGCTTCCCCGACGGCATCCCAGTCGAACGTGTTCACCGGGCACCTCCGGCCGTCGGGGCGGGCTCCGCGCTGCGCGTCTTCAGCAGGCTGCCCGTGCCGGTGTGCAGGCCGAGCCGCCGCTTGGCGGTCCGCTCCAGCAGGTTCATCAGCAGGGTCAGCGCGTAGGCGAGGACGAAGTAGACGGCCAGCAACGTCAGATAGGCGGTGAGGCTCTCACCCGTGCGGTCGCGGATCGTCTGGATCACGGTCATCAGGTCGGCCGCGGAGAGCAGCCACAGCAGCGGTGTGCACTTCAGCAGCTGTATCAGCAGGTTGGTGAAGGACGGGATCATCTGGACCCAGGCCTGCGGAAGGATCACCTTCCGCATCCGGTGGAAGGGCGTCATGTTCAGCGCCACCGCCGCCTCGTACTGGGCGCGCGGCACGGAGTTGATCGCGCCCCGCACGACCTCGGAGCCGTACGCCCCGTAGTTCAGGCCGAAGGCGACGACGCCGCAGAGAATCGGCGTCAGCTCGTAGCCCGTCAGCTGCGGCATCGCGTAGTACAGCCAGAACAGCTGGATGTAGAGCGAGGTGCCGCGGAAGAACTCCACGACGGTCCGGGAGGCCCCGCGGACCAGGAGCAGTCTGCTGCCCGCCGCCAGGCCGAGGGTGAACGACAGGAGCAGGGCGAGCAGGGAGCCCAGGACGGTGGCCTGGACCGTCACCCACAAACCGGATCTGACCTGGGGAAACTCATCGAGGAGTGTGGAGAAGAAGTCACTCATGCAGTGTGCTCCGCCCTCATCAGCCCTTGCACAGGTCGGCGGTCTTCAGCGTGGCCGGCGGGAGCTCCGTGGCGCCGAAGCCGTACTCCTGGAGCAGGCTCACATAGCGCGACTTGTCCGAGACGATCTTCTTGAGCTCGCGGTTGAAGGAGTCCCGCAGGTCCTCGTTGCCCTGGCGGAACACCGCGCCGCCCGGGGAGAACTGCTTCACGCCGTCCAGTTCGGGGACGAAGGCCTCGGTGACCTCGGTGTCCGGGTTGGTCTTGGCGAGCCAGCGCAGGGAGATGCCGGTGAGCAGGAACGCGTCGATCCGGCCGCCCTTCACGGCGTCCGCGCCGTCCTGCGGCTTCTGCAAGGTCTTGATCTTCGCCTCGGCGATGCCCGCCCCTTCGGCGTACGAGCCCTCGACCGCACCGGACATCACACCGATGGTGACCCCGGCCGCCTTCGCGGACGCGAGGTCCGTGAGCTTCTTCGGGTTGCCCTTCTTCACCATCAGGGCGGTGGGGGAGATGAACTCCGGCTCCGAGAAGAGGGCGTTGGCGCAGCGCTCCGGGGTGATGGCCATACCCGCGCTGACCACGTCGTACTTGCCGGCCTGCAGGCCGGGGACGAGGCCGTCCCACTCGGAGAGGGTGGGCCTCAGCTCGTCGACGCCGAGCGCCTTGAATATCTCCCGGTGCAGGGTGGGGGCTTCGCCCTTGAGCTCCTTGCCCTCCATGTAGCCGTACGGCGCCTCGTTGGCGTACGCGACCCGGACGAAGCCCTGCTTGCGGAGCTCGTCGAGAGCGCCCTCACCGTCCGCGGCGCCGGCGTCGGTCTTGCTGCACGCGGAGAGCAGTCCGGGGACGACGAGCAGACCTCCCACGGCTGCCGTTCGATTGAGGAAGCCCCGACGGGACAGGTGAGGGAAGTCAGCCATGGTTCGCAATCTCCTGGAGAAATCGGGGTGTCGAACAGTCCGGACAGGGTGAGCACCTGCCCGATCCCGGGCTCCTATGCAGCAAGCGCTGCCATGTAATCGAACGGTGGCCGGAGGGTGACCTTCCCGTGTCCCGTCGTGGGCAGAGGGCGACGGCAGGTGCGCGGGGCGTTCTCCCCGCGCCGTGTGCCCTCATGGGTGCCCGTCATGCCGGACATCAAGGGATGTCAGGAGAAGGTACGTAACCACGCTGCATGTCCACCACGTTGGGCAGCGGCTGTCCGGCTGCCCACTGCTCGTACATCGAGACGAACTGCTCGCCGAGCCGGTCCCGCCAGCCGGCCGTGTCCCCGCTCATGTGCGGGGAGACCAGCAGGCCGGGCACGTCCCACAGGGGGCTGGACGGACCCAGGGGCTCATCCTGGAACACATCGAGCGCCGCGCCCGCGACCCATTGCCTGCGCAGCGCGTCGACCAGGTCCTCCTCGACGGTCAGTGGACCGCGCCCCACGTTGATGAAGTGGGCGGAGGGCTGGAGCAGTCCGAAGAAGCGGGCGTCGAACATCCCGCGTGTCCCGTCCGTCAGCGGGGCCGCGGCGATCACCCAGTCCGCACCGGCCGCCAGCCGGCCCAGGTCCTCGATGCCGTGGATCGTGCGCCGCGCCGTACGCCCGACGAGCGCCACCTGGACGCCGAGGCCGTGCAGCAGCCGCATGATCTCCCGGCCGACGGGGCCCGCCCCGACGACCACGGCGCGGCTTCCGGCGAGTCCCCGGGTCTCCCGGTGGCGCCACCGGCGCTGCCGCTGGAGGTCCAGCGTGCGGGGGAGGTCCTTCGCGAAGGCGAGCACGAGCCCTGCGACGTACTCGGCGATCGGCAGCTCGAAGACGCCCCGGGCGTTGGTGACGACCGTGGGGGACGCGGCGAGCTCCGGGCAGAGGAGCCGGTCCACGCCGGCGCTCGCCGTGTGCACCCAACGGGGGCGCGGCCCGACGCCCGGCCAGGCCGCGCGGACGGCGTCGGAGGTGAAGTCCCAGACGAGCAGCACATCCGCGTCGGGCAACTGACCGGCCAGCGTCCGCTCGTCGGCGTACCTGACGACGGCCCGGCCGGTCAGCCGGCCCAGGCGCGGTGACGGGTCGGTGTCCAGGACGAGGATCAGGGGAGTGTCCATCAGGAATGACTACGCTCGCACCGGTGCGCACCCCCGTCAACAGGGCCTCCACCACGCGGGACAAACCGCTGGTCACACCTGCTGCGGGCGACGATATGGGGCCATAAGGGGAATACTTGTCCCAGGCAGGGGCAGCGGTGACAGGAGTGCCGGCAGGACATCCCGCCGTACGGAAGGACGGACATGACGACCGTAGGACTTCTCTACCCGGGCCACGCCGCGGAGGACGACTTCCCGCGCACCGAGGTCATGCTCGACAGCGACATCAGAGTGCCGCTCTTCCACACCGATATCGACGAGGAAGCCCGCAGGATCGAGAACCTCCGCGCCGCAGGCGCGCCGGACCGCCTGAACGCCGGTGTCGAGGAACTGCGGATGGCCGGCGCCGAAGCCCTGGTCTGGGCCTGCTCGGGCGGCAGCTTCGCCTACGGCTGGGGCGGGGCGCACACGCAGGCCGCGGAGCTGGCCAGGGCCGCCGGGCTCCCCGCGTCCAGCACCTCCATCGCCTTCGTCCACGCGGTACGCGAGCTGGGTGCCTCCCGGGTCGCGGTCGCCGCGACCTACTCCGAGGACATCGCCGCGCTCTTCGCCGGCTTCCTGGAGTCCGGCGGCGTCGAGGTGGCCGCCACCCGGGGCAGCGGCATCATCGCGGCGTCCGAGGCGGCCGCCGCGGACGTGGAGCGCCTGAAGGAGCTGGCCGTGGCCGGGGACCACCCCGACGCCGAGGTGGTGCTGGTGCCCGACAACGCCCTGCACACCACCGCGCACGTCCCCGAGCTGGAGGAACTCCTCGGAAAGCCGGTCCTCACGGCCAACCAGGTGGCGGTCTGGGAAGGCCTCCGGCTCGCCGACCGCCGCATCTGGGCCCCCGCCCTCGGCACGCTGTTCGCCACTCGCGAGCCCCCGCTGGGCGCCAGTGAGCCCCGGGGTATCGAGGTGCGCGAGTAGGGCCAGGGAGCAGCCGCGCGGGAATAAGCGGAGCCGTCCTCCTGTTCGAACTCTCCAGTACCCAGACGCACCACCGGAGAGGCCGAACACGTGGACGAGAACCGAGGCGACCAGATTCGCGGCACAGCGGGCGGGACGGCCTCCGTGCCCCTTTCCGTGCTCGACCTGGTGACCGTGGGCCAGGGTCGCACAGCGACCCAGGCCCTGCGCACCAGCGTGGACATCGCCAAACTGGCCGAGAGCCGGGGTTTCCACCGCTTCTGGGTCGCCGAACACCACTCCATGCCCGGCGTGGCCTCCTCGTCCCCCGCCGTGATCCTCGCGAACCTGGCCGCCCACACCGAGCGCATCCGGCTCGGCTCCGGCGGCGTGATGCTGCCCAACCACGCGCCCCTGGTGATCGCCGAGCAGTTCGGCACGCTGGAGGCGATGGCCCCCGGCCGCGTCGACCTCGGCCTCGGCCGGGCGCCCGGCACGGACGGCGCCACCGCGGCAGCCCTGCGCCGTACGGACCGGCTGAACGAGGGTGCCGACGACTTTCCGCAGCAGCTGTCCGAGCTGACCCGCTTCCTGGACGACGATTTCCCCGACGGGCACCCTTACGCCCGTATCCACGCCGTTCCCGGACCCGTGCAGGCCACGTCGCCCGGCGGCGTCCAGTCCGCCGCCCGTCCGCCCGTCTGGCTGCTGGGCTCCTCCGGCTTCAGCGCCCGGCTCGCAGGTGTGCTCGGCCTGCCCTTCGCCTTCGCCCACCACTTCTCGGCCCGCAACACCGTGCCGGCCCTGGACCTGTACCGGGAGTCCTTCCAGCCCTCCGCGGTGCTCGACGCCCCCTACGCCCTCATCGGCGTTGCGGCGCTGGCCGCCGACGACGAGCGCGAGGCCCGGCGCCAGGTGCTCACCGGCGCACTGTCCATGGTCCGGCTGCGCACCGGGCGCCCGGGCCTCGTGCCGAGCCCCGAGGAGGCGGAGGCCTACGACTTCAGCCCCATGGAGCGCGAATTCGTCGACGGCTGGCTGAAGGACATCGTCCACGGCACTGCGGACGAGGTCCGCAGCGGCCTGGACGACCTGGCCAAGCGCACCGGCGCGGACGAGCTGATGATCACGGCCAACGCGCACGGCGGCGAGGCCCGGCTGCGCTCGTACGAGCTCATCGCGGACGCGTACGGGCTGCCCCGGGCGAGCTGACCCGGTCAGCCCCCCGGCGGCCTGGTGCCGATCAGTTCGGCGATCCGCTCCGGGGCGACCGCGTGAATACAGACACCCCTGCCCGGTGTCGCAGCCGCACCGCCTGGCCCGCGGTCTCCACGCACTCCGCGGCGACCGTCAGGCCCAGGCGGTGCGCCGGTTGCACCATGGCTTCGACGATCGTCTCGTCGGCCGGGCCGGGGTGCGCTCCGCCCTCGTAGGGGAGACCGCGTACGAAGGAGCCGTCCAGCTTCGGCACGGACACGGGCAGCCGGCTCGGACAGGCGAGGCCGGAGTAGCCGGTACCGAAGCTCCCGCTGTGCAGATCGTCATGAACAGGTGTGGCCGGGCAGGGGTGTGGAGCGGCATGCCGCGCCGGAGACGGGAACCACGCAGGAGAACGAGGTGAAGCACAGAGGGCGGCACGGCGGCCGTTCCGGCCTCCCCCGTTTCGGACACGTGGCACGCGCATGGCCGACGTCCGTCCCGTGTCTTGCCTCGTGCGTGTCCCGGTGGAGGCGTTTTTATGCGCATTAGCCGCAGCTGATCACTTTTGCGTCGATATAGTTGATTCGCATTTCGGAGTGAGCGATTATGACTGTCCGTGCGTGTGTTCATCGTCCCCCGGACGGCCACTCCGGCCTTCGCTGACCCGTGTGGGGCAGCACAACAGGGCGTACGCCTCCAGAACGGCACAGGGTGAGGGGGAGTCCCGCATTCGCCACCCGGAGGTAGAAGTGCCGCGTCAGCACGGACCCGGGGGACTGGAGAAGCCGAGTCTGCGCAGTGCGGCGGCCGCTCTCACGTCCCTCCTGGCGCTCGCCGCCACCGGACTCGTCGCCGGGCCCGCCGTCGCGGCCTCGGGGGACGCCGGACCGTGCGCCCTGCCCCGGACTGCGGCGCACCATTCCCTCGGCCTCGACACCTGGAACAGCGCCTACCCGCGCCCCGAGCGCCTGCTCGACGCGGTCATGGTCTTCCTCTCGTTCCCCGACTCCGAACCCGTCGTGTCCCCGGAGGTGCTGGCCGCCGACTACTTCCCCTCCACCACCCGCTTCTTCCGGCGCGCCTCGTACGGGAAGTTCACCCTGCGAGCCCACCCCCAGCGGCAGTGGACCCCCATGCCGCACCCCTCCGCCTCGTACGGCATACAGCGTGACTGGAGCTCCGAGCGCCGCAGCGACTACCTGCGTGACGCGATCGAGGCCGCCGACGAACGGACCGACTTCTCCGCGTACGACATCGTCTACCTCGTCGCCGACCCGCACGCCCCCGGTGTCGACTCCGACGCCACCAAGGTCGTCAACTTCGACCGGCCGGTGCGCGCCGACGGCGCGGACATCCGACGCCTGGTCACCGTCTTCGAGGAGCACCCGCCGGACCGTAACGTCCTCGCGCACGAGACCGGACACGTCTTCGACCTGGCGGACCTCTACCACCGGCCGGAGGACGGAAAGGGGGACTGGGACACCCACGTCGGCGACTGGGACGTGATGGGCAGTCAGTTCGGACTGTCCCCGGACCTGTTCGGCTGGCACAAGTGGAAGCTCGGCTGGCTGGAGGGCAGAGAGGTCGTCTGTGTGCAGGGCGCCGCCGACCTCACCCTGGCACCCATGGCCGAGGTGCCCGTGCCGGGCGTGTCCCTCGGGACCCGGCTCGCCGTCGTCAGGACCGGCGCGGACAGCGCGCTGGCCATCGAGGCCCGCAGCGCCACGGGCAACGACCGGACGACCTGCGCCGAGGGGGTGCTCGTCTACCGCATCCGCAACGCGACGCCCTCCGGTGGCGGCCCGGTGGAGGTGCTGGACACCCACCCCGACTCCGACGCCTGCTGGGACCGGTCGGTCTACCCGCCGCTCGCGGACGCCCCGCTCCGGGAGGGCGAGCGTTTCACCGTGCCGGGGGAACGCATCCGTATCGACGTCGCCGACCGGACCCGGTCGGGGGCCTGGACCGTCCGGGTCACCACCGGGGTCTGAGCGGAGCGCACGCACACGAAGAAGCCCCCTCGCTTCCGCGAGGGGGCTTCTTCCGTCTGTGCGCCGTCAGGGACTCGAACCCCGGACCCGCTGATTAAGAGTCAGCTGCTCTAACCAACTGAGCTAACGGCGCCTGCTGACGTCGTAGACATTAGCACCCGGATCGGCGGGAGGAAAAATCGAATTCCCGGTGGTCGACGGGGCCGCCGACCTGCCCACTCGCACGCAGGCCCACAGCAGCACGTCCGGGCCAGGAAGCCAGGGGGTGCGGGTGTCCGGGGCGACCACCCAGCGGGGCCCCCCGGCACCCGCACCGCCGGTCAGGGGCGGGACGGTGACGGCGTCCCCCGTACCGTGACAGAGCACCGGCGGCAGGGCGCCCTGGTGTCGCGAGCCGTCGGTGCCCCCCGTGCCCCACTCCTCCCACGCCAGCAGGGACGGCAGACGCTGGGCCGTGCCCGGGGAGGCGAACAGAAGCATCCGGCCCCGGTGCGTGGCGACGGGGCCCGAACCCGGTCCCTCCGCCCAGAGCTGCTCCAGCATCCGCCGGCCGAACAGCGCCGGCACGTTCACGATGTCGAACGCGGAGCCGCACGGCAGGACGCCGGGGGCGGTGGGGTGGGCCTCCCACTGCGAGAGCGTGCCGCGGGGGTAGGGCGAAGCACCCGCCAGCCACGCCGCTCCGGACGTCGTGACCTGTGCGGCCCTGTCGTCGGTCCGGTGGTCGATGCGGTCCCGCAGCAGGGCGAAGATGTCGACACCGTGGTGCGGGGCGCCAGCGGTCCGCAGGGTCGTTCCGTCATTCAGCCATGCGCTCATGGCGTCATGTCTACCGGCCGTGACACTCCTGTTCCTCAGAGTTTCCGAAAGCCGGACAGGGATCAGGACAGCGCGGTATCTTGCCCGGCGGCATATGCCACAGGTGTACCCGCGGTGGCGTACGTTCGTGCGGTGTCAGGGCCCTTCCCGTGCTGGAGGTCAGGGCGCCGGGGTGTCCAGCAGGGACCGGCCGAACTCGATCATCTTCTTGGTGTAGTCCTCGGTCCACTCCGCGCGCTCGGCTATGTCCGCGGGCGTGAGCCGGTCGAACCGCCGCGGATCGGCGAGCTGGGCGGCGGCCACGGCCTGGAACTCCACGGCCCGGTCGGTCGCCGCCCTGAAGGCGAGCGTCAGCTCCGTCGCGCGGGCCAGCAGCTCCTTCGGGTCCTCCATCGACTCCAGGTCGAAGAAGTGCTCCGGATCCGCTGCCGCCTCCGACGGCTCGAAGAGCAGCGGCGCCGGACGCAGCCTCTGCCGCTCGTTCCGCTCGGGTTGTGCCATGTGGTGTTCCTTCCTCGTACGGCCGGGCGGCCACCTTCCATTGTCCAGCCCGGCGCAAGAGCGCTGCCCAGGATCAGGGCGCCCAATGCACGCGATGCTCCGCGAGGTGGGCCAGGACCGCGTGATTCGCCTCCCAGCCGTCGGGGAACTTCACCATCACGCCCAGCTGGACCGGCTCCGTCGACGGGTGCTCGTCCAGCAGGTCCGCCACCCCGGCACGGCACACCACGACGCACGCGTGCCGGTGCCGCGAGGCCAGCACGCACAGGCGGCCCGTCTCCAGATGGAACGCAGTGGCGTCCGGCCGGCCCGACAGCGGGTGCAGGACCACGGTCACATCGAACTCGCGGCCCTGGAGCCGGTTCGCCGTGTCCACCGCCACACCCGTCACACCCAGCTCCGCGAGCGCCGCCCGCACCGCGGCGGCCTGATCGCGGTGGGCCGTGCCGACCGCGACCCGCTCCGCCGTCACCGGAACCGGGTCGGGGCCGCGCTCGCTCGTCGCGGCGCCGCCCCTGTCCAGCAGTCTGCGGACCACCAGGGCGACCGCCCGGACAGCCTCGGGGTCCGTGCGCGGGGTGTGCCGGGCCGGGAGCTCCAGCAGCCCCCAACCGGACTCCGCCGCCTCGTCCAGCACCCGGTCCGGGCCCGACCCGTCCGAGGACACGCCGAACGACAGCCGCCGGTCCCCGTGGTCCGTACCGCTGCGGAACGGCGTGTACGGGTAGAACGCGTGCGAGACCAGCGGCGCCGCCGACGCGGGCAGCCGCCATGACACCGGAAGCCGGTGCTGCGGCAGCTCGGGATTGTGCGCGAGCAGGGTCGAGACGGCGCTCGCCGACGGGTCGTACGAGAGGCCCGCCCACTGGTCGGCACCCACGATCGAGAACGGGTCCAGCTGGCCGGGGTCCCCGACGAACAACGCCCGCTCGAACAGCCCGGCCACGGCCAGCAGGGCGTCCGAGCGCATCTGGTACGCCTCGTCGACGATCGCGTGCCCCCACGGCTCGACGTTCTTCACGTGCGCCCACTTGGCGGCCGTGGAGATGACGACGTCCAGTCCCGCCAGATCCGCGGCCTTCGCCGACTTCCGTACGTTGTCCAGGCCGTCCAGGACCTTGTCGTACGGATCGGAGTCGCTGCTGTGCAGCCGGCCCACCGGCAGCCCGGGAGCCTTCTCGGCCAGCCGCACCACCAGGTCGTCCACCTGGGCGTTGGTCTGCGCGACCACCATCAGCGGGCGGCCCGCCGCGGCCAGCTCCAGCGCGGCACGCACCACCAGCGTCGACTTCCCGGCGCCCGGCGGCGAGTCCACCACGATGCCGCGCGCCGTACCGCGCAGGGTGTCGCCGAGGATCGCTTCGGTCGCCCGCGCCGCCGCGGCACCCGGGTCGGGAACGGCTGTCACAGGAGGTCCTCCGCGGTCACGGGATCGGGCTGCTCGGCATGTCCGCCACCGGTGGCGCCCGGCGGGCCGCCATGGGTCCACGGGGTGTCCTCGGGATCAGGAAGCTTCGGCCCGCCCCGCTGGTCGTGCTCGAACAGGGTCCAGGCGATCCGGTCGCCGGGCTCGGGCACCGAGCCCGGCGCGGGCTCCTTGCCCCGGCCCATCCGGTCCATGATCCGCAGCACGAGGCCGACCGAACCGGCGCCTCCCGCGTCCCCGGCCGCGTACGCCACGAACTCCGCCGTCTGCGCTCTGACGGGGTCGCCGTCCAGCGAGCGGTACACCTTGGTGCGCTCACCGAGATGCGGGCGCTCGTCCGTCCGCACCGTGACCAGAGGGCGTGGCGAGGGCCGCTTCGACTCGCTGTACGCCATCACGACCTCCGTCACCTCCCCGATGAACGCCTCGCCCGCCAGCCTGCGCCCCGCGAGCACCAGCGGATCGTCGAGCGCCTCCTGGGCGTCCAGCTGCGCCTGGGCCGTCTCCCGCGAGGCCAACTTGTGCGCCGCCGTCACCGCGTCGTCCCGGCGTGGCTGCGGGGGCTCGCCCGCCCGCACCCGGTCCCGGTGCGCGGTGAACGACCAGCGGTCCCTGGTCCAGCGGTCCTCGGCCCGCTCCCCCTCCGGCAGCTCCGCCAGCAGGTCGAGTCCCCGCCACACCGCGTCCCAGGTGGGCAGCAGCACCCCCGCGAGCAGCGACCTGATGTCCCGCTCGGCGCCGCTCAGCTCGCCGAGCCGGGTATCGGCGTCGAGGCCGTCCTCCGCGGCGGCCAGCGCCGTGCGCGCCCGGTCGTACCGCTCGATCGCGGGGGCCAGCAGCCTGTTGTCGAACGCAGGATCGGTCGCCGGTCCGGCCGGCGGGCAGACCAGCTGACCGGCACGGTTCCGCTCCAGCTCCGCCCGGAGAGCCGCCTCGGCACCGGACTCGCCGTCCGGTGGGTCGACCCAGGCGAGCAGCGCGCCGAGATGCTGGTCCTCCAGGCTGCTCTGCCCGGTCGCCCAGTGGCGGTTCAGCAGATCCGTCGCGGCGAGGAGCAGCGAGGAACCCGGCACCCTGGCCCGCTCCCCGTAGTGCGTCAGCCAACGGCCGAGCAGCGGCACGCGGGCGGGAGCCGGGTACGGGGTGTCCGGATCTTCCTCGGCGGTACGCCGGAACCGCATGGACCGCCCGAGCAGCCGGAGGAACTCGATGCCGGCCCTGCTGGGCACGATCAGCTGCGCCGCGTCCGCGCACAACTCGACCTCGACCTTGACCTTCTTGCCGGTCCCGGGATCGGTCTCGTTGCGCTCGGCGGGCTCGACGACATCGGCGTACGACTCGATGTGCGGCAGCACTGCCTCGGCCAGCTCGGCGAGGAACGCGAACCGCAGATCACGGTCGCGCGGCTGTGCCACCGCCAGCAACCGGGGCGCCGCACGGTCCGTGCCCACGAGCGCGCCCAGCGGGGCGCCGGCCTCACCGGCGGTCGTCAGCGGCACCAGCACGAGCGGCCGGCCGGTCAGATGCCGGTGGCGCACGGTGGCCAGCGGCTGGGCCCGTCCAGTGTCGACTGCTTCCAGCCGGGCGAGGGTGCTGATCAGTGACATGGCACGCCGCCCTTCAGGCCGGCCAGGGCTTCGGCCCGCAGGGAGGCTGCCCGGCGCAGAGCCGCCACCGTCGGGTCGGACGGGTCGCCCTCCTTGCCGGCTGCCGCGGCCAGCACTCCGGCGACCGTCGTCAGGCCGCCGAGCTCGCCCCGCACACTCCGGCCCAGCGATTCCACCGCGCCCTCGGCGCGGGCCTTCGCCCGGCAGTGGAAGGCCAGCTCGCACGCGGCCAGGCACTCGGGGGCGTACGCCGCCGGGACCGCCTCGACCGCGGCGCCGAGCATCTCGGGGGAGCAGCCGGGGTCGAAGGTGGTGCCCTCGGGCAGGGCGGCCGCGATGTCCTCGACCCGGGTCAGCCTGGTCAGCTGGCGGTCGGTGACGGCGCGCTGCTTGCGTACGTCCACGACGGAGGCGGTCGGCAGGTTGGAGAAGTCTCTGGGACAGACCAGCAGGACCCGGTGCCCGGCCTCGGCGCCCTGTGTCTTCGCGGCGACCCGCTCCAGCGCCAGGACGTAGACGGCGGACTGGCGGGCCGCGGCGCCGACCTTCGCGGCATCCGCCGAACTGTCGATCATGGGGAAGGACTTGATCTCGACGACCGTCCAGGTGCCGTCGGGGTGCACCACCACGGCGTCCGGCTCCAGGTAGGCGGGTGAGCCCGCGACCTCCAGGGCCAGCATCGGATGGTCGAGCAGCGTCCAGCCGCCCGCCGCCGTGGCCTCGCGCAGGGCCAGCGCCGTACGCGCGGCGCGGCCCTCGGGGCCGGCAGCCGTCAGATCGGGCACCGTGGCCACGGCCGGTGCTTCGGCGCCGTCGCCGAGCCGCTCTACGAGGAGGCGCAGCAGCTCGGTACCGCCGTCGGCCTTGACCTTCGCCTCGAAGGCGTTGCCCCGCACGAACGCGAACTGGGACTGGCCGAACGCGGCGGGGGAGCCGAGCGCCGTAGCCAGCACGGCCTTGTCGACGCCCGCGCCGTCGAGCAGGGCGCGCCGCTTGCACCCCGGGTTGGCGGCGAGCGCGGCCAGTGCGCGTGCGTCGAGCGGATGCGGCGCGACGGAGGGGCCGCGCAGCTCAGCGAGCCGCTGCCGGAGCGTCGTTGTCGGCTTCGGCCGCGGGGCGGGCGCTCGCGTCGCTGGAATCTGCGGAGGCGGTCCGCTGGCCGGGTATTCGCTCACCCGCGGAAGTCTTGCATCCGGCACTGACAATCGTGGATTCCGTGAGGGTGAGGGATGCGCGCCCCCGCGCGAACACTGCCCTGGCCCGGTCCTTGACGCGGTCCGAGAGCCGCATGAACGGCCTGGTCAGCAGGGCGCCCATGGCCATCACGGCGGCCCCGGCCACGGCGTCGAGGAAATAGTGGTTCGCCGTGCCCATGACGACGAACACGGTGATCAGCGGATACGCGACGCCCGCTGCCCTGACGAGCGGGTGGCGGCCGTGGCGCCACAGCAGCACACCGCACCACACCGCCCAGCCGACGTGCAGGCTCGGCATCGCCGCGTACTGATTGGTCATTCCGCTGAGCCCGCGCGGGGCGCTCGCGCCGGCGCCCCACCAGCCGTAGGCGCTGTACTGCGCCATCGTGTCGACGAAACCGTGGTGGGCGTCGAGCAGCCGGGGCGGGCAGGTCGGCATCAGCGTGAAGCCGGCCAGCCCGAGGAGGGTGGAGGTCATGAGCCAGGTACGGGCAGCCCGGTAGGCGGCGCTACGGCGCCGGAATATCCAGACCAGGACGGCCGGGGTGACCACGTAGTGCAGGGAGGCGTACGCGAAGTCGGCGGGTATGCCGAGCGCGGGGTGGGCCGTCAGCAGCCGGTTGAGCGGGTGCTCGGCGTTGAGATGGAGCGCCTTCTCGAGGCGGAGGATCGCGAGACCGTTCTCCACGGCCGCCGGGACGTTCTCGTGCACCAGCAGCCGGCCCACGGAATACAGTCCGTACACCACCGCGATCAGCGGAAGCTCCGTCCACCAGCGGGGCCGGTGACCGGAAGACGGTGGCGCGGCGGTGGCGTGCGGCATCCGGTAGCTCTCCCCATGTTCACGCGGTCGACGGCGGGCGTTCAACCGTACGGTGGTCGTATGCCCTGTTTTCCCTGGGGCCTCCCCCTGCGGACGTCCCTGGTCATGCGCTCTGAGGGACGCGGACACCGCCCCGCGGGTTGCCCGTGAGACACGTGGGAGATGATGGGGTGTGGCCTCCGCCCGCACCGGTCTCCCAGCCGGTCGCCCGCGTCCGCCGCCCCGTAGCCGTCCCGGACACCGCTGTCCCGGACCCACCAGATCCTAGGGTCCCCGGATCTTCGGATCTCCGTATTTTCAGGGAGAGCCGTCATGGCACCGCGAATCCTGCTCGCCCGGCACGGCCGGACGCAGTGGTCCGTCCAGGGCAATCACACCGGCAGGACCGACATTCCCCTCCTCGACACCGGCCGCGAGGGCGCCAAACTCCTCGGCGAGCGCCTGCACCGGGAGCCCTGGGACGGCCTGCCCGGCGTCGAGGTGCGGACCAGCCCGCTCGTCCGCGCCGCCGAGACCTGCGCGATCGCCGGGTTCGGTGAACGGGCACAGCCGTGGGACGCGCTGATGGAGTGGGACTACGGGGATTACGAGGGCCTGACCCCGGCACAGATCAAGGCGGAACGGCCGGACTGGCTCATCTGGCGGGACGGGGTCCCCGGGGGCGAGACCCTCGCCGAGCTCACGGCCCGGGCGGACGAGGTCGTCGAGTGGGCGCGCTCGGCCGACCGCGATGTGCTGGTCTTCGCCCACGGACACATCCTGCGGGCACTGGGGGCGCGGTGGCTGGGCGAGGACGTGTCGTTCGCCGCGCGGATCCGCCTGGAGCCCACGTCACTGTCGGTGCTGGGCTGGGCGTACGGCCTCCCGGCACTGGAACGCTGGAACGACACGGGCCACCTGGACCTCTAGGGCCGACGCCGTTCAGCCAGGCCTGGTGCTCTCTGACGGTGAGCTTCACGCTCGCGCTCTTCGACGCGTGGCGGCGCACGTGCGTCCCGGCGGTGAGCCGGCCGTCGACCCGCACAGCGACCAGGGAGCGCGAGGACTGCCCCGTGGGGACGTACAAGAGGAGCACCCTGCCGGTCGCGGCGGCCTCAGGCGTCCGGGGGCAGTTCCTCGTAGCGGGCCAGGAGGGCCGTCACCTCCGGGCCGCCGCGCGGCCGGAGCACCCGTACCGCGCTCGCCAGCATCCCGCGGATCCGGGTGGACTGGACCCGGTCCAGCAGGTCCAGCACCTGGTGGACCGCCGCCGCGGCCTCGTCGGCCATGCCCGCCCGCGCCAGGTCGCCCGCGAGCTGTGCGCGGTACAGCGCGAGGTTCCGGGTGAAGTGCGGATCCTGCAGCCGGGTCGCCCGCTGGGCGTGCCGCGCCGCCCGCGGCCAGTCACCCAGTGCCGACCAGCACTGCGCCTCCAGCAGCTCCAGCTCCGCCTCCCGGAAGAAGGTCATCCACTCGGGGTCCGCATCACCCGGCCCCCGGTCGAACGCCGTCTGCGCCCGCCCGATCGCCTGCTCGCACCCCGTACGGTCCCCGAGCCACGCCCTGGCCCCCGCCTCCCGCAGCGCCAGCAGGGCCAGCAGCCGCGGTGAGCCGAGCGGCCGGGCCGCCCGCTGTCCGGCCTCCGCGGCACGGACCGCCTCACGAGCCCGCCCCGTGTCGCGGGCCAGGAACGACGTGTTGCAGAACGCGTGTGCCTCCAGTGCGGCGTCCCCGGCCAGCCGCGCCGTCGCCAGCGCCTCCGCGTAATGGGAGCGTGCGTCGTCGAAGCGCCCGGAGTCATGGGCCAGCCAGCCCACGGAGATCGCCAGTTCACCGGCGCCCGCGTACAGCCGGTCCGCCGTGCCGCGCCGCGTCGTGGTGCCGGAATCGAGCAGCGCGAACGCGGCGCGGAGCGGCTGGGAGGCCCGCCGGTAGAGGCCGTCCGCGCCGTGCCGGTCGTCCAGCAGCCGGATCTGGCGCACCGCCCTCTCCACGGCTCTCACCTCGGCCTCGCCGACCCGGCGCTGCCCTGGGAGGGAGAGGGGGCCCGCGGCGGTGGGATGCCCGCCGAGGCCCAGGGACGCGGCCGCCACCGTGGCGGTACCGCTGGTCATGAACACGCGACGCAGCACGTCGCTCTCCTCGTGGATGTCGCTGTCGAGCATGGGGGGTGTGGTGGGCTGGGGCACGGCCGTCGTGCGGGCCCCCCGGCCGCGCACGCTCTCGCGGGCCGAGAAGCCCAGGTCCGCGAGGCCGGCCCCGGGGAACATGTGCAGGAACACCCGTTCGTATGCGTAGTTGGGGCAGCGGATCTCGCCGGACTCCACGCGCCCGATGTACCGGGCGTCGCACGCGACCTGTTCACCGATCTCGCGGGCGGCCCTGCGGACCGCGGCCGCGAACTCTCCGGCGGAGCGCTGTCCGCGCAGCCGCCGGAAGGCGAGGTTGGGAACTGCCCGTGTCGACACCATGGCGGGGCCCTCTCTGGCGCAGCCGGGCGCCTGCTTTCAGGTGTCCCGGCGAGGCAAGAACGTACCGGCTGTGACGAGACACACACACAGCGTTTACCTATAAAGCGGACATCTCGCCCGTGATCCGCCATGAACTGCCACCCTTTGCGGCGGCGTGCCGCCGTAGCCCTTGACGCCGTCGGCGCGTTGGTTCATGCGGAGACGGGGCGTGGCCCCGCCTCGTCGAGACGAAGAGGAGGGGTTCCCTTGCCTCACATGGGCCCGGAAACCACGCCGTGCGACCTGGTTACCGTCCCGGCGCGTCAGGGCCTGGAGGCCGTTGACATCCTGCGCAGGGGAGCGGAGAACGAGCCCGTCGGCCCGGTCCTGCACGACGGTGCCTGTGCCGTCCTCGGTTTTCTCGTGCCGCCCGGCACGGCGGACGCGTGGGACGTGCCCGGCAGCGCCTGTACGCGGACGGACGGCCGGGGGCTGCGCATCCCCGCCGAACCGCCCGTCATCGGCGGCGGCTGGCTCCTGCCGCCCGCCGCGGAGGCTCCGGTCACCGACCCGGCCGTGCTGCGGGCGGCCCTCGACCAGGCGGCCCGGCTCATCGAGGCGGCCGACAACTGCCGCTGAGGCCATAATGGCCAGGTGGGCGGATCTCCCGCCGTCGCCGGGCCTCCCCAGGTAACCGGCCCGAGCCGGTGAGCGAGGACGAGCGCGCGTGGCACGTCGAGGAGCGGCCCGAGGCGAGAGCGACCGTAAGCGGTCCGAGCGCCGGCAGGAGCCCGTCTCCGCGACGGTGGACGGCGGCCTGGCCGAGCTCGTGCCCGACCGTGAACGCCCGCGCGCCTGGACGCTGCTGCTGGACGGCGCCCCGCAGTCCCATGTGGACCTGGACGACCCCGCGTACCTCGCGTTCGAATACCAGCGCAGACTCGGCCATGTCATCGATCTGTCCGCGCCGCCCGGACGGCCGCTCCAGGCCGTCCACCTGGGCGGCGGGGCCTTCACTCTCGCCCGGTACATCGCCGCGGGCCGCCCCCGCTCCACCCAGCAGATAGTGGAGATCGACGCGCCCCTGGTCCAACTGGTACGGCGGGAGCTTCCCCTGGACCCGCAGGCCCGCATACGGGTGCGCTCGGTGGACGCCCGCGCCGGGCTCGAAAAGCTCCAGGACGGCTGGGCGGACCTCGTCATCGCCGACGTCTTCGGCGGGGCCCGCACTCCCGCGCACCTCACCTCCGCCGAATTCCTCGCCGAGGTACGCCGGGTGCTGAAGCCCGGCGGCCAATACGCCGCCAACCTCGCCGACGGCCCGCCGCTCGCGCACCTGCGCGGCCAGATCGCCACGGCCGCATCCCTCTTCCCCGAGCTGGCCCTGGCCGCCGATCCGACCGTCTGGCGCGGCCGCCGTTTCGGCAACGCGGTCCTGGTCGCCTCCGACCTGCCGATCGCGGTCGCCGAACTGTCCCGGCGGGTGGCGAGCGACCCGCACCCCGGCCGCGTCGAACACGGCCGTGCGCTCGCCGACTTCACGGGTGGCGCCGCCGTCGTCACCGACGCGGGCGCCAAACCGTCGCCGGCCCCGCCGCCCGGCGCCTTCTCGTAACGGTCCCACCCACGACGGACAGCGGACTACTGATCCACGGTCTCCACCATCGGCGGGTGGCCGTTCCAGGTGCAGAAGACGGAGACCGTCGCGCCCGCCCCGTCGCTGAAGTCCACCCGGATCCACCCCGGATTCGTCCACACCTGCATCGACCAGCCCGGCTCCGGTGTCGCCGAGACCAGCTTCGCGGAGTCGTCCGCAAGCTCCAGGACGACCCTGCCTCCACGTGTCGGGTAACTCCTCACCTCGCCCGCGTCGGCGGCCGGTGGCGCCGAGGATTCCGCCGGGCCCGGCCCCGGGCTCACGGCCGGAGGGCGGGAGGACGGCCGCC
This sequence comes from Streptomyces sp. NPDC002911, assembly GCF_053591835.1. Classification (NCBI taxonomy): domain Bacteria; kingdom Bacillati; phylum Actinomycetota; class Actinomycetes; order Kitasatosporales; family Streptomycetaceae; genus Streptomyces; species Streptomyces sp. NPDC002911. Next base: position 384,487 of record NZ_JBSFUO010000002.1, on the reverse strand, counting down.
GGGACGGCCGGGAGGGCAGCGTGGGCGTGGCGCGGGAGGCAGTGGCACTCGGTGAGGCCGAGGGCAGTGCGCGGTGCGTCGAGGACGACACCGGCTCGTTCGTCGCCTGCCCGCCGCGCGCGCCCACCGAGATCGGAACGGCGCGCGGAGGGTCGTACGCCGTACCCGACATGACCGAGTGCACGCCCCACCAGGACAGGGTGACCGCCGCACCCGTGGCGAGCGACCACGCGATCGCGTGTACGAGTCCTCGTTGCATCGGGCACATCCTGCCCCACCCGCACAGGTGCTGTCCTGGAGGGGACCCGGTTCCTCCGTATGGGCTACGGTGCGGCGCATGCCTAGTGTGCTCGTGGTCGAGGACGACCAGTTCGTGCGTTCCGCCCTCATACGGCACCTGACCGAGGCCTCGCACACGGTACGGAGTGTCGGCACGGCGCTCGAAGCGCTGCGCGAAGTCGCACACTTCCGCTTCGACGTCGTCGTCCTCGACCTCGGGCTCCCCGACCTCGACGGCGCCGAGGCCCTGAAGATGCTGCGCTCCATCACCGACGTACCCGTGATCATCGCGACCGCGCGGGACGACGAGGCCGAGATAGTCAGGCTGCTCAACGACGGTGCCGACGACTATCTGATCAAGCCGTTCTCGGTGGAGCACCTCTCCGCCCGTATGGCGGCCGTCCTGCGCCGTACCCAGGGGCCCGGCGCCCAGGCCCCGCCGCCGCGCGTCATCCAGGTCGGCGGACTGTCCGTCGACCCCCTGCGCCGGCAGGCCGAACTGGAGGGCACGGCCCTGGATCTGACCCGACGTGAATTCGACCTGCTGGCCTTCCTCGCGGGCCGCCCCGGCGTCGTCGTTCCGCGCCGCGAGCTGCTGGCCGAGGTCTGGAAGCAGTCCTACGGCGACGACCAGACCATCGACGTCCATCTCTCCTGGCTGCGCCGCAAGCTGGGCGAGACGGCCGCACGGCCGCGCTATCTGCACACCCTGCGCGGAGTCGGCGTCAAGCTCGAACCCCCGGCCCCGGGGCCGTCCGCATGAGATGGGCCCTGGTCAAGGTCTGTCTGGCCGTCACCGCCATGGTCGTGATCGCGTTTGCCGTACCGCTCGGACTCGTCATCAAGGAAATGGCCCGCGACCGCGCCTTCTCCGACGCCGAGCGGCAGGCCGCCACCATCGCCCCCACCCTCACCATCACCGCCGACCGCGAGGAACTGACCCGGGCCGTGCTGTCCACCGAGCCCGGCGGCCGGGGACGCCTCGCGGTGCACGTCCCCGCCGCGGAACAGGGCGGCGACCGCCTTGAGATCGGTACCCGGCGCGCCACCCGCGAGGACCTGGAGACCGTCGGCACGTCGGGGCGCGCCTCCATCGCCGAGGTGCCCGGCGGCTCCGCACTGCTCCAGCCCACCGCGTTGGGTTCCGGAGGCATCGCGGTCGTGGAGGTGTTCGTGCCCGAGGACGAGGTGGCCAACGGCGTCGGTACGGCCTGGCTGGTGCTCGCCGGCGTCGGTATCGCGCTGATCGTCGGCTCGGTGGCCGTGGCGGACCGGCTCGGTGTACGGATGGTGGAGCCCGCCCAGCGGCTCGCCGGCGCCGCCCAGGACCTGGGGGAGGGCCGGCTGGGGACCAGGGTGCCCGAGGAAGGCCCGACCGAACTCCGTTCCGCCGCAGTCGCGTTCAACTCCATGGCGGACCAGGTGGTCCAACTCCTGGCCAACGAGCGCGAACTGGCCGCCGACCTCTCGCACCGGCTCCGCACCCCGCTGACCGTCCTCCGCCTCAACGCCGCCTCGCTGGGTGAGGGGCCCGCCGCCGAGCAGACCAGGGCCGCCGTCGAGCAGCTGGAGCACGAGGTCGACACGATCATCCGTACGGCGCGGGAGCAGCGGCCGCAGACCCAGGGCGCGCAGACGGGTGCGGGCGCCGGGTGCGACGCGTCCGAGGTCATCCGGGAACGCATGGGGTTCTGGTCGGCGCTGGCCGAGGACGAGGGGCGTACGGTGCGCCTCGCGGGCGTGGACCGCACGGTACGGATCCCGGTCGCGAGGCCCGATCTGGCCGCCGCTCTGGACGCGTTGCTCGGCAACGTCTTCCGGCACACCCCGGAAGGCACGGCCTTCGCCGTCGATGTGCACCACAGCGGCGACGCGGTGCTCGTGCTGGTCTCGGACGCCGGACCAGGCATACCCGATCCGGAATCCGCCCTGGCCCGGGGCGGGAGCGGAAAGAACGCGGCGCGGGGTGCGGTCGGATCGACCGGCCTCGGCCTCGACATCGTCCGCAGGGTCGCCGAATCCACCGGCGGCGACCTGCGGATCGGGCGATCGGTGCTCGGCGGCACGGAGGTACGCATCTGGATCGGGCTCGACGGCGGCCCGGCCGAGCGCGCGCGCCGGGGACACCGGGTGGGGCGGCGCGGCGGACGGCGGGGGCCACGCGGAGTGAAGGGACGGAGCGCGGAATTCCGTCACGCCCCGGGCTCCGGCCCCGACCTTTAGGGCCCTGCGTCCGGAACAGGCTGGTCCCTGGTGCGGTGCCGGACCATGCGAGTCCGGCTGCTTCGCGCAGGCGCGGGTTCCTTCCTGCGGGATGCGCTTCTGGACCTTCCGGCCGGTGCGGCAGGGACGGGGCACGAGGAAGGTTCAGGGAGCGGGCGACGGTCCGGCGGGCGAGGCCTCGGTGCTCGATCCGAGAGGCGTCGCGTGGCTGAGACAGGTGGTGCTCGACCCCTCCGTGCGCCATCGACCGGTGCGGGTGTGGCCCGTCACGGTCACCTTCACCGAGTCGATGTCCGGGTCGGTGACGAGGTGAGCACTGGCTGCCGTGCAGATCAGCTGGTCGGTCGCGGTGCGGGAAAGCGGGCTTCGGAGGTACTGGGGGAGCTCGATCGACACCGTGTCGCCTTCCGTCCGTGTCTCCACCACGGACGACGCCGCTGTGGGAGCCGCGGCCTCCCGGGCCGGGTCCGGCGGAAACGACGGCAGTTCGGTGGTCAGGCCCTCGGACAGTTCCAGGACGGTCGGGCCCTCGAACACCGACGCCACGGCCTTGTCGGCACCGACCGCGTCCGTGGCCCTGCGGGGGACGGCGACCAGGGTGCCGTCGCCGACGAAGTAGAGCCAGCTCTCCGTCCCGCCCCTGCCGCGCCGGTCGTTCTTAACCGACGCCGATGCCCTCCTTAAGCAAACCCTAAGAACAGCAACGCGGGTCCCATGAGCCCCATTTGACCGGATCGCTGCGGCTAGCGTGCAGACGCAACCACCCCCCCGGCAGGACAGAGGCAGGCACGCGATGGGCATCAGTACGCACCGCCGCACGACGAGCACCCGCACGAAGGCGATCGGCGCCGTCGTCGCCGCGGCGGTCGTGGGCGGCACGGTCTTCGTGCTCACCGGTACGGCGCAGGCTGCGGCCGTCGGCGCGACGTACACGAGGGCCAGCGGCTGGGCCGGTGGGTACACCGGGCAGTACGTCGTCTCGAACGACACCGGGACGGTCCAGTCGGGGTGGACGCTCGCATTCGACCTGCCCGCCGGTACGAAGATCGACTCGCTCTGGAACGGTGAGCACACCGTCAGCGGCAATCACGTCACCGTGAAGCCCGCGCGCTGGAACAAGGACATCGCGCCGGGCGAGTCCGTGACGGTCGGCTTCGTCACCTCCTCCTCCGGCACCGCCGCGGACCCGGAGGACTGCCTCATCAACGAGGCCGCGTGCTCCGCGGACGGCGGAGCGACGCCGGAACCCGGCGGACGCCCGACCGGGGCCCCGACGTCTTCGCCGGCGCCGACGAAGAGCGCGACGCCCACGGAGACCGCGACGGCCGAGCCGACGAGCACTCCGACGGACGAGCCGTCAGGGCCTGTCGGCGGCACGGCCGGCGGGGCCGGGTTCGCCCCGTACATCGATACGTCGCTCCACCCCGCCTACGACCTGCTGGACACCGCGTCCAGGACGGGCGTCAAGGAGTTCAACCTGGCCTTCATCACGTCGGGCGGCAGCTGCGCCCCGCTGTGGGGCGGGGTCACGGGGCTCGCCGACGACAAGGTGGCCGCCCAGATCGACGCGCTACGGGCCGAGGGCGGTGACGTGCGGGTCTCCTTCGGAGGCGCGGCCGGCGCCGAACTGGCGCTGCACTGCTCCTCGGCGGCCGAGCTCGCCACGGCGTACGGCAAGGTCATCGACGCGTACGGGCTGACCAAGGTCGACTTCGACATCGAAGGCGGGGCGCTGCCGGACACCGCCGCCAACTCCCGCCGTTCGCAGGCCATCGCCCAGCTCCAGGAGTCGTACCCCGAGCTGGACGTCTCCTTCACCCTGCCCGTGATGCCCGAGGGGCTGACCCAGCCGGGCGTGGATCTGATCGCGGACGCGAAGGAGAACGGCGTCGCGATCGACGCGGTCAACATCATGGCGATGGACTACGGGGCGTCGTACAGCGGGGACATGGGCGATTACGCCGCCCAGGCGGCCACCGCCACGCAGGCCCAGCTCAAGGGGGTGCTCGGGCTCTCGGACGCGGCCGCCTGGAAGGCGGTCGCGGTCACCCCGATGATCGGGGTGAACGACGTCGTCACCGAGATCTTCACCGTGGAGGACGCCACGCAACTGGTGGAGTTCGCGCGGGAGAAGGGCATCGGCCGGCTGGCGATGTGGTCGGGTACGCGGGATGTGCAGTGCGCGGGCGGCGCGAAGCCGGCCGCGGACGCGACCTGCAGCTCGATCCTCCAGGAGCCGCTGGCCTTCACCAAGGCGCTCGGCGCCTTCGCGTAGTCCCCTCGGACCACCATTGACCACCACCGACGCGCGCCCCGGCCGGGCCCCCACCCCCCCCCACACCCGGCCGGGGCGCGCAGCCCCGTTGTCCCTCGGCGCTCGCCCTGGCGTGCGGAGGGCTCCGTCGTGTCCGGCCTTGTCCCACTCGTACGGAAGGAAGCGGAACCCTCTTGTCCCACTGTGGAGTTCGGGGAAAGAACACGGAAACGCCCCATGACCGCCCTGTGCACCCCCATGACGCCCTGCCCCGTTCATCTTCCGGCGGGCATCTCCGGATCGCAGGGGCTGTCGGCGCCCTTCCGGGCGTCGCTCGGAAAACCCGGCTCCGTACCGCTCCTCCCGGGGCCCAGAGGTACGAAAAGCCGCCCAACACCCCATTGACCTGCGGCAATTGAGACCCTCGCCCATGTCGGATGCAGGGGTTGAAGGTAAACGCAAGCCCTCGGCCGGACACGTTCCCGTGACTTGCAGGACACGCTCGGGCAACGGAAGCGTCTTCAACTCTTGACACCCACCCCCTTGAGGCAGCAATCTTCCGGCATCAGCGCATGGGAGCGCTCCCATATATCGAGGTATTTCGCTCGTACGGGGACGGCACCGCCCATGTCCTCTCCGTACCACTGGCACCCGCAGCCATCAGCGCGTATGCCGAGCAGATGAACGCCAGTCCCACCCTGGAACAAGGAGTAGTGGAATGCGCATCACCCGCACCGTCGCAGGTCGAAGCCGCAGAACCGCCATCATGGCTACCACGGGCCTCACGGCCACCGCCCTGCTGCTGACCGGCTGCGGCGGTTCCGACTCGGATTCCGAAGGGGCCGACGCGAACGGGAACATCACCCTGACCGTGGCAGACTTCGGGCAGTTCGGCTACAAGGAGGCCGGGCTCTTCGAGAAGTACCACGAGCTCCACCCGAACATCACGGTCAAGGCGAACACCGCGGCCGAAGAGCCGGTCTACTACACCAAGTTCCTCCAGCAGCTCAACACGGGCAGCGGCCTGGCCGACGTGCAGGGCATCGAGGTCGGCCGCGCCAAGGAACTCGTCGACACCAAGGCGGACGCCTTCGCCGACCTCTCCAAGGTGATCGACACCGACCAGTGGGTGAACTGGAAGGCGCTGCAGGCGACCGCTGAGGACGGGAAGGTCATCGGCGCCGGCACCGACATCGGCCCCATGTCCATCTGTTACCGCCGTGACCTCTTCGAGAAGGCCGGACTGCCCACCGACCGCGAGGAAGTCGCCGCGAAGCTCGCCGGCGGCTGGGAGGACTACCTCAAGCTCGGTGAGGAGTACAAGAAGAAGGCGCCCGAGGGCACCTTCTACATGGACTCCGCCAGTGCCATGTACAACGGCGTGGTCAGCTCCCACTCGGAGCAGTACTACGCGAAGAACGGCGACCCGATCTACAAGGAGAGCGCCGGCGTCAAGGAGGGCTGGAAGCTGGCCGCCGAGGCGGTCGACAAGAAGCTGACCCAGGGACTGGCCCAGTTCCAGGACCCGTGGAAGGCCGCTCTGCGCCAGGGCACCATGGCCACCGTGGCCTGCCCCGCATGGATGGCCGCCCAGATCGCCGAATACTCCGGTGACGAGTACAAGGGCAAGTGGGACATCACCCGCGCCCCGGGCGACACGGCGGCCAACTGGGGCGGTTCCTTCCTCTCCGTGCCCGCCAAGGGCAAGCACGTCAAGGAGGCGGGTGAGCTCGTCAAGTGGCTGACCGCGCCGGAGCAGCAGGCCGCCGTGTTCAAGGCCGCCGGTCTCTTCCCGTCGAACAAGGGCGCCTACGCCCTCCCTGACGTGAAGACCGCCAAGCTGGAGTACTTCAACAACGCCCCCATCGGTGAGATCTACGCCGAAGAGGCCAACGCCATCCCCGCCGCCGTTCTCGGCGCGAAGGACGGCAACATCAAGGACACCTTCTCCAAGCAGATCAACAACATGGAGCAGCGGGGCACCAAGCCGGACGCCGCCTGGGACGCCGCCGTCGACACCATCGACAAGGTGGTCGGCTGATCCTCCGCCGTGCGGGCGGCGGGACGTTCTCCACGCGTCCCGGCCGCCCGCGCCGGTGCCGGTTCATCACCGGCACCGTGGACCGCTTCCGACACCTGCACTCGACCCGACAGAGGTCCGGCCTGCCCCTGCGGTGTCGGCACACCCAGGGAAGGACTCCCACTCGTGGCAACCACGACCCCCACGCGGGGCACGCAAGGCTCAGAGCATCGCCGGCGCACTCCGAAGCCCATGACCCCCAGCCGCCAGGCATGGCGCAGCCGGCTGTGGCGCTTCGACGACAAGGCGTCGCCGTACGCGTACATCGCCCCGTTCTTCCTCGTCTTCGGCGCCTTCGGGCTGTATCCGCTCGTCTACACCGGCTGGATCGCCCTGCACAAGGTGGAGATGACAGGCCTCGACCAGATGGAATGGGTCGGCCTGGAGAACTTCAGCGACATCCTGCAGGATTCCGAGTTCTGGACCGCGGTCAGCAACACGTTCGTCATCGGCGTCATCTCGACCGTCCCGCAGCTGATGATCGCGCTGGGCCTGGCCCACCTGCTGAACTACAAACTGCGTGCCAGCACCTTCTGGCGCACGGTGATCCTCACCCCGTACGCAACCTCGGTGGCGTCCGCGGCCCTCGTCTTCGCCCTGGTGTTCCGGGCCGACGGCGGCCTGCTGAACTGGGTACTGGGGTTCTTCGGCGTGGGCGAGACGAACTGGGTCAACGGCCACTGGACGTCCAACATCGCCATCGCGGTCATCGTGATCTGGCGTTGGACGGGCTACAACACGCTGATCTACCTCGCCGCGATGCAGGCCGTCCCGTCCGATCTGTACGAGGCCGCCTCGCTCGACGGTGCCTCGCGCTGGCAGCAGTTCCGCAACGTCACGATCCCGGCGCTGCGACCGACGATCCTCTTCACGATCGTCATCTCGACCATCGGCTCGATGCAGCTCTTCGGGGAACCTCTCCTGCTCGAGGGGGGCACCAACGGCGCGACGGGCGGCACCGAGAACCAGTACGAGACGCTCAGCATCTACCTCTACAACTACGGCTGGAACCTCGGGCACCTCGGTACGGCCGCCGCGGTCGCCTGGGCCATGCTCGTCCTGCTGCTGCTCATTGCCGCGATCAACTGGCTCATCGGGCGCTTCATGCGCAAGACCGCGGCCTGACCGGGAGCGATATCCATGACCACCACCAGCCCCATCACCGCTCCGGACCGCCGCGTCTCCAAGGTCGCAACCGGCAGCGAACCCCCGAAACGCTGGCGCTTCCGGCCCGGAGCGGGCCGTCAGCACCACGCGGGTCCCTTCGCCTACATCGCCCTGGCCGTCGTGGGCCTCGGCTCGATCTTCCCGCTGTACTGGACGCTCGTGGCCGCGTCCCGCACCCAGGACGAGGTACTGGCCGCCACCCCGCCGCTCGTCCCGGGCGGCAATCTGTTCCACAACCTGGAGGCGGCCTGGGAACAGGCCCACCTCGGCAAGGCCATCGTCAACACCGCCGTCGTGGCCGGCTGCATCACGGCCGCGACGCTGTTCTTCTGCACCCTGGCCGGCTACGCCTTCGCCAAGATGCGCTTCAAAGGCCGCGGCGCACTGATGACAGCGGTCATCGCCACCCTGACGATCCCCCCGCAACTCAGCGTCGTCCCGCTGTTCATGATGATGTCGGACATCGGCTGGGGCGGTCAGCTGGAGTCGGTGATCTTCCCGACCCTGGTGAGCGCGTTCGGCGTGTTCTTCATGCGGCAGTACCTCCTGGAGGCGCTGCCGTACGAGCTCATCGAGGCGGGCAGGGTGGACGGGGCGAACAACCTCCGCGTCGTGTGGAGCATCGTGCTTCCGGTCGCCCGCCCGGCGATGATGGTGCTCGGCATGCTCACCTTCGTGCAGGCCTGGAACGACTTCTTCTGGCCCTATCTCGCCCTGAACCAGGAGAACCCGACGCTCCAGGTGGCACTCGGCCAGTTGAGCGCGTCCTACGTGCCCGACCAGAGCATCGTCATGGCGGGCGCGCTGATCAGCACCCTGCCGCTGCTCGTCGTCTTCGTGATCTTCGGCAAGCAGATCGTCGGGGGAATCATGGCCGGCGCCGTCAAGGGCTGACACGGCCCGCCGCTCCACCCCGGTCCGATCCCGGCCCGCCGTTCCGCATCCGGTCCGGCCCGGCCGTACCGTACGGCCTGTACCTGACCACAGGCCGTACGGGGCCGGCGCCCCCGCACTTCCTGTCCCTGTCCCTCCACCCATGGGAGCGCTCCCGCATGACTGCCGTACGACCCGACATCACCCCGAAGCAGGCACCCGAGGCACAGTTCCCCACGGGCTTCATCTGGGGTGCGGCGACCGCCTCCTACCAGGTCGAGGGCGCCGCAGCCGAGGACGGCCGCACGCCGTCCATCTGGGACACCTTCAGTCGTACGCCCGGCAAGGTGCGCAACGGCGACACCGGCGACATCGCCGCCGACCACTACCACCGCTACCGCGACGACGTCGCGCTCATGAAGCAGCTCGGGCTGAAGGCCTACCGCTTCTCCGTCTCCTGGTCCCGGGTCCAGCCCACCGGCCGCGGCCCCGCCGTGGAGCGCGGTCTGGACTTCTACCGCAAGCTCGTCGACGAGCTGCTGGACGCCGGCATCATGCCCGTCGCCACCCTCTACCACTGGGACCTGCCCCAGGAGCTCGAGGACGCCGGCGGCTGGCCCGAGCGAGTGACCGCCGACCGGTTCGCCGACTACGCCGCGATCGTCTCCGGCGCCCTCGGTGACCGCGTCGGCATGTGGACCACCCTCAATGAGCCGTGGTGCTCGGCCTACCTCGGTTACGGCTCCGGGGTGCACGCCCCCGGCCGCACCGAGCCCGCAGCCGCGCTGCAGGCGGCCCATCACCTCAACCTCGCCCATGGCCGGGCGATCGAGGTCCTGCGCGCCCAGCTCCCCGCTGCTGCGCAGACCTCGGTCACCCTCAACCTCCACCAGGTCCGCCCGCTCACCGGCAGCGAAGCCGACGCGGACGCCGCCCGCCGCATCGACGCGGTCGGCAACCGTGTCTTCACCGGTCCGATGCTGCGCGGGGAGTACCCCGAGGACCTGATCACCGACACCTCGCACCTGGTGGACTGGTCGAAGCTGGTCAAGGACGGCGACCTCGCCACCATCTCCCGTCCCGTGGACGCCCTCGGCATCAACTACTACACGCCGACCCTGGTCTCCACCCCGGTCAAGGGGGCCGACTACGCGCGCAGCGACGCCCACGGCGCCAGCGACCACTCCCCCTGGCCCGGCTCCGAGCACGTCGCCTTCCACCTCGCCGAGGGGAAGGAACGCACCGCGATGGACTGGGCGATCGACCCCAGCGGGCTCTACGACCTGCTCATGGACGTCACCCGGGACCACCCCGGCCTCCCGCTGATGGTCACGGAGAACGGCGCGGCGTTCGACGACTACGTCTCGCCCGAGGGCAAGGTCCAGGACCCCGAGCGGGTCGCCTACCTGCACGGTCACCTCGACGCCGTGCAGCGGGCCGTCGCCGACGGCGCGGACGTCCGCGGCTACTTCCTCTGGTCGCTGATGGACAACTTCGAGTGGGCGTACGGCTATTCGAAGCGCTTCGGTGCGGTCTACGTCGACTACGCCTCGCAGCGCCGCATCCCCAAGGCGAGCGCCCACTGGTACTCCGACGTGATCCGCCGCCACGCACTGCCTCCGGTCAGCACCGTCTGATCTCAGCCGGCACGAACGACCAGCACGAACAGCGGGACCCGGCGCACCGCCGGGTCCCGCTGCTCCGTGCCCGCCACCGGCCCGCCTCACGTGTTCGTCATCCGGACCCCGTACGCTTGGGAGCGCTCCCAAGGTGTGTGGCGCTGCAGAGACCCGTTGAGTCGGGACAAGTGCCGAGGGGTAGGACAGTGGGGCTTGGTTTGACCAACCCGCTGTGAGAAATTGACCGCGAACGGGAGGCAGCCATGGCGGCAGCGCGAGTACGAAGTGGCGGGCGGCCCACGCTCGAAGAGGTAGCGGCCCGGGCCGGAGTCGGGCGGGGCACGGCCTCACGCGTCATCAACGGCTCGCCGCGGGTCAGCGAACAGACCCGGGAGGCCGTCGAGGCGGCCGTCGCCGAGCTGGGATACGTCCCCAACCGTGCGGCCCGTGCGCTCGCGGGCAACCGCACGGACGCCATCGCCCTCGTCGTACCCGAATCCGAGACCCGGTTCTTCGCCGAGCCGTACTTCTCCGACATCGTGCGCGGTGTCGGGGCGGCCCTCGCCGACACGGAGATGCAGCTGCTGCTGACCCTCGCGGGCAACGACCGCGAGCGCCGCCGGCTGGCCCAGTACCTGACCGCACACCGGGTCGACGGGGTGCTCCTGGTCTCCGTCCACGCCGACGACCCGCTGCCGGACCTCCTCGAACAGCTCGGCATGCCCTCCGTGATCAGCGGACGTAGGCACGCGGCGGAGACGCTGCCCTCCGTCGACTCCGACAACTTCGAGGGCGCCCGAGCGGCCGTCGGCCACTTCGTGGCGCGGGGCCGCCGCTCCATCGCCACGATCACCGGCCGCCTGGACGTCTACGGCGCACAGCGTCGCCTCGACGGCTACCGCAAGGCCATCGCCGCGGCCGGCCTCGACCCGGACGAGCGGCTGATCGCGCCCGCCGACTTCAGCGAGGAGGGCGGCGCCCGGGCGATGCGGGAGCTGCTGGAACGGCGCCCCGACGTGGACGCGGTCTTCGCGGCCTCCGACGTGATGGCGGCGGGAGCCCGCCAGATCCTGCGCGAGTCCGGCCGCCGCATCCCCGACGACGTGGCCCTGATCGGCTTCGACGACTCGGCGGTGGCCCGCCACATGGACCCGCCCCTGACGAGCGTGCGCCAGCCGATCGAGGAGATGGGCCGCACGATGGCCCGCGTCCTGCTCCAGGAGATCGCGAGCCGCTCCTCGGGCGACACCGCAGCGGAGCGCCCGAGGATCGTGCTGCCCACGGAGCTGGTGGTGCGGGAGTCCTCCTGAGGTTCGCCGCCGTCGGCCGAGGACGGCCGAACATATGGTGAGCGAACTTTTTCACCGTTTCTCCATGCGGCATCCACGCGGCCGATAGGGTTCCCGGAGTCCGGCGAATGTGTGACGCACCACACGACGTCACGCAATGGTCTGCCGCACGTGCGCTCTGATCCGGCAGCGCATCTGGGGGCACGCATGCAGAAGATGATCAGAGGGGCGAACGTCGGGCTGGCCGCGCTCAGTGACAACGTCGGCTCGGTGACGATGAGCCTGGGGTGGAGCAGCCCGACGGGCGAGGGTGATGCGGACGTCTCCCTGTGGTTGCTCGGCGACAACGGCAAAGTACGCAGCGACGTCGACTTCTGTTTCCACAACAACCCGGTCGTCGGCAACGGCAGTGTCCAGCTGCTCGGGAAAGCCCCCACGGCCGACGGCTACGAGGATCGCATCCGTTGTGATCTCGACGCGGTACCGCCCGAGGTCGGGCAGATCGTGGTGGCCGCGAGCCGTTACGGCGGAGCCCATTTCGGGGATCTGAACGACCTCTACCTGACCCTCACGGACAGCTCCGGCACCGGTCTGGTCCAGTTCTCCGTCGAGGAAGCGGGCGATGTGGGCGCCTTCATCTTCGGAGAGCTCTACCGGCGCGCCGACGAGTGGAAGTTCCGTGCCGTCGGGCAGGGCTACGCGTCCGGCCTGGCCGGGCTGGAGGCGGACTTCGGTGTCGACAACGATGACGACGCCGGGGAGGAGGGGGTGGCGGCCCAGAGCCCGGACGGGGACGCTCTGCCCCACTCCGGCCCGCAGGTCGCGTCCCCGGCGGCGGTGCCTTCACCCCGAGCACCGGAGCCCGAGGCCGCGGCGAGCGCAGGGGAGGCGAGGAGCCAGGAGGAGCCCGCGGGGCAACCAGTGACCGAAGCTCCGATCGACGCTGTCGACGCCCACGGCGACGCCGACCGGGAGGCTGTCGAGCGGGAGCGGGCCGAGCTGCGGGAGTTCATCAAGGGTCTGAGCCCGGACGACATCAAGTCGGGCGGCTGGTTCACCAAGCTCAGCGCCCAGGCCATGAGCTCCTACACCGACAAGGTCGACTGGCAGTACTTCCAGGAGCGGTACGAGGGCGTACCCCCGGATGCCATCGTCGATCAGCGGATCAAGATGGCGGCTCGGTACGCCGCGCTCGAAGGCGGGCTGTCCGCCGGGGCCTACACGGCGGCCGTCGCCGCCACCATCGGGAGCCTCGGGGGTGCCTCGGCGGCGACCGTCCCGGCCGCCGTCGCGACCATGATGGTCGATGTCGCCTTCGTCACCCGGCTCCAGCTCCGCCTGGCCTACGACATCGCAGTCCTCTATCGGGTCCCGCTCGACCTGTCCGATCCCGAGGACATGTGGAAGCTCATCCGGGTGGCCTTCACGATCAAGAGCGGGGAAGCGGTCCGGGGAGGGGTGGTCAAGGCGGTCCCGGCCCTGGTGCGGCCGGTGATCAAGCGCTTCTACTCCGGAGGGGTGCTGACCGCCGGGAGAGGCCTCCCCGTCGTCGGGAAGTACCTCCTGCAGCGCAACGTCATCAAGATCGGTATCCCCCTGGTCGGCGTTCCCCTCGCGGTGGTGCTGAACCGCTATACGACGCTGCTCGCGGGGCGGCACGCGCAAGCCGTCTTCCGGAACGAGGCGCGGGTGATCGAACTCGCCGAGGGGCTGAGCAAGCGGAGTCAGCACCCGCAGTTGATGCTGTGGATCGCGTGGCTCGTCGTCATGGCGGACGAGAAGATCGCGGACGACGAGACGTTGCTGATGCGGCACCTGGTGAGACTGGTGCGGGATCAGCACCAGGTGGTCGATGAACAGCTCGCTCACCTTGTCGACATCGACCCCGCCGAGGTGTGGCGACGAGTGGACGCCGAGCCAGGGGATCTGAGCGACCTCCTCGACGCGGCCGACCGGGTGGCCACTGTGGACGGTGACGTCAACGCGCGCGAGGAAGCCGTCATCTCCGAGCTTCGAGACCGCTGCTGCCGGGTCTGACGCCGGCCCCCCAGCAGACATGCCGTCAGGCAACGGCCTCGGGCTGTGTCAAGTGCCCCCATGGAAGGAGGGCCGACAGTGCTCTGTCGGCCCTCCAGGGTTTCGGTGTGTGCCGCGGTTCCGGTCAGATCCGGCCGCCGGTGAGGCGGGTGATCGGGCCGGCGTGGGTCCTGGCCGTCTGGCGGCCGAGGGCGAACGCGCCGCCGACGAGGCCGCCGAGACCCGCTGCGGCACCCACGGCTATGGCCTTGCGATGCTTGACGACGGTCCACGCGTTGGTCGCCGTCGAGGTCACCTTGCCCGCCGTGTCCAGGACCGTCTGCCGACTCGTGTCCCAGCCGGCGACAGCGGCCCGCTTCGTCGCCAGGCCGGCCGACCGCACACCGGTCTCCGCCGACTCGGCGGCGTCCTGCGCCGATGACTTGGCCTTCGAGGCTGCGACCGCCGAGCCGGACCTGGCCTGGTGCCCGGCCGCCGCAGTGGTCTGTCGCCCCTTGGCGGCGGCCGTCCGGGCACCCGTACCGGCCTTCGCCGCAGAACCGTTCACGTTCTTCCTGGTTTCTTCGCTCTCTGCAGTCATGGTGTTCGTGTTACCTCTCGGCGCGGCTCGAAACGGGCTGGCGGAACTCAGCCGGAATCCCGTGGGAGCAGCGAACCCAGCGGGCCGAGGTCCAGGTTGAGGTCCTCCATGGTGAGGTCGTAGCGCTCGCAGAGCTCCGCCATCCGGTCCTGGAGGATCATCAGCGTCATCCCGATGCGCTCTTCCTGTTCCTCACGCAGATCGCCCACGTCGACCCGGTGCAGAGCGGTGCGCTCCATGAGCTGGCGCAGCAGTTCGACGATCGTCAGCACCAGTTTGATGAGGTCGCGTTCCACCGTGTCCGGGTCGGTCTCCAGGCGCTGTGCCAAGCCGTCGCGGGTGCTCCGGTCGTCGGGCCCTGCGGGTACGAGGTCGAAGGCGTGTGCCGCGGCCTGGGCGACCTCCTGGAGGCTCGTCGCCTGCGGACGCGTATCCGCCTTCTCGGGTGCCTCGGGCATGGGGTCCTCCTCGTTCATCGGCCGTTGTCGCGCCAGGACGTGCGTGCGGCCCTCACCACGGCGCCGGTTCCTCCGACGTGATCGACCGGATCACGGCTCTCAGGTTGATGTGGACGAGGTCGACGTCGGCGACGGAGAGAACCAGGTCTCCCGTCAGCACCGCGCCCCCGTTCAACAACCGGTCCAGCAGGTCGATGAGTGCCACCTGGCGCCCGGCCAGTGACTCGACGGAGTCTTCGCTCATCGAGGCTCACCGCCGCCCGCCGCGGGCGGAGTGGCGAAGGAGTACGGCGCCCAGGGGCCGGTGACCTCCACGCGTACGCCCGGTACGCCGTCGGCGAGCCCCGTGAGCGCCGCGCGGAACGTGTCGGCCCGGGCGCCGTCGACCAGGTAGGCGTCGTTGACGATGTTCTCGCCGGCGGTCTGGGCCAGATCTCCCTGCTGCGGGCGGTGCGTGACGTGCGCCTCGGCGATGCCGCTCACCCGGGAGGGCACCTCGGCCGCCACCGCGCCCGCCGCCCGGTAGGTCGCACGGTGGTTCTGCTGCTGGGCACGGCGCCGTTGCAGATAGGCCCGCCCCGGGCTTGCCGCCGTGTCCGGCTCCGGCGCCCGGCTGCTCACCGTGACCGCCTCGCGCGGGTCGGCGTAGACCTTGACGCCGAGTTCGACGTGGCCTTCGAGACGGGCGAGCAAGGCGGCGAACTCAGGCTCGCGCGCGCCGAGCATCCCGCGCACGCGCTCGTCGTCGAGGTAGACCGTCGCCAGGCGCATGGGCAGTACGGTCGCGTGCTCGTACGCCGCCTCGACGACCGCGTGGTGGGTCCGGGCCAGCACCTCCAGCCGGCCGAGATCCTCCATCTGCTCCTTCATACCGTCGGTTCCGTAGAGGCGGGAGGGAACGGACGAGGTCAGGGCCACGAGGTCGCCGGCGCGGACCGCTCGCAGAGCGGCCCCCTCCAGGCCCGGCCGGCCCGTGAGCGTCGCCTCGAGAGGGGTTCCGGCGCGGCTGACGGCGTAGACGTAGGACATGACCGGGCCGGCCGGAGGGGTTGCTTCCGCAGTCACTTCGGCTCCTCACTTTCCGCGTGCGCGGCCTGACCGGCCGGCAGCCCCACAGCGGCGCGCAGCTCGGCTATCTCGGCCCGCAGCCGTGCGTTCTCGGCCTCCACCTGGTTCGTTGCGGGAGCGTCGCGCACCTCCGGCCTCTGTTCCGGGCGGGCCCGGGAGGAGAGCGAGGGATCGTGCTCCCACCAGTCGATGCCCATCTCCTTGGCCTTGTCCACGGAAGCGACAAGCAACCGCAGCTTGATCGTCAGGAGTTCGATGTCGAGCAGGTTGATCTGGATGTCACCCGCGATGACGACGCCCTTGTCCAGGACGCGCTCGAGGATGTCGGCCAGATTCGCGGAGGACTGCTGCTGGCCGTACGGAGACGCTGCCGAAGAGGCCCCCATGCGGCCGGCCAGTGAGTCGGTCACGTCGGATCAGTCCCCTCGTGCTGTGGGCGGAGCATGTCAGCTGCGGGCGGAAGAGGTACGGCGGCTGGTACGCGGGGCCGGTTCCTCTTCTTCGTCCTCAAGGGGTTCCTCCTCCGCTTCCTCGTCCTCGTCCTCGTAGGGGCCCTCGTCCTCGTAGGCGTCCTCGGCCCGGGGCTCGTCGTCGGCAGGTTCGTCCTCCTCGGCCTCGTCCTCCGGGGCCAGTTCCCCGTCCTCGTCGTCGTACTCCGCGGCGGGATCCTCGTCCTCCCCGTCGGCGGGTGCGCCGTCGGCCCCGTCGGCGTGCCCGGAGTCCGCCTCGTCGTCCCGCTCGGGCCCCTCCGACTCCGAGCCGTTCCCCTCCTCGGCGCGGGCTTCCTCCTCCTCGACGGCCTCGTCGTGCTCCAGAACGACCTCGCCGTCGCGGATCTCACCGCGCCAGCCGTCGGTCGCCTCTCCGCGCATCATGATGAACTTGCGGTACAGCTTCAGATCGAGGCGGGCCCTGCGGCCCTGGGCGCGCCAGATGTTGCCGGTCTTCTCGAAGAGCCCCTTGGGGAAGTACTCGAGAACGAGCAGGACCCGCGTCAGGTTGTCGGTGACGGCGTGAAAGGTCACCACGCCCTTGACCGTTCCCTTGGCACCCTCGGTGGTCCAGGTGATCCGCTCGTCCGGTACCTGCTCGGTGACGTTCGCCTTCCAGCTGCGCGTGGACTTGGCGACCTTCACCTTCCAGTTGCTGCTGGTGTCGTCGGCCTTCTCGACACTCACGACGCCCTTGGCGAAGGTGCTGAACTCCTGGAACTGCGTCCACTGGTCGTAGGCCTCGCGCACCGGCACGCCGACGTCGATGTCCTCGCAGATCGTGACGCTCTTCGACGTGCTGCCGCCGCCCTTGCGCCCCTTGCCGAACAACCCCTTGACCTTGTCCTTGAGAACGTCCTTCACCTGCGCGGCACCCGCGCCGACCGCTGCCCGGGCCGGAGACTTGCCCTCACCGAGAGCCTTGCCTCCCTTGGCGAGGCCCTTCACCGCGCCGCCGGGGGAGTCCTTGCCGTCCGCGAGTCTGCCGACCCCCTCACCGAGCTTGTGACCGAGGCTGGTGACCGCGTGCTGCGCCCGGGCCCGGAGGTAGTCCTGCAGCTCTTCCTTGAGACGGTCGGTGGCGGGATTCTTCGCGACGTCGTCCTTGAACTTGCTGAAAGCCGTGTCAGTCATTTGCTGCCACCCCGCTCCCGGCGCGCGCTCGAGGAAGCCGTCCTACGGGCCCCGGAGGCGGCCTTGCGCGTGGCCGGAGCAGCCTTCTTCCGGGCGCCGCCCGCGGACCTGGCCGCCTTCTTGGCCTTGGTGGCGCGGCGCGGGGCCGGCTTCTCCTCGGTGTCCTCGCTGTCCGTGTCCTCGCTGTCCGTGTCCGCGTCGTCCGTGTCCGCGTCGTCCTGCGCGTCCTCCGCCCGTCCGCCGGACGGATCCCCGAGTTCGAGGGTGCGTTTGCGCAGAGAGTCGGCGAGGCCGGTCGCGCGGTCCGTAAGGGCGTTGGTGGCGGCCGTCTTCGTGGCGCCCACCAGTTCATTGCGGACCTGGTCGTTCAGCGTGCCGAGGAGCGGTGATTCGGCCAGCATCCTGCCGAGCTGCTTCGGGTCCAGGCTCAGCTTCTTGCCGGCCAGGAACATGCCGAAGCCGATGGCAAGCTTGGCCTTCTTCGTACGACCCAGCAGGTAGCCACCCACCAGGGCCACGCCTATTTTCGCGTTGCCGGTCATCTGCTTTGCACCTCAATCTCCCAAGATCAGGAATTTTCGTTCAGGCGTCTCTGACGGGTCTCGCATTCGGCGAGCCAATCCAGCAATTCGTCCTCGCGCCGGTCGAACTCTTCATCGCCGATGTTTCCGCTCAGCAATTCACGCTCCAATTCGGCCAGTCGCGTGCGTACCGGGCCGGGGTCGTAGTGCTCGCGTTCGGCGGCCAGCACCACTTGGTCGAGGACCCAGACCGTGCCACGTACCGGGGCGAGAGGAAGGGTGAGCAGCTGGGAAATGAGGCCCATGCGCGGGTACCTCCCCTCTGCGAGGGATGTATGTCAGACGAAGCTGTAGGGCGGGAGCGGGCCGTTGAGCGCGAAGGTGTAGTCGTCACCCCTGCGCTCGGCCTCTTCGTGGACCGCCTGCGAGAAAGCGGACGCCTCGTCGCGCCGCACGAGGTAGGACACGTTCAGGAAGTGGGTCTTCGTGGGTTCTCCTTCGGAGACCCGTTCCGCGGCATCCGCCAGTGCGGTCGCCACTTCCCTTCCCACTGTTTCCTGCCTGGCCTGAATTTCGTGCGACACGAGCTCGCCGAGGGCCATCTTCTGGTCCTGCGCCCCCGGATTCTGCCGGGTGTACTCGCTGAGCCGCCGGGCTTCCGGCGATTCCGTGAGTATTTCCCGCAGCAGGCTCTCCTCTTCGCGAGAGACCTTCACGTTGTACTCGAGACGGCCGTCCAGCTCGGAAAGGCGGGTCGTGTAGCCGTCCTTCCCCTGCTCGAGCGCGGCACGTACCTGTTCGTCGTCCGGCCCCACCAGGCCGAACCGCATCGGCAGAGCCGCGCCGTCGGCCATCAGCCGCTCCAGCACACTCTGGTGAGCGACGAGGTCACGTCGCTTCGCCCGTAGTTCGGCCGGGGTGTCGCTGACCACCGCGCCGAGCTCGCCCGTCCTGACGGTGCGCAGGTCCGACGCCGGTTCCCCGACTCCGGACAGACCATCCAGCCGCAGAGGGTGGTCGGCCGCGGTGATGGCGTAGATGTAGGTCGGCATGGGTTACTCCCCCCGCTGGGACGTACGGCGGCTGCTGCTCGAAGCGGAGGCCTTGCGTGCCGGCCGCTTCTCCTTCTCGTGTTCGTCGGAGTCGTCGCGGCCGCCCTGGAAGGAGTCCGTGAAGGCTTCGACGGCGCCGGTCAGCGCCCCTTTCGACTTGCCCTTGGCACCGCTCTCCATCGTGTCCCCGACTATGTCGGTGAGCTGAGTGGGAGCCTTGCGGCCCGACTCCAGGTCCAGCCGGTTGCACGCCTCGGCGAAACGCAGATACGTATCCACGCTGGCCACCACGACACGTACGTCGATCTTGAGGATCTCGATTCCGACGAGCGAGACACGCACGAAGGCATCGATGACGAGCCCCCTGTCGAGAATGAGCTCAAGAACGTCGTAGAGATTTCCGGATCCACCCCCGCTGTTGGAGGCGTTGCTCTGCTGCACGAGACTCATGGTCGGTCTTCCTTCCGATGAGTTGTTTTTCTGCGGTTACGGCTGCTCGTCGGGCAGATCAGCGTTCGACCTGTCCTCGCGAGTACCGTCGAATTCGTTCGTAACCCACGAGTTGGCCCTGGCCGTCGAGGTTGACGCGATAGGAGGCCATGACACTCATGGTGTCCGGGATCTTGTCGATCTCGACGACTTCCACGTGCGCCGTCCAGCCGTCGTCCGTCGCATTCAGCGAAGACACCGAATCGGGTGTGCGCTGGAGGAGTTGAGCAAGTTGCTGTGCTGCGTTCCGCATCGCCGTGGAGACATCGACCCGGCCGTCACCACCACTGCTGCCGGATTCGCTCTTGGTGTTCTCGCTCGTCGCCATCTGTTTCACCTGCCGCGCGTCATCGTGGCTTCTCGTCGGCTTCCTGTCGGCTTCGTTCGGTCAGCCATTCGTTCGGGGATGCAGTTCGCGTGCCCATGGGACCCGAACGTATGCATGAACGTTCCTCGCGCTTTCCGTACCGCCGCTGCCGAACGGACGGAGCTGCGGCCGATCTGTTGTGTGACCCCATGCACTCATCGGCCTGCGGTGCGGACGCCGCCGCCGGTTCGGCGGCTGAGGCCGTCTCGTGGCGCGAGCACCTGATTGAGCGGGTGACATGTGAACACGTGACCACTGGCTCCGGGAAGAAATCCCTCACCTCCGGTGCACACAATGGAATGGGGGACGAAGGGACGGAGGTGCCGTTCATGGTCACCCTGGAGCATGTTTCTCAGGCCGCGACCGACTACGCGGCGCAGATGGAACGCGCGGGGATGCGCTTCGAGAAGCGGACCCCGCAGCGGGAGGAGAACCGCCGCACCGTCGCGAGCCGGGGCGTGCTGTACGCCGACGATCCCGAGCGGGTCGAGAAGCGGCTGGCGCGCCTGAACGCGGACTGGTCGCTGGCCAGGTCGATCGAGCGGAAGCGTACGGAGCCCGCCGCGACGACGGGCAGCACGCTACCGCTGGCCCCGGACGAGTTCGACGCCGACGTCCTCGGCCTGGAACGTCTGATGGGGCGCAACAACCTCACCGGAGTGGCCTTCCTGGAGGGAGGGCACCTGGCGGCCCGGTCGGTCGGGCGGGTGACGGTGACCGGCCCCGGGGGCGGCAGGCACTACGGCACCGGCTTCATGGTGTCGCCTTCGCTGCTGATGACCAACAACCATGTGCTGCGCAGCCAGGAGGAGGCGGGGCGGGCCCTCGTCGAGTTCAACTTCCAGGCGGCTCTCGACGGGCGTCCACTCGCTCCGGTGCCCTTCGCGCTCGAACCGCAGAGGTTCTTCGCGACCGACGTCGATCTGGACTTCAGCGTCGTCGCCGTGGCCGAGGGCGGCGCCCAGCCGGCGCGGCTGGCCGACTTCCACTGGCTGCCACTGGACGGTTCGCAGGGCAAGGTCATCATCGGGGAATTCGTCAACATCATCCAGCATCCTGACGGCGAACCCAAGCAACTGGCGCTGCGCGAGAACCAGGTCGTGGACCTGCTGGACCGGTTCCTCCACTACTACACCGACACCGCGCGGGGCTCCTCGGGGTCCCCGGTCTGCAACGACCAATGGGAGGTCGTCGCGCTGCACCACTCGGCCGTACCGCAGACCGACGAAGAGGGCCACCCCCTGACCCTCGACGGCGCACTGTGGCAGCCGTGGATGGGAGAGCACAAGCTGGCGTGGAAAGCCAACGAGGGGGTGCGGATCAGCCGCGTCCTGCAGGCGCTGAGCCGACTGACCCTGGCGGGAACCGCCGCCCGGCTGCGTGACGAGCTGTTCCAGCCGAGTGGCGGCACGCCCCTGCCCGGCGACGGCACGCCGGTGGCGGCCGTCGGGGAGCCGACGGGACCTGGTCCCGTTCTGTCCCCGGGCCCCGACGGGCTGGTCCCGAAACCTGACGGGCCGGTCCCAGGACCCGACGGGCCGCTGCCGAGGCTCACAGCGCAGTCGGTGTCCGGCGCCGCCGTGGACGTCACTGTGCCGCTGCGCATAACCGTCGGAGTCGGCCTTCCCGCCCCGGAGCGGCCGGCGGCCCTCGACGGGGCGGCCGGCTCCGTCGCCGCGGAACGGGATCTGAACGCGGCCCTGCTCAACCTCCGGCTCGTGGAGGGCCGCGTCTACTACGACCGCGAGGCCGACCTCGCCGCCCGGGACGCCTACTACGCCGGCATCCACGTGGAGTCGGAGGGCAAGGCCCTTCGGGAGGCGCTGACCGGTCTGCTGAAGGACACCCACGAGCGTCGCCCCTCGTACAGCCCCGCCCGGTTGCTGTACCCGTGGGTGGATCTGCACCCCGACCGCCTGCTGCGCAGCGTCTACTCCGGCAAGACGTTCACGGCGGAGGACCTCATCCGCGCCGACGCCGCCGCGGAGGCGGCCCGGCTCAGCCGCCTGCAGGCGTTCATGGTGCGCGAGAGTTCGGCCGGCCCGGCCCAACTCGCGGCCGAATTCGACGCGCTGGAAGCGTCGCTGCCGTTCAACTGCGAGCACGTCGTCCCGCAGTCCTGGTTCACCAAGCGGGAGCCCATGCGTGGCGACCTGCACCACCTGTTCGCCTGCGAACCGGCGTGCAACAGTTACCGGAGCAACATCCCGTACATGGATTTCCCCGGCTTCGACGAGGCCGTGCGGGACGACTGCGGCATGCGCGAGAGCGGAGGGTTCGAGCCCGGGCACAGCAAGGGTGCCGTCGCCAGGGCCACCCTGTACTTCCTGCTTCGCTACCCCGGACTGATCGGCGACGCGGAGGGGGAGTTCCCCAAGGAGCGTCTCCCCGTTCTCCTGGGCTGGCACGAGGGCGAGCCGGTGAGCGAGTACGAGTCGCACCGCAACGCGGCCGTCGCCGAGATACAGGGGAACCGCAATCCTCTGATAGATCACCCGGAGTGGTGCCGGAAGGTCGACTTCTCCGGTGTCTGGCTCTGAGCCGCCGCGGTCGGGGTTCCCCGTCCGGCGGACCGCTGCCCCGGGACTGAGACCGACAGCGGCCATCCGGGGCCATGGGGTCACGCCGCGTCGAAGCAGGAGGCGCGGTAGTGGATCTCCGTCCGGGCAACGGTGATAGTCGGCACATGAGAGTCACGCGGGTAACGCGAGAAGGCAGGGAGGCGGGCAAGCGCGAAAGAGGACTGTGGGAGCTCAGAGAAGGCCTCTCTTCCCGTATCGGCGAACTCGAGGCGCTTCTCCGCGCGCAGGAGGAGACCTGGGGGGATCAGCTCTCCCCGGAGCGGGAAGCGCTGTCGGCCCGGGCGTCGGATGAGTTGGAGAAGGCGAAGGAAACCCTCCGTCATACCCACCCCCGGCGCCAGCCCGCGGCGCACCTGGCCGTGGCACAGGCTCACTTCGACGTGGCCCACGCCATGATGCTGCGCATGGCGCCGTTGGAAGAAGTCGGCGCCATGATTCCCGGCCTGCTGGCGTATGCCCGCGAACACCTCGCTGTGAGCGACGAACGAAGAGTTCAGGCCGAGCAGATCGCGATCTCGGTCAGGGCGGGTGGCGTACTCGATGACGCGCAGCGCCTCGTTCTCGTCGATGCGATGAGCGTCGCGCGCCAGGCGCATCTGAGGGAAACTCTCCGGGTCCGGAGTTTCACCCGGATCGTGTACGGCCTCTTCGTCGTCCTGACCGTCATCGTGCTCCTTGTCGGTGTGTTCGGTGCCCTCTCCCCGTCGACGGTTCCCCTGTGTTTCCAGCCCGAGGGCGCCGGAGTCGTCTGTGCCACGGGCAGTGAGCCAGCGGCACAGTTCCAGCGACCAGGGCCCGACGTCGACGAGCTCTACACACGTGTCGCGTCCCCCTGGGACTACGTGGTCGTCGAGTTCGTGGGAATCGTGGCCGCGGCCATCGCCGCGGCGGCGTCCCTGCGGCGGATCAGGGGGAGCTCCACGCCGTACAACGTCCCGGTGGCCCTGGCCCTGCTCAAGCTGCCGACGGGCGCGCTGACCGCTGTCCTCGGGCTCCTCCTGATGCGCGGGGAGTTCGTCCCAGGGCTTCAGTCACTGAATTCGTCCGCCCAGATCATCGCCTGGGCCGTGATCTTCGGCTACGCACAGCAACTCTTCACGAGATTCGTCGACAACCAGGCCCAGACGGTGCTGAACTCCGTCGGAGGACCCAACTCCACCCCGGGCAAACAGACCCGGGACCCGCAGATCCCTCCCGTCTGAGAGCGTTTCGTGCGCGCGCGGAAATCATGGTGTCGGCGCTCGAATTCGTTGGCGGAGTGGGCAACCGTTCGCACGCCAGATTCGCATCCGGGGAATCGCCCGGCACTCAAAGGCGGACTACCCTGAGCAGTATGACGACACAACACGAAACACGACAGGATACGTACTACACGGTGCGGTCGGGTGACACCCTCTCCGCGATCGCGAAGCGCTATCACACCACTGTGAAGCAGCTGCAGATCTGGAACCACATCCCCAACGTGGACGTCATCCATCCCGGTCAGCGGCTCCTCGTCGCGAAGCAGGGAGATTTCGTCCCCTTCCCAGGCAAGGACTGGTTCGCGGGTATGCCGAACAGCCCCATCATCCTGATGATGGCGTACCGGCTGATCGACGAAGGGTGCAACTGCTATCCCGACAACGTGGAAGGCGTCAGCCCGCGTTGGGACGAAGACCACCGGAATTCCTACGCCATGTGGCAGCGGCAGCTGGGCTACAGCGGATCGGACGCGAACGGCGTACCGGGACAGAGGTCCTGGGACCGGCTGCATGTGCCTTTCCCGGACTAGCGGGCCGATCAAGGCGACCCCCACGCACGGGCAGGAACCATCTGAACCATCCGACGAGCGACGTACGCCGACCTGAGCGCGGGCCGTCTCCGCCCACGCCTGGTCGGCGCTGTCCGCGTTACCGGAACGAATGCCCGCGCCGGCCTCGTTCCTGCCGGTAGGCGTCGTTCTTTCCGGCCAGGAAAAGATCGGATCGGGCTTTCGAGCAAGGGGCCGCGCCCCTGTAATTCCCGTTCAGTGTGCCGTGGAATTTCTGGGTCTCGTCATCCCCGGTCGATAGGCATGCGATCGACCAGCTCAGGCCGGTTGTCGGCACAGAAGCAGACGTTGCGCATCCGTCGCAGAGTCACACAACGGGGTGTCAGGAAAGTCGACCCCAAGATGTTGCCGCGTGCCGCAGGGGAGAGAAGACTGGAAGTGAAGGACTTTTCCGAGGTGCGGGGTCCGTGCCGTCCACGCCGGGATTTCCCGCGGTCGGACATGGAGAGGCGAGTGACATGACACGCCAGTACTATCAACGCGGCCGTCTCGTCGAGGCCGAGGAGATCGACGGCGTCGTCGCCGTCAAAGTGGAGACGCCAACCCCTGGCGGCGCCGACATCGGTGCGGAGCTCGGCAGCAGTGCCACCGACGAGATGCGCGAGGCAGGCGTCGACGAGGAGACTTCGGACGCCTTCGCCCGCGCCAACTGGGTGCTCGTCAGACCGACTCCGGAGACCCGCGAGGCGTTCACGGCGGGCGAGGAGATCCCGGGGACGGAGGCGACCGGAACGATCGTCCGGCGGCCCAACGGAAGGATCGGCATCGCGACCGACGCACTGACCGTCCGGCTGGATCCGGCGCTCTCGGAGGAGGAGGCGGAGCGGGAGCTGGAGACGGCCCGGCTCACGGTCCTCAACAAGCTCGGCTTCGCGAAGAACCTGTACGAGGTGCGCGCCCCGGCGGGGCGGGACTCCCTCGTAGCCTCCGTGGAGCTGCACGACAACACCCGTTTCGTCTTCGCCGAGCCGTCCTTCGTCGAGCACGTTCCCACCCGGTTCCGGCCCACCGGCATCCGCTACTCCGAGCAGTGGCAGTGGAGGAACGCCGGTACCGGCGGTGGTGTCGCGGATGCCGACGTCCATGTCGAGACGGCCTGGGACCGCACCTTCGGGGCCGGGGTCCGGGTCGCCGTCCTCGACAACGGCTTCGACGCGAGCCATCCGGACCTGGTCGCCGGTCTGGATCCGCTGGCGGGCTTCTTCACCGAAGGCCCGCAAGGCACCGACTTCACCCAGAGCGTCTCGGACATGCCCGACAGCGACCACGGGACCTTCTGCGCCGGCATGGTCGGGGCCCGGCACGACAACGGGGCGGGTGGTACGGGCGCGGCGCCCGAGTGCGTCCTGATGCTGCTGGCGTGCCTGGGGGACCAGGTCGGTACGCAGACGACGCTGGCCCGCGCCGTGGGTTACGCGGCTGACCCCTCGACGGAGGTCGCCGGGGCCGACTCCGAGGGCGGGGCGGACATCCTGGTCAGCAGCCTGGGCCCGAACGGGGCGGACTGGGACCTGACCAGCACGCTCGACCTCGCTCTCGAGTTCGCCGCCACGAAGGGCCGTCAGGGCAGGGGGCTGCCGATTTTCTGGGCGGCGAGCAACGGGAGGAACGTCGACATCCTCAAGGACGAAGTCGTCTCCCACGCGGATGTGATCGCCGTGGTGCGGTCGACCAATCAGGACCGGGAGGACAACGCGGCACGCGGTCCTGAGGTCGAGCTGATCGCGCCCGGCGTCAACGTCCTCAGCACGACGTCCGGTGGCGGCTACGGAGTCAGCACCGGCACCAGCTTCGCCGCTCCCTGTGCGGCAGGGTGCGCGGCCCTGGCGCTGGCGGTGAACCGCGACCTCACCCGCGACCAGCTGCGTGAGCTGATGCACCGGTCGGCCGACAAGATCGGCGGGCCGGGAGTCCGGTACGACGCGGCCGGTCACAACGACGACTACGGCTTCGGCCGTGTGAATGCCGCCAAGGCGGTCGACCTGGCCGACGGGATGACGCCATGAGCGAGGAACCCGAGGTCCCCACCGTCTTCCGCTGCCACGTCGTCGCCGAGAACGCCGACGCGCTCAGAAGATTCGTCCATGAGACCCGTCCCGATCTCGGCTGCCGGCCGGTACTGCGCGGCGGCCCGACGGGCGTGGGAGCGGATCTCTACTTCCGTCAGGATCAGCTCGACGGGGCCCGATCGGCCAGGTCGGCGCAGCTGGTGGACATCACAGCAGTCGAGAACGTCACGGAGAACTGGCGCGCCCGGAAGGAAGAGGTCGGTGACGGCGACCGATTCGCGGCCCGGGACGCCGTACCGCACGGTCTCGGCCGGAAGGAGTGACCGTGTATCTCAATGTGGCTGAGATCGAATCAGCGATCAGCAGTCTGCACGACGTGTATCCCGAGGCCACGGAGATCATCACTCCACCCCACACCACCCACGAGGGCCGGACCGCTCGTCTGCTGCGGGTCGGGCCGCGCCGGGGCGACGGTGAAGTACCCGCAATCCTGCTGCTGGGCGGGGTGCACGCCAGGGAGTGGGTACCGCCCGACGCGCTGATCTCGCTGGCCGCGGACCTGCTGGAGGCACACGGCTCGGGCACCGGGCTCGGCTACGGCTCGTCGTCGATCACGGCGGCCCAGGTCGGGAAGCTGATGGAGAGCCTGGTTCTGTTCTTCTTCCCTTGCGTCAACCCCGACGGCCGGGCGTTCAGCCAGGCCGCTTCCCCGATGTGGCGGAAGAACCGCAGGCCGGCGCCTGCCGGGTCCAGCGGCCCGTCGTGTGTGGGCGTCGACCTGAACCGGAACTTCGACTTCCTCTGGAACCACACCGCGAAGTTCGCCCCGGACGCGGACGTCCACACGTCGGACCGCGCGTGCGATCCGCAGGTCTACCGCGGTCCGGCCGCCGCATCGGAGCCGGAGACCCGGAACGTGGTCTGGGCGCTCGACAACTGTCCGGAAATCCGGTGGCTGGTCGATGTCCACAGCGCGGTTCCGGTGATCCTGCACAACTGGGGCTCCGACCGGAATCAGACCGGCGCCCCGGGAGACAACTTCCGCAACCCCGGTCTCGACGCGGTGCGAGGGCGGCCGGGAGACGACATCGGTGAGTTCATCCCCGAAGAGGACCTGCGGACCGCGGTCGGACTGGCGGAGCGCATGAGCGACGCGGTGCGCGCGGTACGCGGCGCCGACTACGGGGTCGAGCCGGCGTACGGGCTGTACCCCACGTCGGGGACGAGCGACGACTACGCGTACAGCCGCCATTTCACCGATCCGGCCGCCACCAAGGTGTTCGGCTACACGATCGAGTGCGGCGACACCTTCCAGCCGCCGTTCGGCGAGGCCGAACAGGTCATCCGGGAGGTCTCGGCGGCGCTGCTGGCACTCGCGGTCCACGCTCCTGAGGCATCGAGCGTTTCACGCGTGTGACGGGCGACGCACGGGGAAGGCCCGACCTGTTCTCACAGGTCGGGCCTTGATCATTCAGGGTGAGTAACGGGACGCGAACCTGTTCTGTTACCTACACTTGACCTGCGACGATTCATGAAACCCGGACAAACAGGCCTCGTCCGATACCGCTGAGCGCCACTGGATACCAGTGAATGCCGCTCGATTCCCTGATCTGTTCCCAATACAGCGATCTCCTGTTGATCGCTCGGGCGCTCGAGATGCCGCAGTCTGAACCTGTCCGGGAGTAGGCCGGCTACCACCTCACAGGCTCGATGACCGCGTGCGGATCACGGAGCCACACCCGCTGCCCCCTGTCCGTCACGGTCAGACCGAACTGGTCAGGGCCGGGCCGACTGAGCGCTCTGTACTCGAGCCACACCTGCTCGATGTCCTCCCACAGGAAACCTGGCCCGTACTGCCACACGTCTTCCCCCGTGGCTGCCGTCGCGGCAGCCCCGTCTTCTCGGGTCGCCCATACCTGAGCGCCGTCGTTAGTGTCTGCGTGGGTCAGGCGCACTCCAGGCAGCCGGGCCCCGGCGTACAGCGCAAAGCCCAACGTGAGGAGCTCCGCGGGATCCACGCTTGCAGCACGGGCCCGCCCCACCGTCCCATCGACCTCGTGGTGGCCGGCCGTGCGGTGCGACCGCATCGGCATGTACGAGGCGCCGCCGCAGAACGTGCCGACCGCGGTTCCGTCGTCCTGGACGTACAGCTGGACCAGGGCGCCAGACCAGAAATCGCGGTCGAGCGGGGCGACGAGGATCCCGCCTGGACGGACCTGGCGGACCAGGGCGTGCGGAACGTGGCGAAGTGCGCAGGTAGAGACCAGCCGGTCGAACGGCCTGGCACCAGGCCACGGCTGCTCGCCGTCGCCGCAGCGCAGGTGCGGCCGGTAGCCGGCCCCGCGGAGGAACTCCGCAGCCTGCGCCGCCACGGCGGCATCCAACTCGATGCTGTAGACCTGCTCGTCGCCGAGCCGCTCAGACAGCACCGCGGCCACGTACCCGGTGCCGGTGCCGATCTCCAATACTCGGTGCTCGTCCTCCACATCGAGCAGCCCGAGCATCCGGGCAACCATGGACGGCTGAGAGTTGGACGACGTCGCGATGCCGGGCCCGCCCTCGGCCCCGTCGTGGAGCTGGGTGACGACTGGCTCGTCGCTGTTGACCAGTGCCAGCCATTCATCGGTGCCAACTACCAGCTGGCACCTGTCGTGCAGCTGCCGCCACACGTCCGCCGGAATGAACTGGCTGCGCGGTACGACCTCAAACGCCTGCCGCCACCGGGAGTCCAGCAGCCCGCGGTCGGCGAGGTCCTGCACCAGGGCGCCGTACGGCGGCGCCTGCTGCGTGGTGCTCACGTCAGGACCCGGTGTGCTTGGGCCCGCTGCCGTCCGGGGATGGCGGGCTGGGCGGCGGGGTCCACGGTTTGTCAGAGGGAGTCCCGCCGTGTTTGCCGTCATCGACTCGTGCAGTAGTCATCGTGCATCTCCTTCGAGAGAGGTCGAAATCACCGGTGGGGAACAGGCTGGGTGGGAGGCTCGACCGGGGCGGGGTCAGTGGGTGTGGCAGCGGCACGTGCAGCGGTGAACCTCGAGGGGGCGTTCCCATGCGGGCGCGCCCTCCCGTCGAAGCTGGCCCGGCCTGGGGCACCTGCTGTGCTCGCGATCCGGCACGCTGGGGCGAGCGCCACATCACCTGCGGTGGTCACGGCCGTTGGACAGTGCGCGGGGCGCAGCGGGGGCACTTGCAGGCCGGCAGCAGAGACGACGGCGCGGCCTGCAGCAGGGGTACGACCTCGGCCTCCTCGCGTAGCACGCGAATACCCCCGTCGCGATTTACCTCGCAGACCTTCATCGTCATCGTCACGACGACGCCCCTTCCGCTACGCTGAGTCGCCTGGTCATCACTGCACGTACGACGGTAGGGAGCAGAGACCGCCACTTGAACTGACTGCGGGTACGGGTGCCCTGGCGGTCAAAGCGGCAAGGGGGATGCCATGGACGTCACATCGCACACCACCCTGACCAGCGGTCAGGGAACGCCTCGTAGGAGCCGCAGCGGCATAGTGTCCGGGTACGTCTTCCGATTGATCCGCGAGCAGTTGGGCCACACTCAGGAGACTCTTGCTGAGCGGTTCCGGGTCTCGCCCGACACTGTCGCCGGATGGGAGTCAGGACGGCGATCCCTGACATCTGTGCCCGTCGGACAGATGCTCGTTCACCGCCATCAGCTCCTGCAGCTCGGCAGCGCACCGGCTCTGCTCCTGGCGCTCGAGCGCTCCATGGAGGCAGACGTACTACTGGCCACCGCCCTTGACGAGGGCACCCCTGCCGAAGACAGTCCCGTCGGCGCGTGGGTCTTGCAGCGCGACCTGGTCGAGGTTCTCTCCTGGCCGCTCAACGGCGTGACGCCCGCCCCTCTACGGACGCTGCCTGACCCGCCACGCCCGCGCCGCGGCCCCGTACCGCGCGGGCCAGAGCTCCCCGCCGGCGACCGTCGACGCTTCTTCTCCCGCATGCGCCAGACCGCCGAGCAGGCACGCGGCGAGGAGCGCTTCCTTCTGCGCCGTCAGGCCCTCTACCTGGCCGGGTACGACGACGCGGCCGACACTCCCGCTTGGCTGGCCCAACAGCAGAAGACCGAGCGCCCGGACGGCTGGCTGACAGGCTGGCTCAACTCCCGCTCCGTCGCGGCCGTCGCCGCCCGGCAGGGCGACCGAGACCGGATGGGGCACTTCATCCGGACGACGCTCGCCAACGACGACGCGGGCGAGGTGGCGAACCTCAACTACTGGGCGTACTGGATCGGCGAGGCGCCACACCTCCAGCTGTCCGACGACTTCATCGCCGACGCGAGCCCAGGCCCGTGGCCCGGCGACAAGCTGATGCGCCACCTCGTGCGAGGCATGACTCCGGACCACGGCTTCTTCGACCTCAACGTCCACACCCTGTGGGCGCTGCTCGCCGCCCGCCCGAACCTGCTCCGCCCCGGAACCGCGATCGGTAACGAGCTACGCGCCGCCCTCCCTGTGATGTTGGATGACCGGGAGCTGTCGACGCAGGCGCGCCGGGAGCTGGAGGGCATCCGGTACGCAATCCGCCTTGCTGAGGCGTGAGAGGAGACGGGCGTGGCTGACGACCTGGCCGCAGTAGGGCGCTTCCTGTATGAGGCGGGCACGCTCAAGAACACGCGCCGAACGGGCTGGTGGATGGCTGGGGTCAGCGACCCGGAGAGCGTCGCCGAGCACTCATGGCGCGCATCGCTGATCGCCTCGATCATCGCGAAGCTGGAAGGCGCCGACCCGGCGCAGGCTGCGTTTCTCGCCGTGTGGCACGACACCCAGGAGACCCGTACCGGGGACGTGAACCACTTGGGGAAGAAGTACGCGCCGCCCGGTGACCCGCAGGAGGTCACCGCCGATCAGACGGCGGGCATGCCCGAGGTGCTGGCCTCAACGGTCCGTGATCTGATCGCGGAGTACGAGGCCAAGGAATCACCAGAGGCGGTCTGCGCTCGGGACGCGGACAAGCTGGAGTGCATGCTGCAGGGCATCGAGTACAGAGCGCAGGGTTACGAGAACGCGCAACGCTGGATTGACAACAGCAGAGGCCGCCTCGTCACGGAAACCGGCAAGCGCCTCGCCAGCGAACTTCTCGAGCAAGGGCCCCTCGACTGGCTACGTGCCGCCCTCGGCGAGACCAAGTCCTAACCCTCGGAATGCGCGAATGCGCCCTTGCCTGCCCCGGTGAAGGGGCGGGCAGGGGCGTTCTACGTCATGGGCGGCGTCGCTCCGGGACGAGCGCGGCGGGGGATGAGCTGGGTGCGGCAGGGTCGGGAGACGTGGGTGGTGGGGCGTCGGTCCGCCGGCACATCAACCCGTCCGGGTCTCCGGGTGCCGGCTGCGCCTGTGTCAGGGGGTGGTGAGCGCTGTGTGCCCGCACGTCCCCGGAGTATGCGGCTGTCACGCGATGGTGACCATGTGGGTAAAAGCGTTGACGGGTGCCGAGCAGACGTACGCGCCTCCCGGACTGGGTTCGTGCCGCGTGCCGGGAGGTTCGGTCACAGGATCGCTGCACGCCGACAGGAGCTCGGCTTGTCGCAGGACACGGCCTCGCCGACCGCATCGGGATGGAGCGGCGCAGTATCAGCGATATGAGGCCAGTGCCCGAGACCCGCGCGCCCCACCGCATGCCCGTGCCGACCAGCCAGTCGGCCAGTGCCCGGGCTCCCGGGTCGGTGATCTCGGCGGCGAATGCGCTGGTACTCCTCCCGCTCGAGGAACGTCATCTCCTCGGTGGTGTGGTCGTCGGTCCTCGGCGACGACGTCCGCTTGCAGCAGTTCGTGGTGCGCGGCTGCGGCGTGCTGTCGATGGCGGCCTGGACGATGCAGTACAGCAACCCGCGCCGGTTCGCGATGGACTTGGGATCCGCCGGCCGCCGCAGCCACTTGGACTCGACTGTGGGGTCCGGCTCTCCGGCCTCCTCGGCGCGCACCCAGTCCGTGATGTCGTCCTCGGTGAGGTTGCCGATCGTGGCCGGGACGGAGCGGCCCTGCAGGGTGGTGTGGCGCAGCAGGGTGAAGTGGATCCGGAGGTCTCGCGAGTAGTCCTCGCGGGTGCGCTCCTCGATGCCGGTCAGCCGGTCGATGTAGCGCGCGGCCCAGGCGAACGGCATGTCTCCGGGAGTGCTCGGCTCCTCCACGAACCCCTCGCCGCGGACCCAGCCGGGTGGCCACCGGCCGCGTGGGCCAAAACCAGCTTCTGGAGCTGTTCGGCCGAGGGCCGCTCGCCAAACTTCTCGCTCTGCCACTCGCCGGCCTCGCGCCACTTCACCTGATAGGTGGCCGTGCCGTCCTTCTTCGGTCGCTCCACGATGCCCGCCATGCGGGGAGATTACGGCCGAATCGGCACCCTGTGTTCCCGTCGTGTTCCCAAAGATTCGCGGACGACAAAGGCCCGACCTGTTCTCACAGGTCGGGCCTTTGTCATTCAGGGTGAGTAACGGGACTTGAACCCGCGACATCCTGGACCACAACCAGGTGCTCTGCCAGCTGAGCTATACCCACCATGTCGTCCGGTCTTTTTCTGACCGGCCGAGAAAAAGTGTACAGGGTCCGAGCGGGTGCTCGCGCACGAGTTCTTCTGGGAGGGTGCACGGGCCCCGGAGGGCCCGTGACCAGGGGCTGTGTGCCTACTGTCCGGTGGCCTGAGCGTGGCGCGCCGCGATCTCCCTGGCGCGGGCCGAGTCCGGGCCGGGCTGTGGCACGAAGACCGCGTCCCGATAGAAACGCAGCTCCGTGATGGAGTCGCGGATGTCGGCCAGTGCCCGGTGGTTGCCGTTCTTGTCCGGACTGTTGAAGTACGCCCTCGGGTACCAGCGGCGCGCCAGCTCCTTGACCGAGGACACATCGACGATCCGGTAGTGGAGGTAGCCCTCCAGTGACGGCATGTCGCGCGCCAGGAAGCCCCGGTCGGTGCCGACCGAGTTTCCGCACAGCGGGGCCTTGCCCGGCTCCTTCACGTGCTCGCGGATGTACGCCAGGACCCGCTCCTCGGCGTCGGCCAGGGTCGTGCCGCCGGCCAGCTCGTCGAGGAGGCCCGAGGCGGTGTGCATCTGCCGCACCACCTCGGGCATGGTGTCCAGGGCCGCGTCCGGCGGGCGGATCACGATGTCCACCCCTTCGCCGAGCACGTTCAGTTCCGAGTCGGTGACCAGTGCGGCCACCTCGACGAGCGCGTCGTCCGTCAGTGAGAGCCCGGTCATCTCGCAGTCGATCCACACCATACGGTCGTTCATGGGCCCCACCCTACGGGGCGGTGCGCTGCCCCGGCAGGGCCGGGCGCCCCGGAACATACGCCTCGGGGCCCGGTCCCAGGCGCTCCGCGGGGCCGCCGGGAGCGGCTGCCGCGGTGGCCGGGGACAGGCTGGGGGAGGACGACGCCGCGGCCCGCCGGCTCGACGCCGCCGTGCCCTGGGCGGGTACGGACGTTTCCAGCGCCGTGCTGACGTTCTCAAGCGCCCCGCCCTGCGGACGGCGGGCCCGGTAGGCGGCCCGGTACGCGGCGGGGGAGGACCCCAGCTGGCGGCGGAAGTGCCCGCGCAGCGCGACCGGTGAGCGGAAGCCGCAGCGGCCCGCCACCTCGTCCACCGAATAGTCGGAGGTCTCGAGCAGCCGCTGCGCCTGCAGCACGCGCTGGGTGATGAGCCACTGGAGCGGTGCGCTGCCCGTGAGCGAACGGAACCTGCGGTCGAAGGTCCGCCTGCTCATGTAGGCACGCGCGGCCAGCGTCTCCACGTCGAACTGCTCGTGGAGATGCTCCAGCGCCCAGGCCACGACCTCGGCGAGCGGGTCGGAGCCGATCTCCTCAGGTAAAGACCTGTCGAGATAGCGCTCCTGGCCGCCACTGCGCCGCGGCGGTACGACGAGCCGGCGGGCCAGCGCGCCTGCCGCTTCCGTGCCGTGATCGGTACGGACTATGTGGAGGCACAGATCGATTCCGGCCGCCGTTCCGGCCGAGGTGAGCACATCGCCGTCGTCGACGAACAGCTCACGCGGATCGACGTGCACCGACGGATAGCGCTTGGCCAGCGTCGGTGCGTACATCCAGTGCGTGGTGGCCGGTCGGCCGTCCAGCAGGCCGGCCGCGGCGAGGACGAAGGCCCCCGTGCAGAGCCCGACGATGCGGGCACCCTCCTCATGGGCGCGGCGCAGCGCGTCCAGGGCCTCTGCGGGCGGCGGGGAGGTGATGGACCGCCAGGCGGGCACCACGACGGTGCCGGCCCTGCTGATCGCCTCCAGGCCGTACGGCGTACTGAGTTCGAGCCCGCCCGTGGTGCGCAGCGGTCCGTCCTCGCCCCCGCAGACCAGCAGGCGGTAGCGCGGAACGCCCGCGTCCTGCCGGTCGATTCCGAAGACTGAGAGCGGAATGGAGCTCTCGAATATAGGGCCGCCACTGAACAGCAGTACGGCTACGACTTCCCGGCGTCGCCGCCCGGTCAGTTTCCGTGCGGCCTCCGTTGCGATGGCGGAGTCCTGGCTCATGACGCTAAGCCCCCCTCGGTGTTCGCGTCTTCCTGGTCCCTACGGGCCTGTCGCTCCTGCACGTTTCCCCTCGGTCTCGCACGCGTCCCCAGCCTTCGACACTCATGATCGAATCTACTGCGTCCCGTGGTGCCGGCGTGACACGTTCCCCCACCGGCACTATGTCGACAAGGCAACTTGGCGCGAAGCGTTCGATCACGAAGCGTTGCACTCGCGAGCCCCGCAGGGAAGTGCGCATCGCGATCATGGCCCGTCCCCATAGGGTCAAAGCGTACCGCCCGGTCTATTCCTGCCTGGTGGCACGCGGGTTGGGCGGCTGTGACACCAAGGGGAGAGGGTTGCGGCGAAGTTGGCTGAAAAGCGATGGTTGCATGCATGTATTCCAGTCATGCGACCGGCGCACGCCCCTTGATCCCAGGAGCTTTCACGCGCCTCTGAGGCCCCTTGGGGTCGTCCGGGCTCCGGAGATGAACGATGCGCGGTTGCGCGATAGCGGAATGTGACGGTCCGGACCGGAGGGGCGATTGGCGCATTCGGCCGTCTCGCCCGGGGCGCCGTGAGGGCCGGCCGCGGGCGTGACCGGAACCCGTCAGAGCCTCCACGAGCCGGATGTAGGACGCAACCGGCATTGCCATACGGGGCCGACTCCGGCATGCTCCCTCCATTGCCGCCTGCGCTGTGCGAGGGCTGGGCAGTGGAGGAGTGGCGCCGTACCCTTGGGGGTATTGGGTCAGGAAGATGTTTCCCGGACACAGCTTCACCGCTCGCAGGTATACCTCCCAAACCGCTCCCTCCTCACGAGGACTCTCTTCGCCGAGACACCGATGGCCGGTCACGAAATCCCCGAACCCGCAGACCGCAAGCAGGTAACCGACCCCGGGTCGGTGCCGCAGCCGGTCGCAGAGCCGCGCCCTTCCTGCGATCCCGCTTTCCGGCATGGAGTCGTGGTCGGCTTCGACGGTTCCCTGTCCAGCGAGCGAGCCCTCGCGTACGCGATCGGCATGGCGAGCCGGCTCAGCTCCGGACTGATCATCGTCCACGTGGCGAACCGGCTGCCGACCACGGTCTGGGCCGGCTGTGAGCCGCCCGTCTTCGTCGATGTGCCCGACCACCGCACCGAGGTCCTCGGCCTGGAGCTGGCCTGCGCGGACTACCTCGCCGAGGTGCCCTGGGTGCTCGTGGAGCGCGGTGGCGACATCTGCCACGAGCTCGAGGAGGTAGGCCGGGAGTATTCGGCCGACGCCATCGTCGTCGGTTCGACGCACGGCATCGTGGGCCGGATCTTCGGATCCGTGGCCGGCCGTCTCGCACGTCGCGCCCAGCGCCCGGTCATCGTCATCCCCTGAACGCCGAAAAGCTCCTGACGTGGCGTCAGGAGCCTTCTGGGTGCCTTCGGAGAGGCAGGCGGGGGAGGGGGCGCCCGCTACTCGACGGTGACCGACTTCGCCAGGTTGCGCGGCTTGTCGATGTCACGGCCCATGGCAAGCGCCGTGTGGTACGCGAACAGCTGCAGCGGGATGCCCATCAGGATCGGGTCCAGCTCGTTCTCGTTCTTCGGGACGAGGATCGTGTGGTCGGCCTTCTCCTGCTCGCGGTGGGCCACGGCGAGGATGCGCCCGCTGCGGGCCTTGATCTCCTCCAGCGCGGCGCGGTTCTTCTCCAGCAGGTCGTCGTCCGGGACGATCGCGACGGTGGGAAGCGCCGGCTCGATGAGCGCGAGGGGGCCGTGCTTGAGCTCCGAGGCGGGGTAGGCCTCGGCGTGGATGTACGAGATCTCCTTGAGCTTCAGGGAGGCCTCCAGCGCGACGGGGTAGCCCCGGACGCGGCCGATGAACATCATCGACTGCGCGCCCGCGTACTCCTCGGCCAGCTTCTTGATCTCGTCCTCGGATTCGAGAATCTGGCCGATCTGCTCGGGCAGCCTGCGCAGGCCCTCGATGATCCGCTTGCCGTCGGACACCGACAGGTCGCGGATGCGGCCCAGGTGCAGGGCGAGCAGCGCGAAGGCGACCACGGTGTTGGTGAAGCACTTGGTGGAGACGACGCAGACCTCGGGGCCCGCGTGCACGTACATGCCGCCGTCCGCCTCGCGGGCGATCGCCGAGCCGACGACGTTCACGACGCCCAGGACGCGTGCGCCCTTGCGCTTGAGCTCCTGCACGGCGGCCAGCACGTCGTAGGTCTCACCGGACTGCGAGACGGCGACGTACAGGGTGTCCGGGTCCACGACAGGGTTGCGGTAGCGGAACTCGGACGCGGGCTCCGCGTCGGCGGGGATGCGGGCCAGCTCCTCGATGAGGCCGGCGCCGATCATGCCCGCGTGGTACGAGGTGCCGCAGCCCAGGATCTTGATCCGGCGGACGCCGCGGGCCTCTCGGGCATCCAGGTTCAGGCCGCCCAGGTGCACGGTGGAGAAGCGGTCGTCGATGCGGCCGCGCAGCACGCGGTCCACGGCGTCGGCCTGCTCGGAGATCTCCTTGTGCATGTACGTGTCGTGGCCACCCATGTCGTACGACTCGGCCTCCCACTCCACGGTGGTCGGCGTGGCCGTCGTGGTCGAGCCCTCCGTGGTGTACGTACGGAAGTCGTCGGCCTTGAGGGTGGCCATCTCGCCGTCGTCCAGCGTGACGATCTGGCGGGTGTGCGCCACCAGGGCGGCCACGTCGGACGCGACGAACATCTCCTTCTCGCCGATGCCCAGCACGACCGGAGAACCGTTGCGGGCGACGACGATGCGGTCGTTGAAGTCGGCGTGCAGTACGGCGATGCCGTACGTGCCCTCGACGGACTTCAGTGCTTCGCGGACCTTCTCCTCCAGGGTGACGGCCTGTGAGCGGGAGATCAGGTGGACCAGCACCTCGGTGTCGGTCTCGGAGAGAAAGACGATGCCGTCGGCGACGAGCTTCGCACGGAGCTCGGAGGCGTTGTCGATGATGCCGTTGTGGACGACGGCGACCCTGTTCTCCGCGTCCAGGTGCGGGTGCGCGTTCTCGTCGCTCGGGGCGCCGTGGGTGGCCCAGCGGGTGTGGGCGATGCCGGTGGTGCCGGCGAACCGCTTCGGCACGCGGGCCTCCAGCTCGCGGACCCGGCCCTTGGCCTTGACCATCTTCAGGGTGCCGGGCTTCCCCGCCGCGGCCTTGCCCGTGATGACGATGCCCGCGGAGTCGTATCCCCGGTACTCCAGCCGCTGCAGGCCTTCCAGCAGCAGCGGAGCCACGTCACGCTTCCCGATGTAACCGACGATCCCGCACATAGATCTCTGACCCTCCATCGACGTACACAAGTGTGGTGCCCGGCCGTCCCGCTCAGCCGTAGACGATGCGGCGCAGCTGGCGGAGCGAGAGCTCCTGCGGCGCCACCGCGCGGTGCGGCAGCTCGGCCGCGATGCGCGCGAAGATCTCCGGGTTCGCCAGGCCGCCGGACTGCAGTTCGCGGTGGCGGCGCCGGACGAAGTCCTCGGTCGTCTCGTCGAAGTACGCCAGCACGTCGAGGATCACCCTGGCGGCCTCGCCGCGCTGGAGCGCGGTGGAGCGTACGAGGTGGTCGATGAGGTCGTCATGCGTCTGGCGGCGTTCGAGCACTCGTCGATATTGCGCGGATCGGTGTCGTTACGCAAGATTCCTGCCCGAAATCGGGCAGAGACCTCATCCAGTGATGCCCGTATGTGAGAAATAGTCCGTATGTTCTCATTCGCATGCGGGGCTTCGCGTGGCCCTCGTCGTGTGTAACCGACCGTGCGGTTTGGTTGAAACGAATACGGCTTAGTTCGGCCACGGCGGTGAACGCGCCTGCGGTCGAACGCGCGCTCGGCGGGGCCGATTCTCGACGGCCTCGGCGAGGGCCGAGGACCGGCGCGCACGTGGCGCAGGAGTGGACGGGTTCCGTCGTGCGCGGGATGGCCCGGCCGGCCTTGACGGCGGGCAGGCCTGCCCGGGTCGGGGCGCCGAGAGGGCGAAGGAAGCGGCCCATCCGTTGACGGCGCACGGGGAGAGCGGAGAGCCGCCTTCCCGTACGCGGGGGAAGGCGGCTGTCGCGGACATCCGCCCTCAGCCGGTGACCGGCTGAGGGCGCGCACCATGCCTGTGGCGGGGCACCTTGGCGATCGCACCGGAATCATCGATCCGGGACCGGCCGGTATACGCCTGCGGCAGCTGTACCGCTCGCGGAGTCCGTCCGTCAGGCGTCCATGCCCAGCTCCCGGGCGATCAGCATCCGCTGTACCTCGCTCGTGCCCTCGCCGATCTCCAGGATCTTGGAGTCGCGCCACATCCGGGCCACCGGGTACTCGTTCATGAAGCCGTAGCCTCCGTGGATCTGGGTCGCCTCGCGGGCGTTGTCCACCGCCACCGTCGACGAGTACAGCTTCGCGATCGCCGCCTCCTTCTTGAACGGCTCACCCGCCAGTAGCCGCGAGGCCGCGTCCCGCCAGCCGATACGGGCCATGTGCGCCCGCGTCTCCATGTCCGCGATCTTGAACTGGATGGCCTGGTTGGCACCGATCGGCTTCCCGAAGGCGTGCCGCTCCTTCGCGTACTTCAGGGACTCGTCCACACAGCCCTGCGCCAGGCCCGTCGACAGCGCCGAGATGGCGATCCGGCCCTCGTCCAGGATCCGCAGGAACTGCGCGTAGCCACGGCCCTCCTCGCCCAGCAGATTCGCCGCCGGGACGCGGACGTCGGAGAAGGAGAGCTCACGGGTGTCCGAGGCGTTCCATCCGACCTTGGAGTACGGAGCGGCCACCGTGAAACCGGGTGTGCCGGACGGGACGATGATCGCGGAAATGCGCGGGGCGCCGTTGTCCTTGCGGCCGGTGACCGCCGTCACCGTCACCAGCTCCGTGATGTCCGTACCGGAGTTGGTGATGAAGCACTTGGAGCCGTTGATCACCCACTCGCCGGCGGCCTCGTCCAGCACGGCCGTCGTCCGCGTCCCGCCGGCGTCCGAGCCGCCGTCCGGCTCCGTCAGCCCGAACGCGCCGAGCGCCTCGCCCGAGCAGAGCTTCGGCAGCCAGCGCTGCTTCTGCTCCTCGGTCCCGAAGCGGTAGACCGGCATGGCGCCGAGTGAGACACCGGCCTCCAGGGTGATCGCCACGGAGGAGTCGACCCGGGCCAGC
Organism: Streptomyces sp. NPDC002911; assembly: GCF_053591835.1. Taxonomy (NCBI): domain Bacteria; kingdom Bacillati; phylum Actinomycetota; class Actinomycetes; order Kitasatosporales; family Streptomycetaceae; genus Streptomyces; species Streptomyces sp. NPDC002911. Next base: position 344,510 of record NZ_JBSFUO010000002.1, on the reverse strand, counting down.
TCCTCCAGGGCGATCCCGAGGGCGAGATAGTCGCCGCCCATGCCGCCGTACTCCTCCGGGAAGGGCAGGCCGAACAGGCCCATCCGTCCCATCTCCCGCACGATCTCGTACGGGAACTCGTGGCGTTCGTAGAAGTCGCCGATCTTCGGGGCGATCACCTCGTGAGCGAACTCCTCGACGGTGCGGCGCAGTTCCTCATGCTCGGCGGTCAGCCGGTGGTCAAGGGACATGGGTGCTTCACTCCTTGTGGGACAGCGCGCGGACGGTACGGGAGGGGCTCGGACGGCCCAGCTGTTCGGCCATCCACACGCTCGTGGCGGTGAGTGCGCCGAGATCGACCCCGGTGTCGACACCGAGGCCGTCGAGCATCCACACGAGATCCTCGGTGGCGAGATTTCCGGTCGCGCTCTTCGCGTACGGGCAGCCGCCGAGGCCTCCCGCCGAGGCGTCCACCGTCGTCACACCGTGCTGGAGCGCGGCCAGGGTGTTGGAGAGCGCCTGACCGTACGTGTCGTGGAAGTGCACCCCGATCGCGCCGGTGGCGACCCCGGCCTCGTTCAGCGCGGCCAGCAGCGCCGTCACGTGGCCCGGGGTGGCCACGCCGATCGTGTCGCCGAGGGAGAGTTCGTCGCAGCCGAGGCCCATGAGCGCCTTCGCGACCCCGACGACCTGCGGGACGGGCACGGCGCCCTCCCACGGGTCACCGAAGCACATCGACAGATAGCCGCGCACGTGGACCCCGCCGCCCTTGGCCCGGGCCACGACCGGCTCGAACATGGCGAGCGACTCGGCCACCGTGCGGTTGAGGTTGCGGGCGGCGAACGTCTCGGTGGCCGAGCCGAACACGGCGATCCCGCGGGCGCCGAGCGCGAGTGCCCGGTCCAGGCCGCGCTCGTTCGGCACGAGGACGGGCAGTGCCACGTCCCCGACATCCGCGATGTCCCCGAGCATCGGGAACAGCTGCTCGGCGTCGGCCAGTTGAGGAACCCACCTCGGGGGCACGAAGCTTGTCGCCTCGATCGTGGAGAGCCCGGCCTCCGCGAGCCGGCGCACGAACTCCGCCTTCACCTCGGTCGGAACGACGGTCTTCTCGTTCTGCAGTCCGTCGCGGGCGCCGACCTCATGGATACGGACCCGGGCGGGCAGCCCCCGCGCGGGCACCGTCATGGGCAGACCGGTATCGGTCACGACTCCTCCCTCGGGGCCACCACGGCCAGAATCTGGTCCATGGCGACCGTGGCACCGGCGGTGACGTCCAGCTCGGTGACGAATCCGGCGTGCGGGGCGGAGATGACGTGCTCCATCTTCATCGCCTCGACGACCAGCAGGCTCTGCCCGGCCACGACCTCGTCGCCGACCGCCACCTTCACCACCGTGACGGTCCCGGGCATCGGCGCGGCGAGCGTGTCCGCACCCGAACGTGAGGCGCTGCTGAGCGAGGCCTCCACCGGGTCGTGGTTCTGGACGTGCCAGGCGTCGCCGTCCCGGCCGAACCAGACCCCGTCCGGGGACGACGCCCTGCTGAACGTGTGGGTAAGCCCGTCGAGTTCGACGACGACGCGCCGCCCGGACGCTTCGACGAGCCGGGACCGCTCCGCTCCCGGCAGGGACGGCACCGGGCCGCACGCGTCCGCGGGTTCCTCGCGGTCCCCGGCGTGGCCGAACGTCAGCGCGGCCGTGCCCGCCACCCCCGGACGCAGCCCCACACGCACCGGGTCGTGGCCCGGGACACGGAAGTGGTGGAAGGTCTCGGCGGGGGTCCCGCCCAGCCGCCAGCCGCTGGGCACCGAGAACGGGTCGACCCAGCCGGCGGCGCGTTCGGGGGGCGACTGCCGCAGCAGTGCCGCCGCCGCGTACACCTCGACCGGCACCCCGTCCGGCACCAGGCCGTCCGCCTCGCGCTCCACCAGACCGGTGTCCAGGGCGCCCGCGGCCACCGCCGGATGGGCCAGCAGTCGGCGCAGGAAGCCCGCATTGGTCAAAACGCCCAGGACCACCGTGTCCGCGAGCGCCGCGCGGAGCCGGCGCAGCGCCGTGGGCCGGTCGGGGCCGTACGCGATGACCTTCGAGAGCATCGGGTCGTACGTACTGCCGACCGCCACGCCCTCGCTGAGCCCCGAATCCGTTCGTACCCCGTCGCCCTGCGGCTCGTGCAGCGCCAGCACCGTGCCGCCGGACGGCAGGAAGCCGCGGGCCGGGTCCTCCGCGCACACCCGGGCCTCGACGGCGTGCCCGGTGAGCGTGATGTCCGCCTGTGCACGGAGCAGTTGCTCACCCGATGCGATCCGGAGCTGCCACTCCACCAGGTCGAGGCCGGTGACCAGCTCCGTGACCGGGTGCTCGACCTGGAGGCGGGTGTTCATCTCCATGAAGTAGTACGAGGAGGGGTCGCCGCCCGGGACGATGAATTCGACCGTCCCCGCGCCGGCATACCCGCAGGACCGGGCGGCCTGCACGGCCGCCTCACCCATCGCCGCACGAATCCGCCCGTCGAGCAGGACCGAGGGCGCCTCTTCGATGATCTTCTGGTGGCGGCGCTGGAGCGAGCACTCGCGCTCGCCGAGGTGCACGACATTGCCGTGGCCGTCGGCCAGGACCTGGATCTCGATGTGGCGCGGGCGGTCGATCCACCGCTCCACGAGGAGGGTCTCGTCGCCGAACGAGGCGCGCGCCTCGCGCCGGGCCGCCGCGATCTCGTCTGCCAGCAGCGCCTCCTCGCGCACCAGCCGCATGCCCTTGCCGCCACCGCCCGCCGACGGCTTCAACAGGACGGGCATTCCGATCTCCCGGGCGGCCGCGCCCAGCTGGGCGTCGGTGAGCCCGCTCCCGGAGGAACCGGGCACTACCGGAACCCCGGCCGCGGCGACGGTCTCCTTGGCGCGGATCTTGTCGCCCATCAGGGAGATCGCCGAAGCGGGCGGGCCGATGAAGACCAGCCCCGCCTCCGCGCACGCCTGGGCGAAGCCCGCGTTCTCGGCGAGGAAGCCGTATCCGGGGTGGACCGCCTCGGCGCCCGTGCGGCGGGCGGCCTCCAGCAGCCGCTCCACCGACAGATAGCTCTCGGCGGCGGGCGCGGGCCCGATCCGTACCGCCGTATCGGCCTCCCGTACGTGCCGGGCGTCCGCGTCGGCGTCGCTGAAGACGGCGACCGACCGTACGCCGAGCTCGCGCAGGGTGCGGATGACCCGGACCGCGATCTCGCCACGGTTGGCGACCAGAACAGTGCTGAACATGGAAGTCCTCACATCACATCCGGAAAACGCCGAAACTGGGCTCGCCCAGCGGGGCGTTGGCACACGCGGTCAGGGCGAGCCCCAGCACCTGCCGGGTCTCCATCGGGTCGATCACACCGTCGTCCCAGAGCCGGGCGGTGGCGTAATAGGCGTTGCCCTGCTGCTCGTACTGCGCGCGGACCGGATCCTTGAAGGCCTCTTCGTCCTCGGTGGGCCATTCCTCGCCGCGCCCCTCGATCTGGTCGCGCTTGACGGTGGCCAGCACGGAGGCGGCCTGCTCGCCGCCCATGACCGAGATCTTGGCGTTCGGCCACATCCACAGGAAGCGCGGCCCGTACGCCCGGCCGCACATGGAGTAGTTACCGGCGCCGTACGACCCGCCGACCACGACCGTCAGCTTCGGCACCCTGGTGCACGCCACGGCCGTCACCATCTTGGCACCGTGCTTGGCGATACCCCCCGCCTCGTAGTCCCGGCCGACCATGAAGCCGGAGATGTTCTGCAGGAAGAGGAGCGGGATGCCGCGCTGGTCGCACAGCTCGATGAAGTGCGCGCCCTTCTGGGCGGACTCCGAGAACAGGATCCCGTTGTTGGCGACGACGCCCACGGGATGGCCGTGGATGCGGGCGAAGCCGGTGATCAGCGTCTGGCCGTACTCCGCCTTGAACTCGGCGAAGCGTGAGCCGTCCACCACCCGGGCGATGACCTCGCGCACGTCGTAGGGCGTGCGCGAATCGACGGGCACGGCGCCGTACAGCCCGGCGGGATCCGCCTTCGGCTCCTCGGCGGACTCCACGGACCAGGGGAGCGGGGCGCGCTCAGGGAGTGTCGCGACGATGTTCCGCACGATCCGCAGCGCGTGCGCGTCGTCCTCGGCGAGGTGGTCGGTGACCCCGGACGTACGGGAGTGCACCTCGCCGCCGCCCAGCTCCTCCGCGGTGACGACCTCACCGGTGGCGGCCTTCACGAGCGGGGGCCCGCCCAGGAAGATCGTGCCCTGGTTCCGGACGATGACGGCCTCGTCGCTCATGGCCGGGACATACGCCCCGCCTGCCGTGCAGGAACCGAGGACCGCGGCGATCTGCGGGATACCTGCGCCCGACATCCGGGCCTGGTTGTAGAAGATCCGCCCGAAGTGGTCCCGGTCGGGGAACACCTCGTCCTGCATCGGGAGGAAGGCGCCCCCCGAATCCACGAGATACAGGCACGGCAGCCTGTTCTCCAGGGCCACCTCCTGGGCGCGGAGGTGTTTCTTCACCGTCATCGGGTAGTACGTGCCGCCCTTGACGGTCGCGTCATTGGCGACGATCACGCACTCCCGGCCGCTGACCCGCCCGATCCCGGCGATCACTCCGGCCGCCGGCGCCGCGCCCCCGTAGAGCCCCTCGGCCGCGAGCGGCGCCAGCTCCAGGAAGGGCGAGCCCGGATCGAGCAGTGTGTCCACCCGCTCACGGGGCAGCAGCTTGCCGCGCGCCACATGCCTGGCGCGAGCCTTCTCACCCCCGCCGAGCCGTGCCGTGGCGAGCCGCGTGCGCAGCTCCTCGGCGAGCGCGTGATGCGCCGCCTCGTTGACCTGCCAGGCCTCCGAGGCGGGATCGGCCGCGCTCACCAGGACCGGTGCCTGCTGCATCCTGTCGAGCCCCCTTGCCCGTAACGCGTCAGTCCGATGAAAGTTAATGGGCGTTAACGCCGGTACTCAGGTTAACGAGCGCTAACCCCCCTGTCTAGAATGAATCCCCATGAGCACCCATGCCGCCGCCCGTGTCGCGGCTCCCACCCGCCGCGAGCAGATCCTCAGAGAGGCAGCCCGCCTCTTCGCCGAGCGCGGCTTCCACGGTGTCGGGGTCGACGAGATAGGGGCGGCGGTCGGTATCAGCGGCCCGGGCCTCTACCGTCACTTCCCCGGCAAGGACGCGATGCTCGCGGAGCTGCTCGTCGGCATCAGCGAGCGCCTGCTGGCCGGCGGCAGGCTGCGCGTCGCTGAGGACGGCGCCTCCCGGGACGGTTCCCCGGCGGCCCTCCTGGACGCGCTCATCGAGGGCCACATCGACTTCGCCCTCGACGACCGCCCCCTGATCACCCTCCACGACCGCGAACTGGACCGCCTGCGCGACACCGACCGCAAGCGGGTGCGCCAGCTCCAGCGGCAGTACGTGGAGGTCTGGGTCGAGGTCGTCCGCGGCCTCTACCCGTCCCTCGCCGAGAACGAGGCCCGGGTCACCGTCCACGCGGTGTTCGGCCTGCTCAACTCCACCCCCCACCTGACCCGCCCCGAAGCCCTCCCCGACCGCACGGCCACGGCGGCGCTGCTCCACCGGCTGGCACGGGGAGCCTTCGAGGCGGCGTCCGGCTGAGGCGGCCCCGCCCCGCCCGGTGCTGTCCCGCCTCCGCACCTGGGATACTCCGCCGACGACTTGGCAGCGGTGTGCGCGGGGGATGCGGGATGACGCAACAGGAGATACCGGGCACGGGCGGACTCACCCGCCCGACGGGCCGCCACCGGATCCTGGAGGTCGACGCGCTGCGCGGATTCGCGCTCGGCGGGATCTTCCTCTCCAACGTCCTGGTGATGGCCGGGATCGACGGACAGCGGGCGGGCGGCCCGCAGACAAGTGGCATCGACCTCGTAGCCGTATGGCTGGTCACCGTGCTGGTGCAGTCGAAGTTCTACCTGCTCTTCTCCTTCCTCTTCGGATACAGCTTCACGCTGCAGATGACGTCGGCGGCGCGCGCCGGTGCCCGCTTCGCCCCGAGGATGCTGCGCAGGCTGCTGGGCCTGTTCGTGCTGGGGCTCCTGCACGCCGCGCTGCTCTACACGGGCGACATCCTGACGACGTACGCCGTGCTGGGCCTGGTCCTCCTCGCCTGCCGGAACACCGCCCCCGAACGCGCCCTGCGCGCCGCCCTCGGGGTGTACGGGGTCGTCGCCGTGCTGTTCCTGCTGCTCGGGGCGGCCGGGGCGATGTTCCCGGCCACCGACGGCGAGCTGCAGGCGCAGACAGCGGATCTCACCGCCGCGTACCACGGGGACGCCGCCGACGCGATCACAGCCAACATCGCGGCCTGGCCGGACGTCATCGGCGGCCTCTTCGTAGGCGGCGGGCCCGTGGTCGTCGCGTTCCTGACCGGCTTCGCCGCAGGGAAACGGAACCTGGTCGCAGACGTGGCCCGGCGTCCCGGCCTGCTGCGCAAGCTCTGCGTGTACGGCTTCGCCATCGGCCTGCCCGGTTCCCTCTTCATGGCGGCCGGCCTCCTCGGGCCGCTGTCGCACCGCTGGGAGACGCTGGGCCTCGTCGTCGGCATACTGACCGCGCCTGCGCTGTCCGCCGCGTACGTGAGCGGGCTCCTGCTGTGGTTCGGCCGGGAGCGCGGCGCCGCGACCGCCGCCCGGCTCGCACCCGCCGGGCGCGTAGCGCTCACCCACTACCTGCTGCAGTCCCTCGCCATGGCGCTGGTCTTCACCGGCTACGGACTACGGCTGTACGGGCACCCCGGAGCCGCCGCCGTACTGGGCGGAGCCCTGGCCCTCTACGCGCTCCAGATCGCCGTCAGCGCCCCGTTCCTGCGGCGGTTCCGGGCCGGTCCCGCCGAGTGGCTGCTGCGCGCGCTGACCGTGGCCGGCGGGCCGGCGGCGGCAGCCGTGGCCGACGGGGCGTCCGTCGTACAGGACACCCGGCACGCTGCGGGTCCCTGACGGCACAATGGGTGCATGCCGATACCCAGCCGCGCCGCCCTCATCGAGCACCTCGTCCGTACCCGTATCGCGGGAGACGTCGCAACTCCCCGGGACAACAACCTCTCCCACTACCGCCAGCTCGCCAACGGCAACCGCCATTTCTGGCTGGGGCTGGAGCTCGGCGACCGCTGGAGTGACGAGCAGGACGTGCTGGCCGTGATGGCCGAGAGATGCGGGGTCAACGACGACCCGGAGCACCGGGTGGGGCAGGACACCATCGACCCCGAGCTGACGGTCGACGCCCTGGACCGGATGGCCGCCCGGCTGCGGAAGGCCGCGGCGGACGGCGAGCGGGTTCTGTTCGCGACCGGCCACCCGGGCGGGCTGCTGGATGTGCACCGGCAGACCGCGAACGCCCTGCGGGCCGCCGGATGCGAGATCGTACGGATCCCCGGCGGCCTGATGGCCGACGAGGGCATGGTCTTCCAGTTCGCCGACGTCGCGGTGCTGGAGCGCGGGGCGACCCTGTGGCACACCCACTCCCCGGTCCCGATGGCCGCCATCCTGGACGGCTTGGAGCGCGAGGGACGGCCGCGGCCCGACCTGGTGGTGGCCGACCACGGCTGGGCCGGGTGCGCGGGGCAGCGCGGGATCGACTCCATCGGCTACGCGGACTGCAACGACCCCGCGCTGTTCCTGGGCGAGGCGGAGGGCACCCTCCAGGTCACCGTGCCGCTGGACGACCACGTCGTGGACCCGCGCTACTACGACCCGATGACCGACTACCTGCTGGACGCGGCGGGGCTGCTCCCCGCCGTCGGCCAGGGGTAGCGCACCGTCAGTGCCTGGGGCGCAGGCGTACGGGCAGTGACCGGTGGCCGTTGCTGATCAGCGAGGCCACCGGCCGCAGGTCCCCTCCCCCGGGCGCGAGTTCGGCGTCCGGGAAACGTGCGAAGAAGGCGCTCAGCGCGGCCTCCGCCTCCATCCTGGCCAGCGCCGCGCCGAGGCAGAAGTGGATCCCGTGGCCGAAGGCGAGGTGGTCCTTGGTGATCCGGGTGACGTCGAAGGTGTGCGGGTCGTCGTGCCAGCCGGGGTGCCGGTTGGCCGCCGCGTAGGAAGCGAGGATGGCCTCCCCCTTGGCGATGGTCCGCCCGTCGGGCAGCGGGATGTCCGTCACGGCGAACCGCAGCGGGAGGTGCTTGACCGGAGGGGAGTGACGCAGGGTCTCCTCCACGACGTCCAGCCACGACGCACGGCCCTCCCGGATGTGGGCGAGCTGGTCCGGACCGGTGAGCAGGGCCGTGATGGCCTGGTCGATCAGGTTGCCGGTGGTCTCGTAGCCGGCGTTGATCATCAGGAGCAGCGTGTCGCGCAGTTCCTCCTCCGCCAGCCCCTCCCCGTCGACGCCCTCCTCGCCCAGGGCGATCAGCACGGACGCCGTGTCCTCACCCGGCTCGGCCCGCTTGGCGGCGATGAGGGCGTCGAGCATGCCGTACAGCCGCGCGGTGTTGGCGGCGGCCTCGTCGGGAGACAGGGTGGTGGCGAACACATCGTTGACGAGGACACGGAACTCGCCGGCCCGGTCCGCGGGGACACCCAGCAGCCCGCCGATGACCGCGATGGGCAGCGGGTAGGCGAACAGGTCGCGGAGGTCGACGACTTCCCCGGGAGGCGTGGCCTCCAGGGCATCCAGGAGCCCTTCCACGATGCCGTCGACGGTCGGCTCCAGTGCCGCGATGCGCCGGGCGCTGAACGCCGGGGCGACGATGCGGCGCAGGCGGCGGTGATCGCCCCCGTAGGCGGTGAACATGTTCGTGGCGGCGACCCACAGGGCCAGCGGCCAGGTCTGCAACGCCTCCTCGAATCCGGGCCAGTGCCGGCGCGGGTCCTTGGACACGTCCGGGCTGGTCAGCAGCTCCTTGAGCAGGGCCGGGTCGGACACCGACCAGGCCTCCACCCCGAGGATGTCGATACGCGTCGCGGGGCCCCGGGCGCGTAGAAGCTCGTGCTCGGCGTCCGCGTCGTGGGCGACGGGGTCCAGGACGATGGGGGTGGGGTGCTCGGTCACGGCCGGTTCTCCTCGCTGGGGAAAGAGATCGGCGGAGTTCTACCCGTCCCCAGGAGGCCGCGACCCGGCCTTCGGTAGCACTCCCCGCGTTCCGGCGTGCGACCGGCTCACGCGTGACCGTCCGCGCGCGGCTCAGCGGCCGGCGCGCGCTGCCAGCCCCTGTGCGCGCCCCGGTGTCGGGTCCAGGTACACCCGCTGGATCGACGGGTAGCGCTCCCGCAGCTGCTGCTCCGCCTCCTCGCACGCCCACTCGATCTGCGCGGCCGTCGACGCGTCCCGGAAGTCGATCTTCGCGGCGACCAGCAGCTCCGAAGGGCCCTGGATCAGCGTGGTCAGCTCCACCACCTCCAGGATGTGCGGCACGGACAGCAGCTCCTCACGCACCCCGGACCGCATCCCGGCCGGGAGCGGGCGGCCGATCAGCAGCTGGGCGTTGGACCGGCAGAGCACCCACGCCACGTACACCAGCAGGACGCCGATGAGGACCGAGGCGATGCCGTCCCAGACCCCGGATCCGGTGAGCTGCCCGCCGAGCAGGCCACCGGCCGCCAGCAGCAGCCCGGCCAGCGCCGCCGAGTCCTCCATCACCACGGCCTTGACCGCCGTGTCCGGGGTCCGGCGCAGATAGTACGGCGCGGGCATCCGGAGCCGGGCGGCCTCACCGCGCACCTGCCGGAGCCCCGTGCGCAGCGAGAAGCCCTCCAGCAGGAACGCGACCGCGAGCACGAGGTACGAGACGAGCGGATCGCCGAGCTCCTCGCCGCGCAGCAGGGTGTGGATACCGTCGTACAGGGAGAACACCGCCCCGCCGACGAACGTCGCGACGGCGGCCAGCATCGCCCAGATGTAGCGCTCGGGGCCGTAGCCCAGCGGATGGTCCTCGTCGGCGGGTCTCCCGCTGCGCCTGAGCGCGGTGAGGAGCATGACCTCGGTGACCGTGTCGGCGACCGAGTGGGCGGCCTCCGAGAGCATCGCGCTCGAACCGCTGATCAGCCCCGCCACCAGCTTCGCCACCGCGATACCCAGGTTGGCGGCCGCCGCGACGACGACGGTGGACGTGGACTCGCCGCCACCGGTCTGCTCGTCATTCCTGGCGTCACTCGTGGCGTCACTCATGAGGGGCAGTATGTCCGAATGTGCGGCTTCAGTCCCTCGGGACGCGGACCAGGCCCTCCTGGATGACCGTGATGGCAAGCTTCCCGTCCGCCGTGTAGATCCTGGCCTGGCCGAGACCGCGCCCGCCGGACGCGGAGGGCGACTCCTGGTCGTACAGCAGCCACTCGTCCGCCCGGAAGGGGCGGTGGAACCACATCGCGTGGTCCAGGCTGGCGCCCACCACGTCGCCGACCGACCAGCCGCCGCGCCCGTGCGCGAGCAGCACCGAGTCGAGCAGCGTCATGTCGGAGACGTACGTCGCCATGCAGACGTGCAGCAACGGGTCGTCGGCCAGCTTGCCGTGCGTGCGGAACCAGACCTGGGAGCGCGGCTCGCGCGGTTCACCCGCCGTGGCGAACGGCGGGGCGTCGACATAGCGCAGGTCGACCGCGGCCCGGGCCTCCAGCAGCCGGTCCACCATGCGCGGGTCGGTGAAGCGGTCCGCGTACCGGGGCAGCATCTGGGCGGCCGTCGGCAGGGCCTCCGGATCCGGGGCCGAGGGCATGGCCGCCTGATGGTCCAAGCCGTCCTCGTGTACCTGGAACGAAGCCGACAGGTGGAAGATCGGCTTGCCGTGCTGGACGGCGACGACCCGGCGGGTGGTGAAGGACCGCCCGTCGCGGATCCGGTCCACGCTGTAGACGATCGGCGCGCCCGGGTCACCGGGGCGCAGGAAGTACGCGTGCAGGGAGTGCGCGCCCCGGTCGTCGGGGACCGTACGTCCGGCGGCGACCAGGGCCTGAGCCGCGACCTGGCCGCCGAAGACGCGGGGCACGACCGCCGAACGGCTCGTGCCCCGGAAGATGTCCTGCTCGATCTGCTCCAGGTCGAGCAGATCGAGCAGGGAGTCGAGTGCTGCGCTCATGGAAGAGAAACGTAGCCGTTCTCAGAGGCCCATGGACTTGGCGATGATCGACTTCATGACCTCGCTGGTGCCGCCGTAGATGCGGTTGACCCGGTTGTCCGTGTACAGGCGGGCGATCGGGTACTCGTTCATGAAGCCGTAGCCGCCGTGCAGCTGGAGGCAGCGGTCGATCACGCGGTGCGCGACCTCGGTGCAGAACAGCTTCGCCGAGGCGGCCTCGGCAGCGGTCAGCTCACCGGCGTCGAGGGCCTCGATCGCGCGGTCGCAGACGGCCTCGGCCGCGTCGACCTCGGCCTTGCAGGCGGCCAGTTCGAACTTCGTGTTCTGGAAGGACGCGACGGTCTTGCCGAAGACGGTGCGGTCCTGCGTGTACTGCTGGGCGAACCGCACGGCGGCGGCTGCCTGCGCGTACGCGCCGACGGCGATGCCCAGACGCTCCTGGGGCAGGTTCTGGCCGAGGTAGGAGAAGCCCTTGTTCTCCTCGCCCAGCAGGTCCTCGACCGGCACCTTGACGTCCACGAAGGCCAGTTCGGCGGTGTCGGAGACCTTCAGGCCCAGTTTGTCGAGCTTGCGGCCGACCGAGTAGCCCTCGGACTTGGTGTCGACCACCAGGAGCGAGATGCCGTGGCGGCGGTCGTCGGCCTTGGGGGCGTCCGTGCGGGCGCAGACGATGACCTTGTCGGCGTGCACACCACCGGTGATGAAGGTCTTGGCGCCGTTGAGGACGTAGTGCGTGCCGTCCTCGGAGAGCTTGGCGGTCGTCTTCATGCCGGCCAGGTCGGAACCGGTGCCCGGCTCGGTCATGGCTATCGCGTACATGGACTTGCCGGAGACGAAGTCCGGCAGCCAGCGCTTCTTCTGCTCCTCGGTGGCGTACGCCTTGAGGTACGGCAGGCAGAGCAGGACGTGCACCCCGGAGCCGCCGAAGGAGATGCCCGCGCGGGCGGTCTCCTCGTACAGGACCGCCTCGAACTTGAAGGACTCCTCGCCCGCGCCGCCGTACTCCTCGGGCACCTCGATGCCGAAGATGCCGAGCTCGGCGAGCTTGTAGTAGAAGTCGCGAGGCGCCTGACCCGCCGCGAACCACTCGTCGTAGACGGGAACGACCTCGGCCTCGATGAAGGCGCGGATGGTCTCCCGGAACGCGTCGTGGTCCTCGTTGTAAACCGTACGGCGCACGGGGTGCCTCCTGGTGTCAGCTTCAGCTTAGGTCGCAGTGGCTAAGCGCTTGCTCAGTCCTGGTCAAAAGTTACCCGGCGGTCACGGTGGCTGTCCAGGGTGATGCTGAGCACGCCTGGCCTTCCGCTCCCGCCCGCGCTGTCAGTGGCGTGGTGCAGGATCGGAACGAACGATCACCGAGCGGACGGGGGATCGCCGTGGCGATCACGAATGAGCGCATCACGCAGTACGTGTTCCTGCGTGGGCTGTACGAGGACGGTTACTACCCCGACCACGTGGTCGACAAGGGCAGGGCCGTGCTGATCCGGCTCTGCGAGCGGATCGAGGCGGAACAGCCGGCGGACCTGTCCGCGCTGTACGCGCTGACCGAGGTGGCGACGGAGGAGTTCAACGCGCTGGAGGTGGAGTTCGAGGAGGCGGGCAGCGAGATCGAGACCATCGCCCGCGAGGAGATAGCCGAGAGCTTCTGGTTCGTCGCATCGGCGTACGGGTTCGAGGAAGCGGACGTGGAGGAGCTGGTCGCGGCCCGGGAGTGGTGACGGCGCACGTCCTGCCGCCTCGGGCCCCGTGACGGTGAGTGGCGGCTCGGAGCGCTGCGTTCACTCCGATGGCGGTCGGCGGCGGGCAGGCGCACAGTGAAACGAGGAGCCGGCGAGGGACGAGTCGCCTCGTCGCAACGACCCTCTGTGAGGCAATCATGGCTGATGTCGACTCCCTGGGCGGGAGTTCCACGACAGGCAGGAACGCGGAACGGACCGGACGCGGTACGACCACCATCGCCGACGGCGTCGTGGCCACCATCGCCGGAATCGCCATCCGGGAAACCGAAGGCGTGCATTCGGTGGGCCGAGGTGCGTCGAAGGCCTTGGGGGCCGTCGCGGGACGGGTGTCCAAATCCGGCGGTGAGGGACGCGGCGTGAAGGTGGAGGTGGGGGAGAAGCAGGCCGCGATCGACGTCGACATCGAGGTGGAATACGGCATCCCGATCCATGAGCTCGCCGACCGGATCAGGACGAACGTGACGGACGCGGTGGAGACGATGACGGGTCTGGAAGTCGTCGAGACCAACATCAACGTCTTCGACGTCCATGTCCCGGGCGACGACGAGGACGACGAAGGGGGCCGCTCCGGCGGCAGCACGGCCGCGCGCGTGCGGTGAACACCTCGTCCGCCGTTCCCGCGCCGAGTCCCTCGGGTCACGTGGTGTTCCGGCGGTCCCGACGGTACGTCCGGAGCAGCGACGACGTGCCCCGGGCGGAGTCCTACGGCGACGACCCGGGGCCGGAACTGTGATGCCCGGGGCGCGGCCATGGCGCGCGCGGCGCGCCCCGGTGTGGCCGGACCTCGGGCCGGTCGCGGCGGACACAGTCCGGAGATGCCGGCAAGCGCCCCTCCCGTTCGCCGGCAGGTGAAGGACCGCCCGCCCAGGAGCGCGACCTGGGCGGGCGGTCCCTGCTTGCGGGCGAGGCGGGCGAGGCGGGCGAGGCGGGCGAGGCGGCAGGGGCTACTGCGGCTTGAACGAGCGGATCTGGTAGCTCCCCTGGAGGTTGCCGCCCTGTCCGGCGAGGGTGGAGCCGACCCGTGATTTGAAGTTCGTGTTGGTGTAGTACTGCACGCGGTGCTCGGTCTTGTTCCACACCGAGCGGACGTTCTTTCCGTCCCGGATGAACGAGCAGTTGTCGGCGGTGTTCTTCATCTTGGCGGCCGACCACTGGCAGCGAGTTCCCTCGCCGTTCCAGCCGTCGAAGGCGCAGAAGTAACCATGGGAGCACCGGGCGAACGCGGCGCTCGGGGCGGCGGCTTCACGGACGGCGGGCTTGCCGGCATCAGTGGCGGAGACGGGCGCCGTGCCCAGTCCGAAGGCCAGGACGACTGCGGCGGCGGCGAGTGCGGTGATGCGGTTCACGGTGAAGACCTTTCGCTGTTCGTCGGCCGGGCGATGCCCGTGATCAATAGCAGCGTGGCACCCGGTGACCTGCGCAGACAGCCCCGAACGGGGGGCGCCCGAGGCCCTTTCGGCGATGCGGGGCGCGCCTGCGCGCACCGGCGTGAACGTGGCGGCCGGCTCAGGCCGGAGGGCTGTGCTCCTCACCGCGCCAGCGGCCCCTGTTTGACCTTGACACGGTGACAGGGACTTCACTGCAGGCCGAGGAGGTGGTCACGATGACGATCACGAGAAAGGACATGGACGCGATGCGAGCGCTCCAATGGCTGGAGGACGGCCGTTCGTCCGTGCGACTGCGGGCCGCTCTGGCGGTCGGCACGACGCCTGATCCGCGCTTCGTCGACAAGCTCGTCGAGCGATGCGCGATCGAGCCCGAGTTCTTCGTCCGCGACATGCTGACCTGGGCGCTCACCCGCCACCCGGTGTCCCTGACGCTTCCAGGGCTGGTCCGTGAAGTCCGCTCGGAGCGTGCGCAGGCACGGAGCCAGGCGCTGCACACGCTGTCCAAGATCGGGGACCGGCAGGCGTGGCCGGCGATCACACGGCCGTTGTTGGCCGACGCCGACGACGAAGTGGCGCGGAGCGCCTGGCGGGCCGCGGTCGTCCTCGTGCCGGAAGGCGAGGAGTCCGCCTTGGCCGCGGTGCTGGCGACGCAACTCGGGCGCGGGGAGCGGGAGACCCAGCTGAGTCTCAGCCGGGCACTGGTCGCGCTCGGTGAAGTGATCGTGCCGGCTCTGCGTGCTGCGACGACGGCCCCCGACCCGCACGTGCGCGCGCACGCGCTCGCCACGCAACGGCTGCTACGCGACCCGGACGCCGGATTCGAGTTCGCCATCAAGGAGGCGAAGCGCGTGGTGGCCCTCGGTGGCTCCGGACACGAGGGACAATAGGGCGTGTTGATCGGTGAGGTGTCGAGACGTTCCGGGGTCAGCGCCCGCATGCTCAGGCATTACGAGTCGCTCGGTCTGGTCCGGCCCGCCTGTCGTACGGGCTCCGGCTACCGGGAGTACTCAGGGGAGGACATCCGGCGGATCTTCCACATCGAGAGCCTGCGGTCGCTGGGGCTTTCGCTGCGGGAGGTCGGGCGCGCGCTCGACGATCCCGGCTTCACACCCTCCGCACTCGTCGGCGACCTCATCGGCCGGACACGCGAACGCATCGCGGCTGAGACCGAGCTGCTCACGCGGCTGTGCCGGATCGATGCCGCGGACCCCGCCGGCTGGGAGGACGTATTACAGGCCGTCGTGCTCCTCCAGGCACTGGGCTCGAAGAGCGCCGATGTGCGCCAGCGCGCGGCCCTCTCCTCTGCCGACGAGGTGCCGGTGCCGGTGGAGGCCCTGGTCGAGGCGGCCCTGAGCGAGACGGAGCCGAACGTCGCCGGAGCCCTTCGATGGGCGCTGGCACGGTCGGGCGAGGGCGGCTCGGCGCTGCTGGCGGAGGGCCTCGGCTCACCGGTGGCGGCGGTGCGGGAACGTGCCGTTCGGTCCCTCGCCGAGATGCCCGGCGGCGAGGCTGCCGCGCAGCTGCGGCAGGCGCTCGCGAACCCCGACGTCGTGGTCCGCGGGTATGCCGCCCTGGCGCTCGGAACACGGGGAGCGGCCGAGGCGATCCCGGTGCTCATCGACATGATCGTAGGAGGAAGGAACGACACCGACGCAGCCGATGCGCTGGGCGTGCTGGCGAGCGACACCGCTGCGGCGGATCAGATCGCGACCGGGCTCGTCGGCCGCCTCGCCCACCACACCACCGGAGCGCCTGCACGCAGACGGCTGACTCAGGCGCTGGCAGCCGTCCCGGGGACGAAGGCATCCAGTGCCCTCGTGGAGCTGACGCACGACGAGGACCGTCCCGTCGCGCTGACTGCCAAATACCTTCTTCGGCTGCGCGACTCGCGGTGACGTACTTCTCCCGGGTGATGCGGCCGGCTCAGGCCTGGCCGGCCGGAGGCGTCACGATGAGCCCGGCCGCGTGGGTGCGCTGCGACGACGGCCCCGTCTCGATCGCGAACTCGCCCGGTTCCACGGCCCATTCCCCCGCGTACGTGAACGAGGCCAGGGCCTGCGCGTCCACCGGGAAGGTGACCTCGGTGCTCTCGCCCGGTGCCAGCTCCACCTGGGCGAAGCCGCGCAGTTCGCGGACCCGGGGCCACGCGGTCCCGCCGAGCACCCGGCGTACGTAGAGCTGCACGGTCTCCCGCACCGGCCGGCCACCCGTGTTGGCGACGCGGACCGTGCAGCTCACCGGCGCCGCCCCGTCGCACCGGTCCGCTGCCACGGACGCCTCGGACAGCCGGGGCGTGCCGTATTCGACCGTCGTGTAGGACAGCCCGTGGCCAAAGGGATGACGCGGGGTGGCGGGCTGGTCGACGTAGCCCCGGTACCCGTGGTCCTTGCCGTTGTAGAACACCGGCAGCTGCGCCGCCGAACGGGGCACGGAGACGGGCAGCCGCCCCTGTGGTCCGGCCGCACCGAACAGCACGTCCGCGACCGCCCTTCCGCCCCACGGTCCGGGGTACCAGGCGCTCAGCACCGCCGCCGTGCCGGAGAGGTCCGGCAGGGCGTGAGGACGGCCCTGGACCAGCACCACGACCACCGGGGTCCCGGTCGCGGCGACGGCGTCCAGCAGGGCCGACTGGGCTTCTGGAAGGGAGAGTTCTGCCAGGTCCACGCCCTCCCCGCAGGTCATCTCCACCGGGTTCCCGGTGGCGACGACGGCCGCCCCGTTGGCGTCGAAACGGGTACCGGACGCGCGTGCGCTCGATCCACCGAGGACGAGCACAGCCACATCGGCAAAGGAGGCGAGCGCCACCGCCTCGGGCAGGTCCGACCGATTCCCTCCGATGAGGCCGCATCCCCGGGCGTACGTGACGTCGGTGCCCACGGGCGCCGCCGCCCGGATGCCGGCGAGCACACTGCCGCCCGTCCCGGGCCGTTGCGGCGCGGTGTAGTCGCCGATCTGCTGCGGCACGGAATCGGCGTTCGGCCCGATGACCGCGACGGACCCGATACGGCGGCCGGCGAGCGGCAGCGTCACCCCGTCGTGTTCGAGGAGGGTGACGGACGCACGGGCGACGCGCTCGCTCAGCCGCTCCAGGCGCGCAGGCTCCGGCCCGTCGACGGAGGGCGACCCGACGGCGTACGGACGCTCGAAGAGGCCGAGGCGGAACTTCAGCGCGAGGACGCGCCCTGCAGCCGTGTCGAGCGTGGCCTCCTCGACCAGTCCCCGCCGGACCGCCTCCGCCAGCCTCGGGTAGCAGTCGTCCCACAGGCTCAGGTCCGTCCCCGCCCGCAGCGCCATCGCACCGGCCGCCACCGGATCACCCGCCATCCGCGTCAGGCGGTCGATCGCGAGCCCGTCGGCCATCACCAGGCCGCCGAAACCCCACTGCTCCCGGAGGATCCCGGTCAGCAGGTGGTGGCTCGCCGCACACGGGACGCCGTCGAACTCGTTGTACGCGGCCATGAGGCCCGCCGCTCCGGCCCGTACGCCCGCCAGCGCCGCCACGAGATGGATCTCGTGCAGCTCCCTCGCACCCAGCTCGGTGGCCGCACTGTTGCGGCCGCCGACCGTGGCCCCCTGCCCGGCGAAGTGCTTGAGGACGACGGCCGCCCGGTCCGGCCCGATGCGCTCCCCGGCCGGACCCTGCACACCGCGCACCAGCGCCTCGGTGAACCTCGCCGCCAGATACGGGTCCTCGCCGAAGCACTCCTCCGCACGGCCCCAGCGCGGATCCCGCACCAGGTCGAGCGCGGAGACCAGCGCGACATGGCCGCCACGGGCCCGGAGCTGCGCGGCCGCGAGGGCCGCCGCCTCCTCGTACAGCTCCGGGTCCCAGGTGGCGCCGACCGCCAGGTTCACCGGCAGCACGGTTCCGTCCAGCGCCTGGATGCCGTGCGGCATCTCCTCGACGAGCAGGACCGGGATGCCCAGCCGGGTGTTCTCGACGACGTGCCGCTGCACGGCGTCGGAGACCCGCGCCCCGTCCGCAGCGCCGATCCCCGTCTCCGCCGTCACGCCGGACCACGGGTCGGCGCGCTGGAGTCCGTACAGCGCGCCCATCCCGTCGTAGGCCGCCACCTGCGCACGGAACGCGTCCGTCAGCCGGTGGCCCGACGGAGTGCGCTCGTATACGTGCCAGCCGTACATCCGTTGGTTGACCTGGCCCACCTTCTCGGTGAGCGTCATCCGCGACAGCAGGTCGCGTACCCGCTCGGCGACGGGCGCGGCGGGGTCGCGGAACAGTGGCTCGGACATGGGGTGCCTCACCTCAAGGGTCGGGAAGGGCGGACGGTCAGCGCACTTCGAGCACGCGCACCCCGTACGGGGCGAGGGTCACGTCCCGCACGGGTCCGCCGCCGGTCAGCTCGTGCAGTTCCCCGTCCGCCGACGGGCGCACGGTCAGCTCCTCGCCGGACTGGCTCACCAGCCACACGAAACGCGCGCCGTCCTCGCGGACCAGCGTGTCGGCACTGACGTACGGGGTCTCGACCGTCACCGGCCTCACGGCACCGGCGAGTTCGGCGAGGGCCGCGTACAGCCGGTGGGTCCGCTCGGGATTGGCACGGGCCGTACGTGCGGCCATGTGCTCCAGCGGATACGTGGCCAGAACGGTGCGGCCCGCGCCCGTCTCGTAGCGCAGGAGCGCCGGGCGGCCGTGCGCGTCGGTGGCGACGACCCGTGCGCCGTCCGGGACGACCGGCAGATAGGCGCGGCTGTCCTCGTTGCCCGCGACCGGGAAGGTCAGCACCTCGCCCGCGGCTATCGAACCGAAGTCCTCGGTGAACGTCATCTCCAGTACGTCGTCCTCGATCGGCTCGGCGACACCGTAGGACAGTTGGAGCTCCACCCCGAACAGCCCGTCGAGGTCGTGGAACCACGGACCACGGGTCGTCGGGTGCTCACCCGAGCAGAACGACAGGTAGACCGTGGCCCCCTCCCTCGCCCGGCGCTCCAGCGCACGGCGGGTGCGGGTGGTCAGCTGACGGGTCGACGGCAGCAGATACAGCGAGGCGTCGTCCGGCAGCCCGTCCGCCTCCCGGGCGAAAGCCACCGGCAGGTCCGCGCCGCGCGCCGCCACGTAGCCCTGGTGCAGTGAGGTGAAGATCAGCGGCCGGTCGGCGGGACGGCTGTAGGGGTAACCCCGCTCCAGGAAGGCCGGCACGACGAGGGCCGCGTCCGCGTCGGTACGGCGGCAGCGCGGGAAGTCGACCTGTTTCAGGACCTGTGCGAAGGCGGCCAGTTCACGCAGCGGCTCCTTCGGGCGACCGGCACTGTCGGTGATCCCGAAGTGCATCTCGAAGGGGTGGTGGTCGTACGGGGACTGCTCCCACAGGTCGTCGTAATCCGTGTTGTTCCAGGCCATCCAGCCGGTGGCCCCGCCCAGCAGCGAGTTGTGCAGGGTCTGCCGGTAGAAGATCCCGGCGTTCGCGGCCGAGACCGTGTCGGTGGAGAGCCCGAACTCCTCCAGGACGACCGGCTGACCCGTGACGGCGGCGAGTTCGCACTCGAACGCGGCCCGGTAGTGCTGGCGCGGCCGGTCCGTGTCGGAGCGGTAGACGTGCGGCCCGACGAAATCGACGTACTCGGCGGTCTCCCGCAGCGAGAAGCCGTTGTCCCGGCCGGTCACCTCGATGCCCCAGGCGCCGTCGCCCAGCGACACCGGCTGGGTGCCGCCCGCCGCGCGCACCGCGTCGCACATGAACTGCGCCCAGGCGGTGACGACATCGCTCGACGGCGGGTCGACCTGGTAGATCCGGCCGTAGCCGGGCATCTCGTTGGTGATCAGCCAGCCCGTGACCGCCGGGTGGTCCTTGAAGCGCCGGGTCATCTGGGAGACGAACCACGCCTGCCGGCCGACGAGCCACACGTCCTCGTACAGATCCCGGTCACCGCGCCACGCCGGGTCCCAGTTCTCGCCCGACATGTGGCCGACGATGAACGTGGGGACCGTACCCATCCCCAGCTCGTGGTGGGCGTCCAGGAAGTCACGGAAGCGGTCGCAGAGTTCCTCGTCGATCCGCCCCGGCTCCGGGTGGAAGTCGGGCCAGTAGAAGAACGACCTGGTCATGTTCAGACCGTGCTCCCGGAGCACGGCCAGCTCCTCGCGGACCGTCTTCGGCTCGTAGTTCCGCCACATCAGCGGACCGCCGGTGCGGGACCAGAAGTTGGTGCCGAGCCACGGGAGGACGGCGGAGTCGTGGGTGAGCTGGGCGCTGTGGCGTCGCATGGTGTTTCTGGTCCTCTTCGATGTGCGGGGGGTGCCGGGACGGTGCGGCGGTTCAGGTCGGGGAGGTCAGCGGGCCCGTCGATTCCCGTACGACGAGGCGGGGGCGGCCGTCGAGCACCGGCGGGGGCACCTCCTCCCCGCAGCCGGCGAGCAGGGTGAGGGCGGCGGCCGCACCGACGCGCTGGACCTGCTGGTCGACGGTGGTGAGCCGGGGGTGGACCCAGCGGCCCAGCGAGAGGTTGTCGTAACCGATGACCGACAGGTCGTCGGGCACCCGGAGCCCGGCGCGCTGCGCCGTGCCGATGCCGCAGACGGCCATGGAGTCGTTGGGGAACACGAGGGCAGTCGGCCGGTCGGGCAGGGAGAGCAGCTCCTCGGTGACGGCGACGGCGGCCCGCTCGGTGAAGTCGCTGTGCCGCACGGCGACGGGGCGCAGGCCGGAATCGGCCAGGGCCTCCCCGAAGGCGTGCAACCGCAGCCGCGTGTGGAGCAGTTCGGCCGGCCCCGCGATGTAGGCGACGCGGCGGTGGCCGAGCTCCAGCAGATGGGCCACGGCCTCGCGGACACCGGCACCCTGCTGCCCGAGACCCACGCGGGGCACCGGCGAGGCGGTGTCCGGGGCGCCCAGCAGGACGGCGGGCAGCCCGAGGCCCCGCAGCAGGTCCGGGCGCGGGTCGTCGGCGCGGGCGTCGGTCAGCACGGCGCCGTCTATACGGCCCTCGGCGACCAGACGCTCGTACAGCGCGTTCTCCTGCGCCATGTCGGCGACCAGGTGGAGCAGCAGACCGTAGCCACGCGGCGCGAGTTCGCCCTCCAGACCGGTGATCAGCTCACCGAAGTGCGGGTCGGAGCCCAGCACATCGGTGGGCCGCCGGACGACGAGCGCGATCGTACGTGTACGGGACCGGCGCAGCGCCGTCGCGGAGGCGCTCGGGGACCAGCCCAGTTCGGTGGCCGCGTCCAGGACCCGCCGGCGGGTCGCCTCCGAGATCCGGCCGGTGCCGTTGACAGCCTGGGAGACCGCGGCGGTGGACACCCCCGCCGCCGCGGCGACGGCCTTGATGGTGGGGCGTACGGCGGTACGCCCCTCGAGTCGCTTGTTCACATCTTGACCGCCCCACTGACGAGAGCCTGCTGCATCCGCTTCTGGAGCACGGTGTAGACCACCCAGACCGGGACCAGGGTCAGCACCGTGCCCGCCGTAAGGATGCCGTAGTCCGTACCCGTCAGGGACTTGAGCGTGGGCAGGGCGACCTGCACGGTCCGCAGGTCCGGGTCGGGGCCGATGATGACGAGCGAGTAGAGGTACTCGTTCCAGAAGGTCAGGAAGTTCAGCAGCAGGATGGTCGCGATTCCCGGCATGCACATCGGTGTGTAGACGTGCCGCAGGACGGCGAAGGTCGACGCGCCGTCCATGCGCGCCGCCTCCTCCATCTCGCGCGGGATGGTCCGCATGAACTGCACCAGGATGACGACGGACAGGGGCATCGCCGTGGCCGGCAGGAACAGCACCATGAACGCGCGGGTGTGGAACAGCCCGGTGGCGGCGGCGAGCAGGAACGTCGGGAAGAGCGCGGCGAACGTGGGGATCAGGAACCCCAGCGAGAACACCCGCTCGACCAGCGCTCCCAGCCGCCCCTCGGCACGGGCGATGGCGAAGGCGGCCGGTATCGCGAGCCCGAGGGTGAGGGCCAGCGCCAGCACGGTGACGAGCATCGAGTTGAGGACGGCCGGTCCGAGGTGCGCCGAGGTGAACGACTCGGTGAAGTTGGCGGTGGAGAGGGAGGTGGGGAGGGAGAACGGGCTCCCGAAGATCTGGTCGTTCGTCTTGAACGCCGAGACCAGAAGGTAGTAGAGGGGGACGACCAGCAGCACCATGTACAGCCACGCGAAGATGTGCGCCGGCAGCCAGGACCTTCCGAATTTCATGGAACCGCTCCGATCAGTAGTTCTGGCGGAAGACGCGACGGATGGTCAGCAGCCCGGCGAGACCGACCAGGAAGAGGACCACACCGACGGTCTGGCTGTAGCCGAGGTCGGCAGCGATGAACGCCTTCTGGTAGACCAGGAAGGACAACGTCGTCGATGAGCTCCCCGGGCCGCCCTGGGTCAGCAGCAGCACGTTCTGAGCGGAGCCGAACAGGGTCCAGAGGAACTGGAGCATCGTCACGACGCCCACGAAGTCGCGGATGACGGGGAAGTGGATGCGCCACATGGCGCGCCAGTGCCCGGCACCGTCGAGCTGCGCGGCCTCACCGATCTCGTCCGGGACGCTGCCGAGCCGGGCCGCGAACAGCACGGCGGTGAATCCGATGCCGCTCCACACGTCGAGGAGGATGAGGGAGCCGAGCGCTGTGGAGGGCGAGGCGAGCCAGGCGTCGGTCATCGAGCCGAGGCCGACCTTGTCCAGGGCGCCGTTGAGCAGGCCGTCCGGCGAGAGGACCGCGTAGAACACCATCGCCTTGGCGGGGGTGGAGATCAGTCCGGGGATGAAGAGCAGGTACCGCAGGACGCGGTGCCCCGGCGGTTTCTGCGCGACGTAGTACCCGAGCATGTACGCCCCGATGATCATCAGGGGTACGGCCACGACGAGCTGTGCGGCGGTGTTGCGCACCGCGTCCCAGAACACCGGGTCGTCGAGGACGGCGCTGACGTTGCCGGTGCCGGCGAACGAGACCGGCTGGAGCATGCCGGGCCAGTGCAGGGCGGCGATCACGAAGATGGCGACCAGTGGGCCGACCATGAAGACCAGGTACCAGACCAGCGCGGGCACGGCGAGGATGACCCCGCCCTGTGTACGGCGCTTCGTGGTGGAGGCGGACGGCGGGGGAGGGACCGGTCCGCGGACCGAGGCGCCGCCCGGGGCGGACGAGAGCATCGTCATGGGAGGACTCGCAAAGGCTCGGGCGCGCGGATCAGGCCGTGCGGTAGGCGGATTCCAGGGCGGAGCGCACGGAGGCCGCGCTCGTGCCCCGGGTGAAGGCGGTGCTGGTGGCGGTGATCAGCGGCTGGGTGGCGGTCGGCGGGACGTACAGGTCGGGCAGGAGCGCCTGGCCTACGCGGTCGCCGAGCCGCTGTGCCTCGGCGACCAGCGGGAAGTCCTTGCTGACCGTGTCGGTCACGAGCGCCATGTCCCGGCCGCTCTCGGTGATGAAGCGCGACACGACGTCGGGCCGGTACATGAAGCGGAGGAACTTCTCGACGGAGGACAGCTTCTTGACCCCGTTGGGACTGATCCAGAAGCCGATCAGGGTGTACGAGCGCAGGATGGTCGGCTTCTCGTGAGCGGCCCCCGGCGCGAGCGGCCAGCCGCCGATCTCGGTGTGACCGGCCGCCTTCGCCGGGACCTTCGCCAGCGCGGAGGACATCGCGGACTGGATGGCCGCGGCCTCCGTGTTGTACTGCGTGGTCATCGTGTCGGAGGTCAGCCCCTGCGCCTTGTCGGCGAAGACACCGGCGTCCCGGAGGGTCACGAAGTAGTCGATGCCCTCGCGTGCTCCCCGGCTGCCGCTGAAGTCGCCGGTCGTGTAGACCTTCCGGGCCTCCTCGGGGGTGAGGAAGGTCTGGATGATCTGGGCGAGCAGCTTCTGCCCGGTCCAGTCGTTGCCGCCGACGGTGACCGGCGCGATGTCCTTGGCCCGCAGTCTCCGGGCGGCGCCGATGAGCTGGTCCCCGGTGGTGGGGACGGAGCCGACGCCGGCCCGGTCGAGCAGGTGGGTGTTGTAGGCGACGGGCCAGTTGGTGGCGAAGTACGGGAAGGCGCGGAGCCTGCCCTCGTCGTCGGTCCACTCCGCCAGGGCGGCGGGCAGGACACGCTCGCGCAGCCCCCAGCCGTCGAGGTGGTCCTTGACGTCGACGGTGGCGCCGACATCGGTCCAGGCGAGGGTCTTGTCGTAGAGGTTGACCATGACCACGTCCGGCTCCTTACGGGCCAGCCGCGAGGTCTCGTAGACCTGGGGGAGGTCGTCGCCGTTGACGAGGTTCTTGACCCGGAGGCCCGGGTTCTCCTTCTCGAAGGCCTTCACGACGGCGGTGTACGTGGCGGAGCCCGGCGCGGTGGTGCCGAGCTGGGTGTGGACGACGAGCGTGCCGGGGTCGGAATCGGCCGAGGCGAGCGTGGAACAGCCGGACATTGCGGGCAGCGCGGTAGCGGCGGCGAGGCCGGAACCAGCGGCAAGGAAACCGCGCCGACTCAGGGGTGAGCGCACAGCGGGATGTCTCCAACCAGGACGTTAACCGGAGTGGTTAATCGATGTACCAGCGGGTTGCGAGAAACTTAGGGGCGAGAGAAGAGATGGTCAACCCCTGGTTGCACATGCTGGAAGAGCGGACATTCCGGGCGGAGGTGAGGGGGCGAGGGCGGTGTCAGGCCCCGGTGCCGGTCGCCCCGCTCCGGATGGCGATTGCGGCTCGGACGGCCACGAGGCGCACGTGGGCCCCGCAGGGTTTCGTCATGTTGCCGAGGTCCGACCGGGTTCATCTCGCCCAGCCGTTCCAGGGCGTGTTGCTCGGAGGAGACCCGGGGCCCGGCGGAGACCGGGGCGACGACGGCATCGGCATTGCTCCGGAGATCGTTCTGTTGGAAGGTGAGGCATGCAGAAACAGTCGACATTCGTCCTTGTCCACGGGGCCTTCGCGAATTCGTTCTCGTTCGCACCGCTGCAGGCCGAGCTCGCCCTGCTGGGGCACCGCTCGGTCGCGGTCGACCTTCCGGGGCACGGATTCGAGGCCACCTTCCCCGCGCACTACCAGGCTCCTCAGGATCTCGACGCCCTCTCCGCGGAACCGGGGAGCATCAAGGGAGTCACGCTCGCGGACAACGTCGCCCGCGTGATCGACGTGCTCGAACGGGCCAAGCGGAACGGGCCCACGATCCTCGTCGCCCACAGCAGGGGCGGCAACACGAGCACCGCCGTCGCCAACGCCCGGCCCGAGCTGGTCGACCGGATCGTCTACGTCTCCGCCTGGTGCCCCGTCGATCTGGACGTGAACGACTACTACGCGGAGCCGGAGATGGCGGACGTCGACGCGGGAGCCCTGGCTGTCGCGCTCGTCGGGAACCCGGCCGAACTAGGCCTTCTCCGGGTCAACTTCCGCACCGCCGACCCGACGGCGCTCGCCGCGTTCAAGGAGGCGTTCGCCGCCGACCTCACCGATGACGAGTTCCGCACCTTCCTGAACACCTTCCAGCCCGATGAGAACCTCGACGTCGGGACATCGGCCGACCGGGCCCAGGCCGCGACCTGGGGCCGGATACCCAAGACCTACGTACGCCTGGCCGCCGATGCCAGCCTTCCGCCCGCCGTGCAGGACCGCATGATCCGCGAAGGCGACGCGCTCACACCGGACAACCCCTTCGACGTCCGGACACTTCAGGGCAGTCACCTGCGCTGGCTCGTGCATCCGAAGCCTGCCGCCGAGCTGCTCGCGAGCCTCGTACCGCGCTGACGATGCCCGTGGCCGGCCGGATGCTCGTCGCGAGTGTCTGGCCGCTCAGGCGCGGAAGTGTCCGGCCTTGACGGCGGAGACGAATGACGACCAGCCTGCCGCCGGTATCAACAGGGCAGGCCCCCGCGGTTCCGTGCGCCGGACGGTCGCGGGGCCGCCGTCTCGCCTTCGCGGATGGCCGTGCGGCGCATCTCGTCTGCCACATACGCGGCAGCGCACGACCTTGAACTGATGAATTCAGAAAGGTTCAGAATTGAATAATCCCTCCTTGATCGGCTGCTTTCGGAGCGCGGTGCGTCCGAGTTGCGGGATCTGATGAGGGGGCCAAAAGTGGGTTATGACTTTCGCGCGCGCCCGTTGAGCTGCGGATCTCCTGTGAACTCGGACCGAGACACGCAGATCCAGGACAGAACAGCACGTCCCGAGAGTATCTGGAGCCATCATGGCCAAAGCCCCTCGACGGCACATCTCCCGCCTGGTCGGCGCGTCCTGCTTGGCTGCCGCATGTGCGCTGCCAGGTGTGACCACTGCTGCGGCAGCGCCCGATGCCTTCGCGGGTGCCACGACCGCAGCACGGGCCGAACCCACACCACCACCACCACCTCCGCCGCCGGAGGACTCACCACCACCCCCTCCGCCGCCGGAGGACCCGCCACCCGGAACTACGCAGCCGGCTACGCCGCCCTCTGCCGACACGCCGACATCAGCGGACACTCCGCCGCCTCCGGACGCGTCGCCGCGTCCGGAGGAACCTGAGGAACTGAAGGAGGAGGTGGAGGTTCGGACAGCGCAAGCGCCGGAGGAGGTGAAGGAGAAGGTGAAAGCGGTGCTGACCGAGATGCTGGCCCTCATCGCGGATCCGGATGTGACGCCGGAGGAGCGGGCCGCGTACATGAACATTCTGGGAGGGATCACTTCGACACTGAAAGCGATCCAGGATCCGGATATGACGCCGGAGGAACGGGCGGCGTGCATAAGGTCCGTGAAGGCGATGACCGCAGCCCTCGACCCGCCGCAGCCTCCGTCGGGGTCGGCGGCTCCGCAGGATCGGCCCTCGTGGTTCGTGAGGACAGCGGGGGACGCCGGCGCTGGGATGGAGGCGTCCCATTCGTCGAAGTCAGCGCCGGAGGACCCGGAGGATCGCAAGGAGATTCAGAAGCGCATCGAGGAAGCCTGCAACGCGCTGCGGACGTACCAGGATCCGAAAGCTTCCACAGAAGAGCGGAAAGAGGCACTCAGGAAGGTGAAGCAGCGGATCGAAGCGCTCAGCAATTCTCAGTACCTGGAGTTGCTGAAGGAGATCAAGCGTTACAAGCCGTCGGCGACATGTGTCGAGACGGTCGAGAACCGAACGCGTCAGGTCGGTTGGTCGGACGGATCTCTCTGGGGCCTTTCGGATCCGTCGTGCGCTGCGGCATTGGCTGCGGGTGCCAGTCAGGAAAACACCCGATGGCAGGCGCTGTTGCTGTGCGTGCAACGAAACCCGTTCTCCTCATGTGTGGACGACATACCCGAGGACTGACTGGGTGAGGCTCTGCGGCAGACTTTCCCTGACGCGGCCCCTTGAGCAGGCCGGCCTCGGCGGCTGTGGCCGCAGACAGCGACGGCGGCGCTCGTGGGCGCATGGCTCTGCCTCGGGACCGAACCGGCCCCAGGTCCCGTCGTCTGCATCGGACCGCACATCTCTCCAAGGGAGCCCAGCCCGCACACGGTCGAGCGTGGGCTCAGCGCGGCGATGGCGGCAGCCCACGGGCTCCCTTCAGTTTCGCGCCTGTGAGGCGCGCGCCGGTCAGTGCCGCGCCGGTCAGGTTCGCGCCGGTCAGGTCAGCCTTGCTCAGGTCAGCCCTGGTCAGGTCCGTGTAGGTCAGGTCCGCGTAGGTCAGATGCGCTCCGGTCAGGTCTGCGTCGGTCAGGTTCGCGAGGGTCAGCTTCGCGCCGTTGAGATCCGCGCCACGGAAGGTGGTGCGCTCGAGGATCGCGCCGTTCAGGATGGCCCCGTTCAGTTTCGCGCCCGTGAGGCGCGCGTCAGTCAGTGCCGCGCCGGCCAGATCAGCCTTGTCCAGGTCCGCGTTGTTCAGGTCCGCGTCTGCCAGGGAAGCGCCCGACAGGCGTGCGCCGATCAGACTTGAGGCGCGGAGGATGGCGTTGGTCAGGTTCGCACCGGTCAGGTTCGCGCCGTTCAGGTCTGCGCCGGTCAGGTCTGCCTCCTGAAAAACCATCGCAGCGAATTTACTGCCGCCTTGCCCGGATCTCAGTCCTCTCAGATCGGTACGACTCACATCCGGTCCGAATACCTCGTCGACGTCGAGCGGCCGTTTGGCCAGCACGTTCATCACCGCCTCGATATCGGTCGGCGGGACAACCTCTGACGACGTGGGCTGCTGCTTCTTGGCGGCGGCTCCTGGAAGGGGGGCATGCCGCCGTACGTACGCGGTCAGGACGGATACGACCGTGGGGTGGTCGCGGACGGAGTCCTGCATGATGCGCTCCAGACCGTAGATACCCCCCAGGCGCACATCCACGGAATCCGAGCCCAGGTTGGTGACCGCCGCGTTGAACCGGTTGGTGATCTGTCCCTGCTCACTGATCCGCAGCTCCTTGCTGGCCTGCCCCACCTGCATCCAGGTGAACAGCAGCGCGGCCAGCGCCGCCAGTCCCGGCAAGCTGACCACAACCAGCCCGAACCAGTCCATCTGGCTGCGGCCCCTGGGGCCGCTCGCCTCGGATCCGCGTTTCGCTTGCCGACGGCGTCGCTTCACGGCGCGCCGATGTGCCATCCGGCGGAGTTGTCCGACGCCAATGTTTTTCGTCACCATCCCCATGGCACGCCATGGAGCCGAAGCAACTACGAAGCCACACCGCCGGGGCACACGAACGGGCGCGCACCAACCCTGACGTACGGCATGCACCACGAAGCACTGCGGGAACCACCGACTCGACGACGGCCCTTGCGAGGGCCGTCGTCACCCCGGAGAGGCAACGCCGACGAAGCCTGACGCAATGAGTTGATCTGCCCGTGGGTGATGAGGCAGCAGGCGAGTTGGCCAGGGGGCGAGCCGCGCGGCGAACGTGCCCGCGAGCTGCTCGGGCTCCCCGGCACCGGTGAGGGCACGGGGCCCCGTCCACCTCGGGTATGCGGGTGGTGAGGGCGATGGCGGCCTCGGTCAGGTGGTCGGTCCGGTCCTCAGCTGTGTGGCTGCCGGGTGCTGTCCGGGCGTGTACACCGTCTGGATCAGGCGGTTCGACTCGCCTTTGCGGATGAGCACGCCTCGCCCCGCCGGCTGCGGACTCGCGTACACCCCGGGGAACAGCTGGCCCTCGCTGTGGTCGCCGGCCATGAGGACGGCGGCTGCTCCCGACTCGCGCAGACTGTGGACCAGCGGCTCGTACATGCCCCACGACGCGCCCGCTACCTGGCGCGACAGGACGAAGTGGAGGCCGATGTCCACCGCCGAGTGGATGTACGGCACGAACGGGTCGAGCGGTGAATGGCGGTCCGTCATCAGTAGGTCGTAGTCGTCGACGAGCACCACGATCCGTGGACCGGTGCCCCAGTCGCCCGGCTCCAGGTTCTCGTGGGGGGTGCTGTCGTCGGGCAGCCGCTTCTCCAGCTCGATGGCGATTTCGGCGGCGAGACCCTCGCACAGTCTGGCGTTGTAGGCGTATCCGCCGTCGAACTCCTCAGGGATCACGCCGCGCAGACCCTGCTTCGGGTCCATGACAGCGAAGATCAGCTCGTCCTCGCTGTAGCGGTCGATGAGGCCGTGGACGACGGTCCTGAGGAGATTCGTCTTGCCGCACTCGCTGTCGCCCAGGACCAGCAGGTGCTGGTCCTGGCGGAAGAGATCGAGCAGAACGGGAGCGAGTGCATCCTGGTCCAGGCCGATCGGCACCTGTCGGGGCTCGGCGGCCCGGCCGGGGAGCGCGTGCGGTTCCAGGAGGCGTGGCAGCACCAGGACAGGCTGGGCGACCTCACCGCTCCAGGCGGCGCGGACCGTACGAACCGTGCGGTCGAGGACCTCCTCCAGATCGGTGGCGTCGGCGAGCCCGTCCGTACGCGGGAGCGCGGTGTGAGCGAAGAGTCCGCCGTCGGTCAGGGCGCGGCCGGGTTCGTCGGGTGACAGAGTCTCGGCGAGCGTGCGATCGATGCCGGATTCACCGGGGTCGTCCGGACACAGCTCGACCCGGGTGCCGAACGACGCCTGGGTGGCTGTACGCACGTCGTTCCAGCCGAGCATCCCGGCGACGATGTGGATGCCGTGACCGCCGCCCCGCTCCAGGATGTCGACGACCATGTCGTCCAGCTCGTCGAAGCCGTCGCGCAGTGCGTCGAAACCGTCGATGACCAGCACGATCTCCGCAGACGCCAGCTGGGGCAGCCGACCCGTCCGGTGCAGGGTGCGCAGGTGCTCGACGGATTCGATGCCGTGCTCGCGGAAGAGGTCCTCGCGCGCTCCGAGCATGCTCCGCACCATCTCGACCGTGCGTACCGCGCGTTCGCGTTCGGTGCGCCCCGCGATGCCGCCGACGTGCGGCAGCCCGGCGAGGACCTGGAGCTCGTCGCCGATCAGGTCGAGGCCGTACACGCCGACCTCCTGCGGGGTGTGGGTGAGCGCGAGCGACAGGACCAGCGTGCGCAGGAGCGTCGTCTTCCCGGACTCCGGACCACCGATGACGGCGGCGTGGCCACCGGCCACCGTGAGGTCCAGGTACCACTGTCCCTGCCACTGTCCGGTCGGATCGTCGAGCAGGCCGAGCGGAACCCGGAGCGGGCTCCGCCGCCCGGCCAGCTGCATTCCACGCGGGCCGGCTTCCAGCGGACCGGCGGCCTTGTCGAGGGCGAGCGCGGCGGGCAGCGGTGGCAGCCAGATGCCTCGTACCGCTGCGGCGGCGTCCTCCAGCTGTTCGACCACGACTTCGAGCTCGGTCGGCCCGGTCTCGTGGCGCCCGGACGCTGGTTCCCCCCAGCCCGCATCGGCCGGTGCGGACGTGCTGTTGAAGGCCGCGTACTCCAGTGCGAGAGGCCCGCTCCTCGTCTCGACCGCCCGCTGTGCGGGCCCCTGGTGGTCGCCGGAGACATGGCAGGTCTTGAAGCGCTCGTAATGACCGGTATCGGCCTTGAGGTATCCGAAGCCCGGCAGCGGCGGCAGATGGAAGGCGTCCGTGGTGTCCAGGACCGTGCGCGAGTCGTCGGCGGAGGAGGTACGCAGACCGATCCGGTACGAGAGACAGGCGTCCAGGCCCTTGAGACCGACGCCCTCGATCCGTTGGCCGGCCAGGAGCAGATGCACACCGAGGGAGCCGCCGACCCGGCCGATGGACAGGAGCAGGTCGATGAAGTCGGGCTTGGCGGACAGGAGCTCGCCGAACTCGTCGATGACGACGAACAGGTGCGGCAGCGGCTCCAGTTCGGGCCGTTCCCCGGAGCGCAGCAGGGCGTACTCACCGATGTCGGCGACGTCACCCGCGTCCTCGAGGGCCTGTCGGCGGCGGTTCACCTCACCGGCGAGGGCGGCGTCGACGCGCTCGACGAGGCCTGCCTCGTTCTCCAGGTCGGTGATGACACCGGCGACGTGGGGAAGCATCGAAAACGGCGCAAAGGTCGCACCGTCCTCGTAGTCGATGAGGAGCAGGGCGAGGTCCTCGGGCGGGTGCCTGGTCACCAGGGCGAGGATCAGAGAGCGCAGCAGCTCGGACCTTCCCGAGCCGGTGGCGCCGACACACAGTCCGTGCGGGCCCATACCGAGCTCCGCGGAGTCCTTGAGGTCGAGCAGCACCGGCTCGTGCGTGTCGCTGATGCCGATGGGCACGCGCAGGAAGGCGCCTTCGTCGCGTGGGGCCCACAGCCGGGACAGGTCGAGGCGCGCCAGGTCGTCGATCCCGAGGAGGCCGGCGAGGTCGACCGTGCCCGGCAGCGGGGCGTCCACCAGCGCATCGGCGGACAGCCGCAGCGGCGCCAGCATCCGGGCCAGGCCTTCGGCGGAGGAGATGCCGACCTCGTCGACGGTGCCGTGGGCGCTGGCGGGTTCGGGCTCGCGCAGATCCTCTATGACCACCCGGGTGCCCTCGACGGTGACCCGGATGCCGACGTGTCCCGGCTCCTGGATGCGTTGTTCGAGCAGGTGCAGGACGGTGACGCCCATGTCACGCAGGCCGACCGTGTCGTCGGGGAGGGGCAGATCGACGGCATTCCCGCCGTGTCCGTCGGTGACGACGAGGAGGCGGGAGGTCATGGACAGGGCATCGCGCCCGGCCAGGCCCCGGCGCACCTCCGCCGCGTAGGAAGCGCGGCGGCCCAGGTCGGCGCCGAGCTGGCGCGCGAGGTGGGGGGCCGACGGGGCGATACGCCGGGCGGCGACCGGACCGTCGAGCTGTTCGACGTCCAGGAGGTGCGGCAGCCACTTCGCCCACTCCCAGTCGGCGATCCGGTCGCCGGGCACGGCGAGCGCCATCGCCACGTCTTCGGGGGCATGTGTCGCGGCGGTCTGGACGAGCAGGGCGCGGGCCACCCGCAGGCAGTCCTCGCGGGGACCGACGACGCTGATGTCGCCGACCCGGTCGAGCGGGACGGTGAGCGGTAGTTCGGCGCCGGTGCGGAAGCGGGTCAGCAGCGCCGACGCCTCGTTGAGCATGAAGGGGTCCGGTGGAGTGAGGACGGAGGAGCCCTCGTCGGCGATCGTCAGGTCGCAGACAGGCATCTCTCCGATGCCGACCCGCACACGCAGGAAGTCCGTGTCGCCGCGGCGGCGTTCCCACCGGCGGGCGGGGTCCCGCACGATGTCGTACAGGGCATACGGCGGCGGATCGAGCACGTCGGCGAGCTCCCGGCGCGCGCGCTCCTCCGCGGAGAGCTCCTCGCGCAGGTCCTCGACGTAGGCGAGGTAGGCCTCCCGTCGGGTGCGGCGGGTACGCCGGGCCCTGCCGTGAGAGGAGAGGTGGAGCGAGAGGGAGCCGATGACGGTCACGACGAGGATGATCGTGCCCAGCGCGGCGAACCGGCTGTCGTGTGCGACGGTCATCATCACGACGGACGACGTGACCCCGGTGACGGGAAGCAGAGGCATCACGACGCCGTCCGCCCTCCCCTCGGGGAGGTTGGGCGGGGCCTCGATGGTGCGTGACGGCGCGGCGGCCGGGGGCCGGACGGTCCTGGCCGGGCGGTGTATCAGTCGGGTACTCATGATCGTCCGTCACTCACGGTGGGGCTCGGGCTCGGCATGGGTCAGCGACGCTTCTGCGAGAGCTGGAAGACGTCCGCGGCGAGACGGGTGGTGGCTCGTCTCGTCGAGCGGGCGAGCAGCTCCGTACGAATGGCACCGCCGGCGGCCAGGTGCCGGTCGTACGGGAGGACCTGGACGCTCGCGCCGGTGGCTTCGAGCTTCTGGGCCGCCTTGCCGGGGTCGATCCCGGATCGGGGCGTCTGCTCGGTGAGGACGACGACTGTGCCCTCGATCACATGGCGGGGCAGTCTCGTCATCCACTCGAGCACGTTGTACGTGCTCATGACGCCTTCCAGGGTCGCCGGGGCGGTCAGCACGCGCGCCTGGGAGGCCGAGAGCGCCACCCGCGCGACCTCGGCGGGCAGCGTCTCGCAGTCGACGACCGTCACGCCGAAGTAGCGTCTCAGGGACACCATGACCCGTTCGTACGTCCTGGTGTCCAGCATCGCGCCGATCCGGCCCTGGCTGCCCGGCAGGAGCCAGGCGTTGTCCGGGAGTTGGACGAGGTAACCGGTGACGTCGAGCAGGGACATCTGCGGTTCGACGATGTTCGCGACGTCGCCGGTGGTCCAGCGCAGGGACTGCGAGCCGAGCCGCAGCGGCAGGGAGCCGAGCGCCGGATCGGCCTCGACGAGGAGGACCGGGTCCTGCCGGTAGTGGGCGTACGTGGTGCCGAGCAGCGCGGCGACGGTCGACTTGCCCGCGCCACCCCGGATGGAGGTGACGGCGATCTGCCGGCCCGTCGTCACGGGCTGCTGGAGCCGTTCGGCGGTGCGGGTGAGTTCGGCGACCTCGCGCGCCGCCGATGAGGAGACGACGCGGCGCACGGCGTGCGCGGCACGCGCCGCGAAGGGCTCGCCGTGCCGCGGCCTGCGTACCGCATCGGCCAGGCTGTCGTCCATCACGGGCCGGGAGTCGGGGGCGGCGCCGGGCGGCCTGCTGCCGGGAGCGTAGGACGCGAAAGGCGGCTGTTCCCGGCCCTGCCGGCCTGCGTGCCCGGGCGCAGCGACCGTACGGGCTGCGGCCGGCGGCGGGCTGCCGGGCGGGTACGGGCCAGGCCCCGGCGCGGGGGTGCCGGTGCCCTGTGCCGGGCCGGTGTCGCTCCGCCCGGTGGGCGCGGCAGCGCCTCCCGGGTCGCGCAGCACATCGCCCCGCCCGTTGTCCGTGTTCGGCATGTCTGCCCTTCCCT
This sequence comes from Streptomyces sp. NPDC002911, assembly GCF_053591835.1. Classification (NCBI taxonomy): domain Bacteria; kingdom Bacillati; phylum Actinomycetota; class Actinomycetes; order Kitasatosporales; family Streptomycetaceae; genus Streptomyces; species Streptomyces sp. NPDC002911. The sequence continues at coordinate 310,306 of NZ_JBSFUO010000002.1, read as the reverse complement.
CCACCGCGCCGCCTCGGGCGAAGCGTCCGCACCTTGACTCAGAACTTGTCGAGCAGCTGTCCGAACACTCCGAACACACCTACAGCGAGCGGGAAGAGCGCCACCATGCAGACGGACTCGACCAGATCCCCGGTGCGGCGCAGCCGGACCCGCACATGCTCCGGCGGCTCCACCGCCAGCACCAGCAGCGGTAGCAGCGCTGCCGCACCGAGCACGGCGATCGCCCCTGCGCCCCCGGCATGCTGCATCCACAGCATCATCAGGCGTACGAGGAGGACCCCGGCGGCGGCGACGAGCGCCACCACCTCCACGACCAGGGGGAACGCTCGTGCCCCCGACAGGAGCATCACGGCGACGACCGAGGCCAGCACCACCGTCCACGCGGTCGGCTGCTCGGCCGACGCGAGCAGCCAGCCCGCCGCAGCCGCGGAGACCGCGGTGACCAGGGTCGCAAGGGCCAGCCCCCGGTGCGTGGCTGCGAGAGCGTTGCCCACCTCGTGACGGCTGACGGAGACGCCTCCGGAGCGGCGGTCATCGAGCGCGGTGAGTCCGGACGCCATCAGGGCGATCCTCGGCAGCAGACCGAGCAGCACGACGGAGAAGACCGCCATGGCGGCTCCGAGCCGGGCCGGGTCCTGCTGGACGGCGGCAACGCATTCCCACACCGCGGTGATCGAAGCGGTCGCCGCGGCGCCGATCAGCCCGCCGCGGCCGAGAGGTGAGAAGTGTCCGAGCAGCACCAGCGTCAGGACCAGCGAGCCCGCGACGGCGCCCAGACGGAGGGGTACCGCCCAGTCGTACGCATCGGCCGCGGTCCACGCGGTGAGCATGCCGAGACCGCCGGAGGCGGACAGCAGCGCGGTCGCGAGCCCGCGGTCGCCCTGCTGGGCCTTGGCGGCGAGCGCACCCGCCGCCAGGAGAGCGATCGTGACCAGGGCCAGCACGCCGGCGAGGGCGCCGAGCGGGAATTCCCGGCGAGCGAGCAGTGCGGCAATTACCGCGAGGACGGTGGTCGCCACGCCCGCAACGGTCCGGCGCGCGACGGGACGCCGGCGCCAGGACCGCAGATCGAGGTCGTCGGCCACCTGGTCCGCGACGTCGTGCACGACGGGGGCGGGAAGCGCGGCACGGGACCTGACGAGCCGGAGAACGGCGCCGTCGGATATCCCGGCCGATGCCAGAGTGCTGTCGTGCGGCAGTGCCGAGCCGTCGGACGTCAGCAACTGCCGTGTCAACGGGCGCGCTGCGAGTTGATCGTCGAGCAACTGGAGAATCTCCGGCAGCAATTGCCCGATCGGTGTATCGGAGGGCAGGACGACGTCGGCCCGACGCCGCTCGCCGACCAGGGTCACCCGGCTCAGTTCCGAACGGGATGTCATCGCTGTGCTCGCCACTTGCGGAAACCTATCATCGCGATTCGGGGAGATTCCGGGCCAACTGCGCATAGCTGTACGGTCGGCCTTGAGTTATTCCGTGAGCGGGCCTGCCGCGCGCACGGGGAACCGGGTTCCCCTCCCGGCCTGCTGGTGGAATAGCCCTCGGCCAGGGCTATTCCACCGGTTCCGCTACCGTGGCGGGCCGCCCGTCCTCCTGGGCCTGCCGCTGCTGCCCGTGCTGCTCCGTCTGTCGTTCCGCCAGGGTGTGCTGGAGAAAGGACCACCCCACGCATCCCGCGCAGAGGACGGCCGCGACAGCGATCCCCGCGAATGCCTTCCCGAGCCGTTCGTCCGCCGTCCGCCGTGCCTGCTGCGCACCGAACAGGAGCGCGTCCCGCATCCGCCGACGGCGTACCTCCACCGATTCCGGCAGTTGGCTGTCGTATTCCCGTGCCATGCGTCGTCCGCGCCCCAGCCGTCCGTATCGTCAGTCGTGCTCGCTCCGAAACATAAGGCACGGGTGAGCGGGAGTACATGCTGGGAGCCAGGGGTGTGTGGTGCAGCCGCATACGGATGGCCTCGCCACTCGTCGACCGGGCGTTGCCGCCCCTGATCCGGTCACCGTCCGCCCGTCGAGTCAGGGTCGATTCGACCCCTGACACACTGAACAACGTATGAACGCCCACAAGGCGTGCACGGTCAACGAAAGGCACTCGCACCCATGAGCAGCAGCAGCAACGCAGCACCGCGCGGCCCCGTCGACTCCTCCCGCGTCCCGCGGTACGCCGGACCCGCGACGTTCGCGCGGCTGCCCCGGCTCGACGAGGTCGGCTCCGCCGATGTCGCCGTCGTCGGCGTGCCCTTCGACAGCGGGGTCTCCTACCGCCCCGGCGCCCGCTTCGGCGGCAACGCCATCCGGGAGGCGTCCCGCCTCCTGCGCCCCTACAACCCGGCGCAGGACGCCTCGCCCTTCGCGCTCGCCCAGGTCGCCGACGCGGGTGACATCGCCGTGAACCCCTTCGACATCAACGAGGCCGTCGAGACCGTCGAGGCCGCCGCCGACGGCCTGCTCTCCACCGGCGCCCGGCTGATGACGCTCGGCGGCGACCACACCATCGCGCTGCCCCTGCTGCGGTCCGTCGCCAAGAAGCACGGCCCCGTCGCCCTGCTCCACTTCGACGCCCACCTGGACACCTGGGACACCTACTTCGGTGCCGAATACACCCACGGCACCCCGTTCCGCCGGGCCGTGGAAGAAGGCATCCTCGACACGGAGGCCCTGTCGCACGTCGGCACCCGCGGCCCGCTGTACGGCAGGCAGGACCTCACCGACGACGCCAAGATGGGCTTCGGCATCGTGACCTCCGCCGACGTCATGCGGCGCGGCGTCGACGAGATCGCCGACCAGCTGCGGCAGCGCATCGGGGACCGGCCGCTCTACATCTCCATCGACATCGACGTCCTGGACCCGGCGCACGCCCCCGGCACCGGCACCCCCGAGGCCGGCGGCCTCACCTCGCGTGAGCTCCTGGAGATCCTGCGCGGCCTCTCCTCCTGCCACCTCGTCTCGGCCGACCTGGTCGAGGTGGCCCCCGCGTACGATCACGCGGAGATCACGTCCGTCGCCGCCTCGCACACGGCGTACGAGCTGACGACGATCATGTCCCGCCAGATCGCGGAGGGCCGCAACCGGTGAGTCACGACCACGACGACCGGCCGTAGCTCACGGCCGCACAGGCCGAGGCGGCCCGGAACCCTTTCCCAAGCTCTCCACTCCGTTCGAGCAGGGGGCCCCATCCCCGGACGCACCGGCGGCGACCTCGTGATCGAGACCTCCGGGGCCGCGGCGCCACCACCGTCTTCGGGCTGCCGGCCGGCACGTGCTCGGCATGTTCGACGCGCTGCGCCGCTCCTCACTCTCGTACGTCGGACTGCGCGTCGAGAGCAACGCGGGCTTCGCCGCCGACGCCTACGGCCGGATTACCGGTGAGTCACGCGGTGGATTGCTAGGCGATCGCTCAGACGGGTGACCTCGTCCAGTGCTGTTGACCGACCCCCGTCCCAGGACCATCCGCCCTCGCCTCCGCCCATGGGCCGAGAATTGTTGCGGAAGGATGAAATCCGCAGCTGACCGCGTTGGACACAGGCGGTAGGACCAGGCGGGGCAACGGGGCGAAACAGGAGGCACGGGTGGGCGCGGAGAAAAAGGGCGCGGAGTACCAGGGCGCGGAAGCGCAGGGTTGGGGCCGACGGCTGACCGGGTACGCCTGGCGCTACCGGCGCAATGTCGTGCTGGCACTGGGCTCGTCCCTCGCGGGCATGGCCGTGATGGCGCTCGTCCCCCTCATCACCAAGGTGATCATCGACGACGTGGTCGGCAGCCACACCCGCTCCCTCGGCGTGTGGACGGGCCTCCTCATCGGCGCGGCCGTCCTCGTCTACATCGCCACCTTCATCCGCCGCTACTACGGCGGCCGCCTCGCCCTCGACGTACAGCACGATCTGCGGACCGACATGTACGGCACCCTCACCCGTCTCGACGGGAAGCGGCAGGACGAGCTCTCCACCGGGCAGGTCGTCGGGCGGGCCACCAGCGACCTGCAGCTGATCCAGGGGCTCCTCTTCATGCTCCCGATGACCATCGGGAACATCCTGCTCTTCCTCATCTCCCTGGTGATCATGGCGTGGCTCTCGCTGCCCCTGACCCTCGTCGCCCTCGCCGTCGCCCCCGCGCTGTGGTTCATCGCCCGCCGCTCCAGGACCCGCCTGTTCCCCGCCACCTGGTACGCCCAGAGCCAGGCCGCAGCCGTCGCGGGCGTGGTCGACGGCGCCGTCTCGGGGGTCCGGGTCGTCAAGGGATTCGGCCAGGAGGAGCAGGAGACCGGCAAACTCCGTGCGGTCAGCCGCAGGCTCTTCGCGGGCCGGCTGCGCACGATCCGGCTGAACTCCCGCTACACCCCGGCGCTCCAGGCCGTCCCCGCGCTAGGCCAGGTCGCGATGCTGGCCCTGGGCGGCTGGCTCGCCACCCGGGGAGAGATCACCCTCGGCACCTTCGTCGCCTTCTCCACCTATCTCGCCCAGCTCGTCGGCCCGGTCCGGATGCTCGCCATGGTCCTCACCGTCGGCCAGCAGGCCCGGGCCGGTGTGGAGCGTGTCCTGGAGCTGATCGACACCGAGCCGTCCATGGAGGACGGCACCAAGGAGCTCCCCGCCGACGCCCCCGCACGCGTCGAGTTCGACGACGTCCGCTTCGGCTACGACGAGGACCGTCCGGTCCTGGACGGCTTCTCCCTCACCATCGAGCCCGGCGAGACCGTCGCCGTCGTCGGTGCCTCCGGAAGCGGCAAGTCCACCGTCTCGCTCCTGCTGCCCCGCTTCTACGACGTGTCGCACGGTGCCGTCCTGGTCGGCGGTCACGACGTCCGTGAGCTGACCCAGGACTCGCTGCGGGCCGCCATCGGGCTCGTACCGGAAGACAGCTTCCTCTTCTCCGAGTCCGTCGGCGCCAACATCGCGTACGGATATCCGGGCGCCACCCAGGAACAGATCGAGCGGGCCGCGAGCGCCGCCCAGGCGCACGGCTTCATCTCGGAGCTGCCCGAGGGGTACGACACCAAGGTCGGCGAGCACGGGCTCACCCTCTCGGGCGGCCAGCGCCAGCGCGTCGCACTCGCCCGCGCCATCCTCACCGACCCCCGCCTGCTGCTCCTCGACGACGCCACCTCCGCCGTCGACGCCCGGGTCGAACACGAGATCCACGAGGTCCTGGCTCAGGTCATGGAGGGCCGTACGACCCTGCTGATAGCCCACCGCCGGTCCACCCTCGGCCTCGCCGACCGCATCGCCGTACTCGACCAGGGGCGGCTCGCCGACATAGGCACGCACGCGGAGCTGGAACGCCGCTCGGCGCTCTACCGCCGGCTGCTCACCGACCCGGACGAGCTGGGCGGCACCTCGCCCGGACACCAGCCGGCAGCGGTCGCGGTACCCGAGGTCGACCGCGCGCTCCAGGACGAGCTGGACGCCGAGTTCGACGCCGAACGCGGTGTCACCCCCGGACTGTGGATCCGCAAGGAGGAGCAGCGCGACGCGGCGGCCGCCGGTATGCCCGCCACCCCCGAGCTGCTCGCCCAGGTCGAGGCCCTGCCGCCCGCCACGGATGCCCCCGGCATCGACGAGGCGAGCGCGGTGCGCCCGGAGAAGTCGTACGGCCTGCGCAGGCTGCTGCACGGTTTCGGAGCTCCGCTCCTGGTGAGCCTGGCGCTGGTCGCCGTCGACGCGGGCATGGGCCTGCTGCTGCCCGTGCTGATCCGGCACGGCATCGACGACGGCGTCACGAAGATGGCGCTCGGCGCGGTCTGGGCGGCGGCCGGATTCGGTCTGCTCGCCGTCCTCGTGCAGTGGGCCGCGCAGATCGGCGAGACCCGCATGACGGGCCGCACCGGCGAACGCGTGCTGTACTCCCTGCGCCTCAAGATCTTCGCGCAGCTCCAGCGGCTCGGCCTCGACTACTACGAGCGCGAGCTGACCGGCCGGATCATGACCCGGATGACGACGGACGTGGACGCGCTGTCCACGTTCCTGCAGACGGGCCTGGTCACCGCCTTCGTCTCCCTCGTCACCTTCTTCGGCATCACGGTCGTCCTGCTCGTCCTGGACATCCAGCTGGCGCTGGTCGTCTTCGCGACTCTGCCGGTGCTGATCGTCGGCACGTTCTTCTTCCGCCGTAAGAGCGTGAAGGCCTACGAGCTCGCCCGGACACGCATCAGCGTCGTCAACGCCGACCTCCAGGAGTCCGTGTCCGGGCTCCGCATCGTCCAGGCGTTCCGGCGCGAGCGTGACGGCGCCGAGCGGTTCGCTGCTCGCAGCGACCACTACCGCCAGGCCAGGGTGCGGGGCCAGTGGCTGATCTCCGTCTACTTCCCGTTCGTGCAGCTGCTGGCCTCGATCGCGGCGGCCGCCGTACTGATCGTCGGTGCGGGCCGTGTCGACAACGGGACGCTGACGACGGGCGCCCTGGTCGCCTATCTGCTGTACATCGACCTGTTCTTCGCCCCCGTGCAGCAGCTGTCCCAGGTCTTCGACGGCTACCAGCAGGCCAGCGTCTCCCTCGGCCGGATCCAGGAACTCCTGCGGGAGCCGACCTCCACGGCCGACCACGACGAACCGCAGGACGTGACGTCGCTGCGCGGCGAAATCGCCTTCGAGGACGTGTCGTTCGCGTACGCCGGCGAGGACGAGGCCCTCACCGGTATCGATCTGCGGATCCCGGCGGGGCAGACGGTCGCCTTCGTCGGCGAGACGGGGGCGGGCAAGTCCACGCTGGTCAAGCTCGTCGCCCGCTTCTACGACCCGACGCACGGGCGGGTCACGGCGGACGGTACGGATCTGCGCAGGCTCGACAGGACGGCGTACCGGCATCGGCTCGGTGTCGTACCGCAGGAGGCCTACCTCTTCGAGGGCACTGTCCGTGATGCCATCGCGTACGGGCTGCCGGAGGCTTCCGACGCCCAGGTGGAGGCGGCGGCCCGGGCGGTCGGCGCGCACGACATGATCGCCACCCTGGAGGACGGCTATCTGCACGAGGTCGCCGAGCGGGGCCGTAACCTCTCCGCCGGACAGCGCCAGCTGATCGCGCTCGCCCGCGCCGAACTGGTCGACCCCGACATCCTGCTGCTCGACGAGGCGACCGCCTCCCTCGACCTCGCCAGTGAGGCGCAGGTCAACCAGGCCACCGAACGGCTGGCCGGCAGGCGTACCACCCTGGTGGTCGCCCACCGGCTGACGACGGCCGCCCGTGCCGACCGGGTCGTGGTGATGGACCGGGGCAGGGTCGCGGAGGACGGCACGCATGACGAGCTGCTGGCCAGGGGAGGCGCGTACGCCCGGCTGTGGCGCACCTTCATAGGCGAGGGCATAGGCGAGGACGCCACGGCAGGCGTGTGACCTCCCTCCGCAACCTCAAGGCCCTCCTCCCGCGTCGTACCCCCATACGTATGTGTGTCCGATGGGGGTCAGTGTGTGCGATGGGGTGGACTGGGTGGACGGTGTGGCGGGACGACCGAGGCGGTCGTCGGGGCAGCCGGGGCGGCAGGGGCTGACGGCAGGCCGGCGCCTCGCGGCGGTGCTCCTCGTCCTGCCGCTCATCGGGGCCTTCGGCCTGGTGCTGGGGCCCGCCGGATCGGCCCCGGCGCAGGCCGCGTCGGCCTGCTCCGGACGGCTGGTCAAGACGGTGACGTTCTCCACCGGTTCCCTGCGTGTCTACAAGAGCCGCGCCTACGCGTGCGCCGTCACCGTGGCCAAGAAGCCGGGTGCGCGCCGGGCGATGCGGGTGTCGCTGCAGCCGCGCGGTGGCCGGGCCGTCGTCGACAGCGGCGCGTTCACCAAGCTGGCCGGCCTGGTGAAGGTGCACGCGCTCAACCGCTGCGTCCGCGCCTCGGGTTCGATCGGGGGGTCCTCCGGATCGACGGGGTGGATCATGTGCTGACGTGCGCGTGGGTCTGGCGTGCCAGGTGTCACCCCCGCTAAGTTCGCGGCGACTGTCGTGAATCAAGGGGAGGGTGCATGCGCAAGGCGCTCAGAGGCGTTCTGTCGCTCGCGGTGCTCATAGGCACAGTGAGTGCGACCGGGGCCTCGGCCGGTGCGGCCACCGCCGCGGAACCGGCCGTGAAGCAGAGCAGCGGCTTCACCACCAGCAGCGGTGAGAGCAGCAGCGAGGACATCAAGGACCGCATCCTGGCCATCCCGGGAATGAGCCTGATCGAGGAGAAGCCGTACCCTGGTTACCGTTTCTTCGTCCTCGACTACACCCAGCCGGTCGACCACAAGAACCCGTCCAAGGGCAGCTTCCAGCAGCGGATCACCCTGCTGCACAAGGACACGACCCGGCCCACGGTCTTCTTCACCAGCGGCTACAACGTCTCGACCAACCCCAGCCGCAGCGAGCCCACACAGATCATCGACGGCAACCAGGTCTCCCTGGAGTACCGGTACTTCACCCCGTCCCGCCCGGCACCCGCCGACTGGTCGAAGCTCGACATCTGGCAGGCCGCCAGCGACCAGCACCGGGTCTTCAAGGCGCTGAAGAAGATCTATTCCAAGAACTGGCTCGCCACCGGCGGTTCCAAGGGCGGCATGACCGCCACCTACTTCGAGCGCTTCTACCCGAAGGACATGGACGGCGTCGTCGCCTATGTCGCACCCAACGACGTGGTCGACAAGGAGGATTCGGCGTATGACCGGTTCTTCGCACGCGTCGGCACCGAGGAGTGCCGGGACCGGCTGAGCGGTGTCCAGCGCGAGGCCCTCGTCCGTCGGGAGCCGCTGGAGAAGAAGTTCGAGGCGTTCGCCGCCGAGAACGGCCTGACCTTCGACACCGTCGGCACGCTCGACAAGGCGTACGAGGCCGTCGTCATGGACTACGTCTGGGCGTTCTGGCAGTACAGCCTGCTCGCCGACTGCGCGTCCATCCCTGCCGACGCCCCGAACGCCACCGACCAGGAGATCTGGGACTCCATCGACGGCATCTCGGGCTTCGCCGCCTACGCCGATCAGGGCCTCAGCACCTACACGCCGTACTACTACCAGGCCGGCACCCAGCTCGGTTCTCCCGACATCGCGCAGCCCTGGCTGGGGAATCTGAGCCGCTACGGCTACCAGCCGCCGCGCAACTTCGTGCCGCGCTCCATCCCGATGAAGTTCCAGCCCTCGGTCATGCGTGACGTGGACCGCTGGGTCAGGAACAACGCCAGGCAGATGATGTACGTCTACGGCGAGAACGACCCGTGGGGCGCCGAGCCCTTCCACCTCGGCGAGGGCGCCCGGGACAGCTACGTCTACACCGTGCCGGGCGGTAACCACGGCTCCAAGGTCGCCGGCCTCGTCGCCGACGAGAAGGCCAGGGCCACCGCCGCCATCCTGCGCTGGGCCGGGGTCGCGCCCGCGGCCGTCGAGGCCGATCCGGCGAAGGCGAAGCCCCTCGCGAAGTTCGACGCGCGCCTGGACGTGCGGGACGCCGAACTCCAGCGGGACCGGGGGACGCTGCGGCCGTAGTACACACCGCGCCGGTCCAAAGCGGGCTGTGTCCACCGGGTGTTGCTCACACCCGGTGGACACAGGGTGTTGCTCACACCCGGTGGACACAGCCCACCGGCTTGTCCCCGCCCAGCTGCACGAACAGATCCGTCGAGTCGGGGCACAGCGCGCGCCGCGCCACCGCCGACCCGATCTCGAACTGCGGTGGACGCTCGCCCGATCCGTCGCAGGCGGTCTCCCTGACCTCGCCCTCGCGGAAGTTGTAGACACAGTCCCCGACGACCGTCAGCGGGCCGCCGCCCTGCCCGGGATCGCCGGGGTGAGGGGACTCCAGGTTGCGCATGCAGGCGTACCCACGGGGCGCGGGGGCGGGGCCGCTCGGCGACGGGGAGATGTGCAGGAGGAAGTCCGTCGCGGGCGGGCATGCCGGCCCGTCCGATGGCACCCCTGTGTAGCGGGCCAGCACCCGCGCCGCGGCCTTCTCGCTGCCGCACGACACCTCACGGACGGCCTCTCCTCGCGAGCTGCAGTCGGCCGGTCCGAGGAACTCCACCCCGTACCCCGAGGGTGCCGCGCTGCCCTGCGGCCCGCCGGCCGGAATGTCCGACGCGCTGCCCGCCGGCTGCCGACAGGCGCTCAGACAGAGCACCGCGACAACGGGCAGGAGGACGCGCAGCACCCCCGCGGCACGGCTCTCTTCCATGATCGACCCCCCGGTACGCCCGCCAGGGCGTGCACCCAGCGTGACCCGCCGGAGCGGGGACACGCCAGGCGCACGGGGTGTTTTAGCTCTTCGGGGTGATTACGGCGAGGGTGTGGCGTAGGCGCGGTACGACAGTCCGTAGCCGACGGGGTACAGCGCCTGGGCGGGGGCGTCCGCCCGTTGCACCGGGACCGGCAGCCTGCCCTCCGGCCGGGCCCGCCCCGCGATCACGCGGGCGGCGGCCCGTAGTTCGACGTCCGTCCAGGAGTACGCGGCGAGGCTCGCGGCGTAGCCCGTCCCGGTCAGCTGGGCGATGTCGTACGGATTGCGGATCGCCAGTGTGATCACCGGGACGCCGGTCGCCGCGAGGGCGCTGACCAGGGTGCGCTGGGAGCTGGTCGCGGTGACGTTGTACGTGCCCACGACCACCGCGTCCTTGCCCTCCGCCGCCGCCACGGCCTCGGCGATCTTCGCCTGGGAGGGTGCCGTGCCGGTGGACAGAACGGTCGCCGCGAATCCCAGCTCCTCGAAGGCCGTGCCGAGCGTGGTGGTAGGGGGGCCGGTCGTGCCGGAGGGCGAGGCCGGATCGGCGCCGACCACGAGGAGGTTCTTGTGGGACCGGCGGGAGAGGGGCAGCAGCGAACCGGCATTGGACAGCAGCGTGGTCGTCCGCTCGGCGATCCGGTCGGCCGCGGCGAGATGCGCCGGGATGCCGACGGTGCGATCGACACCCCGGCGGGTGACGTACGGGTCGCGGAACAGCCCGAGTTTCGTCTTCAGCCGCAGGATGCGCAGGATCGACTCCTCGATGCGGGCCTCGCTGATCTCGCCGCTCTTCACGGCGTTGAGGACGGCGTTCCACGCCACCTCGAGATGCGGCGGGTTGAGCAGCTGGTCGACCCCGGCCAGCAGCGCGAGGACGGGGACGCGCTCGTCGCCGTACTTCGTGCGGACCCCCTCCATCCCCAGGGCGTCGGTGACCACGACACCGTCGTAGCCGAGCTCCTCGCGCAGGATGCCGGTGAGGATCGGGCGGGACAGGGTGGCCGGGTCCTCCGACGGGTCCAGAGCCGGCACCACGATGTGCGCCGTCATGATCGAGTCGATACCGGCGGCGACGGCCGCCCGGAACGGCGGGGCGTCCAGTTCGGCCCACTGCTCCCGGGTGTGGTGGATGACGGGAAGGCCGGTGTGGCTGTCGGTGCTGGTGTCCCCGTGGCCGGGGAAGTGCTTCGCGGTGGAGGCGATCCCGGCGCCCTGATACCCCTTCACCTGCGCGGTGACCAGCTCGGCGACCGATTCCGGATCGGAACCGAAGGAGCGTACGCCGATGACGGGGTTGGCCGGGTTGACGTTGACGTCCGCGTCCGGCGCGTAGTTCTGGTTGATGCCCAGCGCCGCCAGCTCGGCACCGGCGATCCTGCCCGCCCGGCGCGCGTCGGAGCGTGAGCCGCCCGCGCCCAGGGCCATCGCGCCCGGCAGCAGCGTCGCGGGTTCACCGACGCGGCACACGATGCCGTGTTCCTGGTCGGTGGAGACGAGGAGCGGCAGCGGAGTGGGCCCGGCGAGCCCGGCCCGCTGGATGCCGTTGGAGAGCTCGGCGATCTGGTGCGGGTCACGGGTGTTGTGCGCCCAGGCGAAGTAGATGATGCCGCCGACGTGATACGTCGAGATCAGCTCGGCCGCGTCCCGGACCCCGATCTCGTCGAGGTTGGCGTCGATGTCCGCCTGGTCCGGCTCGGTGGCCGAGTGCCCGTACACCCGCATCACGAAGAGCTGGCCGACCTTCTCCTCCAGGCTCATCCGGGCGATGAGCCGCTTGAGGCGGTTGTCCGGAGAGGCGGCCGAGGTGGCTGCCTGTGCGGCGCCGGGAAGAGCGGCGACGCCGGTCGCCGCGGCCACGGCCGTTGCTGCGGTGGCGGTGAGGAGGGTGCGTCTGGAGGTGCGGTGGTGCACGTGAGCCCCTTCCGGTGCTGAAGGAAACTTCCAAGAAGGTACGGATATATGGAAAGTAACTGTCAGTCAAGGGGGCGGCCCGAGAACGGACGGGACACACGGAAGGACGGGTGGTGTCTTGGAGTGATGGCGTCAGGGCGGGCCGGCACCTCAGGTGAGCAGGAGAGAACGTGATCACCCGTAAGGCCGCCCCGCCCGATGCCCTCAACTTCATGGTCTGGGTGTCGACCGTGCCCGTACTGCCGCTCCTCGCGCTGTCCCTGCTCTTCGAGGGCTGGGACCGTGACGTGGCAGCCCTGGCCGCGCTCGACCGGAGCGGCGTCGGCATCATCGTCTACGTCGCCTGGATCTCCACCGTCTTCGGCTTCGGGGCCTGGGGCTTCCTGCTCCGCCACCACCCGGCCTCGTCCGTGGCGCCGTTCACCCTGCTCGTGCCCGTCTTCGGGATGTCCTCGGCCGCGCTCTTCCTCGGCGAGCCGGTCAGCCCTCTGCGCTGGTGCGCGGCGGCGCTCCTGGTCGGCGGAGTGGCCCTGACCTCCCTGGCCAGGCCCCGCCCCGTCGCCGCCCCACCGCTGCCGGAGCCCCAGGAGGCGCGGGCCTGAAGGTCTACTGCTTCGGCGCGCCGAGCCGCAGGACGTGCTCCCGGCCCGCTGCCAGCAGACCCGGCAGATCGGCGGCTTCGGCGTACCAGCGCTTCTCGTACTCCCAGCAGACCCAGCCGTCCGTGTCCAAGGTGTCCAGGCATGCCTTCAGCGGCAGGACCCCCGCGCCGAGGGCCAGCGGCTTGGTGTCCTCGGCGGAGGCGATGTCCTTCACCTGTACGTATCCCAGGTGCGGGGCCAGCACCGCGTGGCTGGCCGCGGGCTCCTCGCCGGCCAGCCAGGTGTGCATGACGTCCCAGATCGCGCCGATCTGCTTGTGCCCGACGGTCCCGACCACGCGGGCCACGTCGGCCCCAGCGCGGTGCGAGTCGTGGGTCTCCAGGAGGATCCTCACCCCCTGGTCGGCGGCGTGCGGGGCGGCGGCCCCCAGGCGCCGCGCGGCGATCGCGTCGGCCTCCGCCGGGTCCTGGTCCCCGCCGCCCGGGAACACCCGGACATACGCCGCGCCCAGGTCGCGGGCCAGCTCCACCAACCGGGCGAGCTCGGCGAGCACCGGCTCGTCCTCGCCCTCGGCGGCGACCCGCACATACCCGGCGACGGTGAGGATCTCCACGCCGCCCCGCTCGAACTCGTCGGCGACGCCGGCCCGTTCGGACGGGGTGAGGCCGAGGTGGACCGGCTCCTCGGGGTGGGCGCGCAGCTCCACCCCCTGGTAGCCGTTCCCGGCGGCGAGCCGCACCACGTCCGCCACGGGCATCCCCGGAACGCCGAGGGTCGAGAAAGCGAGCTTCACGGTGTTTTTCCTTTCATCGGTGCGGTCCTGACCCGTACCCGTGTTCGCGGGGGAGATTCCTCAGCTCTGCCGCGGCGGCGCCGTCGATCCCCGCTCCATGAGCTCCGCGGCGATCGTCGCCGTACCTCCCGGCGGGGGTGTCTCCTTGCCCATCGCCAGCCGGCCGGCCCGCGCTCCCGCCTCGAACAGGGGCAGCCGTACGGTCGTCAGGGCCGGTACGGCGTCCACCGAGAACGGCAGGTCGTCGAAGCCGGCCACCGAGACGTCCTCGGGGATGCGGAGCCCGAGGTCCCGGACGGCTGCGCAGGCACCCAGTGCCACGGTGTCGTTGGCGGCGACCACGGCCGTCACGCCGGGCTCGCGGCGCAGGAGTTCGAGCGTGGCGTCGTAGCCGGAGCTCCGGTCGTACGGGCCGTGCACGGTGACGCTCTCCTCGTCTCCGTACAGCCCCGCCGCCTTCATGGCCTCACGGTGGCCCTCCAGCCGGTGCCGTGTCGTGGTGCGTTCCATGGGGCCGGCGACGTAGCCGATCCGGCTGTGTCCCAGGGCGATCAGATGCTCGGTGAGGCGCCTGGCGCCGCCTCGGTTGTCGAAGGCCAGCGCGGCGACCACCGCGTCGGTGTCCGCCAGCGGGGGCCGTCCGCAGAGGACGATCCGGGTGCCGGCGTCCACGAGTCTGGCCAGCTTCACGGCCATCGCGGCCTGGTGGGCCGGGTCCTCCAGCGCGCCGCCGGTGAGGACGACGGCCGCGGCGCGCTGCCGCTGGAGCAGGGTGAGGTAGGTGAGTTCACGCTCGGGGGAGCCACCGGTGTTGCAGACGACGGCGAGCTTCTCGCCGCCCCCGCGGCCGGATCCGTCGCCCGGCCCGCCGATCTCGCTCTGCGCCGCTCCGGCCATGATGCCGAAGAACGGGTCGGCGATGTCGTTGACCAGGATGCCCACCAGATCGGACGTGGCGGCGGCGAGCGAGCTGGCCGGGCCGTTCAGTACGTAGTCCAGGTCGTCCACCGCTCGCAGGACCCGTTCCCGGGTGGACGAGGCCACCGGGTAGTTGCCGTTCAGGACACGGGACACGGTGGCCGGGGACACCCGGGCGCGGGCCGCAACATCCGCCAGGGTGACTGTCATCGCTCTCCTCCGAGGAGTTCTGGAGCGGCCCCCCTTGTCCGGGCCGCTGTCGGCAGGCTAGCGTCATACCGCATAGAAAGCGCTTGCTACGGCTGTATGGAGGGAACTTTCGTGACACGCAGGACAGTGCGCATCGCCATGAACGGCGTCACGGGACGCATGGGGTACCGGCAGCACCTGGTGCGCTCGATCCTCGCGATCCGCGAGCAGGGCGGCCTCGACCTCGGTGACGGCGATGTGCTGTGGCCGGAACCCGTGCTCGTCGGCCGCCGCGCCCACGCGCTGGAGGCGCTCGCCGAGCAGCACGGCCTGACCGAGTGGTCGACCGACCTGGACGCGGTGCTCGCCGACGAATCGATCGACATCTACTTCGACGCCCAGGTCACCTCGGCCCGCGTCGAGGCGATCAAGAAGGCGATCGCCGCGGGCAAGCACATCTACACCGAGAAGCCCACCGCCACCGACGTCGAGGGTGCGCTCGAACTGGCCCGCCTCGCCCGCGACGCCGGCATCAAGCACGGCGTCGTCCAGGACAAGATCTTCCTCCCGGGCCTGCTCAAGCTGAAGCGCCTCATCGACGGCGGCTTCTTCGGCGAGATCCTCTCCGTGCGCGGCGAGTTCGGCTACTGGGTCTTCGAGGGTGACTGGCAGGACGCCCAGCGTCCGTCGTGGAACTACCGCTCGGAGGACGGCGGCGGCATCGTCGTCGACATGTTCCCGCACTGGGAGTACGTCCTGCACGAGCTGTTCGGCCAGGTCACAAGCGTCTCGGCGCATGTGCAGACCCACATCCCGCAGCGCTGGGACGAGCAGGGCAAGCCTTACGCCGCCACCGCCGACGACGCCGCGTACGGCACCTTCCAGCTGGCGGGCGGCGCCGTCGCCCAGATCAACTCCTCCTGGGCCGTGCGCGTCAACCGTGACGAGCTCGTCGAGTTCCAGGTCGACGGCACCCACGGATCCGCCGTCGCGGGCCTGCGCAACTGCCGTGTCCAGCACCGCTCGGCCACTCCCAAGCCGGTCTGGAACCCGGACCTCCCGGTCACCGAGCCGTTCCGCGACCAGTGGCAGGAAGTCCCCGACAACGCCGAGTTCGACAACGGCTTCAAAGCCCAGTGGGAGCTCTTCCTGCGCCACATCGTCCTCGACGAGCCCTACACCTGGGACCTGATGGCCGGCGCCCGCGGCGTCCAGCTCGCCGAGCTCGGCCTCAAGTCCTCGGCCGAGGGCCGCCGCTTCGACGTACCGGAGCTGAGCCTGTGACCATCCATCTCCCGCAGGGCTCGTACGAACCCCGCACCGCCCCGCTCGACCTGGCACCGTCCGGGGCGCCGCTCGCCTCCCGTACGGTCTTCTCCGCCGCCCACGTCGTCGCCGACCCGTACGCCGACATCAGCCCCGACGACCCCGTCGCCGTCGACTGGGACGCCACCCTCGCCTTCCGCCGTCACCTCTGGTCGCACGGCCTGGGCGTCGCCGAGGCCATGGACACCGCACAGCGCGGCATGGGCCTGGACTGGGCGGGCGCGGCGGAGCTGATCCGCCGCTCGGCCGCCGAGGCGAAGTCCGTGGGCGGCGCGATCGCCTGCGGCGTCGGCACCGACCAGCTCACCGGTCCGGCCACGCCGGCCGAGGTGCGCGCCGCGTACGAGGAGCAGCTCGCCCTGGTCGAGGAGAGCGGCGCGCAGGCCATCCTCATGGCCTCCCGCGCGCTGGCCGCGGCGGCGAACGGCCCCGAGGACTACCTGGAGCTGTACGCCCACCTCCTGCGCCAGGCCACGGAGCCGGTCGTCCTGCACTGGCTCGGCCCCATGTTCGACCCGGCCCTGGAGGGCTACTGGGGCAGCTCGGACCTCGACGCCGCCACGGACACCTTCCTGAAGGTCATCGCGGAACACCCGGACAAGGTCGACGGCATCAAGATCTCGCTCCTGGACGCCGAGCGCGAGATCGACGTACGGCGCCGTCTTCCCAGTGGGGTGCGCTGCTACACCGGCGACGACTTCAACTACCCCGAACTGATCGCGGGTGACGACCGGGGCTTCAGTCACGCACTGCTCGGCATCTTCGACCCGCTGGGCCCGCTGGCCGCCCACGCGGTACGGCTCCTGGACACCGGGGACGTCGAGGGCTTCCGCGCCCTCCTGGACCCGACGGTCGAGCTCTCGCGCCATCTGTTCAAGGCTCCGACCCGCTTCTACAAGACGGGCGTCGTCTTCCTCGCCTGGCTGGCGGGCCACCAGGACCACTTCACGATGGTCGGCGGCCTGCAGTCCGCCCGTTCGCTGCCGCACCTGGCGAAGGCGTACGAACTGGCCGACCGGCTGGGCCTGTTCCCGGACCCCGAGCTGGCCGAGACGCGTATGCGCGCCCTGCTGTCCGTTCACGGAGGAAGCCGATGAGCACCGATCTGTCCCGCCTGTCCATCAACCAGGAGACGGTCCGGCAGCTGTCGCTGCCGGAGCTGGTCGAGGGCTGCGCCAAGGCGGGCATCGGCAAGGTCGGCCTGTGGCGCGCGCCGGTGCAGGGGTACGGCGTCGAGCGCGCGGGGCAGCTGATGAAGGACGCCGGCCTCACCGTCACCAGCCTCTGCCGCGGCGGCTTCCTCACCGCGACCGACCCCGCCGAACGCGCCCGCGCGCTGGACGACAACCGAGCGGCGGTCGACGAGGCGGCCGGGGTGTACACCGACACGCTGGTCCTGGTCTCCGGCGGGCTCCCCGAGGGCGAGAAGGACCTGTACGCCGCCCGGGAGCGCATCGCCGACGCGCTGGCGGAGCTCGCCCCGTACGCCGCCGAGCGCGGCATCCGGCTCGCGATCGAGCCGCTGCACCCGATGTTCGCGTCGGACCGCTGCGTCGTCTCCACCCTGTCGCAGGCCCTGGACCTCGCGGAGCGCTTTCCCGCCGAGCAGGTCGGAGTGGTCGTGGACGCGTACCACATCTGGTGGGACGACCAGGTGCCCGCGCAGATCGCGAGGGCCGGAGCGGGCGGCCGGATCCACTCCTTCCAGCTGGCCGACTGGATCACTCCGCTTCCAGCGGGAGTTCTGGTGGGCCGGGGCCAACTGGGCGACGGGAGCGTGGACTTCCGAGCGATGCGCCGTCAGGTCGAGGCGACAGGCTTCGACGGGCCGATCGAGGTGGAGATCTTCAACGAGGGCCTCTGGGCACGTGACGGCGCCGAAGTGATCGCCGAAGTCGCCGCCCGGTACCTGGAACATGCCTGCTGAGAGCCGGTCCGGCACGCAAAGGTAAAGAGATCGTCAAGGCGTGCAACCTTTGCGTACCTTGCCCGGTCGTACTCAGCGTCGGGACTTCCGGGGAGGGGTCCGGGGGGATCGGGAAGCCCGACGGGGGGGGAGAGCGAGGGGGGTCCGGCCTGTGGGCCGGGCCCCATTCCGCTTTCCGGGGGGCGGGCGGTGTGCTTGCGGCCGTCAGGCGTTGAAGCGGCGGCGGGACGACTCGATGTGCCCGAGGTGCTGGTGGGTCCAGTCGCACATCGCCTCGACCGTCTTCATGAGAGCTCGGCCCGGCTCCGTGAGGGTGTAGTCGACCCGAGGGGGCACCGTGGGGTACACGGTCCGCTCGACCAGGCCGTTCTGCTCCAGCATGCGCAGGTTCTGGGTGAGCATCTTGTGGCTGATGCCCTCGATCCCCTTCCGCAGCTCACTGAAGCGCATGGTGCGCTCCTCCAGGATGCCGACGATCATGAGGGCCCACTTGTTCGCGAGGTCGGAAAAGATCTCCCGCGCCAAGGAGTCCGCGCGCATCACGTCCGCTTCGTCCTCGAGTGAGCCGCTGAACTGCTTGGTCACCATCAGGTTCCCCAGTCACTTAAAAGTGCGTTCTTCCATGTCAGACGTCACTCTCCTACGGTTCTTGAGTAACCACAAGAGAGCACGCGGGGGCCGTCGGGCCCTCGCGACAAGGAGGCGTACCACCATGGCCATCACTCTGGTCAACCCCACCGGCCTGCCCGAGATCGACATCTACCACCAGGTGTCGGTCGCGACCGGAACGAAGCTGGTCTCGATCGCCGGCCAGGTCGCCTGGAATTCCGACGGCGACCTCGCCGTCCAGGTCGAGCAGGCCTACCTCGGCGTCGGCACCGCGCTGGCCGGCGTCGGCGGCACCTTCGACGACGTGACGCGACTGACCGTGTACGTCGTCGACTGGACCCCCGACAAGATGCCCCTGCTCCTCGCGGGCATCGCCCGGGCCAAGGAGAAGCTGGGGACCACCGCTGCGCCGCCGGCCTCACTCCTGGGGGTCGCGGCGCTGGACATCCCCGCACACCTGGTGGAGATCGAGGCCACGGCGATGCTCGACTGACCGTGCCAGCGTCCGTGGCGACGCCACGGGCGGGCCCGGCTCACGCGAGCAGCGGTGGCGAGGGCAGCCCGAAGTGGTCGGCGATGATCCGGAGCGTGAGCGTTCCGCCGGCGTTGAACCCGGGATCGGCTGCGTACGCCGGTGTGTCCCGGCCGACGATCCCGGCATCGAGCAGCTCGCGCACCAACAGGTCCCCGATCCGCCGAGACTCGCGGCGGTCGCCCATGTTGAAGTACGTCTCCTGGAACCCGCCTCGGCTGTGGACGAACTGGAACGGATGGGCGTCACAGTGCGGGACCATGTAGTTCTGTCCGTGCTCGCACGCGCAGGCGGGTGTGGACGCCAGGAACACGGTTTCCAGCGGCTCCGGGAGGTCCGCTCGGTCCGCGTAGCGGAAGCCGGTGACGTAGGACGCCAGATCGCTGACGGAGAACCCGTCCGACTCCGACAGCGGTTCCGAGCGCGCGTCATGTGTCACCCAGGTCCAGCCGGCCGACCGACCGCCGTCGGCCATGGGGTGCCCGGCCTCGGCGAAGACGGTGGACAGCGTGGGCAGGCTCATGCCCTTGCAGAAGGTGGCGTACGTGTGGGGGGCGAGCTGGG
Source organism: Streptomyces sp. NPDC002911 (assembly GCF_053591835.1). NCBI lineage: Bacteria > Bacillati > Actinomycetota > Actinomycetes > Kitasatosporales > Streptomycetaceae > Streptomyces > Streptomyces sp. NPDC002911. The sequence continues at coordinate 290,777 of NZ_JBSFUO010000002.1, read as the reverse complement.
TCACTGGGCCGCCACCTCCGTCGACAGCGGGGGAGAGGGCAGCCGGAAGTAGTCAGCGATCGTCCGCACGAGGCGGTCCTCGTCGTCGGTGTCGTGATCGAAGCAGTCGTGGTCGCCGGTCTCCTCCTCCGCGCAGAAGGAGCCGGGTCCTATCAGGTTCGCGGCCAGCAGCTCGGCGGAGAGGTAATCCGGGTTCTCGCCCACCCGGGCTCCCACGTCCTCGAAGCTGAAGTGGAGGATCGTGCGGCCGTCACGGAAGTACGAGAAGTCCGGGCCGTGCGCCTTCCCGCTGCACGGCTCGGTCACGAAGACGACGATCTCTCCGCCGTCCCGGCAGATGCCGTTGTAATCGACCAGGTCGTAGCCGTCGGCCTCCGGGTTCATCATGTCGTGTACGGCCCAGGCCCATCCGCTCGCTTCGCCGTCGGCGAGGGGCTCGCGGAGCCCACCGCGCAACCGCTCCGCAAGGGCGCCGGTGGTCATCCCCCGGGCGAAGACGAGGTTCACCTCGTGGCCGGGGAAGGCGTGGGCCGTCCAGCCTGTCATTGCACTCATGCAGATGACCCTAGGTCCGGGCACCGACAGTCGACTCGGGCGCGGTTGACGGGACGTCATTCGTCAGGAGGGGGGTCGGAAGGCGGCCGAGGTCACCGCCCGGGACCGGCGGCGCCCGGGAGCGGGGTGCGGACATCCGGTTCCACTGCGCAGACGTCTCCGCCGATTACGGGCCGGCGTCACGCGCACCGGATCGTGGCTTCCTACCAGGATTGAATGCCCCTGGCAGGCCTTGGTCCGATCCGCCTTCCGGGCGTGGACGAGGATGCCGCGCCCGAGGATCCGCCGAGTGGGTGTGCCCCGAGTGGGCGCGGTGCCGCCGCCGTTGGGGGCGGTTCGTGGAGTCCCGGGCGGCCCCGAGGTCGTTCGCGACGCAACGATCACCGCCCGGTGCGCGTCTCACCGAGCATGATGGATCTTCCTGGGAACCCCGCCGCCCCCGATGGCGAGGACGAGCACGTGCGGTCCGGCCCGTTCAGGCGCCACGCGTTGTGGGTCGTGGCCGTCACCGCCGCCGGAGTGGCGCTGGGGTGGGTGGGCGCCCTGTTCCGGATCGGACCGGAGGAGTTCGGTCTGCCGCCCGCCGCTCCGGGAGCACTCTGGCCCTATCTGCTCGCCTGGACCGTGATCGGCCTGGGGCTGGCCGCCGTCCTGCGGTTCGTGGCGGCCAAGGTGCCGGTCTACTCCCCTTCGGAGGTCGCGCTAGGCGTCGTCATGATCGGCACCCGCCTTTCCCTGGGCTGGCGGCCGGAGCCCCTCGAAGTCGCCGGCCTCGCCGCGGCCGGGCTGATGCTGGTGGCCCTCTGGTGCGCCGTCGCGTTGCGCGGGGCTGCCGTCGTACGGCGGTCCGAGGGCGCCCCCGAGGCCGGCCACGCGGATGACCGGGCGGCCTGAACGAACACGCCTGCGTGAGGCGTTCCTCTCGCGTGCCTGAGTGGGACCACGACCGGTGCGGTCAGGGGGCCTGCATCACACTGCCAAGGCTCCCGACGAGCGCGTGGACATCGCGCTCTGCGGGGTGCTTCGGCAGGGGCGGCCGGTGCGGTGGCGGCGGAGGATGGTCACAGCCAGGACCTGTGCCTCGTAAAGCGTGGCGGCGTATGCCCTGATGTCACCGGTGTCGGAGGTGAGCACGCTGCCTCCGCCGTGTACAGCCGCGATGAAGACAGCCAGGGCAGCCCGCCGAGATCCGTGACCGGATCAGGGAGCACGCCGCAGACGCCGGCCTCGCTCGGCCGCACTGGCCCCCGAGAAGCGCCCCGACCCGGGTTCGGTGTGCGCGGGCTGTCGGCACGACCGCGGCTGGGCGCTTCCGGACTTCGTCTTGAGACCACTGGTGTCGGGTCATGGTGCTGGGCCCCGTCAAGGGCGTTCCCCGGACTGTCAGCCCCACCCGGTACCGTCTGCTCCATGTCCAACACCGCCGTGCTCGAAGGCGTCCTGGAGCGGATCACCTACGCCAACGAGGAGAACGGGTACACGGTCGCCCGCGTCGACACCGGGCGAGGGGCGGGCGATCTGCTCACCGTCGTCGGCTCGCTGCTCGGTGCGCAGCCCGGTGAGTCGCTGCGCATGGAAGGCCGTTGGGGTTCCCACCCGCAGTTCGGCAAGCAGTTCACCGTCGAGAACTACACGACGATTCTCCCCGCCACCATCCAGGGCATCCGGCGCTATCTCGGCTCCGGCCTGATCAAGGGCATCGGGCCGGTCATGGCCGACCGGATCACCACCCACTTCGGGGTGGACACCCTGGACATCATCGAGCAGCAGCCCAAGCGGCTCGTCGAGGTGCCCGGGCTCGGGCCGAAGCGGACGAAGATGATCGCCGCGGCCTGGGAGGAGCAGAAGGCGATCAAGGAGGTGATGGTCTTCCTCCAGAGCGTCGGCGTCTCCACCTCCATCGCCGTCCGTATCTACAAGAAGTACGAGGACGCCTCGATCTCCGTGGTGAAGAACCAGCCCTACCGGCTGGCCGCCGACGTCTGGGGCATCGGATTCCTCACCGCCGACCGCATCGCCCAGGCCGTCGGCATCCCGCACGACAGTCCGGAGCGGGTCAAGGCCGGGCTGCAGTACGCCCTGTCGCAGTCCACGGACCAGGGGCACTGCTTCCTCCCGGAGGAGCGGCTGATCGCCGACGGGGTGAAGCTGCTCCAGGTCGACACCGGGCTCGTCATCGACTGCCTGGCCGAGCTCGCGGAGGATCCGGAGGGCGTCGTACGGGAGAAGGTGCCGGGTCCCGAGGACGGGCAGCCGGTCACCGCCGTGTATCTCGTCCCCTTCCACCGGGCGGAGATCTCACTCGCCGCGCAGGTGCAGCGTCTGCTGCGTACGCCGGAGGACCGGATGCCGGCCTTCCAGGACGTCGACTGGGACAAGGCACTGGCCTGGCTCGCGCGGCGCACGGGGGCGACGCTGGCCCCCGAGCAGGAGGCAGCCGTCCGGCTCGCGCTGAGCCGGAAGGTCGCCGTCCTCACGGGCGGTCCCGGCTGCGGGAAGTCCTTCACCGTCCGCTCCGTGGTCGAGCTGGCCCGCGCGAGGAACGCGAAGGTGGTGCTGGCCGCGCCGACCGGGCGGGCCGCGAAGCGGCTCTCGGAGCTGACCGGCGCCGAGGCTTCCACCGTGCACCGGCTGCTGGAACTGAAGCCCGGCGGGGACGCGGCGTACGACCGTGACCGGCCGCTGGACGCCGACCTGGTCGTCGTCGACGAGGCGTCGATGCTCGATCTGCTCCTCGCCAACAAGCTGGTCAAGGCGGTGGCACCCGGTGCCCATCTGCTGCTGGTCGGGGATGTGGACCAGTTGCCCTCGGTCGGCGCCGGGGAGGTGCTGCGGGATCTGCTCGCCGAGGGCGGACCGGTCCCGGCGGTCCGGCTGACCACCATCTTCCGGCAGGCCCAGAAGTCCGGCGTCGTCACCAACGCCCACCGGATCAACTCCGGAGTGCCGCCGCTGACCCAGGGGCTGGACGACTTCTTCCTGTTCGTGGAGGACGAGACGGAGGACGCCGGGGTGCTCGCCGTGGATGTGGCGGCTCGTCGCATTCCCGCCAAATTCGGCCTGAACCCCCGCCGTGACGTGCAGGTCCTCGCCCCGATGCACCGTGGTCCGGCAGGTGCCGGCCATCTCAACGGACTGCTCCAGCAGGCCATCACCCCGAGCCGCCCCGACCTGCCCGAGAAGCGGTTCGGCGGCCGGGTCTTCCGGGTCGGCGACAAGGTGACCCAGATCCGGAACAACTATGACAAGGGGGAGAACGGTGTCTTCAACGGCACGGTCGGTGTCGTCACCGCTCTCGACGCGGACGAGCAGAAGCTGACGGTCCTCACGGACGAGGACGAGGAGATTTCGTACGAATTCGACGAGCTCGACGAGCTGGCCCATGCCTATGCGATGACCATCCACCGTTCGCAGGGCAGTGAGTACCCGGCGGTCGTCATCCCCGTCACCACCAGTGCCTGGATGATGCTCCAACGGAACCTGCTCTACACCGCTGTGACCAGGGCCAAGAGGCTGGTCGTCCTGGTCGGCTCGCGCAAGGCGATCGGTCAGGCCGTCCGTACCGTTTCCGCAGGCAGGCGCTGCACGGCGCTGGATTTCCGGCTTCGGGGCGGAACGGCCGAAGACTTCCCGGGAAAATGATCGATCAAATCGGTGGGATACGTCACTGAGCCCTTCCGGAACCGCGGGGAAGGGGGCAGGATGAGAAAGTTGGCGGCACTCAGTGCCGTCGGTAGGTCCAATGGACGACCCCGAGTGCACTCTCCTGCGCCAAATGGGGGAGGGTGGAGACAGTCAGGGCACCTCGAAGAAGAGGCACTACGTCGGTGAGGGATGACGTGAGCGAGCACACCAACAACGCTGTAGTACTGCGGTACGGCGATGACGAGTACACCTACCCGGTGATCGACAGCACGGTCGGCGACAAGGGCTTCGATATCGGGAAGCTCCGGGCCAATACGGGCCTGGTCACGCTGGACAGCGGATACGGCAACACGGCCGCGTATAAATCCGCCATCACCTACCTCGACGGCGAGCAGGGCATCCTGCGGTACCGCGGATACCCGATCGAGCAGCTCGCGGAGAGCTCGACGTTCCTCGAGGTCGCTTACACGCTGATCAACGGTGACCTTCCCAAGGCCGACGAGCTGTCGGCCTTCAAGAACGAGATCACCCAGCACACGCTGCTGCACGAGGACGTCAAGCGTTTCTTCGACGGCTTCCCGCGCGACGCCCACCCGATGGCCATGCTGTCCTCGGTCGTCAGCGCGCTGTCCACGTTCTACCAGGACAGCCACAACCCGTTCGACGAGAAGCAGCGCCACCTCTCGACGATCCGGTTGCTGGCCAAGCTCCCGACGATCGCGGCGTACGCGTACAAGAAGTCGATCGGTCACCCGTTCGTCTACCCGCGCAACGACCTCGGTTACGTCGAGAACTTCCTGCGCATGACCTTCTCCGTGCCGGCCCAGGAGTACGTGCCGGACCCGGTCGTCGTCTCGGCGCTCGAGAAGCTGCTCATCCTGCACGCGGACCACGAGCAGAACTGTTCGACCTCCACCGTGCGTCTGGTCGGCTCCTCGCAGGCGAACATGTTCGCCTCGATCTCCGCCGGCATCTCGGCCCTGTGGGGTCCGCTGCACGGTGGCGCCAACCAGTCGGTGCTGGAGATGCTCGAGGGCATCCAGGCCAACGGTGGTGACGTCGACAGCTTCATCCAGAAGGTGAAGAACAAGGAGGACGGCGTCCGCCTGATGGGCTTCGGCCACCGGGTGTACAAGTCCTTCGACCCGCGCGCCAAGATCATCAAGGCCGCCGCACACGACGTGCTGTCGTCGCTCGGGAAGTCCGACGAGCTGCTCGACATCGCGCTCAAGCTGGAGGAGCACGCGCTCTCCGACGAGTACTTCGTCTCGCGCAACCTCTACCCCAACGTGGACTTCTACACGGGCCTGATCTACCGCGCCATGGGCTTCCCGACCGAGATGTTCACCGTGCTGTTCGCGCTCGGCCGACTCCCCGGCTGGATCGCCCAGTGGCACGAGATGATCAAGGAGCCGGGATCGCGCATCGGCCGCCCGCGCCAGATCTACACCGGCGAGGTCCTGCGCGACTTCGTCCCGGTCGAGGGCCGCTGAAGCTCTTAGAACCGTTGCTGCACCCCGGCCACTCCGGCCGGCATCCTTCGCCCCGCGTACCGCGCTCGTACAGTCAGAGCGCGGTGTCCGGGGCGATTCGGCGCTCCGGGGCGCCTTGGTTCCATGGCTGCGTTCCGGTGTTCGTGCGCACCCGCCTGCGGTGGACGCGAAAAACGCCCCGCCGTCGATCCCCCCACGGGTCGACGAACAGGGCGTTTCCCATATCCCGGAGCGGATTCCCCCCACGGGATCCGGCCGGGCGTCTGATGGGAGCCTGAACTCCCGTTGTTCCTCAGGTGGTGCGTATTCAGTTCGGTCCTGCTGTGCGGCTGCCGGGGTACGTACGCACGGGAGGGCCGCTCAAAGCTCCCCGGTGGACGTGCCCCGGCCAACGCTTGCCAGGAGCGTCCCCCAAGACACTCCATCGGACGTCCCCCAAGACATCCTTGGCATCGCACTCTTAGACTCACCAACCCGTCAGATGGTTACCCTCAAATCGGTGTGATCTAAGTCTCTTTGTGGGCATTGTGTGAAGGGGTGCGGCCTCGGGTCGTCCGGTCACTGCCAAGACCGGTGGGAACGCCGTTCCCGCATCCGCGATCGTGGCGCTGAACAGCCTGAACGCGGTGAGGGGCGGTGGGGTCACGCGGTGGTCGAGGGTCCGGAAGGGGTTGCTTCCGTTGAGTCACAATGTACGCCTCGATGGGCGGATGGCGGCAGTGGCCACCTTGGGATCTTCATGAACGGGCGTGAGGTCGCCCGTTTTGGATCGTCATCGAAGTGTTTCAGGCACGGCCGATGAGCTCGTAGCCCGCCTCGTCGACGGCGGCGCGTACGGCGTCGTCGGTGAGCGGCGCCGCGGAGGTGACGGTCACCCGGCCGGTGGCGGCCTCGGCCTCCACAGAGGTGACCCCCTCGATCTCCGAGATCTCCTCGGACACCGCCCCTTCGCAGTGGCCGCAGGTCATGCCCTTCACCTCGTACACCACGGTGACGCCGCCCATCTGGACGTCGGACGCCCCGTCGTGGCGGGAGCCGGTGGACGAGCAGCAGGAGCCGGTGGTCCGGGGTGTGTCGGTCTCGGCGGTCATGACGTTCTCCTCTTCGCGGGCACTATGGATGTGGCGGATGTGGCGTGAGTGGGCGCCGGGAAGCCCGGTGCGCCCTGCCCGTACCCCAATTATACCCCTAGGGGGTATGAATGCTCTCTGTCGCCACCCCGTTGGGTGTGTCACACGCCAGGGGCTCCAGGTGGCGGTGCGTCACCGTCTTCGGCGGCCGGTGACCCGGTCGGCTGGTGACCTCGACGATCACGCTGGATGCCGCCCCGGCGGCGCTCGCCGCGACGGGCACCGCGCCCGGAGCGGGAGTCGCGATCATCGAACCGGCGGGAGGGAGCCTGAGCGCGACCGGGACTGTCCTGGCCCCACCCTCCGGGCCGACCGTCTGGGCTCAACGGCCCCGGTTGCCCGGCTGGGACGCGATCCACGCGAGGACGGTGTCCACCCACCAGCGGGGCCTACCGTTGTGGACCTCGTCGGGAGGCGGGAGAAGCCCGCGTCTGCGGTACGAGCGGACCGTGTTCGGCTGGACCCGGATGTGCGCCGCGATGTCCTTGTACGACCAGAGTGTTCTGTCCGTCATGAGAACGCCCCCTCTCTGTACGTCCGTGTGCCTCTGTTCCGGTGAACGAGGGCGTTCCGGGCCGGGCAGGGGGCATCGCGAACCCGTGACACAGGCTCAGAGGAACGCGGACATACGTGACGCGGGAGTGACTGCTGCGGCAGGAGGGGGACCGGGGATGCAGGGAACTCAGGACGCCGGCCGCGCGGGCCCGCACGTGCGGAGGAACGCGCGGGTGCGGCGTGCGATGGGCAGCGGCTTGTCGGGCGGGCAGGGGTACATGTCCTGCTCGACGATGGCGAACAGGTCGGTGCCGAGGGCGCGCGCGGCGTCCAGCACAGGCTCCAGCGCGGGCACTCCGCCCGGTGGCTCGCACATCACGCCGCGCGCCACGGCCGGGCCGAACGGCACCTCGTCCGCCACGACCTCGGCGAGCACCGCCGGGTCGACCTGCTTGAGATGCAGATAGCCGATCCGTTCGCCGTAGGTCTCGATGAGCTTCACACTGTCCCCGCCGCAGTACGCGTAGTGGCCGGTGTCGAGGCAGAGGGAGACCAGGCCGGGGTCGGTGGCGTCGAGGAAGCGGTTGACGTTCTCCTCGCTGTCGATGTGCGTATCGGCGTGCGGGTGCACCACGATCCGCAGCCCGTAGCGGTCCCGCACCTCGCGAGCCAGACGTTCCGTCTGGGTGGTGAGGTCACGCCACTGCGTGGGGGTGAGCGTGCGGTCCTCCAGCACCTCGCCCGTCTTGTCGTCCCGCCAGAACGAGGGGATGACCACCAGATACCCGGCGCCCGTCGCCCGGGTGAGTGCCGCGATGCCCGCGACATGCTCCCAGGTCCGGTCCCAGACCGCCGGGCCGTGGTGCAATCCGGTGAAGACGGTGCCCGCGGAGACGGCGAGATTCCGGCGGGCGGTCTCGTCGGCGAGCCGGGCGGGGTCGGTCGGCAGGTAGCCGTACGGGCCGAGCTCGATCCACTCGTACCCCGCCTCGGACACCTCGTCGAGGAATCGCTCCCAGGGCACCTGCTGCGGGTCTTCGGGGAACCACACCCCCCACGAATCGGGTGCCGAACCGATGCGGATGCGGGCCGGAGAGGGTGCGGAGGAGGTCATATCGCCCACCCTCCAGTCCTCCGGAGGGCATGTCAAGAGTTCGTCCGAATGTCCGGACAAAGTGTTGACAGGGTTCCTGGCGAGGGCTAGACCTGGGAGCGGCCGCCCGGCCGTGGCCGACTCCCGGGACGAGGCGCCGGGCCGGAGCACCGGGTCGAAGGGATGCGTATGCCTGAGCCGTACGACGTGATCACCATGGGGCGGATCGGGGTGGACATCTACCCGCTGCAGACCGGTGTACCGCTGGCCGAGGTCGAGACGTTCGGGAAGTTCCTCGGCGGCTCGCCGTCCAACGTGGCGGTGGCCGCCGCCCGGCTGGGACGCCGTACGGCTGTGATCACCCGGACCGGACGGGACGCCTTCGGCGACTACCTCCACCAGGCGCTGGGGGAGTTCGGGGTGGACGACCGGTGGGTGAGCGCCGTGCCGGAGTATCCGACCCCGGTCACCTTCTGCGAGATCTTCCCGCCGGACCACTTCCCGCTCTACTTCTACCGGCAGCCCAAGGCCCCCGACCTGGAGATCCACAGCGAGGAGCTCGACCTGGACGCGGTGCGGGCCGCCCGGGTCTTCTGGATGACCGGCACCGGACTCTGTGCCGAACCCAGCCGGACCGCGACCCTCACCGCACTCGGGGCCCGTGGTGCGGCAGCGGTGCCGGACGCGTCCGGGCATCCGCGCGTCACCGTCTTCGACCTCGACTGGCGCCCCGTGTTCTGGGGTGAGGGGAAGGACGGTGACGGCGAAGCGGCCCGCGCCCACTACCGCGAGGCGCTCGCCCACGCCACGGTCGCCGTCGGCAACCTCGACGAGTGCGAGATCGCCACCGGAGAACGCGAACCGCACGCGGCCGCCCGCGCCCTGCTCGCCGCAGGCCCCGAACTCGCCGTCGTCAAACAGGGACCGGCAGGTGTCCTCGCCGCTCACCGCGACGGCACCACCGCCGAGATTCCGCCCCTCCCCGTCGACGTCGTCAACGGGCTGGGCGCCGGGGACGCCTTCGGCGGCGCCCTCTGTCACGGGCTCCTCGCCGGCTGGGACACGGAACACGTCATGCGCTACGCCAACGCAGCCGGGGCCATCGTCGCCTCCCGCCTCGCCTGTTCCTCAGCGATGCCGTTCCCGCACGAGGTCGAACGGGCCCTGGCCGACGGCGTGGTCGGCGCAGCCGAAGGAACCGTAGGAGCCACGGGAGCCACAGGAGCGATGGGAGCCACGCCATGACCCCGCCCGCCGCGGCCCGCGTCTCCGATCTCGTCCGGCTTCGTGCCCACCGTCCCGAGGCCGTCGCCGAGGCGGCCGCCGCCCGCCGCAGACGGCCCCTCGTCGGCCCCTCCGGCCGACTGATGATCATCGCGGCGGATCACCCGGCCCGTGGTGCGCTCGCCGTCGGTGACGACGACCTGGCCATGGCCGACCGCTTCGACCTGCTGGAACGCCTGTGCCTCGCCCTGGCCCGCCCCGGCGTCGACGGGGTGCTCGCGGGCGCCGACGTCCTGGAGGACCTGCTGCTCCTCGGTGCCCTGGAGGGCAAGGTCGTCCTCGGTTCCATGAACCGCGGCGGCCTCGCGGGAGCCGCCTTCGAGCTCGACGACCGCTTCACCGGCCACCGCCCCGCCGACCTCTTCCGCCACGGCTACGACGCGGGCAAACTCCTGCTGAGGATCGACCACGACGACCCGGGTTCCCTGGACACCCTGCACACCGCCGCGCGCACGGTGGACGAGATGGCCGCCCTCAAGCTGCCGGTCTTCATCGAGCCGTTCCTCTGCCACCGCACCCGTGACGGCCTCCACACCGACCTGGGATCCGCCGCCGTCACCACCTCCATCGCCATCGCCTCGGGCCTGGGCGGGACGTCCGCGTACACCTGGCTCAAGGTCCCCGTCACCGACGATCCCGGCGACATGGACCGGGTGATGCGGGCCTCGACCCTCCCCGCCGTCCTGCTCGGCGGCGAGGTCACCGGAGATCCGGACACGGTGTACGAGAAATGGCGCGGCGCGCTGCGGCTGCCGACCGTCCAGGGGCTGGTGGTGGGGCGTTCGCTGCTCTACCCCGCCCACGGGGACGTGGCCGGCGCGGTCGACACGGCCGTGGGTCTGCTGTGAACGAGTGGCAGGGGGATGCTGTGAACGAGGGGCACCGGACTTCTGTGAACGAGCGGGGCGACGGGTAGGGATGGAGCCATGACGACGACCGACGAGCAGTCGAGGTACCACCTCAGGGCCGGCGACGCCGCACGGGGCCCCTACGCCCTCGACATCGACCCGGAGCGCGCCGGGTGGGAGCGGTCGAGCCTGCGCGTCCTGGAGCTGGAGCCGGGTGGTGTTCATACGCTGGTCACCGGGGAGAGCGAATGGATCATCCTTCCGTTGTCCGGTGGCTGTACGGTGCAGGCAGCAGATGAGATCTTTGAACTGCTGGGCAGGAACGACGTGTTCGGCGAAGTGACCGATTTCGCCTACGTCCCACGCGACGCCCGCGCCCAGATCGCCTCCGGCGCAGGAGGCCGCTTCGCCCTGGCAGGAGCGAAGTGCGAGCGACGACTCCCCGCTCGCTACGGCCCCGCGCCGGAGGTACCGGTCGAGCTCCGCGGCGCCGGCGCCTGCTCGCGCCAGGTGAACAACTTCGCCGCCGCCGACACGTTCGACTGCGACCGGCTCATCGCCGTCGAGGTCCTCACCCCGGGCGGCAACTGGTCCTCGTACCCGCCCCACAAGCACGACGAGCACCACCCGGGCACCGAGTCCGTGCTCGAGGAGATCTACTACTTCGAGGTCGAGGGCGACGGCCTCGGCTACCACCGGGTTTCGCCGTCCCGCCCCGGAGGCACGGACGTCCTCGCCGAAGTCGCCACAGGGGACGCCGTCCTCATCCCCGACGGCTGGCACGGCCCGTCCGTCGCCCCGCCCGGCCGCACCCTGTACTACCTGAACGTGATGGCGGGACCGGGCGAGCAGCGCGAGTGGCTGATCCGCGACCACCCGGACCACCGCTGGATCCGCGACACCTGGCCCACGCAGCCCGTCGACCCACGGCTTCCCCTCCACGACGTGGAGGACGCCCGGTGACCACACCACGCAGCACGCCCCGCACCGCCTCGAAGCCGACCCGTCGGCTCACCACCGCCCAGGCCCTCATCGCCTTCCTCGCCCGCCAGTACACCGAGCGCGACGGCCGGCGTCACCGCCTGATCAACGCCACCTGGGGCATCTTCGGCCACGGCAACGTCGCCGGCATCGGACAGGCTCTCGTCGAATCCGGCCCCGCGATGCCGTACCTCCAAGGCCGCAGCGAACAGGCCATGGTGCACGCCGCCGTCGGATACGCCCGCCAGTCGGGCCGGCTCTCCGCCCACGCCGTCACCACCTCCATCGGCCCCGGCGCCACCAACCTCGTCACCGGTGCCGCGCTGGCCACCGTCAACCATCTGCCCGTACTGCTCCTGCCCGGCGACACCTTCGCGACCCGCCCCGCCGACCCCGTGCTGCAGCAGCTCGAAGTGCCGCACGCAGGCGACGTGTCGGTCAACGACTGCCTGCGCCCCGTCTCCCGTTACTTCGACCGGATCACCCGCCCCGAGGCGCTGATCCCGGCGGCTCTCCATGCCATGCGCACCCTCGCCGACCCGGCGGACACGGGCGCCGTCACACTCGCGCTGCCGCAGGACGTGCAGGCCGAGGCGTACGACTGGCCGGCGGAGTTCTTCGCGACGCGCGTCTGGAACGTACGCAGGCCGGCCCCCGACCCCCACGAGCTGGAACAGGCCGTCCGCGCGGTGCGCTCGGCACGCCGCCCCCTGATCGTCGCGGGCGGCGGCGTCCACCACAGCGCCGCCGAGGAGACCCTCGCCGCGTTCGCCGCCGACACCCGCATCCCCGTCGCCTCCACCCAGGCCGGCAAGGGATCCCTGCGCCACGACCACCCCGCCGATGTGGGCGGCATCGGCCACACCGGCACCGCCACCGCCGACGCGCTCGCCCGCGAGGCCGACCTGGTCATCGGCATCGGCACCCGCTACACCGACTTCACGACCGCGTCCGGCACCCTTTTCGCCGGCCCCGCCGTCCGCTTCCTCAACCTGAACATCACCGGCTTCGACGCCCACAAGCTCGCCGCCCTCCCCCTCGTCGCGGACGCCCGCACCGCGATCGAAGCCCTCGGCGAGGCCCTCGGCGCCCGCGGACACCGCGTCGACCCCGCCTACGAGAGCGCGTACACCGACGCCAAGGAGCGCTGGGAGCAGCGCGTCGACGCGGCCTTCGCCACCGACGACCCCGACGCCCGGCCCACCCAGGCACAGGTCCTCGGGCTGCTGGACGAGCTGGTCACCGAGGACGACATCCTGATCAACGCGGCGGGCTCCCTCCCCGGCGACCTCCACAAGCTGTGGCGGACCCGTTCCCCGCACCAGTACCACGTCGAATACGGCTACTCCTGCATGGGATACGAGATCCCCGCCGCCCTCGGGGTCCAGCTCGCGGCACCGGGCCGGCCCGTCTGGGCCCTCGTCGGCGACGGCACGTATCTGATGAACCCCACCGAGATCGTCACCGCCGTACAGGAGGGCCTGCCCGTCAAGCTCGTCATCCTGCAGAACCACGGATACGCGTCCATCGGCGGCCTCTCCGAGTCCGTCGGCGCCGAACGCTTCGGCACCGCCTACCGGCACCGCACCGCGGATGGAGCGTTCACCGGCACCCCGCTGCCCGTCGACCTCGCAGCCAACGCGGCATCCCTCGGCATGCGGGTGCTGCGCGCCGAGTCCGTGGGGGAGCTGCGCCAGGCCCTGGCCGAGGCGCGCGGCGCGGACCGTCCCACTTGTGTCTACGTCGAGACCGAAACGGCAGACACAGTGTCGGGGCCTCCGCCGGCACAGGCGTGGTGGGATGTTCCCGTAGCCGAAACCGCGACCCGCCCGTCGGCGGTCGAGGCCAGGAAAATGTACGACCGGCAGACCGCAGCCCGACGCCGCCACCTGTGAAGGAGCACGCTCATGAAGACCGTCGACCACTGGATCGGTGGCAAGCCCTTCGAGCGGGCTGCGGGCACGTCGGGCAACTACGGTCCGGTCACCGACCCCGCGACCGGCGCCGTCACGACCCAGGTCGCGCTCGCCTCCACCGAGGAGGTCGACGCCGCGGTCTCCGCCGCGAAGACGGCGTACGAGACGTGGGGCACCTCCTCGCTCTCCGCCCGCACCGCCGTCCTCTTCCGCTACCGCGCCCTGCTGGACTCCCACCGCGACGAGATCGCCGCGCTGATCACCGCCGAGCACGGCAAGGTGCACTCCGACGCGCTGGGCGAGGTCGCCCGCGGTCTGGAGATCGTCGAGCTGGCCTGCGGCATCACCACCCAGCTCAAGGGCGAGCTGTCGACCCAGGTCTCCAGCCGGGTCGACGTCTCCTCGATCCGGCAGCCGCTCGGCGTCGTCGCCGGCATCACGCCGTTCAACTTCCCCGCCATGGTGCCGATGTGGATGTTCCCGCTGGCGATCGCGTGCGGCAACACCTTCGTCCTGAAGCCCAGCGAGAAGGACCCGTCGGCCGCCAACCTGCTGGCCGAGCTGGCCGCCGAGGCGGGGCTGCCCGACGGTGTGCTGAACGTCCTGCACGGCGACAAGGTCGCCGTGGACGGGCTCCTCGCCCACCCCGACGTCGCCGCCGTCTCCTTCGTCGGCTCCACCCCCGTCGCCCGGTACATCCACGCCACCGCCTCCGCCAACGGCAAACGCGTCCAGGCGCTCGGCGGCGCTAAGAACCACATGCTCGTCCTCCCCGACGCCGACCTGGACGCCGCGGCCGACGCCGCCGTCTCGGCCGCGTACGGGTCAGCCGGTGAGCGCTGCATGGCCATCTCCGCGGTCGTCGCCGTGAGTTCCGTCGCCGACGAGCTGGTCGCGAAGATCCGTGAGCGCGCCGAGAAGATCATGATCGGCCCCGGCACGGACCCCACCTCCGAGATGGGCCCGCTGATCACCGCCGCCCACCGCGACAAGGTCGCCTCCTACGTCACCGGAGCCGCCGCCCAGGGCGCCGACGTCGTCCTCGACGGCACCGGCCACACGGTCGAGGGCTTCGAGGACGGCCACTGGATCGGCCTGTCCCTCCTGGACAACGTCTCCACGGACTCCGACGCCTACCGCGACGAGATCTTCGGCCCCGTCCTGTGCGTCCTGCGCGTCGCCACGTACGAGGACGGCGTCGCCCTCATGAACGCCTCGCCCTTCGGTAACGGCACCGCGATCTTCACCCGCGACGGCGGAGCGGCCCGCCGCTTCCAGCTGGAGATCGAGGCAGGCATGGTCGGCGTCAACGTCCCGATCCCGGTGCCGGTCGGCTACCACTCCTTCGGCGGCTGGAAGGACTCCCTCTTCGGCGACCACCACATCTACGGCAACGACGGCGTGCACTTCTACACCCGTGGCAAGGTCGTCACCACCCGCTGGCCCGACCCGGCCGACGCCCCGGCGGGCGTGGACCTCGGCTTCCCGCGCAATCACTGACCATTCCCGACACGGCGGACGCGGGCGCTCGCCGAGTGGAAGAGTGACCGCATGGAGACGGCGTCGCAGCTTCCGTTCGGCGAGATCCTGACGGACCGCCTGGGAGCGTGGCAGGGGGCGGTGTCCCCGGCGAGTTACTGGAAGCTCAGACGGTGCGGGTGGGCAGGATCGGCCGGGCAGGTGTGCACGCGCATCAGGCCGCGGCCGAGGTAGACATCAGTCGGGTCGATGACGCGCCGGTGGTTGCCGGCGTCCCGGTCCTCGATCGGCAGCCAGCTGCGCGAGGCCCCGTCGCACTCCCACTTGTCAACGGTCAGCAGGGGCGGCATCGCAGCCCCGCACACCTCGCAGTCGACCGGAGCGGGGTCGGTCAGATGCCAGGAGGCGAAGCCTCCGACTTTCCAGCCGGGTGCGATCGACAGGTCGCTCATGTAGTCGGTCTCCTCCGGTTCTGCGGCCCGGGCCACGGCCATTGCCGCCTCGTACTCCTCGTACGTCGCGTAACTCCCTGGCGAGGAGAAGCCGTCCTCCTCTTCCTCGTCGAGGAGTCCTTCCTCCCACGCGCCGATCTCCTCCTGGAGTTTTTCGTCCAGCAGTCCGAGATACTCGTGCTCCACCACTTGCTCCGGGTGCACGACGCACACGGTCGGCACGCATTCCCTGCGGCCGACCACCGGCGGCTCGGGCTGCGGTGTGAGTACGGTGCCGATGTCGGTGGAACGCCGCCATTTCAGCACGACGTCGATGGTGCGGGCGTCGCCGTGTACCTCGAAGGGACACCAGAAGACCTGCAGGAGGTCGTGGCCCTCGGGTCCCACAAGATCCGGGATCTCTCGTGCGTACAACTGGGCAACGGCCAGCATCGGCAACGGGTCGTCGTCATGAAGCCCCGGGACGTGGGTGTCCTCGGGTATGCCGTCGAGCAGGCGCTGTTCGTCCTCTGTGCGCTCCCGTCCCCGGGAGTCGTTCAGGATCCGACGGCGCAGCCGCACGTCGGAGAGCAGGTGGCCCGTGCCCTTCCGGTGGACGGCCGTGCACACCGGCCACGCTTCGTCGGCCGGCCACAGCAGAGGGCCCGCCACCGAACTCTCCTGTGCCCCGGGAGAACCATGACGTGGATGCAGCCGCGTGGCTGTGCGCCGGTGAGCCGCAAGGGCGGGGAAGACCGCTTGCACGTCGAGGGGACGTGGCGGGGTGGTGCGGGGCATGAGACAGCCTTCCAGGCGCGGCAGGTGGCGACCCGGCTCCCGTGGACAGCGGGCGCGAAACTCTACTACGTGGTGGGAGCGGTGGTGGGCCGGTGAACCTCCACCCTGCTGACACTCTGCTTGTTGGCCTCGCGGACCCTGGCGAGCAGCTCAGCCCGGCGCCGCTCGGCGGCCGTCGCGTCATCTGTGTCCAGGTCGCCCGGAGCGGCCCCCTCCGAATGCGGAGCCGTCTCGGAGGTCACTGGCTCGTTCACCTGACGCTCCGCCGGAGTGTGGCGATCAGCTGATGTGCCGTGGACAGGTTGCAGCGCCCCAGGTCCACCAGAGGCCGCGGTACCGCGGCGGCGAGTGACGGGGCGTCGAGACGGAGAGAAGGCAGCTTCACGCCCACGGCGTCCAGCGCTTCCCTCAGGTCTTCCCTGGCCGTCTCGGCCTCCTTGATCCGCTCTGCGGCGGCCCGGCGTTCTTCCGTGCTCACGTGCGGTACTCCTCGATGGTTCGGTCTCGGGTTGTTCCACCACAGAGCATCGGTCCGTATCGGTACGATCACCAGGTGTAGTCATTTTCGAGGCGCCGAGTGAAAACGGGTGACCGCTGTGCCCGCACCGAAGAAGCTGGACCCGACGCAGTCCCTGGAAGCGCTGTACGGCTCGATGCTCCGCAAACTCCGTACGAGAGCGGGCTGGACCCAGCGGGAGCTGGGGAACATGATCCCGATCGCGCACAGCCGCATCGCGCAGTTCGAACTCGGCAACGAGACGCCCGTGTTCGATGTGGCCGACGCCCTTGACCGGCTGCTCAAGGCCGACGGCGACCTGATGGATCTATGGCAGCACGTGGTGCGGACGCCGATCCCGAACTGGGCCATCCGGTACGTCAATCTGGAGCCGAAGGCGACCAAGATCCGGAAGTATGCGGCCCACTCCGTGCCCGGCCTGCTCCAGACCGAGGCGTACACGAGGGCTCTTCTGGGCGTCGCGCGACCGAGCGTGGGGGACGGGCTGGAGAAGCTGCTCGCGGCGCGGATGGCGCGGCAGGGCATCCTGAGCGGAGAGAAGCCGCCCGTGCTGTGGGCGGTGCTCGACGAAGCGGTGCTCCACCGGGTGGTGGACCAGCCGTCCGTCATGTCTGAACAGCTGAACCACCTGATCGACGTGGCCGAAGCCCGCAACGAGATCACCCTGCAAGTTCTGCCGTTCAGCGCGGGAGCCCACCCGCTGTTGGACGGATCAGCAACCGTGCTCTCTTTCGCCTCGCGAGCCGATGTCGCATACCTGGAGGGGTCTCACTCGGGCGAGTTGATCGAGCATGATGCGGGGGTTGCCGAATACGCCTTAGCATTCGATTACTTGCTCAGTCTTGCGCTGTCGCCACGTGCGTCAGTCACTCTGCTCCGTTCCGCACTGGAGGACCTCAATCATGACGCTCGTCTCCCCAGTCGCTCCGCACGCCGCCGCCTGGCGCAAGTCCAGCTACAGCAACACGCAGGGCGGCGACTGCGTGGAAGTCGCTGACGGATTTCCCCGTGCGCTGCCCGTCCGCGACAGCAAGGTGCCTCACGGCCCGACGCTCATGTTCGGGCCCGATGCGTGGTCCGCGTTCATCGGCGAGGTCAAGACGGGCCGCACCGCGTAGCGAAAACCAGGTGCTGTGATGCGCCGAGGTCCCGCATTCTGGGGCGTATGAACGACCGGACAGGCCCGCCCCGTTACGAGATCCGCGCGCAGCACACCGACTCCACCGTCACCGTGTACCAGGCGTACCCGCCGGTGATCGGGCTGCCCGCCGCCCGTGACGGGCGCTTCCCGTCGGCCTGGAAGCGCGACCGCATGACGTGGATCAAGCCGAGCTTCCTATGGATGATGTACCGCTGCGGCTGGGGCACGAAGGAGGGCCAGGAGACCGTGCTCGCAGTCGAGATCACCCGTGACGGCTTCGGGTGGGCGCTGGAGAACGCCGAACTCTCGCACTACGTACGCGACGTGCACGAGGACCAGGGTGCGTGGAAGCGGGCGCTGCGGTCCGCTCCCGCGCGGGTCCAGTGGGACCCCGAGCGTGATCTGGACCTGAATCCGTTGCCGTACCGCTCGCTCCAGCTCGGGCTCTCCGGGGAGGCAGCCCGGCGGTACGCCGACGAGTGGACCGTGTCCGTCCGCGATGTCACACCCCTGGCCCGTGAGATACACGCGGCCGTCCGGGCGGGGGACCGGGAGAAGGCCGCCGCCCTGCTGCCCCGGGAGACACCGCTCGATCTCCGTGCTCCTCGTCCGGTGGCCTCGGCCTCCCGGCTACGACCCTGACTTTCGGCAGTGCCGGCCGGGCCCCGGATTCCGTACCGTCGAGCCGGTGAACCTGAACCTGATGTCGCGCCTCGCGGCCGTGGCCGGATGCGGCGGGCTGAGCCTGGTGAGTCCGTGGTGGGCCGTGCCGACCGTGGTCACCGCGTTCCTGGCGGGGCGGGGCCCCGGGAGAACCGGAACGGTCCTCTGCGCGTGGGCCGCCGTGCTCGCCGCCGGGGTGGTGGCCGCCTCGCTGGTGCCGCCCCTGCTCGCGCTCGGTACCCGGTTCGTCGGGGTGATGGTTCTGGGCGTCCTGCTGCCCTGGTTCGCCGGGCGGTTCTGGCGGCAGTACCAGGAGCTGGTCCGGGCCGGCTGGGAGAGAGCCGAACGGCTGGAGCGGGAGCGGCAGTTGACCGGCGAGCAGGCGCGGCTGGCGGAGCGGGCCCGTATCGCTCAGGACATGCATGACGTGCTCGGCCACGACCTCAGCCTGATCGCCCTGTCGGCGGGCGCCCTCCAGCTCGCACCCGGCCTCGACGAGCAGCAGCGGCGTACCGCCCGGGACATCAGGGCACGGGCAGCCACGGCGGTCGAGCGGCTGGGGGAAGTGGTCGGCGTCCTGAGCGAGGACGCGGAACCGCCGCCGTTGCGGCCGCACGGGCAGGAGCTGACCGAGCTGGTCGGCGATGCGGCCGGGTCCGGGCTGAGGGTCGAACTGCGGGTGGACGGCCAGGCGGGCGGGCTTCCTCCCGTCGTCGCGCGGGCCGTGCACCGGGTCGTGCAGGAGGCGCTGACCAACGTGGCCAGGCACGCGCCCCTCGCGGCGACGACCGTCCAGGTCAGGCACACGGAGACCGAGACCCGGGTGGTCGTCGTCAACGGTCCCGCGAAGACCCCGGCCGGGCGGCCGCCGGGGCAGGGGGGCCGGGGGCTCATCGGACTCCACGAGCGGGTCCGGCTCGCCGGCGGCACCTTCGAGTACGGGCCCAGGGACGGCGGCTTCGCCGTGTCCGCCCGGTTGCCGCACCGTCTCCCGGCACGGCTGCCGGAACGTCGCACTCCTGAGTCCCCGGCCGGGGCGCCGACGGAGTTCCGCAGGACACGGCGGCGCGCGCGCCGCACCCTGACCGCCGCGATCCTGGTCCCGCTGTGCGCCGGCGCGGTGCTGGCCGCCGCGGTGACGGGCTGGGACATGGTGTCGGCGGCACGGTCGACGCTTGGTCCGGGTGACTACGCCCGGCTGCGGGTGGGGCAGGATCGTGCGGAGGTGCGGCGGATGCTCCCGGACCGCCAGTCGGTCCACCGGCCGTCCGGTGGCGAGCGGGCCGAGGGACGAGGAGTGACGTGCGAGTACTACGCGATGACGGCCGACCGCTTCGACAGCCGGTCCGGGGACGCCTACCGGCTCTGCTTCCGCGAGGACCGGTTGATCTCCCTCGACGCCCTGACCGGGTGAGCGCGCGATGACACGGGTCCTGATCGCCGACGACGAGCCGATGATCCGGGCGGGCGTGCGGGCCGTGCTGTCGACCGACCCGGACATCGAGATCGTCGCCGAGGCGGGCGACGGACATGAGGCGGTGGAGCTCGTGCGGCTCCACCGCCCCGATGTGGCCGTGCTCGACGTACGGATGCCGAGGACCAACGGCATCGACGCCGCGGCGGAGATCAGCCGGACCGCTCCCGCCACGGGCATCATCATGCTCACGACGTTCGGTGAGGACGACTACATCCTCCGGGCGCTCGGCTGCGGGGCCGCCGGCTTCCTGATCAAGTCGGGTGAGCCCGAGGAACTCCTCGCGGGCGTACGGGCGGTGGCCGACGGCGCCGCCTATCTGTCACCGAAGGTCGCCGCGCGTGTGGTCGCGCACCTCGCGTCGGGCGGGGCCGGTGTCCAGGCCGGGCGCCGGGCCGCCGCCCGGGAGAAGGTCGCCGGACTGACTCCCAGGGAACGCGAGGTGCTGTCCTTCCTCGGCAGCGGGCTGTCCAACGGGCAGATCGCCCGGCGGCTGCACGTGGTGGAGGGGACCGTCAAGGCGCATGTCAGCTCCGTCCTGTCCCGCCTCGGGGTGGACAACCGCGCCGCCGCCGCCGTCATGGCCCACGAGGCGGGTGTCGTGCCCGCGCATACGGCGGAGAACGGCTGACGCGACGCGCTCCACCGGCCGCTGGGCGACGATCAGGAGCGCCGCCACCACGGCCGCGCCGAGCAGTGCGCCGGCGAGCACGTCGTGCGGGTAGTGGACTCCTGTCAGGACACGCAGCAACGCTGCCGCCACGGCCAACGGCACGGTCACGGCGGCCAGACGGGGCCGTCGGATCGCGAGCCCCGTCGCCAGTGCGGCGGCCAGCGTGGCGTGGTTGCTGGGGAACGACCAGTCGCCGGCCTCCGGACACGCGGCCACGGCCTCGGCGCCGGGCACGGCCCGGCACGGGCGTTCCTCGTCCGTCACCAGCTTCAGCGCCTCACTGATGGCGTACGCCACCACGGTCCCGGCGCCGGTCAGGACGGTTCCGGCAGTCAGGCGAGCGTCCCTGCGGCGCACCGCCGTCCAGCCGAGCAGGAGCAGCAACAGGCCCAGGGCGACCAGGGTGCCCTCGGTGACCGGCTCCAGGAGGTGGGCCGGCCGGTCGGGCGCGTCCGCGACCGTCGCGGTCAACGACCGGTACAGGGACACGGACGCACCCTGGGTCACCTCGGTGGGATCGGCCTGGCCGAGCCCACCTGGTGAAAGGAACACGACGGCGCCGGCGGCCGCCGCCAGAAGGGCTGCCCCGCAGAGCAGGCGGGGGGCCAGGGAAGGTGGATTCTTCATGCCGCCGAACGTACGAGCGGTGACGGGCCGGGCACCCGGGCCGAACGGCAGGGCACGCATACGACGATCGTCAGGGGGGAGCGGCGCCCCGCGACCTGCCGTCAGGCGGTGACGATGTCGGGCTTCAGCGGCAGGAGGGTCTGCGCGATCGTGCCGATGGTGGCGTCGTCCAGGCCCGCCTCCTTCAGCGCACCGGCCAGATGGCCGACGACGCGGTCGAACGCCTCGCTCGTGATGGCCAGTCCCTGGTGTGCGCGCTGCATCGTTCGTCCTGGATACGGCGCCTTGGCGCCCAACGCCTGCCCGACGAAGAGACTTTGGTGCCGCTTGAGCCGTTCCATGTCCCGGCCCTCGAAATATCCGCTGAGTTCGGGGTCCGCGAGGACACGTCCGTAGAAGATGTCGACCACGGCTGCGACCGCGTCCGCTCCGCCGATGTTCTCGAAGAGTGTGGATTCCTTTGCGGTGTCTGTCATCCGGGCAGACTCCGCCCACCACCTTGCGGACCGGTCAGCGCGTGATTGCCCACCAGTTACTTCGCCCACACGCAGGGCCCTCGCGCGGGGTGAGCATCCGTACACACGGCGGTTACCCGGGAGCTCACCCCGGCGCACCCGGACGCGCTCAGGACGGAGTGCCGAACTCCCAGGTCAGCGTGGCGAACACCCCGTCGTCCGCCGCGCCAGCCGAGCGGTAGGTGGCGAGCGCCGCCTCGTCGTCACGCTCCACCCCGACCCACATGTCGTAGCAGCCCCGTGCCCGGGCCTCGGCGGCCAGGGCCTGGGTCAGCGCCCGGCCGATGCCGCGTCGGCGGTACGACTCGTCGACGGAGAGTTCGTACAGGCACATCTCCGTGCCCTTGTCGGGGTGCAGCATCTCGATGCCGGTGACGAACCCGGCCGGGACGGCGTCCACGTACGCGATCATCAGCAGATGGCCGTCCGCCGCCAGGAAGCGGGCCGCCCACTCGGGACGGGGCGGGGCGTCGTAGAGGTGTGCGGCGGCGAGGAGCTCCGCGGTGGTGGTGGCGGGGCGGATGTCCACGTCTGGGCCTTTCGTGTGTTCGGTGTACCGCATGCGGAGTACGTCCGGACCGTGTCGTACCTCTCAGGGAGGCCGCGGACTTCCCCCCGGTGGCATCCTGGCGCACCGTGCGTTCCGTTTAGGGTCGGGGCATGGATAAACCGACTTCCCGGTGGCGGCACCGGCTGCCCCGTACCCCAGGCCGGTGGGCCGCGGTGGTCGCCGCTCTCGCCGTGCTCGTGGGCGCCGGGACCTGGACCGCCGTCGCCGACGTCAGCGAACCGCCCGTGCACCGGCAGGACCGGATGATGAAGATGAACGGGGTGTCGGTCGACACCTCGTACTTCACGTCAGGGGGCACGCAGCGCCGGCCGGCCGTCCTCATCGGGCACGGCTTCGGCGGCAGCAAGAACGAGGTGCGCGCCCAGGCCGAGAAGCTGGCCGCCGACGGGTACGCCGTCATGACGTGGTCCGCCCGCGGATTCGGGAGGACGAGCGGGCAGATCACGCTCAACGCCCCCGACGGCGAGGTCAAGGACGTGTCCGGGCTCATCGACTGGCTGGCGGACCGGCCGGAGGTGGAGCTCGACGCGAAGGGCGACCCGCGCGTCGGTGTCACCGGCGCCTCGTACGGTGGCGCCGTGTCGCTGCTCGCCGCCGGTCACGACGAGCGGGTCGACGCCATCGCACCGGTGATCAGCTACTGGAATCTCGCCGACGCGCTCTTCCCGGACGGGGTGTTCAAGAAACTCTGGGCCGGGATCTTCGTCAGCTCCGGCGGCGGCTGCGAGAAGTTCGAGAAGCAGCTGTGCGAGATGTACGAGCGGGTCGCCGTCAGCGGCAAGCCGGACGCCGCCGCGCGCCAACTCCTGACGGAACGTTCCCCCGAGGCCGTGGCCGACCGGATCGACGTACCCGCGCTCATCCTCCAGGGCCAGAGCGACTCGCTCTTCCCGCTCGGCCAGGCCGACGCCATGGCCAAGGCCATCAAGGGCAACGGCGCGCCCGTGTCCGTCGACTGGATCGCGGGCGGGCACGACGGAGGGGACGACGAGGGTGACCGCGTCGAAGGCCGGGTCGGGGACTGGTTCGACCGGTATCTGAAGGAGGAGAAGGGCGCCGACACGGGGCCGGGGTTCCGTGTGACCCGGACCGGCGGCGTCGACTCCACCGACGGAGCCGCCCTGAAGCGCGGCGCGAGCAGCGCCACGTATCCCGGACTGACCAGCGGCGGGCGGAAGATCGCCCTGACCGGGGCCGGGCAGCAGCCCGTGCCGGGCGGCGGGGGACAGGACCAGCCCGCCACGGGCGGCGGACAGCAGCAGCCCGCGACCGGCGGTGGGCGGAACACCCCCGCCGGCGGCCCGGCCCAGACCTTCCGCAACCCGGCCGGGGCCAACCCGCCCTCCATCTCGGCCGTCCCCGGCATCGGCGGCGGGCTCTCCCAGCTGTCCTCGCTCGGCGTCGGGTTCTCCCTCGACTTCCCCGGGCAGTACGCGCGCTTCGACTCCGCCCCGCTGGACAGCGCCGTTCACGTCACCGGATCGCCCACCGTCCGTGTGAACGTGAAGGCGGACCAGGGCGACGCGGTGCTCTTCGGCAAGGTCTACGACGTCTCGCCGGACGGGAAGCAGCAGGTGCTGCCCTCCCAGCTCGTCTCCCCCTACCGGATCACCCCCGAGGAGCAGGGCGAGCCGGTCGAGCTGACCCTGCCCGCCGTCGACCACGAGGTGGACGCCGGGCACCGGCTCCGCCTCGTCCTCTCCGCGACGGACCTCGCCTACGCCTCACCCGCCGAGCCCGCGACGTACACCGTCTCCCTCGACGGGGCGCTGACCGTCCCGACGGCCCCTGCCGTGCGGACCGCCGCGGTCGTTCTGCCCTGGTGGACCTGGGGGCTCCCGGCGGCCGCGCTCGTCATCGCCGCCGCCCTCCTGCTCACCGCGAGGCGCCGCACCACGACCCCCGCCCCGGACCCGGCGCTGACCGGCGTACCGCTGCAGATCACCGGGCTGTCCAAGAAGTACGCGAAGTCCGCCGACCGGTACGCGGTGCGCGACCTCGGCTTCCGGGTCGAGAAGGGGCAGGTCCTCGGCCTCCTCGGACCGAACGGTGCGGGCAAGACCACCACCCTGCGCATGCTGATGGGACTCATCACCCCCGACGCCGGTGAGATCCGCGTCTTCGGGCACGCGATCCGCCCCGGAGCGCCGGTACTGTCCCGCGTGGGGTCCTTCGTCGAAGGCGCCGGTTTCCTCCCGCACCTGTCGGGCCGCTCCAACCTGGAGCTGTACTGGCAGGCCACCGGGCGGCCCGCCGAGGACGCCCACATCGACGAGGCCCTGGAGATCGCCGGGCTCGGCGACGCCCTGGCCCGCGCCGTGCGCACCTACTCCCAGGGCATGCGGCAGCGTCTCGCCATCGCCCAGGCCATGCTCGGCATGCCGGACCTCCTCATCCTCGACGAACCGACCAACGGGCTGGACCCGCCCCAGATCCGCGAGATGCGGGACGTGATGATCCGGTACGCGGCCGGGGGCCGGACCGTGATCGTCTCCAGCCACCTCCTCTCCGAGGTCGAACAGTCCTGCACCCACCTGGTGGTCATGGACCGCGGCCGTCTCGTCCAGGCCGGCCCGGTCGCCGAGATCACCGGCTCCGGTGACACGCTGCTCGTCACCACGGACGCCGAGGTGTCCGAACCGCTCGTGGACAAGGTGGCAGCCCTCCCGGGCATCGGCTCCGCCGCCGTCGTCCGTCCGGACGACGGCCACGGCCTGCTGGTCCGTCTCGACGGCGCCACAGCCGCGCAGCTGGTCTCCGAACTGGTACGTCTCGACGTACCGGTGACGGGTGTCGGACCGCACCGCCGCCTGGAGGACGCGTTCCTCACCCTCATCTCCCAAGGATCCGCATGAGCTCCGCACCAGAGATCCAGGCCCTCGCCGAAGCCCCCGGATACCACGCCCGCCGTACCCTGCCGCTGCGCGTGGAGGCGATGAGGCAACTGCGCAGGCGGCGCACCCTGCTCATGTTCGGGGTACTGGCAGCCCTGCCGTTCGTCCTGATCATCGCCTTCGCGGTCGGCGGCACTCCGGGCGGTGGCGAGGGGGGCGGCGGCGGAGGCGGTTCGCGGATCAACCTCATGGACGTCGCGACGGAGTCCGCCGCGAACTTCGCTGCGACCTGCCTCTTCGTCTCCGCCGGCTTCCTGCTGGTGGTGCCGGTGGCCCTGTTCTGCGGGGACACCGTGGCCTCCGAGGCGAGCTGGTCCTCGCTGCGCTACCTGCTCGCGGCGCCCGTGCCCCGGGCCAGGCTGCTGTGGAGCAAGCTCGTCGTGGCGCTCGGTTTCAGCCTCGCCGCGATGGTGCTCCTGCCGATGGTCGCCCTGGGCGCGGGAGCGGCGGCGTACGGCTGGGGGCCGCTGAGACTGCCCACAGGGGGCGAGCTCAGCACCTCGGACACCGTGCCACGCCTCGCGCTCGTCGTCGCCTTCATCTTCGTCTCCCAACTCGTCACCGCCGGGCTGGCGTTCTGGCTGTCGACGAAGACGGACGCACCGCTCGGCGCGGTGGGCGGCGCGGTGGGACTGACCATCGTGGGCAACGTCCTGGACGCGGTCACCGCGCTCGGCACCTGGCGTGAATTCCTGCCCGCGCACTGGCAGTTCGCCTGGGCCGACGCGCTCCAGCCCGAACTCGCCTGGGGCGGGATGGTGAAGGGCACGGCCGTATCGGTGACCTTTGCCCTGATTCTGTTCGCCCTCGCCTTCCGAGGGTTCAGCCGTAAGGACATCGTGTCCTGACCTTGATGTTCCGCCCCGCCCGCGCCCGTCGTTGCACCATCGAGACTGTTCCGCAACGCTTCCGACGACTCCGGCCGACCCCCTCGTACGTCACATGCACGAATGTCTACGACGCGGGGGGTACGGATGGACCGCAGGACACGGACTTATCGGGGAGCGCTCGCGCTTCTCCTGGCGGGCGGAATCCTGGTGACCGGCTGCAGCGGGTCGGGCACGAGCAACGACTCCGCCACCGCCGACCGCGGTGTCGCCGGCAGCGGCGGGCCGGCCGGGGGCAGACAGCTCCCCGCCGCTCCGTCCGCCGCGCCGGGGCCGGAGGAGGGGGCGGGCCGGGCGGAGGACGGCACGGTGCGGGAGAGCGCGGCCCCCGACTATCTGTCGACCTTCGCTCTCGACGTGGACACCGCCAGCTATGGATACGCACGCCGCACCCTGAACGACGGACAGCTGCCGGCCGCCGACACGGTGCGCCCGGAGGAATTCGTCAACAGCTTCCGCCAGGGCTACGAGCCACCGGAGGGCAACGGCTTCTCGGTGAGTGTCGACGGCGCCCGGCCCGGTGCCGCCGGATGGTCGCTCGTGCGGGTCGGGCTGGCCACCGAGCCGGCGTCGAAGGCCGGCGAACGCCCGCCCGCCGCACTGACCTTCGTCGTCGACATCTCCGGGTCGATGTCCGAACCGGGCCGTCTCGACCTGGCGAAGACCTCCCTGGGTGTCCTCGCCGACGAACTGCGAGACGACGACTCCGTCTCCCTGGTCACCTTCAGCGACGAGGCCGAGACCAGGCTGCCGATGACGCGCCTCCAGGGCAACCGCACCAAGATCCGGGACGCCATCGAGGGGATGGAACCCACCGACTCCACGAACGTGGCAGCCGGCGTGCAGCAGGGCTACGACGAGGCCGTGGAAGGCCACCGCAAGGGCGCCACCAACCGGGTCGTGCTGCTCTCCGACGCGCTCGCCAACACCGGTGAGACCGACGCGGACGCGATCCTGGAACGCATCGGTGGCGCGCGCAAGGAGTACGGCATCACCTTGTTCGGCGTCGGGGTCGGCAGCGACTACGGCGACCAGCTGATGGAACAGCTCACCAACAAGGGCGACGGCAATACCACGTACATAGCGGACGAGACCCAGGCCAGGAAGGTCTTCGTCGACCAACTGCCCGCCCACGTCGAACTGCGCGCCCGCGACGCCAAGGCCCAGGTCGCCTTCGACCGCGACACCGTCAAGCAGTTCCGGCTGATCGGCTACGAGAACCGCAAGGTCGCCGACGACGACTTCCGGGACGACAGCATCGACGGCGGCGAGGTCGGCCCCGGCCACACGGCGACCGCGCTCTACGCCGTACGGCTCCGCGAGGGGGCCTCCGGCCACGTGGCGACGGCGACCGTGCGCTGGCTGGACCCGAAGACGCGGAAGGCGCACGAGGAGACCGGGTCGGTCGGGACCGGCGCGATCGACGAGAAGCTCTGGGGCGGCGCCACGCCGCCGCGCCTCCAGGTGACCGCGGTGGCCGCGTACTTCGCGGACATCCTGCGCGGCGGCGACCTGCCGGGCACGCCCGCACTCGGCAAACTCGCCACCCGTGCGCGGAAGCTGGCGTCCTCCACCGAGGACGGCTCGGTGGAGAAGCTCGCGACGGCGATCGAGCAGGCCGACCGGATCAAGAACGGCGGACGCGCCGAACCGCCCGCCGACGAGGGCGAAGTCGGCTGACACGCCACCCCGGCTGTCCCGGTCGGTCACGGACAGCCGGGGCAGGCACCGGTCAGGCGAGGTGGAACACCTCGGTCAGCGGGACCATGGCTTCGTCGGCGGCCTCCGACTGCTGGAAGAAGCCGGCCATGTCACGCTGCCAGCGCGCGTTGACCTCCGTCGCCGCCATTGCCTCCCGGGCCGCGTCGAAGTCCTCCGTCTCCAGATAGCCGACCAGCAGGCCGTCCTCGCGGAGGAACAGCGAGTA
This sequence comes from Streptomyces sp. NPDC002911, assembly GCF_053591835.1. NCBI lineage: Bacteria > Bacillati > Actinomycetota > Actinomycetes > Kitasatosporales > Streptomycetaceae > Streptomyces > Streptomyces sp. NPDC002911. The sequence goes on along the minus strand of NZ_JBSFUO010000002.1, from coordinate 262,740 downwards.
GTTGTGCCAGCCCGCCTCCGACAGCGCGGCCAGCATCTGTGGCCACACCGCCGCATGGCGCTCGCGGTACTCGTCCTTGCGGTCCTCACGGACCTTCAGCAGAAAGCAGACGCGCTGCATGGAGCCCGGCCCCCCGGTCAGAAGTTGAACGTGTCGATGTTCTTGGAGTCGAAGACGGTCGGCTCGCCGAGGATGACCTCGCCGTCCTTGCCGACGGTGTACTCGCCGAGCTTGCCCGCCTTGAACTTCTCGCCCTCCGCACCGGTGATCTGCCCCGACGCCAGGGCGGCGGCCGCGTACGAGCCGAGGTAGCCGAGCTCCTCCGGGTTCCAGAGCGAGAACTGCTCGACGGTGCCGTCCTTGACGTACTTGCGCATCTGGTTCGGCGTGCCGAGCCCGTTGAGCACGACCTTGCCCTTGTACGAGGAGTCGCTCAGGTAGCGCGCCGCGGCGGCGATGCCGACCGTCGTGGGGGAGATGATGCCCTTGAGGTCGGGGTAGGCCTGCATGAGGCCCTGCGTCTGCTGGAAGGACTTCTGGTCCGCGTCGTCGCCGTACGCGACCTTGACCAGCTCCATCTCCTTGTACTCGGGGAGCTTCAGCTCCTCCTTCATGAACTCGATCCAGGTGTTCTGGTTCGTGGCGTTCTGCGTGGCCGACAGGATCGCGACCTTGCCCTTGTAGCCGAGCTGCTCGCCGAGGTGCTGGACCAGGCTGCGGCCGATCTCCTCGGAGCTCGCCTGGTTGATGAAGAGCTGACGGCAGTCCTTCGCCGTGTCCGAGTCGTACGCGACGACCTTGATGTCCTTCTTCATGGCCTGCTTGAGCGGGCCGCACACAGCGTTGGGGTCGTTCGCCGCGACGAGGATGGCGTCCTGGCGCTGCTGGATCAGGGTGTTGATGTAGGAGACCTGCGAGGACGCGTTCGCATCGGACGGGCCGACCTCCTTGCCCGTGCCGCCGTACTCCTTCGCCGCCGCGATGCCCGCCTCGTCGACGATCTTCTCGTACGGGTTGTTGATCTGCTTGGGCAGGAAGGCGATCTTCAGGCCCTTCTTCAGCGGGGCGTCCGGGTCGGCTTTCGCGGAGCTGTTGCCGGCCTTCGCGCTCCCGCTCTCCTTGCTGTCCTTCGTGGTGCCGGAACAGGCGGTGAGGGCGAGGGCGAGGGAGACGGCGGTGGCTGCGGTCGCGACGGCGCGGCGCCCAGCGGCATTGCGGAGCATCATGGCGGCGTGTGCCTTTCGAAGAGGGAACGAAGACGTACGAAGACGTACGCAGACGGGAGGGAGAAGACCTACGGCTGGGGTGCTGGGGTGTTCGCGGCCCGCCGGTGCCGGCGTTCGACGACCGTGGCGATGATCCGTGGGGTCAGGACGGACGCCACGAGCAGCAGCCCGGTCACGATGACCTGCACCTCGTTGGCGATGTCGTTGAGCGTGAGCAGGTTCTTCAGCAGGCCGATCAGCAGGACACCGGCGACCGCGCCGAAGAGGGTGCCCTTCCCGCCGTCGAAGTCGATGCCGCCGAGCAGGACCGACGCGATGACCAGCATCTCGAAGCCGAGTCCGTTGTCCGCGCGGGCACTTCCGTACCGGAGGGTGAAGATGACACCCGCGAAGGCGGAGAACAGGCCGGTCACGACGAAGAGCAGCAGCTTGATCCGCTTGACCCGGATGCCGGCGAAGTACGCGGCCTCCTCCTGGGCGCCGATGGCGAAGAGCGAGCGGCCCAGGCCGGTGGCGTGCAGCACCACCGCGGTGATCGCTGCCAGGATGATGAAGAGCAGCACCGGATACGTGAGGAAGGTGCCGGGGACGGTCGTGGTGTCGACGGCCCAGTCCGCGTAGACCTGCGGGAAGTCCGTCACCGCGTCGCTGCCGAGCGCCACCGAGGCCAGACCCCGGTAGAGCGCCAGGGTGCCGATGGTGACGGCCAGGGACGGCAGCCCCACCTTGGTGACCAGCCAGCCGTTGAGGAGGCCTCCGGCGACGCCCACCAGGAGCACCACCGGCACGATCGTCTCGAAGGCCCAGCCGGCCTCCCACAGCGCGCCGGTCAGGGCGCTGCCCAGGCCCAGCATGGAGGCGACCGACAGGTCGACCTGCCCGGCGACGACGAGGAGGGTCATCGGTAGGGCGATGATGGCGACTTCGGCGATGTCGTTGAAGGCGAACGCGAGGTTCTCAGCTGAACCGAAGCCCTCCGTGGTCCCCAGCCCGACGACGAGGACCGCCACCAGCAGGACACCGACCGCGGTGTCCCAGCGCAGCGCCAGGCTGCGTACGAGGGAGGGTTTCGTTCCGGCCCGCGGCGTGGGAGCCGTCTTTGTGTCAGGCGCCGTGGTCATGACGGGCGTTCCTCTTCCTCAGTGCGGCGGTCATCCGCAGGTTCACGATCCGGTCGACGCTGATGGCCAGCAGGAGGAGCGCGCCGGTGATGGCGCCCTGCCAGAACGAGTCCACCTTGAGCACCACCAGGACGCTGCCGATGGTGGTGAGCAGCAGGGCGCCGAGCGCGGCGCCCCAGACGGTGCCGGTGCCGCCGGTGATCGCGACACCGCCGACGACGACGGCGCTGACGACGGTCAGCTCCCAGCCGTGCGCGTTGTCCGCGACGACCGTGCCGAAGCGGGCCAGCCACAGGGCCCCCGCGAAGCCTGCGACGGCCCCGGAGAAGGCGTACGCGGCGAGCACCCGGCGGCGGATCGGGATGCCGGCGAGACGCGCGGCCTCGGGGCTCGACCCGATGGCGTACAGCTCGCGCCCCGAGCGGTAGCCGCGCATGAAGTACGCCGTCGCGGCGAGCAGGACGAGTGCGATCAGCGGCAGGTACGGGATGCCCAGCACGCTGCCGCTGCCGAGGCCCAGGATCGCCTCCGGCACGTCGGAGGCGCTGATCTGCTCGCCCTGCGCCCACCAGTAGTCGATGCCCTGGATGATGTAGAGCATGCCCAGGGTCACGACGAGCGCCGGTACCTTGCCGAAGCTGACGAGGGCGCCGGAGACCAGGCCGCAGACGACGCCGATCGCGATGCCGAGCAGCATCACGGTCAGCACACCGTGGTCGCTGCCCGCGACGAACTTGCCGCAGGCGAAGGCGGACAGGCCGACGACGGAGCCGACGGACAGGTCGATGTTGCGGGTGATGACGACCGCGGACTGGCCGACCGCGAGCAGCACCAGGATCGACGCGTTGAGCAGCAGGTCCTTGATGCCCTGGTCGGACAGGAAGCGCGGGTTGGCCAGGTAGGTGCCGAGGATCAGCAGGACCAGAGCCCCGGCGATGGAGATCTCGCGCGCCCGGAAGACCGCGTCCACGAGCGAGGTAGCACTCCGCTCCGGCGCTTTCGCGGTGTCCGGGGGGCTCTCGATGGTGGTGGTCATGCCGCTGCCCTCTCATTGCGTCCGGTGGCCGCGGCCATGACCGACTCCTCGGTGGCGCTCTCGCGCGGGATCTCGGCGACGAGCCGGCCCTCGTGCATCACGAGCACCCGGTCCGCCATGCCGATGACCTCGGGAAGGTCGGAGGAGATCATCAGTACGGCGAGGCCCTCCGCCGCGAGCGAGGAGAGCAGCCGGTGGACCTCCGCCTTGGTGCCGACGTCGATCCCGCGGGTCGGTTCGTCGACGATCAGTACGGCGGGGCCGGTCGCCAGCCACTTGGCCAGCACGACCTTCTGCTGGTTGCCGCCGGACAGTACGCCCACGGTGTCGGCCAGCCGGTTGTACTTGAGCTGGAGACGCACCGCCCAGTCGGCGGCCCGGTCGTGCTCCAGGGCCCGGCTGACGAGGCCGCGCTTGCGGACCTCGTCCAGGCCCGTGAGACCGATGTTGCGCTCGATCGACATATCCATGACCAGCCCGCGCTGACGCCGGTCCTCGGGTACGAGCGCGAGCCCGGCGTCCATCGCTGCCGTCGGCGAACCGGGGCGCAGCACCGTGCCGGCCACCTTCACCTCGCCGGCGTCGGCGCGGTCGACGCCGAAGACCGCCTGGGCGACCTCGGTGCGCCCGGCGCCGACGAGCCCGGCGAGCGCGACGATCTCGCCGCGGCGGACGTCGAAGGACACGTCGCGGAAGACGCCCTCGCGGGTCAGCCGGTGCACCGACAGGGCGACGTCGCCGACCTCGGCCTCCTGCTTGGGGTAGAGGTCGTCGAGGTCACGGCCGACCATCCGGCGCACCAGATCGTCCTCGGTGAGCCCCTCCAGCGGCTCGGAGGAGATCCACCGGCCGTCGCGCAGGGTCGTGACCCGCTGGCACAGCTCGAAGATCTCGTCCAGGCGGTGCGAGATGAACAGCACCGCCGCACCCTCGGAGCGCAGCGTACGGACGACGGAGAAGAGCCGGGCGGTCTCGCTGCCGGTCAGGGCGGCCGTGGGCTCGTCCATGATCAGGACGCGGGCGTCGAAGGAGAGGGCCTTGGCGATCTCGACGATCTGCTGGTCGGCGATCGACAGTCCGCGGGCGGGCCGGTCCGGTGCCAGGTCGACCCCGAGCCTCCGCATCAGCCCGGCGGTGGTCTCGTGCACGGCCTTGCGGTCGATGCGGCCGAGGGAGCGCCGGGGCTGCCGGCCCATGAAGATGTTCTCGGCGATGGACAGGTCGGGGAAGAGCGTCGGCTCCTGGTAGATGACGGCGATGCCGGCGTCACGTGCGTCCGCCGGGCCGTGGAAGACGACGGGCTCGCCGTCGAGGAGCACCTCGCCGCCGTCCGGGCGGTGCACTCCGGCGAGGGCCTTGATCAGGGTCGACTTGCCTGCGCCGTTCTCACCCGCGAGTGCGTGGGCCTCGCCGGGGAACAACTGCAGGGAGACGTCCTGCAGGGCCCGTACGGCACCGAAGGACTTGCTCACGCCCTTCAGGGCCAGGACCGGGGCCGGGCCCGGGGCGGACTTGTTCATGGGAGCTCCTCAGCGGTGGGACTGTTCCGCTCCACGCGCCGTGAAAGGTTTCAATGAGGTTGCTCGGAAGCTAAACGGGGATTGCGGGCACAGTCAATGGGTTGATGGCGAGAAGTTCCAGGAAGAGGGGCGATGTGCGACCTGAATGGGGGGAATGGGTGGGCGCCCTTGACAGTCTTTGGGGCGGCCCACTATCTTCCAGGCGTTTGAATCGATTCACGTAACGGTCGCGCATCGCTCAACTCACAAGTGCGCACCAGGTGTTCTTGCCGGAGGGCCGGGCCCGAGGAGGACGACGAGCCCCGGGCGTTCGACGTACGGCGCGGCCGCCGACGGGTGGCGGCGCCGAGATCGCCTCGGCGTACACCTGGCGGATCCCGTCGGCATACGCGGGAAGGCTCCCGCCTCGACCATGTGACGCGGGGGCGCACCGTACGCCACGAGGGCGCCCCCCGGTCTTCCGGAGGGCGCCCTCAGGCCAGGGATGTGATCAGTGGTCAGGACCCGGCGGCCGCGCCCGTGTATGCCGACGCGAACGTCCAGTCGCCCGAGCCCACTTCGTACACGGCCTCGCCGTGCCCCGTGCGCAGCAGCCGTGCCCCGGCCGTGGCGCCGGGGCGCCCGGAGCTGAACGGGACACGGACCTCGGCCGTCGAACCGGCCGGCACGGTCACCCGCAGCCGGTAGCGTTCGCCGTCCCGCCGCCAGGACGTCGTCGCCTTGCCGTACGGCGTCGTGTAGGACCCCGACGCGGAGGTGAGGTCGCCCACGACCGCCGGATCCACCAGCAGCCTGCGGTAGCCCACCGAGCCCTCCGCCTGCTGGATGCCCGCCACCCGGCCGGTGAACCAGGAGTCGATGGCGCCCAGCATGAAGTGGTTCTGCGACTGTCCCGGGCCGCCGTCCCAGCTCTCGCCGAGCGTGGTGTTGCCCGCCCGTACCTGGTAGCCGTAGCTCGGACTCGTCGTCTGCGTGGCGATCCTGTGCACCACGTCGTCACGGCCCGACTCCGACAGCACCCGGAAGACGGCAGGGAGCGAGATCTCGCCCAGCAGCAGATGATCGTCCGCCGCCTCGATGCTGCCCACCAGGTGGCCCAGCAGCCGCTCCCGCTCGCCCGCCGGGTAGGCACCCATGTCCAGGGCCAGCGACTCGGCGCCCTGTCCGCCGCCGCCGAACGTGCCGGACGCCGGGTCGTAGTACGCGTCGGAGACCGCCTTCGCGCTCGCGTCGGCCTTCGCCCGGTACCCCGCCGCCGCCTCCTCGTCGCCCAGGACACCGGAGATCTCGCTGAGCGCGTCGACGACCCGCCAGTAGCCGTACGTCCCGGCCACCGCGCGCGGGAACGTACGGTCCGGGGTGAACCAGTCGCCCAGGCCGTAGTCGAGGATGCCGTCCTTCACCTGCCGCTCCAGGAACGCGGCGTACGCCTTCATCTGCGGGTAGTACGCGGCCAGCGTGTCCTTGTCGCCGTACGTCGTGTACATCTGCCACGGGACGAGGACGACCGCGCCGCCCCAGTTGGAGTCGTTGCGGTAGCTGCCGGGAAGGCTGGTGTACTCCGGGACCGTGCTCGGGACCAGGCCGTCCTCGGTCTGCGCGTCGCTCATGTCGCGCATGATCTTGCGCAGATAGGCCTGCATGTCGAAGTTGGCCGCCAGGGCCGGGAAGACGAGCTGGTTCTGCTCCAGCCAGCCGAGCTTCTCCCGGCTGGGGCAGTCGGTGAGGACGCTCATCATGTTGCCCTCGATCGACCGCCGGATGATCGAGTGGATGCCGTTGATCAGTTCGTCGGAGCTGGTGAAGTCCCCGGCCGAGGCGTTGTCCGCGCGGAGCACCTTCCCGCGCACCGAGACGGTCGCGCCCTCGGGCAGGCCTCTCAACTCCAGGTAGCGGAAGCCGTGATAGCTGAAGGACGGGTGCCAGGTCTCCGGCCTGGCGCTGCCCGTCGTGTAGCTGTCCCACAGGGGGCCGCCCACATTGCTGATCGACTGGAAGGCGCGGCCGTCCTTCAACGACTCGGACGGGTAGATCCGCACCGCGGTGCCCTTGGGCGCCCGCACCGTGATCTCGGGCCAGCCCGCGATGTTCCGGCCCAGGTCGAAGACCCGGCTCCCCGCCGCGCCCTCGACCTCCTTCCCAGCCAGGGTCTCGACCACCCGGACCGGCTCGGTCTCCCGCGCGCTGAGGACGGCGGGCCGCTCCTCGGTACCGGGAGCGGCCACCTCGGCTGCGTGCTGCCAGCCGGCGCGCGACCCGCGTGGCTCGTCCCAGTGCGGGATCTCGCGGCGCGCGTCGTAGTCCTCGCCTCCGTACCAGTTGGACGACGTCGTCGCGCCGAGCGTGGTGCGCCAGTCGTCGCCGCTGCGGACCGTGCGCACCGAACCGTCGGCCAGGGTGACCTCCAGCCGGGCGATCAGTTTCGGGTCGCTGATGTTGCCGTACAGCTTGCGGTAGCGGTCGGCGGTGGAGACCACGTTCGCCATGCCGTTCCCGAGGGCCACCGCGAGCGTGTTGGCTCCCTTGCCGAGCTGCTTCGTCACGTCGTACGTGGCGTACTGCACCCGGTCCCGGTAGTCGGTGTTCGCCGGTTCGAGCACGGCGTCACCGACCGGCCGGCCGTTGAGCGTCGTCTCGTGGATGCCAAGGCCGGACACGTACAGCCTGGCGCTGCGCACCTTCTGCTCCAGCGCGAAGTCCTTCGCGAACAGCGGCAGCCCGGCGGGAAGGTAGGGCTCCGGCGGGCGCTGCCCGGTGACCTCGGCGATACGGGCGAAGCCCGAGTCCGGCGCGTCCGAGGCGGAGACGGTGTAGTCGACCGGGAAGTTCGGCACCTCGCCGCCCTCGGTCAGGACGTCGGCGCGCGGGTACAGGGCCACCTCGTCGAAGGTCTTCGCGGACTTCATGTCGAGGGTCAGCACGACAGGTCGTCCGGAGACATCGGGCCCGGTGTGTGCGGCGCTCGCATACCCGGCGGCCGTCTGCCGGGCGCTGTTGGGCAGCCCGTCCACGGCGAGGGCGGGCTCCCACGTCTTGCGGAGGGTGTTCGTCTCGGAGGCGGTGACCGCCGAGCCCTTCGCCAGCCCCGAGGCGCCCGTCGTCGAGTCCCGTACGTCGATCTCACCGAGCTGCACCCGCCACGCCTGCTCCGGGAAGGTGTCGGCGAGCGGCAGTCCGAGCTTCGTCACGTCCAGCCGGACGTGACGCGCGGTGGTGCGCGGCACCTTCACCACCACCGGGGTGAGGGTCCGCCCGCTCATCGCCCAGTCCTGGTGGGTGATCCAGTCGGCGCCCGCCCAGTCGCCCTGCTGCGTCAGACCCGTCTCGAAGACGGCCGACTCACTCCAGCCGGAGTCACGCCCGGAGCCGCCGGACCAGAGCATCACGCGCCAGTGGACACGGGTGCGCGACCCGAGCTTCTCACCGGCGTACGTCGCCTCCGGCACGGCGGACCCGACCCTGCCGGAGTCCCACAGGTCCGCCCGTCCCCGCCGCAGCCTGTCCAGCGAGGTGGCCGCCTGGATCCGGTAGGCGGACTGGACGGTGGACCGGGCGCGGGCGGTGGTGCGCCAGCTCAGCGACGGCGTCGTGTCGTCGACGCCGAGCGCCTCGGCGAGGTGCTGCGTGCGCAGCCCGGTCGCCGCGAGGGCGGCCGGGGCGACCGCGTCGGCGGTGACGGCCGTCGGCAGGACGGTCACCAGGGCGGTGAGCCCACTGGCGGCGAGCAGCGCGGGGCGGCGCCGGGCGCGGGAGGCGAGAGGTCTGGATCTGGGCACGCGGGTGCTCCTTGTACGTAAGGGAGGGACGGATCAGACGCGGGGGAGCGCGGCTGTCGCGCGGCGGTACGGGCGGAGGACCACAGGGCCGAGGAGTCCCGACGGGATGGGCTTGTTCCGCTCGTTGGACAGGGTGTTGGAGACCTTCACCACGAGCGTGTTACCGCCGGGACGCAACAGCTCGGTGACCTCGGCGGTGTAGGGGCTCCACAGCAGCGGCGGCAGCTCCGTGCCGTTCAGCGTGACCGCGGCGACCTCCCGTACGACACCGAGGGCGAGCCGGAACCCCCGGCCCCGCAGCGCCGCCCGGTCCAGGGTGAACGTGGTGGAGTACGTGCCGCTGCCGGAGAACAGCGGCTCCAGATCCGTCCAGCTGCCGAGCGGCCGTGTGACCGGCTCAACGCCCTCACGGGCCAGCCGCAGCGTCCAGTCGCCGTCCAGCGGGACCGGGGTGAGCGGATCGGTGACCACGACGGTGCCGCGGTAGGTGCGCGTACCGTCGGTGCCCGCCACGGCGTACCGGCCGGGTGCGTCGGAGACCGCGGTGACCCGCAGCTCACGGCCGTGCCGGGTGACGGTCTCGACGGGAAGCGCCGCATCGGTGAGGTGAGGGCCGGGCCGGGCACCGTGCCGCAGCACGACGGCCTGGGTCTCGTACGGCGCGAGCCGCAGAGGCACCCGTACACCGGCCTCATTCCGCCCCCGCCGGTCGGTGCGGTACACGGGCGCCGGGCGGGCGGTCCCGGTGGCCGGGTCCCATAGCTCAGGAACCCCGGCGGCCGGCAGTGCGGCCACAGTCTCGACCGTCTCGCCGCTCTCGTTGTTGATGAGGAAGGCGGTGTCCTTGCCGCGCACGGTGCGCAGGACCCGCAGCGCCGGTGCGGCCGGTTCCAGGACGGCGGCGGCCACCCCGGCGGCGTACGCCGCGTCCCGCAGCCCGCCGGTGTCCGCCACGCGTACGGCCTGGCCCTTCCCGTTGCGGCGACGGCTCGGCACGCTGTCCCCGAACAGACCGCTGAACGCCCGCTGCAGGGAGCGGTCCTGGCCGTTCGCGTCCTCCAGGGGCAGCTCGCCCACCGCGACGACGGTGCCGCCGTCGCGGACGAACTCGGACAGCTTCCGCACGGTCGCCGCCGTGATGGCGGGGGTCACGGGAAGGACGGCCAGGTCGTAGCGGGCCGCGCCGACCACCAGCCGGCCGTCGCGCACCGCCCCGTGCGCCAACAGCCCGCGGTCACCCGAGAGAGCCCCCTCGTGCACGAGGTCGAAGTCCACCTGGGCCTGCTCCAGCGCTTCGGCGGCGCCGTTGAACGCGCCGTCGACCTCACCCTGCCGCTCGGTGCCCGTCCACTGCTCGGCCGCCCGCTGCGGCTGTACGAGCGCCGTGCGGGCCGCCGAGGTCCCCCGGGCGAGCTCCATCACCCGCCCGATCCAGTCGGAGATCGGCTCCATCGCCCACCACCATGGCGAACGCGGTCCGAACGGCGGCGGGAAGAACACCCGGGTCTCGTCCGTCCACAGGGCGTGCAGCACGGTGAGGTTGACACCCCGGGTGGCGTGCGCACCCAGCAGGGCGCGTACGAAGTCGGGTGCGACGGCCCATCCCATGTTGCCGAAGGCTTCCATCAGCACCCGCTCGCGGCCCATCTGATGGCCGGAGGACGCGGGGTTGCGGGGCGTCATCGTCGAACCGCCCGCCTTGTACTCGGCGGTGATGACGTCCCCGCCGGGGATCTGGGCCCACTGGTTGACCTTGTGCAGGTCCCCGGTCGACCAGATGCGCTTGGAGGGCGAGGTCTCGTCGTACAGCGGATTGGTGATCAGGACGGTCTTCCGCTTCTCGTACCAGCGGCTTTGCTTCTCGAACGCCGCGGCGAAGCGGTCGGAGACCGCCTGCCAGAAGCGGCCGCGCTCGATCCGGCCGCTGCGGCCCAGATCGTCGAAGGCGGACGCGTACGCGAGACCCGGCTCGGTACCCACGGCGCGCAGGGCGTCCTCCAGGGCGGGCGACCACGGCAGCCGCCTGAAGTGGGCCTCGGCGGAGGCGAAGAACGGCTCGTCGTCCCAGAAGCCGGGAACGACCGTGCCGAAGTACCGGCCGAATCGGCGGTGGTACTCCCCCGGCACGATGTCCAGCAGCAGCTCGACCGGTTCGTCGGCGAGCAGATCGACGTAACTGCGGCTGTAGCCCTGGCTGTCGTCGATGAGCGGGGCCCCGCCGAACAGGTCGATCTGCCAGCGGCCCGCGGGGACCTGCCAGCCGTCGCCCGCACGGAGCTCGGACGTCAGATCGGTCAGCGAGCCGGTGTCGGTGGCGCCGACCGGACGGGCGGCCGCGGCGACGGGCTCACCCGCGACGCCCGGACGGGCCGGGAAGTCGCCCGCCGAGGACGGGTCGGTGAAGTCCTGCTCGTACAGGGAGGCGCCCGACGCGTCGGTGACGGTGAGGCTGTCCCACAGCGAGCGCTGGGTGCCGGTGGCACGGACCCCGGCGCTGCCGGAGCCGTACGCGGAGTCGGTGACGGTGCCCTTGTCCTTGCCGTCGAGGGTGACGGAGAGGGCGGACCCGGACACCTTCACCACGAGGGTGTGGAACTTCGTGCTGTTGAAGCCGTCGGTGCGTGTGGTCCTGGCGAGTTCGGTGGCCTCGCCGCCGGTCAGCCGGGACACCGTGACGGCACCGGTCCGGTCGAATTCGACGACGTAACCGTCCGAACCGTCCGCGTTCGCCCGTACGACGAGGGCGGCGACAGAATAATGGTCGCCCTTGGCGCTCGCGGTGACCGTGACATCGGTCCACTCGCCACCGGCCCGGAGCACGGCGGAACCGCCGAGTACGTCCGCGTCGGCCACCAGGCGGCCGGTCTCCGTGCCGACGCCGGTGCTGCTGAGGAGGTCTGTGCGGACGGGGCCCTCGACGACGGTGGTGGAGCGCCACAGAGCCTTGAGTCGCAGGTCGGGGCGGGGCTCGTAGGTTGTTGAGCCGACCGTGCCGCCCTTGACGATGTACTCGCCGGCCCGGCCGCTGGGGAAGTGGTCGTCGTTGAAGATCCAGACCCGCATGCCGGTGCGCTCCGCGACCCGCAGGACGTGCTCGACGATGTCGAACCAGCCCTCGGTGAAGAACTCGGGCTGCATCTCTGCGTTGTCGAAGGGGAAGATGATCACCTCGAACATCCCCTTGGAGCGGAGGTCGGCGAGCTGGGTGTCGACCAGTTCGGGGGTGACCGTGCCGTTCCAGTACCAGTAGACGGCGGGGCGGCTGTCGCGCGGCGGGTCGGTGAAGCGCGCGGGAGAGTAGCCGGAGGCCGGGGCCGCCGTGGGGGACTGCCCCGGTGCGGCGGACGCGATGCCGGGCGAGCCGACGGCGAGGACCGTGCCTGCCGCCCCGGCGGCGGCCACGAACGTGCGTCTGGACAGCGGGAATTCGGGCATGCGGGTTCTCCATGTATCCGTGAACGAGGTGCGCGGGGGGTGAGTCAGAGTGCGGCGACCTGCGCCGCCGTCAGGGCCCGGTTGTGCAGCCGGAAGTCGGCGACCGCGCCGTGCAGGGCCGGGTGCGTGGAGTTCTGCGAACGGCCCAGGTAGTTGCGGGTCGAGGCGCCGAGGAGCAGCGGACTCTGGGTCATCGCCGCGTTGCGGCCCACCTCGGCCCCGTCGACGTACAGGACCCCGGTGCCACCACCGACGGTCAGTGCGACGTGGATCCAGCGGCCGGTGGGCAGGGGGCCGGGTGCGTCGATGACGTCCTCGCCCTCCATGCCGGAGATCTTCAGCGCGGCGCGTGCGGTGCCGGCCCCGGTGCGCGGGGTGAGGAAGAGATAGGTGCCCTTGTGGTACCCGAGATCGAAGATCCGCGCCGAGTTCGCGAGGCTGTCCAGGCGGACGCGGACGCTCACGGTGAGTGCGTCGAGCCCGGACGGCACGGACCTCGGCAGGACGACGTGGCCGCCGGTGCCGTCCAGCTCGACGGCGGCGCGGCCGGCCGGGCCCTGGTCGGTCCAGGCGGCGCCGTCCGCGAGCCGCGCGGGCGGGAAGGAGCCGGTCCGGTCGGCGGACGTGGTGCCCACGCCTTCGTCCAGTGTGTGGCGTACGACCTCGTGCGGACGGGTCGGGCCGGGGGCGACGGCCCAGTACACCGAGTAGTTCTGGTGGTGGACACGGTGGAAGGGCAGCAGACGTATCCGCTGCCCGTCGGCGAGCGCGGTGAACTCCCCGGCCCGGCCGGACGGACCGGTGGCCGGCCGCAGCGAGCTAGGCCGTACGAGCGGAATGGTCGCGAGGTCGGTGTCACCGTGGGCGCCCGCCAGCACATGCGGCCCGTAGGAGACCGACTGGACCTGCGGGTTGTCCGGGGCGGGGCGCCAGACGGGCTCGCGCGGCAGATGGAGCTCCACGGTGTCGCCGCGCTTCCAGGTGCGGCGGATCGCGACGTAGGTGCCCGGTTCGGCCGGATCCCCGCCCGCCGGGCGCCCGTTGACGCGTACGGACGCGGTCCGGCCGTGCCCGCCGGCCAGCCAGCCCGGTATCCGCAGCCGCAGCGTGAATCTGCCGCCGCCCTCGGTGATCGTGAGCCGGGTGAGATCCCCGGCCGGGTCGGGTGTTGTCTGGCGCAGTGTCACAGCCTGTTCCCGCCAGCGCACTTCGGAGGGAATGTAGAGATTGACGTACAGCGATGCGCCTGTCGCGCTGCCGTCCGCGGACCGGAAGTAGACGGAGTCGGCGAACTTCGTGTGGGTCTCCAGACCCGTGCCGTGGTCGCAGGAGAAATTGTCGTAGTCGCTGCTGTAGCTGCCGGGCGCGGACCCGAGCCCGCCCTTGGGCTGTCTGCGCGACCCCGCCCAGAGGCCCGTGTAGTACGTGACGAAGCCGTGCGCGGAGTCCGGGTCCTGCTCGGCGAGGAGCTGGTTGACCAGGGTCCACTCGTAGTGGTCCATGTAGGCCGCCGTGTCCGGGTCGTGCAGGAACAGCTGCCGCCCGAGCTTGAGCATGTTGTAGCTGTTGCAGTTCTCGCACGTGTCCTCGGACAGCCGGCTGACGATCTCGCCGGGCGGCCCGAAGAGCTCCTGGTCGGAGTTGCCGCCGATGGCGTACGAGTGGTCGTCGACGACGGTCTTCCAGAAGTATGCGGCGATGTCGCGGTAGCGGCCCTCTCCGGTCGCCTCGTAACTGCGGGCCGCCCCGACGATCTTGGCGATCTCGGTGTTCGCGTGCCGGCCCGCCAGCTCGTCCCGGCCGGCGGCCAGTGGCCCGTACAGCTCCTCGTGGTCGAAGCGCCGGGCCGTCGCCAGGTGCGCCGGATCGCCGGTCACCAGGAAGAGATTGGTCAGCACCTCGTTCATGCCCCCGAACTCGACCTTCAGGAGGGCCTGCATCCGGTCGTACGCGAGGGGCCCGGTCCGGCCGTCGACCCAGTCGGCCATGGCGCTCAGCACGTCCAGGGCCTGGGCGTCGCCGCAGAGGAGGTACTGGTCGAGCAGTCCGGCCATCACCTTGTGCAGCGTGTAGTACGGGGCCCACGGCTTTCCGCCCGCTTCGAGCTGGTCGAAGATCTCCTCGGGGAAGGCGGAGAGATAGCCGGGCCGGTATCCGGCGGCGGGCGCCGCCGCCTGGCACTCGGCGAGCGCGGCCACGAGGTGGCGGCCCTTGGCCGCGTACGCCTCCTCGCCGGTGTGGGCGTGTGCCTGCGCCAGGGCGGACAGCAGATGGCCGGTGGTGTGCCCGCGCAGCTGGATGTCCGGCGCCTCCCAGCCGCCGCAGGGCTCGGCGTCCGAGGCGATCCCCACGTTGAGGCGGAAGGTGTGCAGCAGCCGGTCCGGGTCGACGAAGAGCAGATAGGCGCAGGTCCGCCGCATGTTCTCGCGGAACGGACTGTCCAGCAGCCGGACGTCGCCCAGGGGCAGGGGGGCGAGCGCCGGAGGGGCGAGTGCCGCTCCGGGGGCGGTCGCGGGCGATGCCGCGGTGGCTCGGGAGGCGGCTGCCGCGGCGCCGCCGGACAGCGCCAGAACCGCGGTGGTCGCCGCTGTCGCGGTCAGCACCTGGCGTCGGGAGGGGGTCGGCGGGCGGTGCGGATGCGGGGGAGGCGAGGCAGACAAGGACCGGACTCCTTCAGGCGGGGAGCGGCCGTCGGACGCGGAGGACCGGCAAGCCGTGAACGAGGCTTTCCCGAAGTTGGGTTGAAACGTTTTACAGCGTCCCGGTGGCAAGCTAAGGGCTGCCGCTGCAAGCGTCAAGACTTCACACAGGAAGTGGGCGACTGAGTAGCACGCACCAATTCATCCCTTTATGCGTCGACCGTTGACCGGTCGGGTGTCAGCGCCGACAGCTTATGCAGGGGAGAAGGCGGTGCACCCCTCTTGTGGTCGGCGCGGTGGACGCATAAGTTCCAGCCGAGATATTGAATCGTTCAAACCTTTACATGTGTCTGCACGGCGGCATGCGTGCCGGCACGGGCGAACCAGCAGGGTGGCGAGATGCAGAACAGACCGGGCGTCGGCGTACAGGCCGTGGGCGACGGGGCGACGAATGCCGAAGCGGATGGCGGCGCGGGTCCGCACACCGGCCTCGGGCGACGAGCCGTCCTCAGGATGGCAGCGGCGGCGGGTGCGCTGGCCGCTCTGCCCCTCTCCGAAGGCGCGGCGACGGCCGCACCCGCGTCTCCGGCCTCCGGCTCCGCCGCCAAGGGCGCCTTCGCCCGCCGCTTCGCGTCCCCCGCCGCTCCCGTACGCCCCAAGTTCCGCTGGTGGTGGCCGGACGCTCTGGTCGACGCCGACGAGATCGAGCGGGAGATCGACCAGATCGCGGCCGCCGGCTTCGGCGGGGTCGAGATCGCCGCGGTCACCCACAGCGTCTCCGAGCCCATCGACCCGGTGCGCCACGGCTGGGGCACCCGCGCCTGGACCGACGCCGTCGAAACCGCCCTCCGGCGGGCCCGTAAGCGGGACATCGTCGTCGACCTCACCCTCGGCCCGGCCTGGCCCGCCGCCGTCCCCGGCATCACGCCCGACAGTCCGGGCGCGGTCAAGGAACTCGCGCACGGCGTCACGGTCCTCCCGGCCGGCACCGCGCTCTCCGGCCCGTTGCCCGAGCCCGTCACGGCCCCGAGCTCCGGCGTCACCGCCCGCACGCTCCACCGGGCCCTGGCCGCCCGGGTCACCGCCGGCACCTCGCCGACCGCCACCCCCGTACAGCTCGACCTCGCCACCGTCACCGACCTCACCTCCCAGGTGCAGGCAGCCGGGACCCTGGAGTGGACGGCCCCCGACAACGGCACCTGGCTCGTCATCGCGTGCTGGGAGCGAGGCTCCGGCCAGCGCCCCGAGGGCCCCGCCCACACCGCCCCGCTCAGCTACGTCGTCGACCACTTCAGCGCGGCGGGCACCCGCGCGGTCATCGACTACTGGGAGGAGCACATCCTCACCTCCCGCATGCGCGCACTGCTGAAGGAGAACGGCGGCGCGCTCTTCGAGGACTCCCTCGAGATGGAGACGCACGCGACGCTCTGGACCCCCGGCATCGAGGCCGCGTTCGAACGCCGCATGGGCTACGCCCTCGCCCCGTACCTTCCCGCGCTCCTCCAGACGAAGGAGAAGTACGTCTTCGCCTTCGACGCCGTCACCAACAAGGCGATCCGGCGGGACTTCATGGAGGTCGTCACCGAGCTGTACGTCGAGAACCACCTGCGGCCGGTACAGACGTGGGCCCACAGCCTCGGCCTGCAGCTGCGCATCCAGCCGTACGGACTCCAGACCGACGCCATGTACAAGGCGGCCCTCCTCGACATCTCCGAGGGCGAGTCGCTCGGCTTCAAGAACCTCGACGACTTCCGCACCCTCGCCGGCGGCCGGGACATGGGCGGCAAGCTCATCCTCTCCAACGAGGCCGGCGGGACCGCGGGCGGCGCCTACGCCACCACCTGGGACGCCACGCTCAAGAAGCTCGTCATCCAGTACGCGGCCGGCGTCAACCAGGCCGTCTTCCACGGCTTCGCGTACGCCTCCGCACCCGGCGCCGCCTGGCCGGGCTTCGCCGCCTTCTCCCCGTACAACGGCGGTACCGGTTACGGCGAGGCATGGGGCCCGCGCCAGCCCACCTGGGGTCATGCCCCCGACATCGCGGGCTACCTGAGCCGCACCCAGCAGGTGCTCCAGACCGGCGTCAACAAGGTCGACGTCGGCGTCCTGTGGCAGAAGGGCTACGCCGGCTCCGGACTCGGCGCTTCCTGGTTCACCGCCGACGGAGTACCCGTCGGCTGGACCCACCTCTTCCTGAGTCCACGCCTGTTGGACCTCCCGAACGCCGTGGTGGAGAACGGCAGGCTCGCGCCCGAGGGGCCCGCCTACAAGGCGCTGCTCGTCGACGGCGACGTCATGATCAACCGTGAGCACACCCTCCAGATCGACGTCGCCGAGAAGCTCCTCGGCTACGCCCGACAGGGCCTGCCGGTCATCGTCATCGGCGACTGGAGCGACGGTCATGTGCCGGGCATGCCCCGCACCGGCGACAACGACAGGCTGCTCGCCCTGATCCGCGAGCTCCTCGCCCGGCCCACCGTGAGCAACGTCCCCGACCGCCCGGACGTCCCGCAGGGCATCGCCGCGCTCGGCCTCACCCGCGACGTCGAGTACGCCGAGTCCTCGATGCTGCTCCACAACCACCGCGCCGACACCGACGCCGACTACTACTTCTTCGCCAACGACGCCGTCAGCAAGAAGAACTCGACCGGCACCCGCATCAGCCACGACGTCACCCTCACCACCCGCCACCGTGATGTCGTGCCCTACCGCCTCGACGCGTGGACCGGCACGATCGAGCCGCTCGCGGCGTACACGCGGCTGCCCGACGGGCGCCTCCGGATCCGCGTGACCCTGGAACCCGGCGCCACCACGATCATCGCGACCGCCCGCCCCGGCCGCTGGGCCACGGGCCCGGCCCCGCAGTGGTACGCCACCGCGACCGAGGCCGCCGAGGTGCGCCGCGCGGCCGACGGCAAGGTCGAGATCCGGGACACCCGCCCGGGTACGTACGCCACGACCCTCGGCGACGGCCGTACGGTCCGGGCACGCCTCGACGACGTACCCGAAGCGATCCCGCTGCCCCGCTGGACGCTGACGGCCGAGGACTGGACCCCGGGGGCCACCCCCTCCACCACCGACAAGAACCGCCGCACGATCGAGCTCGACGGGCTCGTCCCCTGGTCCGAGATCCCGGAGCTCGCCGATTCCTCCGGCATC
Source organism: Streptomyces sp. NPDC002911 (assembly GCF_053591835.1). Lineage (NCBI taxonomy): Bacteria > Bacillati > Actinomycetota > Actinomycetes > Kitasatosporales > Streptomycetaceae > Streptomyces > Streptomyces sp. NPDC002911. The sequence continues at coordinate 244,828 of NZ_JBSFUO010000002.1, read as the reverse complement.
GGCCGCTACCGCGCCACCGTCCGCCTCGGCGTGCCCTGGACCGGCGGCCACGGCGCGACGCTGGAACTGGGCGAGGTCTTCGACACCTACCGGGTCACCGTCAACGGGCGCCATCTGCCGCCAGCCGACCAGGTGACCACCACCGTCGACGTCGGCCCGTATCTGCGCAGCGGCACCAACACCATCGAGGTGGAGGTCGCCACGACTCTCCTCAACCGGCTGCGGGTGTCGAACGCGCCCGTCTTCGGGGTGACGCAGCGGCAGAAGTACGGCCTGGTGGGGCCGGTGCGGCTCGTCCCGTACGGAAGGGCGGTGGCCCGCCGCTGAGGGAGGACCACCGGGGGAGTCAGCCGGCCGGCCGCACCAGATGCGTGGTGAACCAGTCCTGGGCAAGGTCCGCGACCCGGTCCAGGGCGCCCGGCTCCTCGAACAGGTGGGTGGCGCCCGGGACGATCGCCAGCCGGTTCTCGCACTCCAGCGCGTACTGCGCCTGCCGGTTGAGGTCGATCACCGTGGTGTCGTCGCCGCCCACGATGAGCAGGGTGGGCGCACGCACCCCGGACAGGTCCGCCCCGGCCAGATCGGGGCGCCCGCCGCGCGAGACCACGGCGCCGACACCCGAGTCCGTCCCGGCGGCGGCCCGCAGCGCCGCCGCCGCTCCCGTACTCGCCCCGAAGGAACCCACCGGGAGGGCCACGCGCCGCCGCAGCCAGCTGGTGGTGTCCGCCAGCCGCCCGGCCAGCAGGCCGATGTCGAAGACGTTGGCGCGGTAGACCTCCTCGCCGGGCGTGAGCAGGTCGAAGAGGAGGGTGCCCAGGCCGGCCCGGTTCAGCGCCGTGGCCACCGAGCGGTTGCGCGGGCTGTGACGGCTGCTGCCCGAGCCGTGCGCGAACACCACGACCGCCTCGGCGTCCCCGGGAAGCACGAGATCCCCGGGGAGCGGGACCCCGCCCGCGTCCACCTCGACCTCCTCGGACGTGGCGTGACCACCGGAAGCCCGTGCCAGCAGGGAGACGACCTCCTCGTCGGAGGTCTGGGAGAAGTCCCGGTACCACTCACCCACGGCGGAGAAAAGGCTCGGCGTGGAGAGGCACACGACCTCGTCCACGTCCTCGCCGAGCCTGACGACGACATCGGGCGACGCGACCGGCACGGCCAGCACGACATGGGCGGCCCCCTGCGCCCGTACCACCTGGCAGGCGGCCCGCGCGGTCGCTCCGGTGGCGACCCCGTCGTCCACGACGACCACCGCGCGGCCCCGCAGCGGCAGCCGCGGCCGGCCCTCGCGGTACGACTCCACTCGCCGCGCGAGCTCCGCTTCCTCGGCGCGCTCCACGGAGACGAGATCCTTCTCCCGGACTCCGGCATGGCGGACGATCTCGTCGCTGATGACCCTCACCCCGCCCTCGCCGATGGCACCGAACCCCAGTTCCGGGTGGTAGGGCACGCCCAGCTTGCGGACCACGATCACATCGAGCGGGGCGCCGAGGGCCTGTGCCACCTCGTACGCCACCGGAATCCCGCCGCGCGGCAGCCCCAGTACGACGGGATCGCGCCGCTCCAGATGCCGCAGCGCGACGGCGAGCCGCCGCCCGGCATCCGTGCGGTCGGCGAACAGCACAGTGGTTCACCTCCAACAGGGGCGCACCCTTCCACCTCCGAGACCATCGCATGTGCCCGGATTCGGCAAGTCGGGGACGGCGGGCGTACGGAGCGAATCGGGGTGGTGCTGATCGACAGGCCGGGACCCCGGGCAAGCACGGGTCGGGGCCGAGGCGCCACCGATACGATCGGTGCATGACGACCCCGGAGCGCCAAGAACCACCGAAGATTACGGAGGAGTACTTCCTCGACACCGCCACCGATGTCGAAGCGGAGGCAGAGAACGACGACGCGCTCCCCGATATCGCACGCCCGTGGAACCCGGAACAGATCAGGGTCAACACACGGCAGTTCTCGCTGCGCAACGCCCTCGACATGATCGACGACGAATCGCTGGAGCTCGCTCCGGACTTCCAGCGAGGTCGCGTCTGGAAACTGGGTCAGAAGTCCCGGCTGATCGAGTCGGTACTGCTGCAGATTCCGCTGCCCGCGTTCTACTTCGCCGAGGACACCGACGGATTCATGCGCGTGGTCGACGGCCTCCAGCGCCTTTCGACCATCCATGACTTCGTCCGGGGCGGACCCGACGCGGGATTCGCGCTGAAAGGGCTCGAATACCTCAACACGACGGTGGAGGGGAAACAGTTCGCCGATCTCCCCGCCCCGTGGAAGCGCCGCATCAACAACGCTCAGATCGTCGCGCACGTGATCGACCCGACGACGCCCACGGACGTCATGTACGACATCTTCAAGCGCATCAACACCGGGGGCACGCCGCTCAGCGCACAGGAGATCAGGCACTGCATGAGCGGCGACCGCAGCCGCGCCGTCCTCAAGGAGATGACGTCGACCGCGGAGTTCAACAATGCGACGAACAACCTCGGTGGGCACATCCGCATGAACGACCGCGAGATGGCGCTCCGGTTCGCGGCGTTCTGGCTGATGGGCACGGGCGCGTACGCGAAGTACGCCGCGATGGAGCCCTTCCTCCAGCGCACCACCTACCTGCTGGACACGGAGAGCGAGGTGAGTGACGAGCGGATCGACAAGCTGAAGCGCGCCTTCGGCGCCGCGATGGGGAACGCCCGGATGCTCTTCGGCGAGTACGCCTTCCGGAAGTGGCCGGTGGATGCGAACGGCAGGAACCCGATCAACAGGGCCCTGTTCGAAGCATGGTCGATCACCCTCGCCGACTACCATCCGGACGATTTCCGACACCGCAAGCAGGACGTCGTGGACGCGGCCCGCGACCTGATGACCCACGACTACCAGTACCTCGAGGCGATCACCTCGTCCACCGGTGACGTGCGGCGTGTCAAGTACCGTTTCGAAGCCACCGCGCAGGCCGCCGAGGCGGGCGAGTGATCAGCGCCCTGGGCATCCGCAACTTCAAACGCTTCAGCGACGCCTCTTTCGCCCTTCGGCCGCTCACGGTGCTCACGGGCCTCAACGGCACGGGGAAGAGCACCACGATCCAGGCGTTACTGCTCGCCCGTCAACTGACGGAGGCGGGCAGTGCCGGGGTGGTGCAGTTGAACGGACCGTACGGGCTGGCGCTCGGCGAGGCGCACGAAGTGCTGCACCCGGACGCCGTCGACTCGGCCATCGAGATCCGGCTCGAGAGCGACCGCGTCGAAGCCCCGAGCGTCCACCGCTTCGAGGTTCCCGACGAACAGGCTCTCTATTTGTCGGTGGCGGGTGCCCCGGGCGAGCCGCTGTCCGAACTGACTGGTCGTGGCTGCGGGTTCACCTACCTCTGCGCGGAACGGCTCGGCCCACGCGACCAGCTGGGGGTGTCCGCCGAGCACCCGGAACGGATCGGTGTAGGGGTGCGGGGGGAGTACACCGCTCAGGTTCTCGCCCTGCACGACAGCAAGCAGGTGCGCGCCGAGCTGCTCCACCCGGACACCGCCGCCACGCACGGGGTGACCATTCTGCGTACGCAGGTCGAGACCTGGGCTTCCGACATCATCCGGCCCATCAAGATCACCGCGCAATGGCCCCCTGGTATCACCGCGAGCACCATCCGCTTCCAGGAGCCAGGCCTGCTCAGCGAACCCATCCGGCCCACCAACATGGGCTTCGGTTTCTCGTACGCCCTGCCGGTGATCGTCGCGGGACTACTGACCCGCCCCGGTGATTTGCTGATCGTGGAGAACCCGGAGGCGCATCTGCACCCGGGCGGACAGTCCAAGCTGGGACGATTCCTGGCCCGGGTGGCGGGGGGAGGGGCCCAGGTGATCGTCGAGACGCACAGCGACCATGTGCTCAACGGCGCCCGGCTGGCCGTCGCGGAGGAAGGCGTACTGGCCCCCGAGGACGCGATCGTCCAGTACTTCGGCGCGAGCGGTACGGAAGTGGCGTCAGCCATCGAGTTCACCCGCCAGGGTGAACTCACTGCGTGGCCCCGGGGATTCTTCGACCAGATCCAGCATGACTTGGGAGGGCTGGCACGTGCCAGGCGAGGGGGAAGGTGAACCGTACCGGTTCGTCGTGGACGAGTCGTCCTTCGACTTCAGCGGACTCGACCCACGCCGACTGGGCGATCTGATACACCGGTTCAACGGTGCCCTCGAGGAACTGAGCACGCTGCACACGGTCGCCGTGTCGCCGTTCTGGATCGACACGGAATGCGGTGAGGGAGGGCGGAGTCTCTACGAGATCCTGTACGAGAGCGTCGAACCGCAGGGCCATGACGAACGGTTGCTGATGGGATCGCTCATGGACAGGTGCCCGTCCTGGGAGACCGGACTCGCCGGCCTGGCGGACCAGGTCGGAATCGGCAAGGCCGCACCGTGCACGGCGTGGTCGCTGGGATATGCGCTCTGGCACGGATTGCGCGGACATCGCGTGGCCTGCCTGACCTTCCCCCTGCCCGGTCCCAGGGGCTGGCACCCGGTCACGGCCGAAGGGCGGAAGACCGACGTCTATCTCCTTGCGGACACCGCCGCCCTGCCCGGCTTCTGGCGCGAGCTCTTCGCGCGCGAGAACGTCTCGGAACACGACTTCTTCGACCGGGTGGGCGAAGCCTTCCCTGACCTCGTGTTCGCGGACTCGCTCACCTTCCGCAAGTTCGACGGGGCGTACGCGGAGTTGCGTGACTGGGTCGTCCATGTGCTGACCGTCCTGCACGACCATTTCGCGCATGCCCTGGTCGCGCACCCGGGCAACACCCGTTTCGTCCAGCAGGAGATCGGGAGCCACGGCCTCACGCTGTCCCCCGAGAGCGTGAACACGCGATCGAAGAAGAAGGTGATGAAGCAGCGTGAGGTCGACCACGAGGGCGAGATCTACCTGTGCGAATGGCATGCCAAGCAGCACCCCGCGCGTAACCGGGTGCATTTCAGCCTTCCCGAGCAGCGACTCGGCGACCGCATACTCGTGGGCATCTTCGTGGACCATCTCGACACGTAGCAGGACGAAGTGCTGCGGGCCGGGAGCATGGTCCCGCTGACCTGCTGGGCAGGCCCGGCAGAGACCCGCATCGCGGTCCCTCAGTCCGCGACGTGGACTCCGTAACCACGGGCGAGGTCGGCGAGGCCGTGGTCGTACCCCTGCCCGACGGTACGCAGCCGCCATACCGGCCCGCGGCGGTAGAACTCGGCGAGCAGCATGGTGCGCTCCGTGGTCGCGGCGTCGAGAGTGGACTGGGCGAGGGGTGCGGCGCTGGTGCCGGGAGCGGCGGTGATCTGGATGGCGCCGACGTCGCCGAAGGTGAGTACGCCGTCGACGGCCGCCGCGACGACCACCCGGCGGACGGAGGGCGCGAGCGCGCCGAGTCGGACGCTGACGGTCTGCTCCGTAGGCCCGTCACCGAGGATACGCACCGTACCGGCGGGGTTCTCCGGGGCGCCGTAGAACACGAAGTCCTCGTCGAAGGAGACCTGTTCGTCCTCGTCGACGACGAACGCGACGATGTCGATCTCGCAGTCCGTCCGCTGGGCCCAGGTGGCCGTGACGGTCCACGGGCCCGAAGAGGTCTGACCCGCGGGCAGGTCCAGGACGCCACCTCGTGGCATTACGTGCCGGGCCTGTCCCCGGCCGCTCCGCCCGTTGGGCGGCTCGATGGCCGGCGCCTCGATCCAGGCGGCCGGATGCGTGGGAAATTGCAGCGCGTTGATCCGGCGCATGCGCCGGTCGGCTGCGCCGTCGGTGAGCAGTACGACATCGGTGACGCTCGCGGAGAGATTGATCGCCGCGGATCCACCGAGCTCGACGATGCGGGTGCGGGCGGCCACGGCCTCTGGGTGGGTGCCGCCGAGGACAAGGACCCGCCGTCCGGCCAGGGGCTCGGCCACGGGCAGGGTGGAGGGTGCCGCGGCCTGGGCGGGGACGGGAGCGACAACCGGTTCCGGAACGGGAGTGACAGCCGGTTGCGGAACCACGGTGTCGGCCGTCCCCGCGTGCCGGGTCCCAGGGCGTACGTCCTCGAGCAGGCGGAGGAAGGTGAGTTCGTCGATCACGGGAACGCCCTCGGCGAGGGCACGTCTCGCCTTGAGGGATCCCGAAGCATGGTCATGGGTGACCAGAACGCTGGTGTGACGGCTGACGGAGGACATCACGTTCAGCCCGGCGGAGACGGAACGTCCGACCAGCTCAGGCCGCGGGGTGGCGGTCTCCCCGGTGACGGCGACCTTCATTCCCTGGACCAACGGGCCGTCGGCAGCCAGCCGCCCCGGGTTGCGGAAGTCGCACGAGGCCTTGGGCGACCCGGGCGTGAACGTCGGGTCCTGGCGGGGCGGACAGGCGACCAGAGGCAGCGGCAGATCGAGCTGCGCAGCATCCCGCAGGGTGCCCCGCAGTACCCCCGCCAATACGCGGCTGTCGTCCAGGGCATCGTGGGCCGCCACTTGCGTGACGCCGTAGTGGGCGGCCAGCGTGCCCAGCCGTAGGTCCTCGGTCGGCGGATCCACCCGCCGGTTCAGTGCCAGGGTGCACAGGCGCTGGGTGACCGGGAGGGTCAGCCCCGCCCGTGCGAACTCATGGGCGAGGAAGTCGTAGTCGAACTGGGCGTTGTGGGCGACCAGTACCCGGCCCTGGAGCATCGCGCCGATCTTTCCGGCGACCTGATCGAAGGTCGGCGCGCCCCGCAGCCGTTCGGCGGTGAGTCCGTGCACATGCACCGGACCCGGATCGCAGCCCGGATTGAGCAGTGCCGAGAACTCGCCGGTCTGCACGCCGTCCGGACCGAGAGTCACCACGGCGACCGAGAGGACCCGGTCCCGGCGTGCCACCAGCCCGGAGGTTTCCACGTCCACCACCGCCCAGTCGTAGGCGTAATCCCGCAGACCGGGTGTGTCGAGAGCGACGGACGTGAGAGACATGACGGTAAGAATGGCCGGATATCAGGCTGCCCTTCAACCCGGATGACTATTCATCCGCATATGTCCTCGCGACGTGGTGACCGGCCGGCGGGCACCGATCAGATGCCACGCCCGTCGGGCAGGATGCGGAGTGCATGCCTGGCTTGTCTCTCGTGTGACCTGAGGGAGCTCTGCGGAACGGCTCTTCGGCCACCGCCGAACGCAGTGAGAGCGTGCCGGGTCCTCGTCCAAGGTGCTTGCCGTCATTTCCGGGCCGTTGACGCAGGTGGCTGTTTGCTGCCGTGTGGCTGGCCTGTCACGCCGTTGTGGAGGCTAGCCCGTTTCGTTCGGATCATCTGATCGGTGGTCTGGGTGTGTCGTTGACTGACGCGCAGTGGGCGTGGTCGGTGGCGACGTACGTGGGGAGCGCTCCTGCCCCGCGCTTACCGAGCGTCGGGAGCCATCACCCGGCGGGGAGCACCTGGCCGGACGCACTACGGACGGCCGTAGCCTCGGCCTGTCCCCACGTGAGCACGTCCGGCCCGCAGGGCGGGGCCGACAGGGGGAACATCCCCGACGGCCCGGCTTCCCGCAGCCGCAATCCCAGGCCGGATCCGGACCGGATGCGAATCTGACATTGTCCAGCAGTTGTCCTGCTCGGCAGGGCTCAACGATCGGGAAACGCGCAATGGGCGGTGCGAAAGACCCTTCGAAACCGACGGAATTCCCGCCCTCGGTCATCGGAGAGATTCAGTCCGCTCTGGGAAAGCGTCTGGACGACGTGGCCAAGATTTTGGCCGGCGCCCTTGTGGCGGTGGCCGGCGTCATGACCACCTTGGGGCTCAACAGCAAGTTCGTGTTCGTCGCCCTCAACAACAGATCGTGGCCGATCTACGTGGCCGCCCTCTGCGCCATCATCTCCATCGTCTGCAGCATCGCCGCCCTGCTCATCCGCCCCACAGAACGCGGGGTCCTGTGGAAAACGGGCGTGCTCGTCCTCGGCGTCATCTTCTATATGGCATCCCTGAGCATTGCCGTGGTCGGCGCCGCCCAGGCCGCAGGCGGCAACGGCCGCCCGACCATCACCGACGTCAGACTCGTCGGACCTCGCTCGCTCTTGCGGCTGCGCTTCGGTGTGCGCGCCGACGGTGTCCAGAAGTGGTCGCGCATCGAGGTGTCCGTAAGCCCTGTGAATCCCTCCGAGGAAGGGAGAGACCTCTACTGGAGTGTGCTCAGGCCTGACGAAGAGGGGAAGATCGCGCAGCAGATCGACATCCCGCTCTCGCCTCCGGCCGGAACGTCAGCGGTCTCGATTTCGGCCGCCAACCCCGATGAGTCCGAGTCGGGGAACTGCGATGCCAGGACGCAGCACGGGCCTGCGTGCACGGAGATCGACATCCCCTGACTCGGACCAACTTTGACGGGATCGCCGCTGGACTCGAATCCAGAGATGGTTGCGCCACGCTGGTCCGAGGGGCCCAGGATCCACGGTCGGTGTCGTCGTCGCGTCCGCGCTGGTGGGCGGTTCGATCGGCGCGGCGACCGCCGCACGCCAGCACAGCAAGACGCGCACCGCCCGCTGCGCGGCGGGCCAGCCCCGGCCCGGCGCCGCGCGAAAGACGCCGGCGCCCGCACTGCCGGCCGGGGACTGGCGTCGCAGAGCCGCAGCACGGCATCACGCTCCACACGCCACGACCTCGGGGCGGCACCAGGACCGGTCTCGGCAAGGCGGGCTCGGCCGGTAACCGGACAGCGCCGGACCGCCCTCGTGCTCCTACGGGGCCGGTCCGGTGCTTACGTTGGTTGAACGTGCCCCCAGTTGTAGACCTCCAGGCGGTCGAGCCGGAACCCGGGAAGGTGCGGAGCCGAAGTGCGTACGTCGTCGCGAGGGCTGATTTGCGTCGGGATCCGGGCCGGGTCAACGTAGACGGCTTCGTACAACGCGGAGGCAGCGAACTCCTCGTCTCCGGCCTGGATGTCAGTGCTGTCGATCGGGGTCCGGGTAACTGGTGTGTAGAGCGGGCGTTCCATCGGCAGCGTGACGGTCGGGGCCATGGCGTCGATCTCCGTGACCAGGTCGACGGGTATGTCTCGCAGGCTGGCGGCGCGGGCTTCGATGCCGCTCATCAATTCCATGACGCGCCGGTCCTCCGACCAGATGCGGTCATCGAGGAACCGACGCAACTGTTCGGACAGCTGCCGTACCGTTGCCTGGGTGCGTTCGGCGGCGTCCAGCCAGGCGTGGGGCATGCGCCGCATCCGCGAATCCGGCTCATCGATCGCGTCCGTGGCCTCGACCTCGGCCAGCGACTGCTTCAGTTCCTCTTGGCGCCGGTAGGACAGCAGGAAGTCGTAGAACGCTTGGAAGCTGCGGCCCTGGTCCGACTTGGAGATGCTTTCCCGGCTGCCCAGCACATCGTCGAGCAGCTCGCCCTTGGCTCCGTCCCACACAGCGATACGCTGGCGCAGGTCCCGGTCCAGATCCCGAAAGTTCGCCTCGACCTCACGGAAGTCGGCCAGCAGCTCGTGCGCGGTCGCGGTCACCTGCTGGTACCGATCTCTCAGCCCCGCGCGGTCGAGTACGGACACCTCGCCGTGCTCGACACGTGCGATCTCCTCATCGAGCTCCAGGCGTCGGCGCTTCAGCTCATCGAGCCGCGCTTCTGGATTGCTCTCGGCCCCGAACTTCATCTGCCGCAGCAGCTCGAAGACGGTGTTGAGGCGCGACTCCGTGCCGATGAAGGAACAGGCCTCCAGGGAGCGGACCCACGCGACGGCCCTCTCCACGGCGGATGTCGCGTCGTAATGCGGTTCGTCCGAATCCGGCGGATAGTACTTGCGCGCCAGCCCGCCTGCGTGGCCGACCAGTCGTCCAGGTACGCCTTCGCGGACTTGGGAAACGCCTGCGCTCCGAGCCGTTCGTTCAGCGCGTACAGCTCATCATCCAGTCGGTCAGCCAACTCCACACCTTAGATCGAACGGATTCCCTGCTCGACGAAGACCTTGTCGAACTCCATGTACCCCGCCCTCAAATGCCCGCAGTCTTCTCGGGTCGCTCCATACCCACGCATACACGGTAAAGGGCGCCACTGACAATGCGGCTGCAAACGTCCCTGACCAGCAGGTTCGCTGGCAGGCTGGAGGGAGAGCGGGCAGGTCAGCGCCGATGCCGGTAGGGGTCCGTGTACGGCTCCATGGACTGGCGGACCTCGTCCCGGACCGGATCCATGAGCGGGCCCGGGGCGTAGTACCGGGCGCGGGCCTTGCCCTGGGGGATGAGCCAGCCGCGGGCGACGAGTTCCCGGATGTCGCGGATGGCTTGCTGGTCGCTGAGGTCGGCGTCCTGCTGGTAGACGGTGCGGCGCACCTTCGCGTCCGAGAAGGCGGGCAGCAGGGCGTAGACCACCCGCTCGTCCAAACCGGCGGCCTCGACGCCTTCGACCAGGCGGGTCCAGGCCCGCGACATGACGTCGAAGCGGCGCTGGGCCTGCTGGGCCTGGCGATGGTGGGCGGTCAGGCAGAACCGGATCCATGGGCGGGTGTCCCGCTCGGGGCTCCAGTGCGGGCCGCCCACCTCCTCCAGGATCTGGTAGTAGGCGTAGGTGTTCTGTCCCCGGCCGAGCCATTCCTCGATGGAGGAGAATTCGGGCGGCATAAGGGCCTCGCGGGAGAACACCAGAGTGGACAGGGCGCGGGACATACGTCCGTTGCCGTCTTTCCACGGGTGGATCTTGACGAGGTTGAGGTGGGCCATGGAAGCGCGGACGTGGACGGGGATGTCGAGATCGCCCTCGTTGAGCCAGTCGATGAACTTCGCCATAAGAGCGGGAACGTCCGCCTGGTCCGGTGCGGTGTAGGCGGGGACCAGGGGGTCGTCGGGGCTGGTGACGTAGACGGGTCCGTCGCGCCAGCGGCCGGGGCGTTCGTCGAGGTGGTGGCCCTGAAGCATGAAGTGCAGGCCGTTGAGCAGGCCGGCGTCGTAGCGGAAGCCATCTCCGGCGTCGGCGAGGGCCTGGATGTAGGTCATGCCGCGCTGGTAGCCCTCCAATTCGGCACGCGTCTTCTCCCCGGTCTCCAGAGGCTCCTCGCCAGACATGAGAGCTTCCACGTCGTCGACCGTCGCCGCATACCCCTCGATGGTGTTCGATCCGGCAATCGCGCGGGCGGTGAGGTTACGGCGCAGCTGGCGGGTCCAGCGAGGGGTCGCCCGGAGCATGTGGCGCAGGGAGCGGCGCATGCTCTCGATCTCATCGAGGGCCTGCAGGTCGTCGGCAGTCAGGGAGGGAATCGCATACAGCATGTCTTCACGACATGATAATTGTGTCATCTAGTCAAGCGGGTGGTCCGAATTAGATCACCGTGGACGGAGCGGTCTTGCCGAGGTAGATCTTGAACGCCTCGCGGATCTGCCCACGGGTGTAGCCGACGGTGTTGACGTTGGCCGGCACGACTTCCCGCTCGTATCCGCGCTTGCGGGCGGACAGGTACTTGACCACGCTCGATGCTCCCGTGTTGGACACGAACAGGTTGCGGGTGGTCCGCAGGTCGGCGTGCAGCCCCTCGAAATTGCGCGCGTGGCCGATGCCGACCCGGCTGGCGGTGTAGTACTTGCACTCGATGGCCAACAGGCATTTGTTGCCCCGCGGTGCCATCCGGATCTGCCGTGAGAGCGCCGCCTCGTCGGCGGGCAGGATCAGGACGTCGCACTCGTGCAGCACGCCGGAGTTGCCCTGGACCTGGACGCCGAGGTGAACCTCCAAAGCCGGGGCGCGGTGGAATTCCACCACGGCGTGGGTGTACGGGTGTGTGGTGCTGTACAGCTGGCCGGGGCTGGTGCGGAACACCAGATTGTTGACGGCGTTCCCGTCGACATCCCTGTAGCGGACGGAGGCTCCCAGGCTGCTCGCGGTGGAGGTTGCCAGGGAGAAGAGGTACCCCTCATAGACGTCCCAGGGCTGAGATGCGGAGGTGTAGGAGACCCCGGGGCCGGCGAGCAGGGTCTGAATCTCGTGCAGCAGGGTGTTGACGGCGCTCATCGGCTGATCTCCTCGCGTGCTTCGCGGAACAGGTTCTGAAGGTGTGCGCGGGTGTCCTCGGGAAGGCGGGCGGCGACTTCATGGGTCTGATCGCGGCGCCCGCTGAGTTCCTCGTCGGGGACGAACCGGACGCCGCGCACGGGTGCGCGGTGCAGATCATCCTCAGCGTTCACGATCTTGAGGGTTTCCGCTTCGATCTCGGGCAGTTCCAGGAACAGCCGGCGCAGCGCGTCGAGATGCAGTTCCGTACGCTCGCGGGCGGTCATGGGGCGGGTGGTTACCACTACGGACGCCCCGCGTTTGAGGGACCTGTGAAAAGTGTCCGGGCCCATATCCGCGATGGCGAGCGCTTCGTACTCCTCGGTGTGCGTGCCGCGGCGGCGCTGAAGGAGCTTCTCCTCCGCGACGCCCGTGGCGATGGCCTCGTCAAGTTCATCGATCAGCCAGTCGAGTCCAGCGGACCTGATGAGATCCCTGAGCAGATCTTCCACTTCACGCATTTCGAGTGCGTTCACTCTGTCCTCCGGTCTCGCGTGGGATGGGCGTGGGCTGAGGGCCACAAGTCGGCTGAGCCGCCCAGCCAAGGTGGGCTTCAGGATTCACGGCGGTGCACCGGGAGCTGCTGCAGCCCGGTGCGGACGTCATTCCGTTACCAGCCCCGGATGCGACGGCCGTGGTCCGTGTCCGGGCCGAGGATCGCGTCGGCCACCCGGCCGCCGGAGTCCTTGGCGCCGCCGCCGAAGTTGAGGGTGCCGACGGCGTTGGCGCTGGCGGCGACCCCGTCCCAGTAGCGGGCCTCGCGCTCGAAGCGCACCGGCTCGAGGAGGCGTACCAGCTCCTCCGAGCTCAGCCGCGTGCTGATACTCGCCCAGCTCGTCGCCTGATGGGCAGCGATTTTAACCGCCTCTGACCTGCATAAACGTGTGCCCCCGGCAGGACTCGAACCTGCGGCCAAGCGCTTAGAAGGCGCCTGCTCTATCCACTGAGCTACGGGGGCCGGGTGTCGGCCTGGTGCCTCGGAGGGCCTGGTTCAAGCCATCCGCGACGTTTCCGGGACAAGGATAGGGCTCAGATCACCTCGTCCTGGTTGCTTCACCTGCGTGGCACGATGTGGAGGTTCAGTGAAGCGAACCGATAATCGCAGGTGGGTGCGATTCATGCATCGCTTTTCGCGCCTCGCGGCCCGGGTGTTGTGCACTCGTTATGCCTGCGCCCCACTCGTCCCCTCTGTCCCCCGGGCGGATCCGCCGCGCAGAGGGGGCCTATACGCTTCAAAAAGACGTCAAAATTGGGCATTCTTCCCATGTGGTGACCATGGATGTACGGCCCCAGCTCATCGACGCACTTTCCGCCCTGCGCGACCGTGTCGCTGCCGTGCGTCTTCCACTTCCGCTGCCGGGCGCCCCGCGCGCCCGGCAGGCGCGGACCGAACTGCTCGCCCAGCTCGACGACTACCTCGTACCCCGCCTGAAGGACCCCGAGGCACCGCTGCTCGCGGTGATCGGGGGATCCACCGGCGCGGGCAAGTCGACGCTCGTCAACTCGCTGGTGGGATGCCGGGTCAGTGAGGCCGGTGTGCTGCGCCCGACCACACGGACGCCTGTACTTGTCTGCCACCCGGACGACCACCACTGGTTCGCCGGGGTACGGGTGCTGCCGCAGCTGACCCGGGTGTGGCTGCCCCCGGGGCAGGCCCGGGACCCGGACGGGCTCGACCACCTCGGGGCCGAGGGGGGCGACGACACCGTGGTGCGTGTGGAGACCGCGGCGACCCTGCCCCGGGGGCTCGCGCTCCTGGACGCCCCCGACATCGACTCGCTCGTCGTGCGCAACCGGCTCCTGGCCGCCGAACTCATCTGCGCCGCCGATGTCTGGGTCATGGTGACCACCGCGTCCCGGTACGCGGACGCCGTACCGTGGCATCTGCTGCGTACCGCAAAGGAGTACGACGCCTCCTTGGTCACCGTCCTGGACCGGGTGCCTCACCAGGTGATCGCCGAGGTGTCCCGGCAGTACGCCGCCCTGCTCACCCGGGCCGGCCTGGGAGAGATCCCGCGCTTCACCATTCCGGAGCTGCCCGAGTCCACGGGCGGCGGCACGGGGCTGCTGCCCACCACCGCCGTCGCCCCCCTCCGAGCCTGGCTCACCCACCGGGCGCTGGACCCGGCGGCCCGTCAGCAGGCCGTGGGGCGTACGGCGTCCGGGGTCATCGACTCGCTCAGCGTACGGGTGCCCGAGCTGGCCGGGGCGGTGGCCGCGCAGTACGCCGCGGCCGTGCGGCTGACCGGTGGGGTCGAGGAGGCGTACGGGAAGGGGCTGTCGCGCGTGCGGCGGAGGCTCCAGAACGGTGCCGTGCTCGCCGGCGGCGCCCGCACCCGGTGGCGCGGATATCCGCTCTACAGCACCGCGGGGGAGCTGCTGGACGCACTGGTGGAGAGCCTGGTGGCCCTGTTGCAGTGCGCCGTGGCGGCCTCCGACGAGCAGATTCGTGCGACCTGGCAGCGCGAGCCCGCTGCCGGGATCTTCCGGTTCGAGGACGCCGGCCGGGAGGCGGGCGGATGGGGACCCGCAGAAGACATCCAGGGCCGGATCGGCATGGCCGTACGGCGCTGGCGGCGGGTCCTGGAGGAACTGGCCGAGGAGGAGGCGCGGCTGCTCGAACGCAACGCCGCGCCCGACGCCGAGACGGTGGCGGCACTGCTGGCCGCCGCACTCCTCGGCGGGCGGCGCGCCAGGGGAGCCGGGGAGCAGCTCGCCGAACGCATCGGGGCCCAGGGGGCGCTGCGTCTACGCGACAAGGGCGGGGCACTGCTCACCGACTGCCTGGACCAGGTCATGCACGGCGAGCGCGACCGCCGGCTCGCGCCGCTGGACGCACTTGAAGTCGCCCCCGAGCCGCAGGCCGAACTCATCGCCGCGCTGTCCGTACTGCAGAAGGAGAGGTGGCAGCGATGACTGCCGTCACTGACCAGGACCGGGACCACGGACAGGGACCGGAGCACGACGGTGCGGGGGAGGGCGGGCGGCGCTGGGACGACGGGCTCATCGCGCGGCGGGCCGCCGAGGCGGCACAGGAGATCGCCGAGGAGCGGGCTCTCCGGGAGGACCCGGACGACCCGGAGCCTCAGGTCGAGGCGTACGGACTGCCCGGCAGCCCCCTGCGCCCCCGGCTGGACGCCCTCCGTGAACTGGTCGGGCTCTCCCGCGCTCGCCTCGACGGGGACACGCTCGCCGAGGCGGGGCGGGTGCTCGACGAGGCGTCGGCCCGTCAGCGGCTCTCCTCCCGGCACACGGTCGTCGCCATCGCGGGGGCCACCGGCAGCGGGAAGTCCACCCTCTTCAACGCGCTGGCGGGCGTCCAGATCTCCGACACCGGGCTGCGCAGGCCGACCACCTCGGCGCCGATCGCCTGCAGCTGGACCGACGGCGCCGCCGGGCTGCTCGACCGGCTGGCCGTCCCGGGCCGGCTGCGGCGCAGGCCGGTGCAGGGCTGCACGGCCGTCGACGAGGCGCTGCAGGGCCTCGTCCTGGTGGATCTGCCCGACCACGACTCGGCGGCGACCGGCCACCGGGAACAGGTGGACCGGGTGCTGGCCCTGGTCGACGCGGTGATCTGGGTCGTCGACCCGGAGAAGTACGCCGACGCGGCGCTGCACGAACGCTATCTGCGGCCGCTCGCGGGGCATGCCGAGATCTCCTTCGTCGTGCTCAACCAGATCGACCGGCTCCCCGGCGAGGCCGCCGACCTGGTCCTGGACGATCTGCGCCGGCTGCTCGACGAGGACGGGATGCCGGTGGGGGAACACGGCGAGCCGGGCGTTACGGTCATGCCCCTGTCCGCGCTCACCGGGGCCGGGGTGAATGACCTGCGCGAGCTGCTCGGCAGGTTCGTCCAGGCCCGTACGGCGGCAGCGCGCAGGCTGTCCGCCGATGTGGACGCGGCCGCCGTGCGGCTCCGGCCGGTGTACGTCGCCGAGGGGTGGCCGGGGCTCGGCGAGCGGGCCCGCGAGGAGTTCACCGACCGGCTCGCGGACGCCGTGGGCGCGGGGGCGGCGGGACAGGCGGCGGAACGCGAGTGGCGCAGGAACGCGGGGCGGGCCTGCGGGACGCCCTGGCTGCGGCTGTGGCGCTGGTACGAGTCCACCCGGCAGCTGGGCGGCCTCGACCTGATGGCGCAGGTGCTCGCGCTGCCGGAGGAGGAGGAGCTCACCGCCCGGCAGCGGGTGGAGCAGGCCGTGCGGACGCTGGCGGACGAGGCGGTGGACGGGCTGCCCGCACCGTGGGCGCAGGCGGTGCGCGAGGCTGCGGTGAACGGGGCGAACGGGCTGCCGGAAGCACTGGACGACCTGGCACGGAACGCGCAGGCGGGAGCCGGCGGCCGGTCCCGCGGGAGGGGCGGGAGCGCGGACACGGGGTCCGCTGCGGCGCGCCCGGGCGGTTTCGCGCGCGCACCCGGCGGCGCTCCCGGCGCGGGAGCTCCGGGCGCCCGTGGCAGCAGGCCGCCGCGCCCGGCCTGGTGGCCCGCGGCGGTGCTCGCGCAGGCCTCGATGACGCTGCTCCAGATCTTCGGGGGGCTGTGGCTGCTCGGCCAGATCGTGGGCGTGCTCGATCCCGGCCTGCTCGTCCCGGCCCTGCTCATGCTGGCCGGAGTGGTCGGCGGGCCGCTCGTCGAGTGGTCGTGCGCGGCCGCGGCACGGGGGCCCGCGCGCCGGTACGGGCAGGAGGCGGAACGACGGCTCCGCGAGGCCGCGGCCGGCTGCGGCAGGGCCAGGGTCCTCGACCCGGTGGCGGCGGAACTGGCGCGCTACCGCGAGGTGCGGGAGCGGTATGTGGCGGTGACGGAGTTCTCCACAACCGGCGGGTAATCCACAGGCCTTACAGGACTTCTGGTTTCCATCCAGCATGGTTCGTAACGGATCGGACGGACGACCGGATCGCACGTCATCGCACCGCATCGGCGCAGGGCGGACAGCGGGACGGAAAGCGGACGGAATGTGGCAAGGGAATCGGGGGACACGAAATGAACGAGACCTTGGTGACGCTCGTGGGAAACGCCGCGACCGCGGTGGACTTCCGGGAGACGGCGACAGGACCGACGGCGCGATTCCGCCTGGCGGTGACGCCCCGGCGGTGGGACCGGGAGCAGCAGATCTGGACGGACGGTCGCACCGGTTTCTACACGGTGTGGGCACGGCGGACGCTCGCCGCGAATCTGTCCGGTTCTGTCTCGGTCGGGGAGCCGCTCGTCGTGCACGGCCGCCTGAAAGTGCGAGAGGAGGAGAAGGACGGGGTGTGGAGGACCTCCGTGGACATCGAGGCCATGGCCGTGGGACACGATCTGACGAGGGGGACGGCCGCGTTCCGGCGGGTGGTCAAGGGCGACCCCGCCCTGACGGCGCCTACGCATCGTCAGAAACCGGCCACCAAAATGGCATCGATGTCCTGAAGCAGAGGAGGCGCGCCGAACAGACCCATAACGATTACGAGTCGGAATGCTTATCTGACGGCATGACGGGGGATTCCTCTTCGCCCGCTCCTTACGATTCCCCCGTACTCATGCGGCACTTGAGTTTGCTGGCGAGGCCCCTTCCACACGCGCGTCATGCGTGAGGACCTCGCCCGGAGGGGAATTCTGTGTTTTCTGCGTCTTCAGCATTCACTTCGTCGTCGACGGCGGCGACGGAGGGCTCCACAGGGAGCCGGAGCGGGAGCGGGTGGCGGCACGGCCAGGAGCCTGTCGGGGCCGGGCGGGGCCGCGGCCTCGTCAGAGCGGCGGCCGCGATGCTGGCCGCCGGGCTGGTCACCGCGGGAAGCCTCGTAGGTGCGACGGCCGCAGCCGCGGACGAGACGGGTCAGCACCAGGGCGGGGCGACCGCCGTACTGGACGGGCTGAAGACCTACGACAGCGCCGTGCTGCGCACCGGCGGTGAGGACGGCAAGGCGGGCACGACGCAGGAACTTCCCGCCGGCCTGTTCGAGCTGGATGTCGACGGCGGTGGCCAGCTGAAGACGTACTGCATCGACATCCACAACCCCACACAGGACCGGGCGAAGTACCTGGAGACCCCGTGGGACCAGACCTCGCTCGGAGCCAATGAGGACGCAGGCAAGATCCGCTGGATCCTGCAGCACTCCTACCCGCAGGTCGACGACCTCGCGGAGCTCGCCGACGAGGCCGGCACCGGGCCGCTCACCGCGAAGACGGCGGCTGCGGGCACCCAGGTCGCCATCTGGCGCTTCTCGGACAAGGCCGATATCGAGGCCAAGGACGAGCACGCGGAGAAGCTGGCCGACTGGCTCGAGAAGAAGGCGGAGAGCGTCGCGGAGCCGAAGGCCTCCGTGGCGCTGGAGCCCGCAGCGGTCTCCGGCAAGGCCGGGGAGCGGGTCGGCCCGGTCACTGTCCGTACCGATGCGGGTCAGGTCTCCGTGACCCCGCCTGCCGACGCCGCCGCGAGCGGGGTCAAGATCACCGACAAGGACGGCAAGCCCGTCACCGAGGCGGCCGACGGTACCGGCCTCTACTTCGACATCCCCGAGGACGCCGCGGACGGCTCCGCCTCGCTGGCCGTCCAGGCCACCACGTCCGTGCCCGTCGGCAGGGTCTTCGCCGGGCTGACCAAGAGCCAGACCATGATCCTCGCCGGCTCCAGCGAGTCCACGGTCACGGCGACGGCCAGCGCCACCTGGGCCGAGAAGGGGGCGGTCCCCGCGCTCACCGCGCGGAAGAACTGCGCCAAGGGCGGTGTGGACATCACGGCGAGCAACAAGGGCGACGAGGCGTTCACCTTCGAGCTGGTCGGCGCCGAGCACACCATCGCGGCGGGCGAGACCCGCACGGTGACGATCCCGGTCGCCGAGGACCAGGCGTACGACTTCACGATCACCGGCCCCGGCGGCTTCAGCGAAACCTTCAAGGGCGTCCTGGACTGCGCGACCGCCGGTGCCCCCGCCTCGGGTGACGACATCGGCACCCAGAGCGGTGCCGAGCCCGTGCCCGCCCAGACCGGCACCAGCTCGACCGGCGCGGAGGGCGACCTCGCCGCGACCGGCGGCTCCAGCGCCACCCCCGTCATCGCGGGTGTCGCCATCGCCCTCGTCGTCCTCGGTGGCGGCGCGGTCTTCCTGCTCCGCCGGAAGAAGCCGCAGGGCAGCGGTGAGTGACTGAGCGCAGGCGCAGCGGATACGCGCGCCGGTGAAGAGTCGTGAAGAGCCCGGTACGGACCTCCGTGCCGGGCTCTTCAGGTACCCGGGAACGTACCGGGGACCGGACGGGTTTCCGTCAGGGTGCTGACGTCAGGCAAGATGGGTGTATCTGCCCACACCTCTATTGCTGCCGGACGGTTTCTCTTGGCTGAGTACATCTACACCATGCGCAAGACGCGCAAAGCGCACGGCGACAAGGTGATTCTCGATGACGTCAATCTGAACTTCCTGCCCGGCGCGAAGATCGGTGTCGTGGGGCCCAACGGCGCCGGCAAGTCCACGGTGCTGAAGATCATGGCGGGCCTGGAGCAGCCGTCCAACGGCGACGCGTTCATCTCGCCCGGATTCAGCGTCGGCATCCTCATGCAGGAGCCGAAGCTCGACGAGAGCAAGACCGTCCTGGAGAACGTGCAGGACGGCGCAGCCGAGATCATGGGCAAGCTCACGCGCTTCAACGAGGTCGCCGAGCTCATGGCGACGGATTACTCCGACGCGCTCATGGACGAGATGGGCAAGCTCCAGGAGGACCTGGACCACGCCAACGCGTGGGACCTGGACGCCCAGCTGGAGCAGGCCATGGACGCCCTGGGCTGCCCGCCCGGCGACTGGCCCGTGACCACTCTCTCCGGTGGCGAGAAGCGCCGTGTGGCGCTCTGCAAGCTGCTGATCGAGGCCCCGGACCTGCTCCTCCTCGACGAGCCCACCAACCACCTCGACGCCGAGTCGGTGAACTGGCTGGAGCAGCACCTCTCGAAGTACGCGGGCGCCGTCGTCGCCGTGACGCACGACCGGTACTTCCTGAACAACGTCGCCGAGTGGATCCTCGAGCTCGACCGCGGCCGCGCTCTCCCCTACGAGGGCAACTACTCCACGTACCTGGAGAAGAAGGCCACCCGCCTCAAGGTCGAGGGCCGCAAGGACGAGAAGCGCCAGAAGCGGCTCAAGGAAGAGCTGGAGTGGGTCCGCTCCAACGCCAAGGGCCGCCAGACCAAGTCCAAGGCACGTCTCGCCCGTTACGAGGAGATGGCGGCCGAGGCGGACAAGATGCGGAAGCTGGACTTCGAGGAGATCCAGATCCCGCCGGGCCCGCGGCTCGGTTCCATCGTCGTCGAGGTCGAGAACCTCTCCAAGGCCTTCGGCGACAAGGTCCTCATCGACGACCTGTCGTTCACGCTGCCGCGCAACGGCATCGTCGGCATCATCGGTCCGAACGGCGCGGGCAAGACCACGCTGTTCAAGATGATCCAGGGCCTGGAGACGCCGGACTCCGGCGCCATCAAGGTCGGCGACACGGTCAAGATCTCCTACGTCGACCAGTCCCGCGCCAACATCGATCCGAAGAAGACCCTCTGGGCCGTCGTGTCGGACGAGCTGGACTACATCAACGTCGGCCAGGTCGAGATGCCCTCGCGGGCGTACGTCTCCGCGTTCGGCTTCAAGGGCCCGGACCAGCAGAAGCCGGCCGGTGTCCTCTCCGGTGGTGAGCGCAACCGTCTGAACCTGGCGCTGACGCTCAAGGAGGGCGGCAACCTGCTGCTCCTCGACGAGCCCACCAACGACCTCGACGTCGAGACCCTGTCCTCGCTCGAGAACGCGCTGCTGGAGTTCCCCGGAGCCGCTGTGGTCATCTCCCACGACCGCTGGTTCCTGGACCGCGTCGCCACGCACATCCTGGCGTACGAGGGCGACTCCAAGTGGTACTGGTTCGAGGGCAACTTCGAGTCGTACGAGAAGAACAAGGTGGAGCGCCTGGGTGCGGACGCGACCCGCCCGCACCGCGCCACGTACAAGAAGCTCACGCGAGGCTGATCGACTTGGCCCGTCACATCTACAGCTGCCCGCTGCGCTGGTCGGACATGGATGCCTTCGGCCACGTGAACAACGTGGTCTTCCTCCGCTACCTGGAGGAGGCGCGCATCGACTTCATGTTCCGGCTGGCGCCGGGGGACGGTTCGCCGTCCTTCTCCGGCGGGTCCGTCGTGGCCCGGCACGAGATCGACTACGTGCGCCCGCTGGTCCACCGGCACGCGCCGGTGACCGTCGAGTCCTGGGTCACGAAGATAAGTGCCGCGTCGCTGACGATCGCGTACGAGGTCAAGGACCCCGAGCAGGTCTACGTGAGGGCGTCGACGGTCGTCGTGCCTTACAACCTGGCGGAGGAGCGGCCCCGGCGGATCACCGCCGAGGAGAAACTCTTCCTGCAGGAGTATCTGGACCAGGAGCCCGCCGTCGCATGACAGTGCCAGTACGGTCGCTGCGGTTCGCCGACGCGAGGGAGGCGGCGGATCTCGCCGCCTTCCTCGGCCGGCTGCTCCACTACGACCGGGCCGCGGCCGTCCGCCTCCAGGCGGGCGGCGGCGCGCTGGCCGTCTTCGGCCGGCCGCCGTCGTTCGAGGTCCTCGCGATCCGCACGGTCCGGCTGGCCGGGGCCCATGACTTCGACGTCACGGTCTCGGCCGGTGAACTCCTCGAAGCGCTGAGCACGGACGGGGCCGACGAAGCGGCCGGCCTGAGCGCCCTGCCGGTGCCCGTCACGGGGCCACCGTGGGCAGGCATGCTGCCGCCGCGCGGCGGCTGGCAGGAGCGCCCCGGACTACCGGGGCCCGTCGACCTGCGCACACAACTCACCCACGCCGTGGCCGAATTCCGGACCCGCGACGCGGCGCTGCCCGAGGACCGGCGTACGCGGGCGGAACGCGACCTGATCGGCCGCGACATCTGGTCCCGGACGGTCGGGGACACCGAGCTTCCGCTGCGCGCCGTGCACGCCGCCCAGTCCCTCGGCTTCCTGCGCCCGGCACCCGACTTCCCCGTCGCGCTGCTCACGGCCGGCCCCTGGCTGCGGCTGCGTACCCCCTTCGGCTCGATCGCCCTGCGGGGCGCGGGCGGCGGCCTCGGCACGCTCGCCGTGACGGTCGGAACGGTCTGAACCCAGGTCCGACCTCAGGTTCGGCTCCAGGTCCGACCCCAGGCCCCCCAGGCCCACCCCCGGGGTCACTCCGCGGGTGCGTCCGGCCACACCCCGAT
This sequence comes from Streptomyces sp. NPDC002911, assembly GCF_053591835.1. Classification (NCBI taxonomy): domain Bacteria; kingdom Bacillati; phylum Actinomycetota; class Actinomycetes; order Kitasatosporales; family Streptomycetaceae; genus Streptomyces; species Streptomyces sp. NPDC002911. The sequence continues at coordinate 222,657 of NZ_JBSFUO010000002.1, read as the reverse complement.
GTGGTCCTGCTCCAGCATCACCCGGCGCTCCGTCTCCGGCAGGGGAAGCCCCTTCGCGTCGCCGGCCGCGAACTCCGCATCGGTGGTGAACGTGGTGTTCGGCTCGATGAGGTCAGAACGGGACCATGGACGTTATGCGGCAGATGTGCGTACATGGGCTCAGTCGGCCGTGTTGATCATCGAGGCGGCGGCGTAGGTGAGGTAGTCCCACAACTGCCGCTCCTGCTCCGGGGGAAGCCCGAGCTCGTCGAGGGCCACCCGCATGTGGCCGAGCCAGGCGTCGTGCGCCGCCCTGTCCACCTGGAAAGGGGCGTGCCGCATGCGCAGCCGGGGATGCCCCCGCTGGTCGCTGTAGGTGCGCGGACCGCCCCAGTACTGCATCAGGAACAGCGCGAACCGTTCCTCGGCGGGGCCGAGGTCCGCCTCCGGGTACATCGGCCGCAGCAGCGGGTCGTCCGCGACGCCCTGGTAGAAGCGGTGGACCAGGCGCCGGAAGGTCTTCTCGCCGCCGGCCTGCTCGTAGAAGGTCTGCTCCTGCAGCGTGTCGCGCGGAATCTCTGTCACCCGTCCATCGTCGCAGACGCACCGGCCGAGGACCGGGGTCCTAGGACCCCGGTCCGAAACGTACGCTCCCGGGTCCCGCCTGACTCAGTCGCGGCGGACCGTGATGGTCGTCCAGGCACCGACATGCACCTGGTCGCCGTCCTGGAGCGGGACGGGGACATAGGGCTGGATCGGGTCCTCGGCGCCGTTGAGCGTGGTGCCGTTGGTGGAGTTCTGGTCGACCACGGCCCAACTGCCGTCCGGCTGCTGCACCAGCACGGCGTGCTGGTGCGAGACACCCGGGTCCTCCGGCGGTACTGCGAGATCGATGTCGGGGGACTCACCGGTGCTGTGCCGGCGGCGGCCGATGGTGATCTGGCTGCCGGTGAGCGACAGGTGCTGCTCCGGGGAGTACGCGGGCAGGTTGAGCCCGGTCGCCTCGGGGCCGCTGCGCTGCATCATCGCCAGGAAGTAGTCGCGGTCCGGGGCGATGACGGCCTTCCAGCTGCCAGGCGTCTCGTCCCGTCCGGCCTGGACGGGACCCTGGCCGGGGAACCGCTGCGGTGCCTGCGAGGACTGCGGTGCCTGAGGCGTCTGCGGGCCCTGCTGGAAGGCCTGCGGAGGCTGCTGCTGCGAGGAGGGCGGCGGCAGCATCCAGTCGTCGTCCCCGCCGGTCTGTGGCGTCTGCGGCCGCTGAGGCGCGGGCGGCGCGGACTGCTGCTGGAACGACGGCGGAGGCGGCCCCTGCCGCTGCGGCTCGAACGGCGGCGGCGGGCCCTGCTGCCCAGGAGCCTGTCGGTCCGGCTGCTGTCCCTGCGGCTCGAACGGCGACGGTGACTGCTGCTGGAACGACGGCGGAGGCGGCGGCGGCCCCTGCTGGAAGGAGAACGGGGGCGGCGGCGGCCCAGGGCGGCCTGACTGCTCGGGCGCGAGCGGCTCGGCCGGCCGGTTCATCTGCGAGGGCCGGGAGCTCTGGTACTCGAACGGGTCATGCTGCTGCGGGCTCTGCTGCTGCGGTGGTGGGCCCTGCTGCGCCTGGAAGCCGGGCGGCAGGTTCAGGCCGGGCGCCGGGCCACCCGCGCCGCCCTGCGGCGCCAGTGGGGTGTACGACGTAGCCGTGTTCGTGCGGAAGTTCCAGCGGCATTCCTCGCAGTACGGCGCATTCGCCTCACGCGGGGTGCGGCACTGCGGGCAGAGCTCGGCCTGTGCGGTCGGCCGCCCGGCGCCGGGCGGCTGCGGGTAGCTGTAACCGGGCGGCGGAGGAGGCGACGGCGGGACCGCGCCCGCGGGCGCGCCCGTCCCTGCCATGCGATGTCCGCAGACCTCGCACCAGTCTTCGGAACCCGACTGGTGTCCGTTCGGGCAGGTCGGCATGTCGGCGCTTCCCCCTCTCCTCGTCCGGCCCGGAGGCCGTCATGCTTGTCGGTGCGCCGTCCGGTGGCCCGGGGCGGCTATTTCTTGACGCGAACTGTCTTGGTCGAGCGCGTTTCGAGCGTCATCTCGTCCGCTTCCGCGACCCTCGCCTTCAGTCGCACAGTACCCGTCGCCGCGTCGACGACATCGACCACCTTCGAAAGCAGTTTCGCAGTATCCGCATTTCCGGAGGCTGACGCGAGCTGCACCGCACGGCCCAGTTTCGCCGTCGCGCCGTCGAAGTCTCCAGATTTACGCGCATCCAGTCCCTGTTGGATGACTTGTGCCAGTTCCGCCTGTCCTGTGTAGTGCGCCACCTGCGGGTTGATCGAGGTGGACGCGGCCATGTCGTCCGTCCACACGGCCCGTACGAGGCCCTGGGAAAGGGTCTGCGGGGCGCCGCCGTCCGACGGGGGCGGCAGGATCAGCGAGGCCCGGGCCGCCAGCATCTCCTGGCCGATCCCGGCCTCCGGAACCCTCACACATACGTGGTAGTCCCGGGATTCGTCGCCCCAGGAGCCGGTCGGATAGTCGCCGGTGCGCGGCCCCGCCTCGGTGCGGCGGCCGGTCAGTTCGGCGACCGTGGGCGCCACCTGCTTGACGAACACGATCTCGACGCCGACGGGTGTCCAGAGCCGCAGCGCCACATCCGCGACTTCCTTGCCCATCGCGTTCTCCATCATCTGTGTGAAGTCCGCGGCGAGGCCGGCCGGATCGGCGACGATGTCCGCCGTGCCGAGCAGGGCGGAGGCGATCGCTGTGACTTCTTTCACCTCCCAGTCGGTGCCGACACCTCTCGCGTCACAGGTGAACCGGCCCGCACAGGAATCCAGAGCGGCCAGCAGATCCTCCGGCGCTTCGTGCTCGTTGCGCCCGTCGGTGAGGAGGATGCCGTGCCTGATGTCCACCTCGGCTGCCCCGAGCAGCCGGTCGGCCAGCCGCAGCCAGGTCCCGATCGCGGTTCCCCCGCCCGCGCTCAGCCGGCGCAGGGCCTCCTTCGCCTGGGCCTTGGTCCGTGGGCCGGCCGTGGCCAGCCGCCCCTTGCCCGGGTACACGTCCTCGGCCGCGTGCGTGCCCGCGACCACGGCGAACCGCGTGCCGTCACGCAGGGTGTCGATGGCCGCCGCCGTCGCGTCGCGCGCGTTGCGCATCTTCGTCGGCGGGTAGTCCATCGAGCCCGAACAGTCGACCATCAGCACCACGGCGGCGCCGGGCGCTCCACCCGCCAGAGGTACGCCGCCGGTCGTACCCCCGCCCGTGGACGTGACGGTGACGATCGCGTTGACGTCGCGGCCGCCCTCGGGCAGGAATTCGTTCTGGTACACCTCGACGGAGAACTGCGGCACGCTGGACTTGGAGAAATTGGCCATCTGATCGGCTCCTCGATGCTCCACGTATGTCAGACGAAGGCGTATGTCAGACGAAGGCGTATGTCGGACGAAGGCATAGGTGCGGACAGAGTTCGGGGCGCGGGACGCACGCGCCGGGCTCAGGACGGGAACGGCGTAGGGACGGGGTGGAACGCCGGCCGGGCACCGGCGGACCGGGCGCGGCTCAGGCCGATCCTGCCCCTGGGGCGGCGACCGCGAACGGCAGCAGCGCCACTGTTACGTTGTCGTGGCCCCCGCCGTCGAGCGCGTGACCGACCAGCACCTGGGCGCCGTGCAAGGGGCGTTCGTATGCGTCGGGCGGCACGGCCGCGGCCATCTCCGCCGCGGATTCCGCGTAGTTCCACAGGCCATCGGTGCACACCACCACCAGGCCCGGTCGGTCCGGTTCGAACGAGGCGGTGTGCGGCTCCAGTTCGTAGGCGTCGGCGCCGAGCCAGCCCGTGATGGCGTGGGCGCGCTCGTCGGCGTACGCCTCCGCCTCGTTCATCAGGCCGGCCGCCACCATCTGCGCGGCCCAGGAGTCGTCCTCCGTGAGCCGCGCCGGCGGGTCGGAGCGGTCCTCGGGGACCCAGTAGACACGGCTGTCGCCGACCCAGCCGATGACCAGCAGGCCGCCCGCCACGATCGCGCCGACCAGGGTGCAGGCCGGGGCGTTCTGATGGCGGTGCTGATCGTGCTCCATAGCCTGACCGGGGCCCGGCGTCAGTGCGTTGACCGCTTCGGACGCGGCCGTGATCGCCTCGTGCATCGCCTGCTGCGGATGCGTACCGCGCGGGAGCGACTCGAGCAGTGCCTCGTTGGCGGCGCTCGCAGCGGCGGCCGACGCCTCGTCGGGGCGGCTCGCCGACGAGACGCCGTCGCACACGATGGCGACGACGGCAGGTGAGCCGTCCGGCAGGGCGGTGCAGGACACCGCGAACGCGTCCTCGTTGCGGTGGTGACGCAGGCCCCGGTCGCTGACCGCCGCCACCGAACCCAGCTCCTGCTCCATGTGATCGCGCTCGCGGGGCTGGGCGTGGCCGCAGTTCTCGCAGTAGCCGTCGGTGTCCACATGGCCCGAGCGGCACGCCACACAGACCTTGGCGCCGGCCGCCGAGCCACCGGCCGTGGCGTGCTCCACGGTACGGGGGTCGGGCGCGGCCAGTTCGAAGTCGCCCGAGGCGTCCGGGCCGTGCTGGGCGGCGGCCTCCGGAGCGTCCGGCTCGTCGAAGCGGACCGCCGTCCGGTCCGCGGTGGGCAGCGGCTTGCCGCCCGAGTCCACGCCCGGGAGGTCGGCCGGGCGGTGCGTGGGCGCCGGCAGGTCGGAGCTGTCCGTCTCGGAGGCGGGAGGCCACTCCACCTGGCGGGCGGCGGCAGGCGCAGGCCCGCCCTGCGCGGGCACCGTGAGGGCGACCGTCGGGCGGTCGACGGGCAACGCCGGCACGGCGGAGAGGTCGTACCCGCACGCTCCGCAGAACAGGTCGCCCGGCTCCAGCGGTTCCTCGCAGCTGGGGCACCCCGGCAAGGAGGCCTGCTGGTGGATCTGTGACATCTTCACACCCAGGTCCGGGGGCGGAAACGGTTGGCCCGCTCCACCAGTTCAATCCTCTCGTCGCCCCGCTGCGCGAGCCGGGCGAGTATCCGGTACGAGCGTTCCAGACCGAACCTGAGACTTCGCTCGTCCAGCTCACAGCCCAGTACCGTCCTCGGACCCGCGGCTGCGGGGGAGAGCGGAGCCGCCGGCTGCGCCGTGGGACTACCGGAGAGTATCCAGTCAAGTGCCGTACCCAGTACCTCGGCCGACAGTTGTTCACGTCTCACCGCGTCCAGGCCGTAGCCCTGCAGCGCGGTCACCTGGTCCGCGGCGGCGGACAGGTCGTCGATCAGCGGCTCGTGCGGGGCCCGCTCACGGAGCCGGGCCCGCACCGCGGCCACCCGGGCCGCGGTGTAGTGGATCGACGACTCCGGTACGGACTCCAGGGTCCGCACCGCCGCGGCCCGGTCACCGGCGGCGACCTGGACCCGGGCCAGACCGAAGGCAGAGCTGACGAAACCCGGGTCCGTCGCCCACACCAGGCGGTAGTACTCCGCGGCGTTGTCCAGCTGCCCCAGCACCTCCGCGCAGACACCCAGCGCGAGCTTCGGCGCGGGCTCGCCGGGAAAGGCGTCGTAGACCGCGTCGAAGGACAAGGCGGCGTTCCGGTGGTCACCGGTCACCAGCGAGGTGATCCCGCGGTACCAGACCACCCGCCAGTCGTCCGGGTGCTGCGCCTCCGCCTCCGTCAGCGTCCGCACGGCGGAGCTGAGTTCGTCCGTCTCCAGGCGGGCGCGCAGCTCGCGCAGCCGGGTCTCGAGCGAGGCGGCGGGCACGGAGTGCAGGGCGGCGATCAGCTCTGCGGACGCCGACGTCATCACCCCGGCGAGGAATCCGGCGTTGGGGTCGTTCGGGTCGACCCGGGGAACCGGCAGGGCCAGCGAGGCCGCTCGTGCGTCGAAGGCGGCGAGCCGGGGAGCTGCGCCGGGGTACGCGGCCGGGAGAGGCCCCGGCCCCGGGACCGCCGCGCGAGGTGCCGGAACGGCCGCCGGGGCCGGCGGGTACGCCGTCGCGCCGCCCCGGGTACCGCTTTCGGTGCTGCCCCGGACGTGGGTGTCCGGCGCGTGCAGCGGCCCGGCGCCCACGCCCTGCGGGGCCGCGACGGCGGGAGCGGCCGGCATGGCCGGGGCGGCCACCGGGGCAGGGGCGGGGCGGACCGTGGCCGGGGCAGCCCTCCCGCGGCGGCGCCAGGAGCGTCCCGTGCCACCGGACGGATCCGTCCGGACGCCGATCCGCGACACCTCATGGGTCAGCTCCGCGAACAACTCCGTGTCCGTCACCCGCGTTTCCACACCGAACAGGGTGGAGAGCGCCGAGCGCGGACGTCCCGTCTGCAGGGCGACCACCTCCCGCAGCACCCCCGTCAACTGCTCCGCCATCTCCGCGGCCGAGGAGAACCGGCGGTCCGGGTCCGGGTCCGTGGCCCGCACCAGCAGCCGGTAGAACGACTCGTATCTCCGGAACACCTCGATGTGGTCCGGATCGGGCAGCGAGTCCACGAAGACGTTCGTGTACCCCTGGAAGTCGAAGGTCAGCACCGCGAGAGTCCGCGCGACCGTGTAGAGGTCGGAGGCGACGGACGGGCCGACCTCCGCGACCTCGGGCGCCTGGTAGCCGACGGTGCCGTAGATGGCCGACTCGGCGTCGTCCGTCCTGCGCACCGCGCCCATGTCGATGAGCTTGAGCTGGTCCTCGGTCTGGATCGCGTTGTCGACCTTGAAGTCGCAGTACAGCACGTTGCGGCTGTGCAGGTGGCCGAGCGCCTCCAGCGCCTCGATCCCGTACGAGCAGGCCTGCTCGACGGGCAGCGGGTCCCGCTTCCCGGCGGGTGTACGGCGCTCGTTGGCGATCTCCTTGAGTGACTTCCCGCCGACGTACTCCATCACGATGTAGCCGTCGAGTGACCCCGTGCGCTGGTCGAGGTGTTCCACGAAGTTGTAGATGCGGACGATGTTGGAGTGCTCGATCTCCGCGAGGAAGCGCCGCTCGGAGATGGCTGCCGCCATGGCGTCCTGGTCCCCGGTGTCCAGCAGGCCCTTGAGGACCACCCAGCGGTCGGACACCGCGCGGTCGACGGCGAGATAGACCCAGCCGAGACCACCGTGCGCCAGGCACCCCGCCACCTCGTACTGCCCGTGCACGATGTCACCGCCGCGCAGCTTGGGTACGAAGGAGTAGGGGTGGCCGCACTTGGTGCAGAACCCCTCGGTACGGCCCGGCCGTTCGCCGCGGGCGCGGCCCACCGGCGCGCCGCAGCCGGAACGCGAGCAGAATCGCTTCCGCTCGGGGACCTCGGGATTTTCCATCACCGCGGTGTGCGGGTCGGGCCGCGGTACGTCGGGGACGAGCACCAGGCCCGCACCCAGCCTGCCGCGCCCGGAGGCGGAGCCCGTCGAGGCGCCCGAGGAGCGCACCGACACCGAGGGGGAGGTGGAGTTTCCGGACAGCGAACGGGACAGCCGCCCGGAGACCGAACGGCGGGAGGTCGACGAGCGGGACGAGGAGCGCGCGGACGCCTGTGAACCGGTCCGCTGCGAGGTGCTGCCGCTTCCCCTGCCGCCGCCCGCGACTCCGGTGGGCGGTGAACTCACCGTGCCCGTCGGCGACACGACCGGCGCGAGGCCGCAGGTGTCGCAGTACAGCTCGCCGCCTCCCATGTCCTCGTAGCCGCCCTCGCACGAGGGGCGCTGGCACTCCGTACTCATGATGTCTCCCCGTGTCCGTCGTGCTCGCTCGGACGGCGCGGTGTCAGCAGAGCCGTGGCGGCGTGCTGATAGCGCAGCACCACCTGTTCGGCGACGCGCAGATCGCACGGCGCGCTCCACAGCATCCGTCGGGCCGCGTCGTACCGCTGGATAAGGAGCGGGTCCCCGGCCAGGCCGTGCCGGGCCACCTTCGCCCTGTACGCGTCCAGCCTGCCGCGCAGCTCCGCACGGACCGCGAGCGGCGCCGTGACGGACGTCAGAGATTCGCGGGCGCGCAGCAGTTCGTCCTCGGCCTCCCGCTCCAGCGAATCCAGCAGCGGCGACAGCCGGCTCCACTGGGCGTGCCTGCGGTACTCCGACGCCACCGCCAGACGCTCCTGCAGCGCGGTCGGCGGCCCGCTGACCGCGGGTACCTCGGAGGCGGCGATCTTCGCCAGCACCTCGCCGCGCGCCGACCGGGCCTCGGCGAGCGTACGGTTCGCGCGCGACAGCAGGTCACGCAGCTGGACCAGGCGCCGCTCGGCGTCCTGCCGGACCGCGAGCACCGCCTCGATCTCCCGGCGCACGTCCTCCAGAGCGCGGGCCGCCCGGTCGTAGCGCGTCGTGTCCGGCCGCCCTCCGCCGGGTGCTGCACTGCCGGGGCCCGGCATCCAGAACGCCAGCGGATCGGAGATCACCTGCGCCCGCAGCGTGGCCAGCTCCTGGGCGATCGACTCCAGGTCGTCACCGGCCGGGTGCTCCCCGGGCAGCACCCCGACGGAGTGCGCCAGCGAGCGGGTGCGGCGCAGCTCGACGGCCAGCAGGTCTATCCGGGCGGGCAGCGCCGACCACACGGAGTCCGACGTGACGACCATGTCCAGCGCGTGGGCGTACAGGTCGTTCATCCGGGCGACCAGCTCCTCCAGCGTGATCCGCTCGGAGAGCCGGGCCGGGCCGGCGAGCGAGGTGCCCCCGGCCGCTCCCTGGTTCGCCACGGTCACACCGTCGCCGCGCAGCAGGCCGGTCAGGGCCACCAGGTCGCTCCTGCCGGGGTAGCGTCGCCTGCCCCGGATCTCACGGGCCGACGCCAGCGCCTCGCCGTAGGCGTCGAAGTACCTCCAGAGCAGCGTGATCGACTGCTCGGCGGAGGCCCAGCGTTCCTTGGTGACACCGGTCAGATCAGCGCCCTGCAGGAGCCGGCGGCCGGTGTGGTCCTGCAGGGCGAGGAGCGAACTCTCGATGGCCTCGTGCTCCGCACCGAGCCGCGCCAGCGCACGGTCCGCCTCGTCCCGGTCCATGACCGGGCCGGGGGGCCTCCCCGCGAAGCCGGGGAAGGATCCCGCCACGCCCATCGATCAACTCTCCGTTCGTGCCGCCGGGCCCGGGGGCCCGGACGGGTTCAGTTACTGCGGTACTCGGGCGCCGGGGGGCCCTCGATGCCGGGCAGCCCTTCCGACAACCACGCGCGGTACGACTTCATCCAGGGACTGTTGTCACCGCCCTGGCGGTAGGCGTCCAGCACGTGGTTGATACGGGCCACCAGATCGTCGGCGCCGAGCTTCGCCGCGACGCCGTAGTACTCGGTGGTGAACGGTTCGTCGCCCTTGAGTTCCACCGCCGGGTCCTGGGCCGCCTGGCCGGCCGCCAGCGCGTTGTCCGTGACCACCGCGTCGACCTCGCCGAGCTGCAACCGCACCAGGCAGTCCAGCTGGTTGGGGACCGTCAGCTGGTCCTCGTCGAGCTCGGTTTCGTCGTGCTCGTCCTCGAAGACCGCGCCGAAGGACTTCTCGTCCAGCGCGTCGTACGCCGTGGAACCCTCCGCCGTGCAGATCCGCTTGCCCTTCAGCGACTTGTCGTACCCGCTGATCTCCGAGTCCTTCGGGGCCAGGACCTGCTGACCGGCCTGGAAGTAGGCCGTGGAGAAGGACACCTGGGCAGCGCGCTCGCAGTTGATCGTCATCGTGCGTACGACGACGTCCACCTTGTCGTGCTCCAGCGCCGCGATGCGCTGGTTCGTGGGAATGGCGCGGAAGATCACCGCATCGGGATTCCCGAGGATGTCCTCCGCGATGGCCCGCACCAGATCGATGTCGAAGCCTTCGAGCGTGCCGCCGGCCTCCGGATCCCGGTGTGGATTCCGGTAGCCCCACTGGAAGCTGTTCTGGTCGACACCGGCTATCAGCTTCCCGCGCGCCCTGATCCTCTCGATGCTGGGGCCGTCGTCGTCCGACGCCGGCAGGCTCGCCTCCGGATCCGTGCATTCCTCGGCCTCGGCGGGCACCGCGGAGGGGGCGCCATGGCCCGCGCTCCGCCCGCCGAACGTTCCGTCGCCGTGCGCCAGTGGCAGCAAGGTGAGCGAGGCCGTGACGGCACAGGCCACCGCCATGCCCGTCACACCGCCCCAGCCGCGCAGCCTGCCGCGCGCGGCCCAGCCTTTCGCCCCGGTCATCCCTCGTCCTCTCACCGGTACTCCGAGAGCCTGCGGTTGACCCCGACGATCGCGGCGACCGCACCCAGTACGGCGAGGACGGCGGCCCCGACCGGCAGCCCGCCCAGCGCCCCGCGCCCGTCCTCCGCCGCCGCGTCGAACTCGCCCTGTTCGAGGGCGATCGCCTTCTCCAGCGCGTCGTCGACCTCCTCGAAGGACTCACCTGTGGAGTCCTTCGGACCGATGATCTGCTGCAGCGCGCTGTCGTACTCGCCCCGGTCGTCCGTGGCCCGGGCCTTCTTGTGGCGGTCCTGCCACTCCGAGACACTGGTGATGGCGTCAGCCACCGGCTTACTGCCCGTGTCGTCGTCGGCGAGCTTCTCCGCGCTCTCGAGCTGTGCGCCGAGGGCCTTCATACCTGTGCTGTAGTCGGTCTCGTACTGGTCCCGGGTGCCGTCGGGGGTGAGTACGGCACCACGGGCGACCAGGGTGAGGTTTTCATTGGCGCGTGCTTTCAGCGAGTTGATCCGGGCCTTGTTGAGGACATCGAGTGACTCCTGCCCGTGCACCATCGCGCCACGCAGCTCCGCTCTGGCCACCGTGTGCCCCACGGCCAGCCACAGCAACACCACCGTGGCAGCGGCGGTCGCCGCGAGCAGTCCGTGGTTGAAGACGCGGTTCGTCCTGCGGTAGTTGCGCCGCTGCATCCACACGAGCGCGACCAGCGCGACGATGCCGGCGGCCAGCGAGACGTAAGGCCACTGCCGCGCATCGGCCGAGTCGGTGCCGAGCCGGCCTGTCTCCTGCGCGTACAACCGCTCGGCCGCGGGGAGGAGTTCGTCCGTCATCTTCTGGTTGGCGTACCGCAGGTAGGCGCCGCCGAGTGGCAGGCCCTGGCGGTTGTTGGCCCGGGCCCGCTCGATCAGGCCCGTGTACTCGGGGAGAAGCTCGCCCAGGGTGGTGATCTCCCGGTGCGACGAGGTCGACGCATCGGTGTTCGCTGCGGCCTCGACCAGCAGCCGGGAGGCCTCCTTGATGTCCGCCTCGTACTTGGTGTGCACATCCGGGGGCTCCTGTGCCCCCGCCAGGAAGCCGCTCGCCGCCATCGTGTCCGCGTCGGCCAGCGAACGGTAGATGCCCGCGGCGCCCGCGCTCAGCGGCTGACTGCGGGTCACCACGTCGTCGGCGGACGAGGCCCGCCCGGAGGTCTCCAGGAAGGTGACTCCTCCGAACACCACGACCAGCAGGGCCAGTGCGGCGCCGATGATCTGCAGCCTGCCCGGCTCGGTCGTCGCCGCGGCGCGCAGCCGTTCGACGGCCACGGACGGGACGCCACGGCGCGGCGCGGGTACGGTCACGGGCGCGGGCGCGGACGACGGATCGTGTCCGGGCTCACGCAGCGCGGCTCCGTTCGGCGGGTGTGTCACTTGACCTCCCCCTCGGTCACCGACGTCGGCCCGGCCCCCCGGCCGATCGGGGGACGACTGGTCCTGGCCAGAAGTATGGCCCCATGGGGCCCGGTCCACCAGAAAGGCCCAAATTCCGTGCTGTCTCCCCGTATTCGATCAGGAGCAGCGCAAGTGATCAAGGCGCCCGGCCGGGGAGGCCCCTGAGCGGACCGACCTCCCCTGTTGTCTCCCCCATCATGGAACACGATCGGGACATCTGATCGGTTCCCGAACCCATCGGTTCCCGGACGCAACGGGCGTTCCGTGCGGCACGGCACGGGACGCCTTCTCGGCCGCCGGTCCTCAGACGTACTGCGTCCGCAGCCTGTTGTGCACCTCCGGGGCGGCCCCCGTGTGGTCCAGACCCAGCAGCCCGGCTCCCAGCACCGGCGGCGCCGAGACGACCCGGATCACCGCCTTCGGTGCCCGTACGGTGAGGAGCCGGGCGATCCGGTCGTCCAGCGCCGGGTGGCGGGCCGCCAGCACGCTCCCGCCCAGGACCACCGGCACCTCCTCCTCCAGCAGGCCGAGCCGGGCCAGCGAGACCGAGGCCATCGCCACGACCTCGTCGCCGAGCCGGTCCACCAGACCGCGCGCGATCCGGTCGCCGGCCGCGGCGGTGGCGAACAGTACCGGTGTCATCTCGTGCCGTCGCGCGTACGGGACGTGCCCCAGGTGCAGTGCCTCGATCAGCGCGCACATCGAGTCGAGCCCGAAGTGTCCGGGCAGGGTCAGCATCAGCCCGGTCGGCTCCCCGCGTCCGTCCTCGGCCCTCGCCGCGAACCACATCGCCTCCTCCGCGAGCCCTGCACCTCCGCCCCAGTCACCGGACATCCGGCCGATCGCGGGGAAGCGGGCGGTGGCCCCGTCCGGGCGCATGCCGACACAGTTGATCCCCGCCCCGCACACCACGGCCACCCCCCGGGGCTCGTCGGCCCCCGCACGCAGTATCGCGAAGGTGTCGTTGCGGACCTCCACGGTGCGGCCCCAGCGCCGGGCCTCCAAGGCCTGTGCCAACTCGCGTTCCTCGACCGGGAGATCCGCGTTGGCGAGGCAGGCCGACACGTGCTCGACACCGTCCACCCCGGCCCGCGCGAGTGCCGGCCGGACCGCCTCCGCCAGCCCGTCCAAGGCCGCGCCGACCCCGACGGCCGGCGGCTGGAATCCGCCACCGCGTGCGGCGCCGAGGACCGTGCCCTCGGCGCCGATCACAGCCACGTCGGTCTTGCTGTTGCCCGCGTCGATCGCGAGCACATGTGCGGTCAGGCCCACGCCAGGTGCTCCCGGTTGTGCGCGATCAGCTTGTCGGTGAGCGCCTCGGCGTACTCGAACTGTCCGATCAGGGGGTGGGCCATCAGCGCCTTGAAAACGCGGTCCCGGCCACCGTGCAACGCCGCTTCCAGAGCCAGGCCCTCGTAGGCGGTGACGTGTCCGATCAGCCCGGCGTACAGCGGGTCGAGCGCGGGCACGGCGAGCGGTGTCGCGCCCGTGCCGTCGACCCGGGCCTGTACCTCGACCACCGCGTCGTCCGGCAGGAAGGGCAGCGTCCCGTTGTTGTACGTGTTGACGACCTGCACGGCGGAGCCGCCCCCGCCGAGCAGCGAGGACGCCAGGTCCACGGCCGCCTCCGAGTAGAAGGCGCCGCCGCGTTCGCCCAGCAGCGCGGGCTTCTCGTCCAGCGCCGGGTCGCCGTACATCTCCAGGAGTTCCTCCTCCATCGCGGCGACCTCGGCGGCGCGGGACGGCTTCGTACCGAGTTCCCGTACGACCTCGTCGTGCGCGTAGAAGTACCGCAGGTAGTACGAGGGGACCACGCCGAGCCGGTCGACGATCTGCCGTGGCATGCGCAGGTCGCCGGCGATCGCGTCGCCGTGCTCCGCGAGCAGCTTCGGCAGGACGTTCTCGCCGTCCGGCCCGCCCAGACGCACCCCGAGCTCCCACGTCAGGTGGTTGAGCCCGACATGGTCGAGGTGCACCTCGGCGGGAGTCACATCGAGCAGCGCGGCGAACTTGCGCTGGAAGCCGATCGCCACGTTGCACAGGCCGACGGCCTTGTGCCCGGCCTGGAGCAGCGCCCGGGTGACGATCCCGACCGGGTTGGTGAAGTCGATGATCCAGGCGTCGGGACTGGTGCGGCGTACCCGCTCGGCGATGTCCAGGACGACCGGAACCGTGCGCAGCGCCTTGGCGAGACCGCCCGCTCCGGTGGTCTCCTGGCCGACGCAGCCGCATTCCAGCGGCCAGGTCTCGTCCTGGTTGCGGGCGGCCTGTCCGCCGACGCGGAGCTGGAGCAGCACCGCGTCGGCCCCGGCGACCCCGGCGTCCAGGTCGGAGGTGGTGACGATCTTCCCCGGGTGGCCCTGCTTGGCGAAGATCCGCCGGGCCAGACCGCCGACCAGATCCAGCCGGTCGGCCGCCGGGTCGACGAGCACCAGCTCCTCGACCGGCAGGGTGTCCCGCAGCCGCGCGAAACCGTCGATCAGTTCGGGGGTGTAGGTGGACCCGCCGCCAACTACTGCGAGCTTCATGCTTCTCAGCCCTTTACTCCGGTGAGGGTGACGCCTTCTGCGAAGGCCTTCTGTGCGAAGAAGAAGCACGATGACGACCGGCGCCTGCAGCCGGACAGCAGCACCGCGGCTGCGCCGAGCGCCAGGGGCACGCGGGTACGGATGCGCCATGGCGCCATAGCGGACTTCCTTTGCAGGGTGCGGGGAGACTTCGCGGAAGAAGCCCGGTGCGTGGGGCTCACCGGGCACGGCGGTGCCGTACGCGCCGCGGGGTACGGGCGGCACGACGAGGGCGTTCGGGCGGTGGCGGTTCAGGTGGTGTCGAAGACGCTGTCGCGCGCCTGGGCGAGGGCGGTTCGCAGGGCGCCGGTCAGGATCGGATCGCCGTCGATGTCGCTGATCCGGAGCAGCGGCCTGGGCAGCGCCAGACCGGCCATCTCGGCCTCGACCCGCCTACGGAGGTTCTCCCCGCCGGCCTGGGCCACGAGGCCCGAGAGGACGACCAGCTCGGGATCGACCACGGCGACCACGGACGCGAGTCCGGTGGCCAGCCGGCGGGCGACCTCGGCACACACGGCCTCGTCGGCGAGGGCCTCGGTCGGCGGCCTGCCGTCGGCCAGGTCGCGTACGGCGGGGCTGGAGACCTGGCTCTGGAAGCCGCCCCCCGCGTCGGGGCCGGCCCAGTCGGCCGCGCCGCCGCGGGCGAGCGGGGCACCGGGCAGCGGCATGTAGCCGATCTCCCCCGCGCCGCCCGTCGCGCCGCGCAGGAGGGTGCCGCCCAGTACGATCGCGGCGCCCACGCCCTCGTCGAGCCAGACGAGCACGAAGTGGTCGTGGTCCTGCGCGGCGCCCTCGTACTGCTCGGCGATGGCCGCGAGGTTCACGTCGTTCTCGATGACCACCGGCCTGCCGACCACCTCGGCGAGGTCGGCGGTCAGGGTGCGCGAGTGCCAGCCGGGCAGATGGGGTGCGTAGCGCAACTGGCCGGTGTGCGGGTCGATCGCGCCCGGTGTGCCCACCACCACGGCGGCGAGGTCGTCATGGCCGAGACCGGTCGGACGCAGGGCGCCGTCCACGGCCTCGGCGACGAGCTGGGCGGTACGGTGACGTACGTCCTCCGCGACCGCCTCGGCCTCCACACGGCAGGAGCCGACCACCGTGCCGGTGATGTCGGCGACCACCGCGTCGATGCCGGTAGGGCCGACGCAGAGCGCCGCGACGTGGGCGGCGGCCGGGTCGATCTCGTACAGCACGGCGTTGGGCCCGGGGCGTCCGCTCCGGCTGCCTGTCGAGCGGACCAGACCCGCCTCCTCCAGCCGTGCCAGCAGTTGGGATGCGGTCGGCTTGGAGAGCCCGGTCAGCTCCCCGACACGGGTACGCGTGAGGGGGCCTCGGGAGACCAGGAGATCGAGCGCGGCCCGGTCGTTCATGGCGCGCAGAACGCGGGGGGTGCCCGGTGTGGTTCCGGCCATGAGCGAGCCGCCTTCTGTTAGGAAAGTTTCCTATCTGTGAGAGGAAGGTATGGGCGAGTCACGGAACCGTCAATGGGAAGCGCCCCCGAGGCAACCGAAGCTTTACCCGCGGGGACGCTGCGCGCCGGCTGTTCAGTTGGTGCTGCCTGCCACGGCACCGGTCATTTCGTCATGCTCGGCGGCGGTATCGGGGTCGCCGCCAGCGACTGCGGCGACGTCGCCGAGGCGTACGCCGACGGGGCCGCCATGCCGGCCGTCGGGTCGGCGGCGCCGCCGGCCGCCTCGACGGCCAGCGGGCCGACCATGCGGATGCCCGCCGCGTCCAGGGCCTGCTTGATCCGCCAGCGCAGCTCGCGCTCGACGCCCAGGGCCTTGCCCGGCATGGTCTTCGCCGTGACCCGTACGGTCATCGAGTCCAGCAGCACCGCGTCCAGGCCGAGGATCTCCACAGGACCCCACAGCCGCTCCGACCAGGGCTCTTCCTTGGTCATGGTCTCCGTCGCCTCGTTGATCGCGGCGCGGACCCGGTCCAGGTCCTCCGTCGGGCGGACGGTGACGTCGACACCGGCCGTGGACCAGCCCTGGCTGAGGTTGCCGATCCGCTTCACCTCGCCGTTGCGGACGTACCAGATCTCGCCGTTGTCGCCGCGCAGCTTGGTGACGCGCAGGCCGACCTCGATGACCTCGCCGGAGGCGACGCCCGCGTCGACCGAGTCGCCGACGCCGTACTGGTCCTCCAGGATCATGAAGACCCCGGAGAGGAAGTCGGTGACGAGATTGCGCGCACCGAAGCCCAGGGCCACACCGGCGACCCCCGCAGAGGCCAGCAGCGGGGCCAGATTGATCTGAAAGGCGCCCAGAATCATCAGGGCCGCGGTGCCGAGTATCAGGAACGACGTGACCGAGCGGAGTACGGAACCGATGGCTTCGGAGCGCTGGCGGCGGCGCTCGGCGTTGACCAGCAGGCCGCCGAGAGCCGTGCCCTCCACCGCCTGGGCGCTGCGGTTCATCCGGTCGATGAGGTTGGTCAGGGCACGCCGGATCAGATAGCGGAGCACGATCGCGATGGCTGCGATGAGGATGATGCGGAGACCGGTGTTCAGCCAGGTGGACCAGTTCTCCTCGACCCAGCCTGCGGCGTTCCCGGCCCGTTCGGCGGCTTCGTCCAGCGAGCCCGCGGCGCCGGGAGGCGGAGCCGCGGTCAGGAGGGCGGACAGGGACACGGCGGGGACCTCCAGGTGGGGTGGCAGCGGACCAACCACAGTAACGAAGCAGGGGGAGTGGTTCGTTGCCGCTGACGGAGGAGAGACACGTCTCACCCGGGGACGCAGGGGGTGTGGCCGGTCCCACAGCGGGGCCGGCCGCCCTGCTGAAGTACTCGTTCCAGGGCGCCAGGGCCGTGCGGACGGCCGGCCGGGGAGGAAAATCCCTCCAGCCCGTTACCCGTACGTGGTGGCGCTCGGACCAGGCATGAGGAGAGACTGAGACCGGATCGTCCCGGCGCGAGCCACGCGTCGCCGGCGTACAAGGAGGCATCCACGTGCCGCATGTCCTGGTTCTCAACGCTTCGTACGAGCCGCTCGGCGTCGTACCTCTCCGCCGCGCGCTCGTCCTCGTCCTCGAGAACAAGGCCATCTGCCTCGAGGAGTCCGGCGCCTTCATGCACAGTGCCACCCGTGCCGTGCCCGCGCCCAGCGTCGTCCGCCTCAAGCGGTTCGTGCGGGTCCCGTACCGGGGTCCCGTTCCGCTCACCCGCCGTGCGCTCTTCGCGAGAGACGGTGGCCGTTGCATGTACTGCGGGGCCGCCGCGACCAGCGTCGACCATGTGATCCCGCGCAGCCGCGGCGGGCAGCACGCCTGGGAAAACGTGGTGGCGGCCTGTCGCCGCTGCAATCACGTCAAAGCGGACCGCCATCTGCCCGAGCTGGGCTGGCGGCTGCGCCACCAGCCGGCGCCGCCCAGTGGTCTCGCCTGGCGGATCATCGGGACCGGGCACCGGGATCCGCGCTGGCTGCCCTACCTGCAGCCGTTCGGCGCGGACGACGTGATGGCCCGGATCGATGGCGTCTCCGCCTGAGGAACCGAGTCTTCACGTCGCCCGTGTGCGTGCGGCCCGCGTCAGCGGCCGTCTTCCCGCCCGGCGACGGCGTAGGCCTCGACCGACCAGAGTGAGTAGCCGTACTGCGTGGCCCGGCCGTCGCCCTGGACCCTGATGAAGCGGGTGTCCTTCGCGTCCATCCTGACCGACTCGCGCCCGCCCCCACCCTCCCGCACGGTCGCCGCCGTACGCCAGGTGCGGCCGTCCGGGGAGACCTGCACGCGATAGCGGGAGGCGTAGGCGTCCTGCCACCGCAGTACGACCTGGCCCAGCCTCACCGGCCCGGGCAGCTCGGCCTGCCACCAGGCACCGTCCTCGACAGGTGAGGACCAGCGGGTCTCCGGGTCGCCGTCGGAGGCCGCCGCCGCCGGGAAGTCCGGGGTCTCGTCGCCGGACGAGGACGCCTTGGCCGTACGCACCAGGTCGGGGCCCGCCGTGCGCGGGAAAGCCCGGACGGTCAGGGTGCTCTCCTGGCCCTCGAAACGCAGCGGCACCTCGTACTCGCCGGCCGGGGTGTCGGCCGGCACGGTGATGTCCACGGGGATCTCGGTGAGGGAGCCGCGTGTCACCGTCGTCCGTTTCGGGACCTTCACCTCGATGCCCTTGGGCGCCTTCGCCGTGAGCGTGCCCTGCACCTTGCCGGGGCGCCCGCCGGCCAGCCGCGCCTCCACCCGCTGTGTGCCGCCGCCGATCACTGCGTCCGTCCTGTCGCGGACGAGGGCGAGCCGGGCCGCCGGTTCGTCGGCGAACCACGGGACGATCGCCCGGACCTCCGGGGCGCCCGAGGACGCGGGCGTGCCCGTCACCGGGGCCAGGGGCCCGACGAGGAGCGGGCGGACGGACGGAACGGTGACCCGCACCGCGTCCGCGCGCAGGCCCTTCACCGCCGTCTGCGTCCAGCCTGTTGCCGAGACCGGGCCCAGGCCGCGCCATCCCTCGCCCGGGACGTGGACCTCGAGGACCGCGTCCGCCGTCTTGTCGTCCGGCCGGGTCAGCGTGGTGACGGCCTCCAACGGGCGGGCACGGTCGAGCCTGAGCGTGTAGCCCTGCGCGTCCCGGCTCGCCGATCCCGCGTCGCGGTCGGTGCCGTTCCAGGCTTCGGCCTCCTTGAGGACCCGGTCCAGGAACGGGTCAAGGACGCCCTTGCCGACCGTCGCCGTGCTCGCCCGGATCTTCGCGCGCAGAGGCTCGAGCGCCAGCTGGGCCTGCCAGGCGGCCGCCCCGTCGCCCCGCTCCTGCGCCCGCAGGAGGTCGACGGCGAGTTCGCCCGCCCTGCCGTACCGGGCCAGCTGCTCGGTCCACGGTCGCACCTCGTGCTGGAGCCGGCCGCTCGCGGGGGCCTTCAGCCGGTCCTGGGCCTGCCGCATCACACCGAAGGCGGCCCGCAGCTCACGTGCCGCCGTGTCGCCGTCCGACGTGTCCGCGCCGTCCGCGGCCGAACGCGCGGCCCAGAACGCCTCCATAAGCGGCCGGAGGTACGCGGACTCGTCACCGCCCAGCACCGAGGTGGCGCTGTTGCCCGCCAGGGCGCCCAGCGCCGCCCGGGTGGTGGGGTCGCCGCCCGCGAGGTCGTCCATGGCGGCCTGCCAGGAGTCCTGAGGCCGGTATCCCTTCGGGTTCCAGGCGAAGTCGGCGGCCGTGAACAGGGGGATACGGGAGGCCGAGGGCTGCTCCATGGCGTTGGCCAGCAGCGCCGCGGAGCCGCTGGCCACCGCCGGGTCGCGGCCGGTGTACGGGCCGAGGAAGATCCGGTCCCGCGCGTAGTCGTTGACCGGATAGTTGTCCATGGTGACCAGAGGGTGGCGGAAGGCGTCGCGCGCACCCGCCAGCTCCCGCCCGGTGATCGTCTCGGGTACGACCCCGACCCCGGTCCAGGCCACCTCCACCCGGTCGTCCAGCGCCGCGGCGAGCGCCGTGCGGTAGTCGGTGGCGCCGTCCTGGTAGAACTCGGTCGGCATCACCGACAGCGGCTGCGCGTCCGGGTGCCGGTCCGCGAGATGACGGGCGACCGCACTCGCGACCCGTGCCTGCGCCCTGGCCGCCGCCTCGGGCCCGCTGCCGAACGTCTCCGCGTCCTGGTCGCAGTGCCATTCGCTGTAGCTGACGTTCTGGAACTGCAGCTGGAAGGCCCGTACGCCCAGCGCCCACATCGCGTCGATCTTCCGGGTGAGCGCCCGCACGTCCGCGTCGGAGGCCATGCACATCGCCTGCCCGGGCGAGACGGCCCAGCCGAGCGTCACATGCTCGGCCCGCGCCTTCTCGGCCAGCGCACGGAAGTCGGCGCGCTCGTCGGCGGGGTACGGATCGCGCCAGCGGGTCTGCCGGTACGGGTCGTCGCCGGCCGCGTAGAGGTAGCGGTTCTGCTTCGTGCGCCCCATGAAGGCGAGCTGGGCGAGCCGCTCCTCGCGGGTCCACGGCTGCCCGTAGAAACTCTCGGCCGTCCCGCGCACGGCGGTGCCCGGCCAGTCGCGGACCACGGCTCCGGCGACGGTGCCGTCCTTCACGAGCTGGCGCAAGGTCTGGACCGCGTGGAACAGGCCGTCCTCGCCGACGCCGTCCAGAGCGACCGTGGGCCGGTCCTCGGCCCTGCCCACGGCGAGGCGATAGCCCCCGGACGGCAGATCGGAGCGCTCGGGTGCGCGCAGCGCCCGCAGGGCCCGGCCCGCGTCGGCGCCACCGATCCGGATCACCGGGCCCTTGCCTGGCAGCGCGTCGTGCACCGTGTGTACCCCTGCTTCGCGCAGCAGCGTCCTGAGCGCCTGCACGGCGTACGGATCGGCTTCCGCGTCGGCGAGGAGGGTGACCTCGGCTCCCAGGGCGACGGCCTGCCCGGACGCCTTGACGGACTGCGGCCGGGGCCAGACGGCGGGCAGCAGTGTGTCACCGGCGCGATCCTCAGCCGTCGCGGCAGGGGCGACGGGGGCCGCGACGGCGGCCGGCGCGAACGGGCCGAGCAGCCCGCCGATCACCGCGACGGCGACGGCCGTCGCATGTCTCCTGCGCCCGAGCTGCACGCCGTACTCCTTCGAAGACCCTCGCCCGGCAGTGACGTCCGAGCCCACCACCAGGGCGCGGGGGTGTCAATGCGCATGGCCGGTTTGACGGAAATGCCCGCTGTATTGGCTGGTGTGGCGTGTGGGCATGTGGGGAAGGGTTGACGGGTGGCTGAAAACCGCCCATACCTGGCGTACGGGGGAACGGAGTGTGACCCACGGCACGTTGGGCTCGTTGTCATAACGCCTATGTCACGTCCACGTCTGCTCCCGCGCCCGCTGGGTAGGCCTGCTGTGTCCTGTTGTCCATGGCCAGGAGGCCAACGTGCCCGCTTCCGCGCAGCTTCTGCTCTCCGCCCTCTCCAAACAGGTACCGAGCCCCATGGGTCCCGTTCCGCCGGCAGGCGAGAAGTCCCCGTCCCTCACCACCCCTCCGATGATCAGTGAGCTCCCGCTCGCCGATGTCTCCCACCTGACCGGTGAACCCGCCTTCGCCGACAGCGCCCCGCTCACCAGCGAGCCCCCGCTCGCCGACGCCACACCTCTCACGAGCGAGCCACCGCTCGCCGCCGTCGCCCCTCTGACCAGCGAGCCGACAGCACCCGGCACCGCAGGGGGCATGGAGTCCCCAGGAGTCTGAATGGGCTTGTCCCGGCTCGCCGCACTGCACGGCGTCGCCACCTCCTTCTCCCCGTCCGCGGATGTCACGGTGTCCGTCCCCGACGACACGGTCACGTCCGTGCTCGCCGCGCTGGGCGTCGCCGCCGCCACTCCCGCGGAGGTGCGGAGATCACTCGACGCAGCCGAATCGGCAGCGACCTCCCGACTGCTCCCGTTGACGGTGGTGGCCTGGTCGGGAGAGCCGCTGCCGGCCGCGCTCACCGCACTTCCGCCCGGCGCGGCCCTGACGGTCGACCCCGAACCGGGAACCACCGGCGCGCCTTCGCCCCTGCGTATGCGGGTGCTCCCCGCCCCGGCCACGCACGCGCCGGATGCGCCCAAGACGCCCTCCTGGTGGACCGAACCGCCCCTGGGCGTCCACCGGCTGACCGTCCGTACCCCGGACCACCGCCACGCCACCGCCACGCTCGTCGTCGCTCCGGACCGCGTACCCCGGCCGCCTGCCCGTACGCACGGATTCCTCGTCCAGCTCTACTCGATGCTGTCCGCCCGTTCCTGGGGCATGGGCGACCTCGCGGACCTGGCCGACCTCGCCGCCTGGGCGGGACGGACCCTGGGGAGCGACTTCGTACAGGTCAATCCGCTGCACGCTGCCGTACCGGGCAGGCCGGCCGACCCGTCGCCGTACCGCCCCTCCTCGCGCCGCTTCCCCGACCCCGTCCATCTGCACATCGAGTCGATCCCGGAGTACGGCCATGTCGCCGAGCCCGGGAGGGCGGCCCTGGACGACCTGCGCCAGGAAGCCGCGGCACTGCGCGAAGCCGTGCTGAACAAGGGCGCGCTGATCGACCGGGACGCCGTCCGGGATCTCAAGTACCAGGCCCTGGAGATCGTCCACGAAGTCCCCCTGACCCCCGGCCGCCGCGCCGCCTACTGCGACTTCCTCGCCGAACAGGGGCAGACCCTGGAGGACCACGCCCTGTGGTGCGCCCTGGCCGAGGTGCACGGCCCCCTGTGGCGCGAATGGCCCGAAGGGCTGCGCGACCCACGCTCCTCGGAGAGTGCCCGTGCCCGCGCCGCGCTGCTGGACCGGGTCGACTTCCACTGCCGGCTGGCCTGGCTCACGGACACCCAGCTCGCCACCGCCCAGAGCGCCGCCCGGGAGTCCGGGATGGCCGTCGGGATCGTCCACGACCTCGCCGTCGGCGTCCATCCCGACGGCGCCGACACCTGGGCCCAGCAGGACGCCTTCGCGCACGGCATGTCGGTCGGCGCACCCCCCGACGCCTTCAACGCCCACGGTCAGAACTGGGGCCTGCCCCCCTGGCGGCCCGACGCCCTCGCGGCGTCCGGTTACGCCCCCTACCGCAACCTCCTGCGTGGCCTCCTCGCCCACGCCGGAGCGCTGCGCATCGACCACGTCATGGGGCTCTTCCGGCTCTGGTGGGTGCCCGAAGGGCGCCCGCCCACCGAGGGCGCGTACGTCAGCCAGGACGCCGAGGCGATGCTCGCCGTCCTCGTCCTGGAGGCACACCGGGCCGGTTCCGTCGTCATAGGGGAGGACCTCGGCACCGTCGAGCCCGGCGTACGCGAGGCGCTCGCCCGGCGCGGGGTGCTCGGCACCTCCGTGCTCTGGTTCGAGCGTGACTGGGGCGGCACCGGGCGCCCGCTCGCCCCCGGGAAATGGCGCCAG
Organism: Streptomyces sp. NPDC002911; assembly: GCF_053591835.1. Taxonomy (NCBI): domain Bacteria; kingdom Bacillati; phylum Actinomycetota; class Actinomycetes; order Kitasatosporales; family Streptomycetaceae; genus Streptomyces; species Streptomyces sp. NPDC002911. The sequence continues at coordinate 199,793 of NZ_JBSFUO010000002.1, read as the reverse complement.
GACTGCGTGGCCACGGCGACCACCCATGACCTGCCGTCCACCGCAGCCCGGCTGACGGGTGAACACGTGACGCTTCGCCACAGGCTCGGTCTGCTCACCCGGAGCCTGGAGCAGGAGCTCGCCGAGGACGCCGCCGACACCGCCGAGTGGCTGGGCTACCTGGCCCGGCTCCGGCTGCTGCCCGAGGGCGACGGTGACGAGGAGGCGGCCGTCCGCGCCGTCCACCGGTTCCTGCTGCGCACCCCGGCCCGGATGGCCGGGGTCTGGCTCCCGGACGCCGTGGGGGACCGCCGCCCGCAGAACATCCCCGGCACCTGGGACCAGTACCCCAACTGGCGCCTGCCCATCGCCGATGCGGAAGGCCACCCCGTCACGCTGGAGGAGATCACCGCGTCGCCCAGGCTGCACAGGCTGATGGCCGTCCTGAGGGACGGCCCCGAGGCCCGTACGGCACCCCCGGGCGCGCGCCCCTCGTAGGCGTTCGCTACGTTTGCACCGTGGACAAGAAGAACGCTATGCGCGCCGGCGCCGTCGCGGCCGGTACGACGCTGATGATGCTGCTCATGTCGTCCCCCGCGCTCGCGCTCACCCGCGACGACGGCGACGACCCGGGCCCGGGCCTGAACGTGCTGGAGACCCTCGGCCTCTACGTCGCGGCACCGATCGTCCTGTTCCTGGTGATCGCGGGACTCGTCATGGTCCTCGACAAGTCCGAGAAGCAAGCCTAGGGCCTCTCCTCCGGTTCGTGCCGGGCTCGCCTGCTCCACACGCAAGCCCCCGGCCGGCCGACTGAAGTGCGCCGCCGGTACTTCGTACCGCGCGGCACACCGGCATGTCCGGGCACCCGGTAGGTTTCGGCCATGACCGAGTGGGACGTCAAGAAGCTCCGCATCCTGCGCACCCTGCGCGACCGGGGCACGGTCACCGCCACGGCCGAAGCCCTGCTCATGACCCCGTCGGCCGTCTCGCAACAGCTGGCCAACCTCGCCCGGCAGCTCGGGGTCCCGCTGCTGGAGGCCCAGGGCCGCCGTGTCCGGCTCACCGATGCCGCGCACCTCGTACTGCGCCACGCCGAGGCGGTCTTCGCCCAGCTGGAACGGGCCGACGCCGAGCTGACCGGCTATCTGCGGGGCGAGGCGGGCGAGGTGCGGATCGGTGCCTTCTCGACCGCCGTGCCCGCCCTCGTCGTACCGGCCGTGCAACTCCTGGGGGCCGAGGACCGGCCAGGACCCCGGGTGCGCGTACGGGAGGCGGAGGCGGCCCAGGCCTACGAGCTGCTGGCGGCCGGCGAGGTGGATCTGGCGCTCTCCCTGGCGGCACACGCTCCGACGGCCCGGGACCCCCGCTTCACCCTGCTGCCGCTCCTGGCCGACCCGTTGGACGTGGCACTGCCCGCCGGGCACCCCCTCGCCGGGACACCCGCCCTGCGGCTGGCCGGCCTCTCCCAGGAAGTCTGGATCTTCGGCGGGTCCGGCCCGTGGTCGGAGATCACCACCGCCGCGTGCGAGGCCGCGGGTTTCGTCCCCGAGCAGGCCCACAGCGCCTCCGGCTGGACGGCGATCCTCGCCATGGTGCGGGCGGGCATGGGCGTCGCCCTGGTCCCCCGGATGGTCTCGGCCTCCGACCGGCCGCGCGACGGCGTGGTGATGCGGGTCCTGGAGGCCGACCGGCCGTACCGCCATGTGGTGGCGGCCGTACGTCGGGGGGCGGAAAGCGGTCCGGCGCTCGCACGGGTGCTGGCGGCGCTGCACAGGGTGGCGGGCGCATCCTTTCAGCAGAACTGAAAGAACCGTACGAAAACTTTCGATGGACCTGATCGGTGGCGCGGCGGCACAGTGGACCCATGCCCACCGACAAGATCCAGACGGAGCCCGATTCCACCGACCTGCACGCCAACGACGCGGCCCCTTACGGCGGCGGTGACCCCTACGCCGACTACCGCGCGGGCGGCTTCCCCTTCACCGAGCTGGTCGACCTCGCGGACCGCCGCCTCGGCGCGGGCGTGATCGCGGCCAACGACGAGTTCTTCGCCGAGCGTGAGAACCTCCTGATCCGCGAACCTGCCGTCTTCGACCCCGAGCGCTTCGGCCACAAGGGCAAGATCATGGACGGCTGGGAGACCCGCCGCCGCCGGGGCACGGGCGGCGACCACCCCTTCCCCGCCCCCGAGGACCACGACTGGGCGATCGTCCGGCTGGGCACACCCGGGATCATCCGCGGCATCGTCGTCGACACCGCGCACTTCCGTGGCAACTACCCGCAGCGCGTCTCCGTCCAGGCGGCGGCTGTGGAAGGCGCTCCCGGACCGGAAGAGCTCCTCGCCGAGGACGTGAAGTGGGAGGAGCTCGTCCCCCCGACCCCCGTACGCGGCCACGCCGCCAACGGCTTCGAGATCACGGGCGACCGCCGTCACACGCACCTGCGGATCTGCCAGCACCCCGACGGCGGCATAGCCCGCCTCCGGGTCCACGGCGAGGTCGTCCCCGACCCGGCCTGGCTCGCCGCGCTCGGCACGATCGACCTGATCTCGATCCTGAACGGCGGCATGTACGAGGACGCCTCGGACCGCTTCTACTCCTCGCCGGCCCAGATCATCCTGCCCGGCACCTCGCGGAAGATGGACGACGGCTGGGAGAACCGCCGCCGCCGTGTCCGCGACACGAACGACTGGGTCCGCTTCCGCCTCCCCGCCCAGGGAGCGGTCCGCGCGGTCGAGATCGACACGGCCTACCTCAAGGGCAACGCGGCCGGCTGGATCGGCCTCCAGGGCCGCGACGGGGAGAGCGGCGACTGGTTCGAGATCCTGCCGCGCACCCGGCTCCAGCCCGACACCCTGCACCGCTTCCTCCTGGACACCGAAACCGTGGTCACCCATGTACGCCTCGACGCCTACCCCGACGGGGGCGTGGCCCGGATGCGCCTGCACGGCTCGCTGACGGAAGCGGGCGCAGCCGAGTTGACCCGCCGCTACGAGGAGTCGGTGGCCTGACCCGTCAGCTCTCAGTCCCCTCGCGTGGACGGCTGCGCCCCGGCGCCCGTCCGCCGGGCGGACAACGGCGCGAAGGCCGCCCGAGCCGCCGATCACCCGCGGCGTCAGCAGCGCGAGGGCTCCGACGTCGACGAGGGGGGCCGAGGTGACGTCGCCCGCCCGGTGGGGCGGAGCGCCGGTGGTGCAGCCGACGCGAAGGGGGCGCCCCACGGGGAGCGCCCCCACCGCCCGTGTTCCGGTCCGCTACGCGGTCGCCGCCGCCGCGTCCGCCGCCTGCGCCCTCAGCGCACGCTCCACGCCTGCCCTGGACTCCGACATCAGCCGGCGCAGCGCCGCGCTCGGCTGCGCCGTCGCCAGCCAGGCGTCCGTGGCGTCCAGGGTCTCCTGGGAGACCTGGAGGGCCGGGTACAGGCCGACCGCGATCTGCTGGGCCATCTCGTGGCTGCGCGAGTCCCAGACGCCCTTGACCGCCGCGAAGTACTTCTCCGCGTACGGGGCCAGCAGCTCACGCTGCTCGGTCTGGACGAAGCCGCCGATGACCGACTCCTGAAGGGAGTTCGGCAGCTTGTCCGACTCGACGACCGACGCCCACGCCTCGGCCTTCGCCTCCTCGGAGGGCTGGGCCGCGCGCGCGGCCGCCGCGTGGCGCTCGCCCGCGGCCGTCCGGTCGCGCTCGTACTCGGCGGCGATCTCCTCCTCGTCCAGCAGGCCCGTCGCAGCCAGGCGCTGCACGAACGCCCAGCGCAGCTCCGTGTCGACGGCCAGGCCCTCGATCTCCTGGGTACCGTCCAGCAGCGACTGCAGCACGTCCAGGTGGAGCGGGCTGCGCGCCGTCGCGGCGAAGGCGCGGGCCCAGGCCAGCTGGTGGTCGCCGGCCGGCGCCGCCGCGCGCAGATGTGCCAGCGTCGCCTCGGTCCACTGGTTCAGACCCGCCTCGCGCCACTCCGGGGCAGCGTAGAGGTCCAGGGCCAGCTTCACCTGGCGGTGCAGCGACTGCACGACGCCGATGTCCGACTCCTTGCCGATCCCGGAGAGGACCAGCGCCAGGTAGTCGCGCGTCGCCAGTTCGCCGTCACGCGTCATGTCCCAGGCCGAGGCCCAGCTCAGGGCGCGGGGCAGGGACTCGGCGAAGTCGCCCAGGTGTGCGGTGACGACCCGCAGCGACTCCTCGTCGAGGCGGACCTTCGCGTACGACAGGTCGTCGTCGTTCAGCAGGACCACGGCCGGGCGGGCCGTGCCGGACGGGAACGGCACGGGCGTGCGCTCGCCGTCGACGTCCAGCTCGATCCGGTCCGTGCGGACCAGCTTCCCGGCCGCGTCGAGGTCGTAGCAGCCGACGGCGATCCGGTGCGGGCGCAGCGTCGGCTCGCCCTTCGCCCCGGCGGGAAGCGCGGGAGCCTCCTGCAGCACGGTGAACGAGGTGACGTGGCCGTTCTCGTCGGTCTCGATCTCCGGGCGCAGGATGTTGATGCCGGCCGTCTCCAGCCACGCCTTCGACCAGGTCTTCAGGTCACGGCCCGAGGTCTCCTCCAGCGCCCCGAGCAGGTCCGACAGGCGCGTGTTCCCGTAGGCGTGCGCCTTGAAGTACGCCTGCACACCCTTGAAGAACGCGTCCTTGCCGACGTACGCCACGAGCTGCTTCAGGACCGAGGCGCCCTTCGCGTACGTGATCCCGTCGAAGTTCACCAGGACGTCGTCGAGGTCCCGGATGTCCGCCATGATCGGGTGCGTCGACGGCAGCTGGTCCTGCCGGTACGCCCACGTCTTCATGGAGTTGGCGAACGTGGTCCAGGAGTGCGGCCACTTCGAGCCCGCGGCGTCCGCCTGGCACGCGATCGAGGTGTACGTGGCGAACGACTCGTTCAGCCACAGGTCGTTCCACCACTCCATGGTGACCAGGTCGCCGAACCACATGTGGGCCAGCTCGTGGAGGATGGTCTCGGCGCGCGTCTCGTAGGCGGCGTCGGTGACCTTCGAACGGAACACGTACTGGTCGCGGATGGTGACCGCGCCGGCGTTCTCCATGGCCCCGGCGTTGAACTCCGGGACGAAGAGCTGGTCGTACTTGGCGAAGGGGTACGCGTAGTCGAACTTCTCCTGGAACCAGTCGAAGCCCTGCCGCGTGACCGCGAAGATCTCGTCCGCGTCGAGGTACTCGGCGAGCGACGGCCGGCAGTAGATGCCGAGCGGAACGGACTGGCCGTCCTTCTCGTAGCTGCTGTGCACCGCGTGGTACGGGCCGGCGATCAGGGCGGTGATGTACGTGGAGATGCGCGGCGTCGGCTCGAAGGACCAGACGTCGTCCTTGGGCTCGGGCGTCGGCGAGTTGGAGATCACCGTCCAGCCGGAGGGCGCCTTCACGGTGAACCGGAAGGTCGCCTTCAGGTCGGGCTGCTCGAAGCTGGCGAACACCCGGCGGGCGTCCGGCACCTCGAACTGGGTGTAGAGGTACGCCTGCTCGTCGACCGGGTCGACGAAACGGTGCAGGCCCTCGCCGGTGTTCGTGTACGAGCAGTCGGCGACGACCTTCAGCTCGTTGGCACCGGCCTGGAGGTGCTTCAGCGTGATCCGGGCGTCCCGGAAGACGGCGGCGATGTCCAGGTCCTTGCCGTTGAGCACGATGTCGTGCACGGCCGGGGCGACCAGATCGATGAAGGTCTCCGCACCGGCCTCGGCGGAGTCGAAGCGCACGGTGGTGACGGACCGGTAGGTGCCGCCCTCCTGCGCGCCGGAGAGGTCGAGATCGATCTCGTACGCGTCCACGGTCAGCAGGCGCGCCCGCTCCTGTGCCTCTTCGCGGGTCAGATTCGTGCCAGGCACGCGGTCATCTCCTTGATATGCGACGTTTTTGGCCATCCTTCCACGTGGGGCGGGCGCAGCGCGATGTCCGTTTTCCGCCGGACCGGCGGAGGCGATCGGGCCACCCTCGGATCATGACCACTTACGCGGCCCGGCCCATCGGGCCGGATGCTCTGACAGATCTCCGCACGACCGACGACGCCGGACGTCCCTGCGCCCCGTACACGGCCACGGAGAGCGGTGACCCCCTGCGCTGCTGCCTGCGCGGTGCCGGACCGGGGGAGAGGATCGCCCTCGTCTCGTACGCGCCGCTGCGGCGCTGGGCGGCGGAGACCTGGGCGCGCCCCGGGGCGTACGACGAGCTGGGCCCGGTCTTCATCCACGCCGAGGAGTGCGAGGGCCCGGCGGCGGACCGGGCCGGCTACCCGTTCTCGAGTACGGGCGCGCTGCGCGCGGTCCGGCGCTACAACGCGGACGGCGAGATCGTCGGCGGCCGGCTGCTGGAGGTCCCGGCCGACGAGGAGCGGGGCTACGACGAGGCCCTCGCGGAGGCCTTCGCGGACCCGGAGGTGGCGCTGGCGCACGTCCGGGCCGTGGAGTACGGGTGCTTCCACTTCGAGGTGCGACGGGGGTGACAGCGGTACTCAGGAGAAAACGGATCCTTCCGGCAGAACGCGCGGAATGGGATCACTGTGAAGCTGCCGCAGGAGGACATCGACTTCCTCGACGCGTATGCCGCGGCGGTCGGCCTGCCTTCCCGGTCCGCTGTACTCCACGTGGCCGTCGCACTGCTGAGGGCGGCTGATCAGGAAGCGGACCGTGGAGCGCAGTGAGCCCGGTCCGGCAGGACGGCGAAAGGGTGGCCACCGGAAAACCGGTGACCACCCTTCGCGGTGCGGGCGTCAGCCCTTCAGCTCCGCCGCCACCAGCTCCGCGATCTGCACCGCGTTCAGCGCGGCGCCCTTGCGCAGGTTGTCGTTGGAGACGAACAGCGCGAGGCCGTGCTCGACGGTCTCGTCGGACCGGATGCGACCCACGAAGGACGCGTCCTTGCCGGCCGCCTGGAGCGGGGTGGGAATCTCGGAGAGCTCGACGCCCTCGGCGTCCTTCAGCAGTTCGTAGGCGCGCTCGACGCTGATCGGCCGGGCGAAACGGGCGTTGATCTGGAGGGAGTGGCCGGAGAACACCGGGACACGGACGCAGGTGCCGGACACCTTGAGCTCCGGGATCTCCAGGATCTTGCGGGACTCGTTGCGGAGCTTCTGCTCCTCGTCGGTCTCGAAGGAGCCGTCGTCGACGATCGAGCCGGCCAGCGGCAGCACGTTGAAGGCGATCGGGCGCTTGTAGACGTTCGGCTCGGGGAAGTCGACCGCGTCGCCGCCGTGCGTCAGCTTGTCCGCGTCGGCGACGACCTTGGACGCCTGGCCGTGCAGCTCGGCGACACCTGCGACCCCGGACCCGGACACCGCCTGGTAGGTGGCGACGGTCAGCGCGTCGAGCTGCGCTTCCTGGTGCAGGGGGCGCAGCACGGGCATGGCGGCCATCGTGGTGCAGTTCGGGTTGGCGATGATGCCCTTGGGGCGGTTCTTGATCGCGTGCGCGTTGACCTCGGAGACCACCAGCGGAACCTCGGGGTCCTTGCGCCAGGCGGAGGAGTTGTCGATCACGACGGCACCCTGCGAGGCGACCTTCTCGGCCAGCGCCTTCGACGTGGCGCCGCCGGCGGAGAACAGCACGATGTCCAGCCCGGTGTAGTCCGCGGTGGAGGCGTCCTCCACCGTGATGTCCGTGCCCTCGTAGGAGAGGGTGGAGCCCGCGGAACGGGCGGAGGCGAAGAGCCGCAGTTCGGCGACGGGGAACTTCCGCTCGGCCAGGATCCTGCGCATGACTGTGCCGACCTGACCGGTGGCGCCGACGATTCCGACCTTCACAGGAACTCCCTCACAGATGCGAACGGGCACGGTTGCCGGTCCATGATGCGTATGTCCCAGGCTTCCTTGTCCAATCCATTGTCCGGCAGGCGGACGGGGTGCGCACAGAGCAGTGGGGCGGGCGCCCTTGCGAGCACCCGCCCCACTGTCCGTGCGTGTCGTGCGGATCACACGGTCGCGGTGGTTACGGCATGGTTACGGCGCGACCTTCTCGATCACGACGCTGCCGGTGCCCGCCGCGGTGCCGCGGGCGTTCGCCAGCTGGACCTCGCCGAAGAACTGCCGGCCCTCGGGAGCCGCTCCGGCGACCACGACCTCGGCGCCGACCTGGGCGGACGCGCCGTTGGCCAGGTTCACGGCCTTCGACTCGTCGACCTTGATCTCACCGAGCGACGGTGCGTAGAACACGTCGCGGTAGTCGTACTCCGTGGTCCCGGCCGGGACCGAGTAGCCCTCGATGACGATGGTGTACGTACCCGCCGCCGGGTTCACCAGGCTGACCGACTCCTCCGAGCCGGCCGTCGTCGAGGCACCCACCTCGGTCGAGCCCTTGAGGACACGCAGGTCGATGTCCGCGTTGGCGTCCGAGGTGCCTCCGATGGCGACGTCCAGCTTCTCGACGCCCTCACCGAGGGTGACCTCCTTCACGTACGCGCCGCCGGTGGCGATCGACGGACGCTCGACGTCGGCCGAGCCCAGCGAGCCGCCCTTGAGCTTGCCCTCCAGGTCACCGGCATGGTTGGTGACCGTCCAGTCCACCGCGGCCGGGGTGCCGATCTTCGCCTCGGCGATGGTCTGCACCGCAGGGTCGAAGGAGGCGCCGAGCAGCGAGACATCCAGCTTGTACGGGTTGTCCAGCAGCGGCGACGTGCGGCGGGACTCGACCTCGATCTCCCAGACGCCGGGCTGCGGGTCCTTGTAGGAGCGCGTGTCCGGGCGGCAGGTGTTGGCCGGGTTCTCGTAGTTCGGGTAGCAGTGGACCGTGGCGCTGTCCTCCACCGCGACCCCGTAGGGGTGCAGGGAGATGAACCGTGTCTGGCTGCCCGAGCGCAGGGCGCTCAGCGCGACCTCGAGGGTCTCCGCGCCCTCCGGCACGTTCAGGAAGTACGACGTGGTGCCGTTGCGCTGCACCGAGCCGGTCGTCGAGAACGCGTAACCCGGCTTCACCAGGTCCTCGGCGACGACCACCGTGGAGAGGATCTGCTGGTCCACGCCGGTGGTCTTCTTGTCGTCCACCACCAGGATCGCGCTGTGGACACCGGCCGTGCGGGCCTTCGCCTGGACCTTGACGGTCACCGGCTTGCCGAGCGGCAGCGAGACGGTGCTCGAACCGGTCAGCTTGAAGGTGCCGTCGTTGTTCTTCCAGGACAGCTTGTGGCTGACGGCCTTGTCCGGACCCGTGGTGCGGGTGACGGTGACGTCGTACGACTTCTTCTGGCCGGCCTTCAGGCCGCCCTCACGGTCGTACAGGCCCGTACCGAAGCCCGGGGTCTTCAGAGCGAAGTCGATCGCGGTGTCGACCGGGGCCTTCACGGTGTACTCGTGTGCCGAGGTGCCCTTCTTCTCGATCTGCTTCCAGGCACCGACGATGTTCATCAGACCGGCACCCTGGGCGTGCGCGGGCACCCCGTCGATGTGGGTGGCCGTGCTGGTCAGCGCGGTCCGCAGGTCGGCCGGGGGCAGCTCGATGCGCTTCTGCTCCGCGGCGGACAGCAGCAGCGCCGCCGCACCGGCTGCCTGCGGCGAGGACATCGAGGTGCCCTGCAGCATGGAGTAGCCGGCAGGGAGCGAGTAGCCCGCCTCCTTGACCGGACCGCCGGGGATCCAGGTCTGGGTGGTGTTGATGGATGCGCCCGGGGCCGTCAGGATCGGCGCGAAGCCGCCGTCCTCACGCGGACCGCGCGAGGAGAAGGGCAGCATGTCGTACTTCTTGGTGACGTCCGAGCCGTAGTTGGCCGCCCACGTCTCCTTGGAGATGGACGCGCCGACCGAGATGACGTGGTCCGCGAGGCCGGGGTCCCCGATGGTGTTGACACCCGGGCCGTCGTTGCCGGCCGAGATGACCAGCTGGACGCCGTATATGTCGATGAGCCGCTTGTAGAGCTCGGCGCGGGCGTTGTTGCCGTCGTTGAGCGGCGGCAGGCCGCCGATCGACATGTTGACGACGTCGACGCCACGGTTCACGACGAGGTCGATCATGCCTTCGGTCAGCGCGATGTTGGTGCAGCCGCCGGACCAGGTGCAGGCACGCGAGGAGACGACCTTGGCGCCGGGCGCCGCGCCGTTCATCTTGCCGCCGAACAGGCCGTTGGCCGCGGTGATGCCGGCGACGTGCGTGCCGTGCTCGCTCTGGATGATTCCGATGCTGACGTAGTCGGCCGTGTTGCCGGCCGCGTCGAAGACGACGTCCTCACGGGTCTCGACGACGAACGGGATGCGCTCGACGACGTCGGTCCGCGGGTCGTCCGTACCGAAGTAGGCGACCTGGTGCTTGTCCTTGTACGGCTCGAGTGCGACGTCGTTGCCGAAGTCCGCGTCGCTGTTCAGGTCGACGCGGGTGGTCCCGGTGACCGGGTCGTGGAGCACACCCCACTGGTCGGTGGTGTCACCGTCGCGGTTGAGGTCACCGGCCATGTCGCCGCCCCGCGTGGCGGACTCCTTGAAGAGGCTGAAGCTGTACGAGCCCTCCGGCGCGGAGTACGTCGTGCCGCCGTTCGTGAACGTCGGGCCGGACACCTTCTGGTTCATCCGCAGCCAGGTGCCGTCGCCGTCGTTGACGGGGTCGGTGGCCGTCACCCAGTCGACGATCTTGCGCTCGCCGGTGGTGGTCTTCTGCAGCGCGGGGTGACCGAGGTCGACACCGGAATCCAGGACACCGATGGTGATCCCGCGGCCGTCGGCCTTCGGGTGCTGCTTGACGAAGTCGACCGCGCCCGTCTCGAAGGACGGGTTGTACGGGTTCTTCGCCGGGGTCTTCCTGCCGGGGGCCGGGTAACTGCCCGTGGCCTTCTGCTGCTTCGCTCCCGCTGCCCGGTCGCCCGTGGGCGTCGGGTCGTCCAGCTCGATCTCCTGCTTGAGATCGATGCCGTGGACGGACGACAGCTTCTGCGCCGCCTCGATGGTGGCTTCGGCGTGCGCGGTCGGCACGGTCGCCCGGACGTAGCCGAGCTTGTCGTACGTCTGCCCCAGCACGGACCCCTTGACGGCGTCCAGCTGCTCGGCGACCTGCTCGGTCGCACCGGGGGCGGTGGCGACCATCATCGTGATGTTCTTCTCGCCCTTGGCCTCGGCCTTCGCCAGCACGTCGGCGTCGGCCTCGCCCAGCTTGTCGCCCTTCGCGCTCGCGGCGGCGGGCTTCACCGGGGAGGCCGCCGGGTCGTCGGCGGCGAAGACCGGGGCGGCGCCGGTGGCGGCCAGTGCGGCCGCCAGACCGGCTGCGGCCGCGACGCGCGCCGCGCGTCTCGCCCCGGGTATGGACCTGGGGGATTCCTTGGTCATCAGCGTCCCTGTTTGTGAAAGAAAGAGAGAGTCCGGAATTCGGTACCCGATGACCGCTCAGCCTTTCGTAGAAGACAGGGGTTTGTGGAGGGTTGACGGGGACCAGAAACAGACATGGCGCACATCCGCCACCGGTTCCATTGCGCCACTCACCGGGGCAGGACCCCGCATACGCGGCCGTCCACGGTCCTCGGCCGCCGTCCTCGCGATACGCAGCACCACCGACAGCTGTGCCGGACAGCAGGACACCGCGCACCCGGTCGTCGTCCGTGGGCGGTTCCGGGTGCAGGAGGTACACGCCGGGGAGCAGCTGCTGCCACGGACCGTCGGGCAGGCACCGGGCAGCGGTCTGCGTGGCGGACTGCACGCGGTGGCGCACTTGGTCCACCGGGGCGCGGGGACAGCGGGGTGTTCTGGTTCAGGCCGGGGAGGTTCCGCAGGCCCGCAGGCCCGCAGGCCCGCAGGTCCGCAGAAGTGCGGCAGATCGAATGCCGAAAAGCGTGGTCGTGGCGGGGATCGTACGGCGCACGCCACGCACGCATGTGCGGGGCGTGCGCCATGACTTCACGCCGCCGCGTCGCGCTCCTGACCCCGCAGCGCCCGTGCCAGATCGTCCCGCGCCTCCAGGACCAGCCGGCGGAGCGCCGGTGCCGCGTCCGGGTGCGAGGTCAGCCACGCGTCCGTCGCGGCAAGGGTCGCGGGGTCGTCCTGCAGCCCCGGGAACAGGCCCTTGACCACGTCCATGCCGATCTGGATGGAACGCTCCGCCCACACCCGCTCGATCGCCTCGAAGTACGAGGCCGTGTACGGCGCCAGCAGTTCACGCTGCGAGGGCTGCCCGAAGCCCGCGATCGTCGCCTCGACGAGCGCGTTGGACAGCTTGTCCGACTCCACGACCACCGCCCACGCCTGCGCCTTGACCGCTGCTGACGGGCGGGAGGCCAGGCACCGCACGTGGTGCCGCTTACCCGACGCCGTGTCGTCACGGGCGAGTTCGGCGTCCACGGCCGCCTCGTCGGCCTTGCCGTGCGAGGCCAGCGGGGACAGGAACGCCCACCGCAGCTCCTGGTCGACGTCCAGGCCGTCGATCACGGCCGAGCCGTCGAGCAGTTCGCCCAGCAGCTGGAAGTCCGCGTCCGACTCGGCGACAGCGGCGAAGAACCGGGCCCACGTCAGCTGGTGCTGGCTGCCCGGCTCCGCGCGCCGCAACTCCGCCGACGCGCCCTCGGCCAGCGCCCGGCCGCCCTCCTCGCGCCAGGCCGGCGTGGCGTAGTGCACCAGCGCCGACTGCGCCCAGGCGTGCAGCACCTGCAGGACGCCGATGTCGCTCTCCCGGCCGGCGTGCGCCAGCACCAGGGCGACGAAGTCCCGGGCCGGCAGCAGCGCGTCCCGCGTCATGTTCCACAGCGCGGACCAGCAGAGCGCCCGGGCGAGGGGATCGGTGATGTCACCGAGGTGCGCGCGCAGGGTGGCCAGGGACCCTTCGTCGAACCGGACCTTGCAGTACGTGAGGTCGTCGTCGTTGACCAGGACCAGGTCGGGCTTCTCGGCCCCGGCCAGCTCCGCGACCACGGTGTGCTCCCCGGCGACATCGGTCTCGGCGCGGGCGTACCGCACCAGCGCGCCGTCCGGGGAGAGCCGGTACAGGCCCACAGCGACCCGGTGCGGGCGCAGCTCCGGGTGGGAGACGGCGGCCTCCTGGGCCACGGAGAGTTCCGCGATCCTGCCCTCGCCGTCGTACGCCACGACCGGGGTCAGGACGTTGACGCCGGCCGTCTGGAGCCACGCGCGCGACCAGGCCGTCATGTCACGCCCGGACGTCTCGGCCAGCACCGAGAGAAGGTCGCCCAGCCGCGTGTTGCCGTAGGCGTGCTGCTTGAAGTAGCGGCGCGCGCCTTCGAGGAACGCGTCCCGCCCCACGTACGCCACGAGCTGCTTGAGCACCGAGGCGCCCTTGGCGTACGTGATGCCGTCGAAGTTCAGCTTGGCGTCCTCAAGGTCACGGATGTCGGCCGTGATCGGGTGCGTGGACGGCAGCTGGTCGGCACGGTAGGCCCATGCCTTGCGGTTGTTGGCGAAGGTGATCCAGCCGTTGGTGAAGCGGGTCGCCTCCACCATCGACAACGACCCCATGAAGTCGGCGAAGGACTCCTTCAGCCACAGGTCGTCCCACCACTGCATGGTGACCAGGTCGCCGAACCACATGTGCGCCATCTCGTGCAGGATGACGTTGGCACGGCGCTCGTAGGAGGCCGAGGTGACCTTGCCGCGGTAGATGTACTCCTCGCGGAAGGTGACGAGGCCCGGGTTCTCCATCGCGCCGAGGTTGTACTCGGGCACGAACGCCTGGTCGTACTTCCCGAAGGGGTACGGGTAGTCGAAGTGGTCGTGGAAGAAGTCCAGGCCCTGCTTGGTGATCAGGAAGACGTCGTCCGCGTCGAAGTGGCGCGCGAGCCCCTTGCGGCACATCGCGCCGAGCGGGATCTCCAGCTTCGTACCGTCGTCGAACGTACGGGAGTAGTGGTCGCTCACGTAGTGGTACGGGCCCGCGACGACCACCGTGATGTACGTCGAGATCGGCAGGGTCTCCGCGAACCGGTGGACCTCGCCCTCCTGCGACTCCTCCGCGCCGTTGCTCCAGACGCGCCAGCCCTCGGGAGCCGTCACCTCGAAGCGGTACGGCGCCTTCAGGTCGGGCTGTTCGAAGGTGGCGAAGACGCGCCGGGCGTCGGCCGGTTCGTACTGCGTGTAGAGGTAGACCTCGCCGTCCTCCGGGTCGACGAAGCGGTGCATGCCCTCGCCGGTCCGGCTGTACGCGCACTGCGCGTCGACCACCAGGACGTTCTCGCCGGCGGTGAGGTTCTCCAGCGCGATCCGGGTGCCGTCGAAGACGGTCGCGGGGTCCAGGTCCTTGCCGTTCAGCGTCACCGCGTCCACGGACGGGGCCAGCAGATCGGCGAAGGTCGAGGCCCCGGAGTGGGCGGCGCGGAAGCGGATCGTGGTCTGCGAGCGGAAGGTGCGCGGACCGGCGTCGCCGCCCCCGTCGGGCTCACCGACGGCGGAGCGGAGGTCGAGGGCGACCTCGTAACCGTCGACGGTCAGCAGCTCGGCCCTCTCGCGGGCCTCGTCGCGGGACAGGTTCTCACCGGGCACGGAGCACTCCTTTGTGTCTCGATCGAAGACCTTTGATCCTCCCACGCGGCCGTCAGCGCCCGCGCGCGGGAATGGCGGGAGGGCCCCCTGGTGTTCCGGCTCACAAAGGCAGACCGACCTCATGAGGAGAGACATGCCCGAGAACAGCACGGCCGCCGGCAAGGTCCCGGCCGATTTCTGGTTCGACCCGCTCTGCCCCTGGGCCTGGATGACCTCCCGCTGGATGCTGGAGGTGGAGAAGGTCCGCGACGTCGAGGTGCGCTGGCACGTGATGAGCCTGGCCGTGCTCAACGAGCCCAGGCTCGACGAGCTGCCCGAGGAGTACCAGGACATGATGCGCACCCAGGCATGGGCACCGGTCCGCGTCGTCGTCGCCGCCCAGCAGAAGCACGGCGACGGGATCGTCGGCCCGCTCTACACGGCCCTCGGCACCCGCATCCACAACAACGGTGAGGGCCCCACCCGCGAGGCCATCGCCGGCGCCCTCGCGGACGTCGGCCTGCCGGCCGAGCTCCTGGAGTACGCCGACTCCGACGCGTACGACAAGGAGCTGCGCGCCTCCCACCAGGAGGGCATCGACAAGGTCGGCCAGGACGTCGGCACCCCGGTCATCGCGGTGCCCGGCGCCGACGGCGAGCAGATCGCGTTCTTCGGCCCGGTCGTCACCCCCGCCCCGAAGGGCGAGGAGGCCGCGAAGCTCTGGGACGGCACGCTGCTGGTGGCGTCGATCCCCGGCTTCTACGAGATCAAGCGGACCCGAACGCAGGGCCCCGTCTTCGACTGACCCGGCCCGCCGGTACGGGCTGCTGGACCCGGGCCCGTACCGGGCGTGTCAGCGGGCGCGGCGGATACGGACCGGACCGCGGGCCTCGCTCGGCTCGACGGCGCGGCCGGCCTGGGTGATCTCCACCTCGCCGGCCGTGACCAGCCGCCCGGCCGCGCGGCGGGCCGGTTCCATGAGCTGGCGCCAACCGTCGTCGTCCCCGTCGTACACCGCTCGCGCGGCATCGGAGGGGCAGATCGTCGCGGTCGGTGCACGACGTTCCAGCAATTTCAGGATGGCTCGTTCCAAGCGCCGGTCCGTCTGCCGTTCCTGCTCCGTCACCCTGCCAGTCTCGCACCGGCGGCGACGGACAGCAGGGCGGGCACGACATGCGTACGGGCATGGGAGAGCCCCCGCGAGTCATGTCCTCGCGAGGGCTCTCCGTTCATCCGCCTGCCCGGTGACGGTTGAGAAGACGATCACGAGGCAGGACGCTCGGGTCTCTCCGTCAGGGAGCGAGCAGCAGCACGTCCGCGCGCTCCTTGGCCGCGGCGAAGCGCTTCGCCACGTCCTGCCAGTTGACGACGCGCCACATGGCCTCGATGAAGTCCACCTTCTGGTTCTTGTACTGCAGGTAGAAGGCGTGCTCCCAGGCGTCGAAGACCAGGATCGGGACCGAGCCCTGGCCCACGTTGCCCTGGTGGTCGTAGACCTGCTCGACGATCAGCCGGCCGCTGACCGGCTCGTACGCCAGGACGCCCCAGCCGGAGCCCTGGGTGGTCGCCGCGGCCTTCGTCAGCTGCGCCTTGAAGCCGGCGTACGAACCGAAGGACTCCGCGATCGCGTCGGCCAGCTCGCCCACACCGTCCGCCGCGAGGGGCTCGCCACCGCCGTCGCCGGTCATGTTGTGCCAGTAGATCGAGTGCAGGATGTGGCCGGAGAGATGGAACGCGAGGTTCTTCTGGAGCCCGTTGATCGCGCCCCAGGCCTCCTTGTCGCGGGCTTCTGCCAGCTGCTCCAGGGTGTCGTTCGCACCCTTGACGTACGCGGCGTGGTGCTTGTCGTGATGGAGCTCGATGATCTGCGGATTGATGACCGGTTCGAGCGCCGCGTAGTCGTACGGGAGTTCCGGGAGCGTGTACGTGGCCATGTGGTCGAACCCTCCAACTGCTACCTGGTTGTTGTTGCAACTCTTTCGCAATTGCAGGCTAGCAGGAGGAGAGCCCGTAGGTGATCAGTCGTTCGTCCTAGGACCGCAGGGCGTCGCGTGCGATCACCGCAAGGTCGGGGAAGTCCGTCACGACGGCGTCCACACCTCGGCCGAAGTGGAAGGCGTATTCGGCGAACGCGTCACCGAAGTCGTTCGGCGCGGTGCCCTTCCGGTATTCGGCCGGGAGGTACTGGTTCTCGGCGCGGAAGGTGTACGCCCCGACCTTCAGCCCAGCCGCGTGGGCGTCGTCCAGCAGGGTGAGCGGGGGCACCAGCGAGGACTTGTCCGGGCCCGTCCACCGGGCGTACGAGGCGATCTCGCGCAGCCCCGCCGGCGTCATCATCTCCTTGTACGTCACCGGGTGGCCGTACGGTCCGCCGCTCGTCCCCAGCGCCTGCCACAGAGGGAGACCGAGGCGCGCCGCGGCCACCTCGCGGAGACTGGACGGGTCGAAGGACTGGACCACGCAGTCGCGGGCGGTCAGCCGGTTGCGGCGGACGAGCCTGATGAGCTCCGGCTCCAGGGGCAGGCCGGCCGAGCGGAAGTACGCCGGGTGCTTCGTCTCCGGGAAGACCGCGATCCGGCGGCCGGATTCCTTCGACAGGGCGCGGGCCAGGTCGATGACCTCCTGGAAGGTCATGATCCGCTCGCGGCCGTCGAAGACCGTGTTGCGGTTGCGGACCAGAGGGAGCCGCTCCACCGCGCGCAGGGTCTTCAGCTCGGCGAGGGTGAAGTCCTCGGTGAACCAGCCGGTGACCGCGCGTCCGTCCACCGTCTTGGTCGTGCGGCGGCCGGCGAACTCCAGGTGCCGGGACACATCCGTGGTACCGGAGATCTCGTTCTCGTGCCGCACCACCAGGACGTGGTCCTTCGTCGGGACCAGGTCGGGCTCGATCCAGTCGGCTCCGGCCCGTACCGCGAAGGTGTAGGCGGACGCGGTGTGTTCGGGCCGCCACCCGGCGGCGCCCCGGTGGCCGATGACGAGAGGGCCTCTTCCGGCCCCGTGCGGTTCCGAGGCGAGGGCGGGGGCCGTCGCGGTGGCGGAGACGGCCGCTGTCGCCAGAAGGACCGAGCGGCGTCGTGGGTGCTGGAGGGTCATGCGGGCTCCTCGATAGGCGCGGAGCAACCACCGAAGCCACACGGGGTTACGCCGGGGCGGACGGAACCTTGCTGCCTCATGTACGGCCACGCGTACGGTACTCGGCAGGCGGCGGAGGAGGAAGCATGCAGCTACGGCACGGGCGGCCCGAGGAGGCCGCGGCGCTGACGGAGATGGCCCTGCGGTCCAAAGCCCACTGGGGCTACGACGAGGCGTTCATCGCCGCCTGCCGCGACGAACTGACCGTCCACCCGGGCGACATGCGTGACCGGCGCACGGTGGTCGCGGAAGAGGGCGGACGACTCCTGGGCTTCACCGCCCTGTCCGGGGAACCACCCGAGGGTGCCCTCGCGATGATGTTCGTCGAGCCCGACACCATCGGGCAGGGCGTGGGCCGACGCCTGTTCGAGCACACGATGGCGCAGGCCCGCCGGCTCGGCTTCGACGCGCTCACGATCGACGCCGACCCGAACGCCGCATCGTTCTACACGGCCATGGGGGCCGCCCGGGTCGGGGCCACTCCTTCGGGCTCGATCCCGGGGCGAGAACTGCCCCTGCTCAGGATCGCGCTCGCCCCGGTCTCCTGAACGGCACGCCCGCACCGGGAAGGGCGTCGCGATCACGCCCGTGCCCCGGCTCCGGCGTCACCACGGCGGAGGTCGCGGCCATCACCGTGATCGCTGTCGTGGCGGAGCTCCGCTGAGCGACGTCACCGGCGAGCGCCGCCGCCACACCCTCCATAGCCGGCAACAGGGAGGGGTGCAGGCCGAGGGCTTGGCCCGTCATCGCATCCGGGGTGAGCCATCGCGCTCCTGGTACGACGGGCTCGCCGAGAAGGCGCTGGAGGCCGCGGCCCTGAGCGGGCGGCTCGGGCCACTACTTCCGTACGGAGGCGGGCGGGATGCTTCTGCGGGCTCAGCCGGGCTGAGGCGCGGCCGCCTCCAGATCGTCGATGCTGCCGGACATGATGGCGCGGACGTGCGCCGTGACGTGTTCGGCCGGCCAGTCCCACCAGGCGACGGCGAGGAGCCGGACGATGTCCGCCTCGTCGTAGCGGGTGCGGAGCAGCTTCGCCGGATTGCCGCCGACGATGCCGTAGTCCGGTACGTCGGACGTGACGACGGAGCCGGCGGCGATGATCGCGCCGTTCCCGATCCGCACGCCGGGCATCACCGTCACGCGGTAGCCGAACCACACGTCGTGGCCGACCACGGTGTCGCCCCGGCCCGGCAGCCCGGTCAGCAGGTCGAAGTGGTCGGCCCAGGAGCCGCCCATGGTGGGGAACGGAAACGTGGACGGCCCGTCCATACGGTGGTTGGCGCCGTTCATGATGAACCGGACCCCGGTGCCCAGCGCGCAGTAGCGGCCGATCACGAGCTTCTCGGGACCGTAGTGGTACAGCACGTTGCGGGTCTCGAACGCGGTCGCGTCATCGGGGTCGTCGTAGTACGAGTACGCGCCGATCTCGACGAGCGGGGACGTGACCAGGGGCTGGAGCTGTACGACGCGCGGCTGCCCGGGCATGGGGTGCAGCACGGTCGGGTCCGGGGGAAGGGGGCTCATGGGAGCACCCTGGCAGAACGCCCGTGCCGCACGCACTCAGTTTTGGTCCGGGGCGCTGCCGAGCATCCGCATCACGAACATGACCAGCAGTCCGGAGATGGCCGTACGCGATGACGATCGAGGGACCGGCAGCGGCGATGCCCGCACCCGAGCCGACCAACATCCCGGCGCCGATCACACCACCCAGGGCGATGGACAGGCTCAGTTCACCGGTCGGGCCGAGGCCGGCACACAGTCCTGCTGTACGGGCGCGCTGCTCACACAAGGTGCTCATCCGCCTACGGCTTCGCCCGCAGCTCCCGCACGGCCGCCACGAGCAGCACCAGAGCGGTGGCCCCCGCCGACCACAGCACCTGCGGGCGGGCCACGTCATCAGTGAGCATCAGCAGCAGGACGGCCAGCAGACCGGCCAGGGTCACCCAGGTCAGATAGGGGAAGCACCACATTCGCAGCGCCAGGGCGCCGGGCGCCTCCCGTTCGAGCCGGCGTCGCAGCCGCAGCTGCGAAGCGGCGATCAGGCCCCACACGAACAGCAGGACCGCCCCGACCGAGTTGAGCATGTAGAGGAAGACGGTGTCGGGCCACAGGAGATTGAGCAGTACGGAGACGAAGCCGAAGGCCACCGAGGCCAGCACCGCCCGCCGGGGCACCCCGCCCCCCTGCCCGCCGGACACCTTCAGCAGCCCGCGCGGTGCCTCGCCGCGTTCGGCCAGCGAGAAGATCATCCGGGATGAGCCGTACAGATTGGCGTTGAGCGCCGAGAGCAGCGCCACGAACACCACGATGTTCATGATCTGTCCGGCCGACGGCGCCCCGATCGAATCCAGGACCTTCACATAGGGGCTGAGCCCGGCTTGCTGAGCGGTCCACGGCAGCACGGTCACGATCACCAGCATCGAGCCGACATAGAAGAAGAGGATGCGCACCACCGCGCTGCGCACCGCACGCCCCACGGCACGCGCCGGATCGTCGGTCTCGGCTGCCGCGATCGTCACGACCTCCAGCCCGCCGAAGGCGAACACCACGGTGAGTACGCCGGACACCACGCCGTCCCAGCCGTTCGGCAGGAAGCCGCCCTGGCCGGTGAGGTTCGTCAGTCCCACCGGATCGGTGTCCGGCAGGACGCCGAGGACGGCCAGCAGGCCGAGCGCCAGAAAGGCCACGATCGCGGCCACCTTCAGCCCGGCGAACCAGAACTCGAACTCGCCGAAGTTCTTCACGGCCGTCAGGTTGGCCACGGTGAACACCACCATGAACAGCAGCACCCAGAGCCACTGATCCATGGCGGGCACCCAGGCGTGGGCGATCTGCGCGGCGGCCGTCGCCTCCACGGCGAGCACCACCACCAGCATGAACCAGTAGAGCCAGCCCACGCTGAAGCCGGCCCAGCGGCCCAGCGCGCGTTCCGCGTGGACGGAGAACGAGCCGGACGCCGGCATAGCCGCCGACATCTCGCCGAGCATCCGCATCACCAGCATCGCGAGCGTGCCCGCGATCAGATACGAGACGACGACGCCGGGCCCGGCGGCCGCGATCCCGGCGCCCGACCCGACGAAGAGACCGGCGCCGATCACCCCGCCCAGACCGAGCATCGTCAGGTGGCGCTGCTTCAGGCCGTGGGCCAGGGGCTCGGACGGCAGGGGGGAGGGCGTGGGGGGCTTGTCGTGCATGAGCTGTGGATCACTCTCGGATCATTTTATGGGGAACCTACAGTCTCATGGGGCAGCTCCCCTTCCCGAACGAGGGTCCGGGTACACCTCCACCTCAGTGACCAGCATCACGCCGGCCGGTGATTGCGCAGCCGTCTTTGTCCGAACCCGACTAACCGTTCAACCGCCGCTTTGTGGGCGGCTGATGGTGATCGGGTCAGGTGCCGTCGGCTAACGTCACCCTCAGATCCGTCCCTGCCTGCCGACCTCACCCGCGGAGTCCCGATGAGCACTGCTGCCGCCCCCACCCGTACCGGAGCGGTCCTCGCCGACCTGCTGCCCGCAGCCCGGCACCGCTACGCCGTGGACGCGGCCCTGGTCGTCGGCGGCGCCGCCCTCACCGGCATCGCGGCCCAGATCGCCGTTCCCGTGCCCGGCTCGCCGGTCCCCGTCACCGGCCAGACGTTCGCCGCGCTGCTCATCGGCACCGCGTTCGGTGCCCGCCGCGGCTTCCTCTCCCTCGCCCTGTACGCGCTCGTCGGCATGGCCGGCGTGCCGTGGTTCTCCGAGGGCACCTCCGGCCCTGGCGGCGCGTCGTTCGGATACGTGCTGGGCATGCTGCTCGCCGCCACGGTCGTCGGCGGCCTGGCCCGCCGCGGCGGTGACCGGTCCGTGCTGCGGACAGCGGGCACCATGGCGGTCGGCTCCCTCGTCATCTACGCGGTCGGCGTGCCCTACCTGGCGCTCTCCACCGGCATGTCGATGAGCGCCGCCGTCGCGGCCGGCCTGGTGCCGTTCCTGATCGGCGACGCGCTCAAGGCCGCACTGGCCATGGGTGCGCTGCCCGCCTCCTGGAAGCTCGTCGGGCGTCGCGGCTGACGCCGCAGGCACCACCGAAGAGGCTCGCCGGGTCGTGACGGACCGGCGAGCCTCTGGTGTTTCCGGGTTGCACCTGACCTCCGCCGTCAGGTGGGAGAACGGGTCACTCGGCCGGTGCCGCCGCCTTCGCCTTCCGGCTGCGGGCGTCGCGTACCAGCGAGATCCCCACGACCAGGGCCGCGACCAACAGGGAGAGCAGGACCTGCTCCCGCCCGGCGTCGTCGGTCAGCATGTAGACGAGGACGAACGAGATCATCGCGATCGTCGCCCAGGTCAGATACGGGAAGAGCCACATCCGTACGACGAGCTTCTCGGGCGACTCGCGCAGGATGATGCCGCGCATCCGCAGCTGGGTGAAGCAGATCACCAGCCACACGAACAGGGCGACCGCGCCGGAGGAGTTCAGCAGGAACGCGAACACCGTGTCGGGCCACTGGTAGTTGAAGAACACGGCGACGAAGCCGAACACGACGGACGACAGGATGGCCGCCTGCGGCACGCCCCGCTTGTTCACCGTGGCGAACGCCTTGGGCGCGTCGCCCCGCTGTCCCAGCGAGAAGGCCATGCGCGAAGCCGTGTAGAGGCCGGAGTTGAGGCACGACAGCACGGCCGTCAGCACGATGACGTCCATGACCTGGCCGGCGTGCGGGATGCCGATGACGTTCAGCGCGGCGACGTACGAGCCGTCCTCGACGATCGACGGGTCGTTCCACGGCAGCAGCGTGAGCACGACGAAGATCGATCCGAGGTAGAAGATGGCGATACGCCAGATCACACTGTTGGTGGCCTTGGAGACGGCGCGCTGCGGGTCCTCGGACTCCCCGGCCGCCAGCGTCACGATCTCGCTGCCCATGAAGGAGAAGACGACCATCAGCACACCCGTGAGGACGGCACCCGGTCCTTCGGGGAAGAACCCGCCGGTGTCCGTGAGGTGGGAGAGGCCCGACCCCGCGTGGTCCGCCCCCGGCAGCAGGCCGAAGACGGCGAGCAGGCCGACGACGACGAACGCGGCGATGGCCACGACCTTGATCCCCGCGAACCAGAACTCGAACTCGCCGTACGAGCCGACGGAGACCAGGTTGGTCGCCGTGAGCACCACCATGACGATCAGGGCCCATGCCCACTGCGGCACGCCGGGGACCCAGCTCTCCAGGATCTTGGCACCCGCCGTGGCCTCGACGGCGAGCACCACGACCCAGAAGAACCAGTACAGCCAGCCGATGGAGAAGCCCGCCCAGCGGCCCAGGGCCTGGTCGGCGTAGGCGGAGAAGGAGCCGGAGCTCGGCCGGGCGACGGCCATCTCGCCGAGCATCCGCATGACGAAGACGACCATCAGGCCGACCAGCGCGTACGACAGGAGAATGGCCGGCCCCGCGGCGGCGATGCCGGCGCCGGAGCCGACGAAGAGGCCCGCTCCGATCACTCCGCCGATGGCGATCATCGAGAGGTGACGGTTCTTGAGACCGGCCTGGAGCCCGCCGGAGGAGTCCGGCTTATCCGGCTCGCCGGGCTGTTGGCCCGGTCCAGCCAGAGTCGTCTGCGACGTCATGGATCGAATCCTTACGTTTCCTGATCACGTGTGTCGGGGCATGCCTCTGCGGGGGTGCTGCGAAGGCAAGGCCACGTATTCAAGCCGGTGCGACACCAGAGCCGGAACCCCCTCATCCGGTCCTTGACCCGATCATTGCCCGAGTGGTTCTGCCCACAGGCCCCGCGTCCTCCCACGGGGCTGTGTGTCCCGACCCCGCTGGCGGTTACCCGGTCCTGCTCGTGCCACACTTCGCTCCATGCGCGTGTACATCGGCTCCGATCATGCTGGCTACGAACTGAAGAATCACCTGGTTACGTGGCTCACGGCTCACGGCCACGAGCCCGTCGACTGCGGTCCCCACATCTATGACGCCCAGGACGACTACCCGCCGTTCTGCCTCCGCGCCGCCGAGCGGACGGCCGCGGACAAGGACAGCCTCGGCATCGTCATCGGCGGCTCCGGCAACGGCGAGCAGATCGCCGCGAACAAGGTCAAGGGCGTTCGCGCCGCGCTCGCCTGGAGCGAACAGACCGCCGCGCTCGGCCGTGAGCACAACGACGCCAACGTGGTGGCCGTCGGCGGCCGGATGCACACGCTCGAGGAGTCCACGAAGTTCGTCGAGATCTTCCTGAGCACCCCGTACTCGGGTGAGGAGCGCCACACCCGCCGCATCGAGATGCTGGCGCGGTACGAGAGCACCGGCGAACTCCCCCCGATTCCGGCCCACCACCCGCAGCAGGGCTGAACGGCCCGCATCCGCATCCCCTGTGCCGCCGGGTCGTACACCCGGCGGCACACCGCGTTACCAGGAGACCCACCGTGCCCGAGGGGCATACGATCCACCGCCTCGCCGCAGACCATCACGAGCGGTTCGCCGGCCGTCCGGTACGGGTGAGCAGCCCCCAGGGCACGTTCTCCGACAGCGCGGCACTCCTGGACGGCAGGACCTTCACCGGTGTCGACGCCCATGGCAAGCACCTCTTCCTGGGCTTCGAGGGATCGGCCTGGGTCCACATCCATCTCGGGCTCTTCGGCAAGCTCGGCTTCGGCAGGGTCCCGGCGCCGCCCCCCACCGACACGGTCCGGCTGCGCCTGCGTAACGACGCCCACCACGCCGATCTTCGCGGTCCCACCACCTGCGCCCTGATCACCGCCCCCGAGAAGAGCGCGATACACGACCGGCTCGGCCCGGACCCGCTGCGCGCCGACGAGGACGGCGAGCGGGCCTGGCAGCGGATCTCCCGCAGCCGCGTCACCGTCGCCGCCCTGCTGATGGACCAGAAGGTCGTCGCGGGCGTCGGCAACGTCTACCGCGCGGAAGTCCTCTTCCGGCACGGCATCGACCCGTACCGTCCCGGCAGGGACCTCACCCGGGACGAGTGGGACGCGCTCTGGGCCGACCTCGGTGTCCTGATGCGCGACGGTGTGCGGGACAACCGCATCGACACCGTCCGCCCCGAGCATCTGCCGGAGGCGATGGGCCGGCTCCCGAGGGTCGACGACCACGGCGGCGAGGTGTACGTCTACCGCCGGGCCAGGCAGGCGTGTCACATCTGCGGTACCGAGGTGCGTACGGCGGACCTGGCGGCCCGCAACCTCTTCTGGTGCCCCGCCTGCCAGCCGTCCGTACCGGGGCGGTAGGCACGCCGGAGGCCGCGCGGGCTCAGAGACCGTGCGGGGCACCACGGCTGCACGTCCGCGGAGAACGCGAGCGCGGTCCCGGCCGGCGCGCCCGTGTCTCCCGCACCTGCCCGGCCGCCGCCGGCGTCGTCAGCGACACCCCGCCCAGGTAGGCGGCTTCGCACGCGGATACGGAAAGAGCCGGTTCGGTTCGTCATCCGTCCGCCGGCCGGCGGACGCGCCGTCCCGGTGGCCGATGGCACGCTGCGGCTCGGCCGGCGACGGGTACGGCTCGCGGGTCTCCGGGGACGGTGACGCCGCCGGAGTCCGACTCAAGACAGCCGAGCCACGCATCCCGTTCCGAGGCCGACGACATCCGCAATTCCGTGGTCATCAGCCCTGCTCATCAAGGCCGTACCACCCAGGGAGGCCCACTTTCGAACACATTGCCACGAGGTCCCCCTGCACCGGAGGCCGTCGGGTGGATAAGGTCCCGACAATGGCACGTCGCGGAGGACCAGACACCTACCCCGCCCGGTGGCGAAGAGCAGCACACCGGGCGCGCATAGCGCTGCGCAGATCCGGTGTCGACTACTTCCGCGGTGACGGCGCCGACTGGATAGCCCTGGCCGGTCTGCTGGTCACCATTCCGGTGATCACCGGCATCACGCTGCTCGACCCGGTGTGGTGCTCGCCGACCGCCCTGGCCCTGCCGGTCGTGGCGGGCGGTCTGCTGCTGCGGCCGGCCAGTCTGCTGAGTCTCTACGCGACCGCGGCAGCCGCCCTGATCGTGGAGTCCATCGTCCTCGGCCCTTACGCGGACGGGCCTGCCCGGGTCACCCCGGGCACCGTCCTGGTCGTCGCGGCCTGCGGCTTCTTCGGGCTGGTCATCGCCCAGTTCCGGGCCAGGGTCGGGGTGCCGTGGCGACGCGGCGGCACCATGCTCTTCGACCTGCGCGAACGGATCCGGGTCCAGAGCGCCCTGCCGCTGCTCCCCGACGGCTGGCACCGCGAGATGGCGCTCCGCCCCGCCGGCGGCCAGTCCTTCTCCGGCGACTTCGTCGTCGCCGCCCGCACCAACGGCGGCCGCACTCTGGAAGTGGTGCTCACCGACGTGTCCGGCAAGGGCATGGACGCGGGTTCCCGCGCCCTGCTGCTGTCCGGAGCCTTCGGCGGCCTCCTGGGGTCCCTGCCGCCGCACGGCTTCCTGCCCGCGGCGAACGCCTATCTGCTGCGCCAGGACTGGGACGAGGGCTTCGCCACCTCCATCCATCTGGTCCTGGACCTGGACTCCGGCGACTACGAACTTCTCTCGGCCGGCCATCCCCCCGCCCTGCAGCTGCACGCAGGCAGCGGCCAGTGGGAGGAGCAGGCCGCCGAGGGCCCCCTGCTCGGTGTGTACGACGGGGCGGAGTTCGACGCGGTGAAGGGCTCGCTGGCGCCCGGGGACGTCCTGATGCTCTTCACGGACGGCTTGGTGGAGGCGTCCGACCGGGACATCGCCGATGGCATCGACCGGCTGACAGGGGAGGCCGACCGCTATGTCGCGACGGGCTTCGAGGGCGCGGCCTGGCACCTGATCGAAGCCTGCGCGAAGGACGTCAACGACGACCGCGCGCTTCTGCTGCTGTCCCGCCACGCCTGAACCGTAACGAAGCGGTTGAAACGGTACAGGCGTCAAGCGGGGCATTCGACTGTCACCCGAACGTGAAATCTTTCCGGCTATGTCGTCCCGGGTGCGCGTGCACCGCCCCCGCACCCGGGTCCTCCGTCCGCTCCTCGCTCCTCAGACCGGTACCACCTCTTTGTCGGTTTCCTGGTCCCGCCTACGCCCTCCGGGCAGGATCCGGGCGAGCCAGTGCGAGCGGCCGGCAGCCAGCGGTGACAGGACGGCGAGCACGAGCACGTAGCCGGCGATGAACGGGGAGAGCCGTTCGTCCAGGCCGGCGCCCGCCGCCATCGTGGCGAGGATCAGGGCGAACTCACCGCGGGCCAGCAGGGTGGTGGAGACGTTCGCCGTGGCCTTGGGGCCGAAGGCGTAGATCTTGGCCGTGGCCATACCGGCGAAGACGTTCATCGCCACGGTCACCGCGACGGCCGCCAGTACCGGCCACACCACGCTCGGCAGGTCGCCGGGGTTGATGGACAGTCCGAAGGCGAAGAAGAAGATCGCACCGAACGCGTCCCGCAGCGGATGCACCAACTTCATGATGCGCGCGCCCGAGGAGGTGCTGCCCAGCATCAGACCGACCATGAACGCGCCGATCGCGTCGGCCACACCGAACCATTCCGAGACCCCGGCCACGAAGACGGCGGCTCCGAGGAAGGAGATGACGAGGAGCTCGTCGTCCTTGGTGTTCATCAGCTTGCCGATGAGCTTCGTGCCGAACCGGGCCGCCAGGGCGAGCAGCAGCAGGAAGCCGAAGGCCTTGCCTCCGTCGAGCACCGCCGCCCCGAGGCTGTCGGCACCGGACAGGATCGGCTGCAGCGCGGCCAGATAGAGGGCGAGGAAGACGTCCTCGACGACGATGATGCCGAGGATCGGCCGCGTCTCCGGATTACCGATCCGGCCGAGGTCCACCAGGACCTTCGTGACGATGGCCGACGACGAGATGCCGAGCACGCCCGCGAGCACCAGGGCCTCCGAGGTGCCCCATCCGAGCGCGAAGCCGAAGCCGAGACCCGCACCGACGTTCAGGGCGAGATAGGCGCCGCCGGCGAGCGCCATCTTGCGCCCGCCCGTCTTCAGATCGTCCAGGTGGAATTCGAGGCCGAGGTAGAAGAGCAGCAGCACCAGACCGAGCGCGGAGAGCATCTCAAGGTCATGCGGATCGTCGAGGAGGACGACCCCGGGGGTGTAGGGGCCGAGCAGGATCCCGGCGAGGATGAACAGGGGGATGGTCGGCAGCCCGATCCGGCCGCCGACGCGGGCGAGGACGGCGGCGGCAAGGAAGGCGCCCCCCATGGCGATGAGCGTGTCTGCGTGTCCGATGAGCCTGTCTCCTTCGGTAGGTCAAAAGCGCGTCAAGGAACCGTCAGTAATTAGTTTACCGAACGATTCGGGGTGCACTCGTGGACCCTTCGAAGTGCCGCGGTTGACCGGCGTACAGTCGGCGCATGCCGATCCCGTGTCTGACCCTGTCCCAGGTGGAGGCGATCGCCCGCGAGGCCCATCGCGAACAGACCGACAAGGCGGGGCGCCCGTATGCCGAGCATCTGGCCGCGGTGGCCGAGGGCGTGCGGGTCCGGGGCGGCAGCGAGGAGCAGGTGGCCGCGGCCTGGCTGCACGACGCGGTGGAGGACGGCGCGCTGTCCGGGCAGTGGCTGGAGGAGGCCCCGCTGTCCCGGCGGGTGAAAGAAATGGTCCTCGCCGTCACCAAGCGGGACGGCGAGGACCTCTTCACGTACACCGGGCGGATTCTCGCCACGCCAGGTGCACTGCTGATCAAGGAGTCGGATCTGGCGCACAACGCGGACCCGGACCGGCTGGCGGTCCTGGAGCCGGCGACCCGTACCCGATTGACCGAGAAGTATGCGCAGGTACGCGACCTGTTGGGGCTCGACGGGGGTGCGAGGCCCGACGAACGGCGGGATCAAGCCATCCCCGACGCAGGTTGACGTCCCGACGGGACCGGCCCCGACGGAAGGGGGCCGATCCGGACAGGCTCAGCGCTTGACGGGGCTCCGGCGGAACGCCCAGTTCATGTCCGGCTCGGTGGCGAAGCGCAGCACGCGCCGGACCGGTGGGGTGCACAGCAGGGTCACGGCGGCGGCCGCGACGACGGAGACGACGACGAGTCCCACGGGGCCCGAGAGCCACTCGTAACGGTCGAACAGCCCGTAGTAGCCGGCGCCCTTCACCAGGAAGCCGTGCAACAGGTAGCCGCAGATCGTCCCGGCGCCCAGCACGGTGAACCACATGTGCCGGCGCGGCACCCAGGCGAGGAACGCGATCGTCAGCAGCAGCGCGCATCCGAACATCGCCAGGGTCATCACGGGCCCCGTCCACCACTGGAAGTCCATCTCCTGGGCGCTGTTGCTGCGGTAGAACCAGCCGAGCCTCATGTGCGGCGCGGCCCAGTAGGCGAAGACCAGGGCCCCGGCGAACAGCGGAAGCGACAGCAGCCGCACCTCGCGCCGCCGGACCAGCTGGAAGTGCTCGGGCTTCATCAGCAGGCCGAGCACGAAGAACGGCAGGAGCTGACAGACGCGCTGCAGGTCCAGATCGTCACCGATGTCCGGCGACACCGAGGCGAGCATGGCGATCGCGAGGGCGACCGGGAGCGGGTGGCGCAGGGACTGCCACAGCGGTGTGGTGACCCGCCAGATGAACAGGGCGATCAGGAACCAGGTGAGGAACAGCGGGTCGAGCAGGGTGATGGATGTGTCGCCCGCGCCGCCGGCGTACCGCTTGAAGAGTGAATAGGCGGTCTCGAAGAGCACGTAGGGCACCACGACCCCGGTCACGAGGCGCTTCACCTTGGCCGAGCTCATGTCGAAGGACCGCGAGAAATAGCCCGATACGAGGATGAACGCCGGCATGTGGAACGTGTAGACGACCATGTACAGCGCTCGTGTCGCACGGCTGCCGTCCATCACCGGTTCCCACGCGTGGGCCACGGCGACGAGCACGATCGCGAGGTACTTCACATTGTCGAAGTACGCGTCACGCCGCTTGGCCGGTGCGGGCGTCCCGGTGTGTCCCGGCTTGGTCCTGGTGGCGGGGGTGAGCGCCCCCGGGGCCGTCAGGGTCTGCTCGCGTCTCGGCTCCGGCTCCCGGCTCTCCGGGGTGATCGGGGCCCTCTGGAATTCACTCGGAGCTTTGGACATCTGATGCACCTTAGCCCCGCCGATCGCTTTGCGTAAAACCCCCGAGGAATATCGAGACTTCCCGGTCATTCGGAAGTGAAACCACCGGCAAACGTCCGTTACGGGATGATTCATACCGCTTAAATGGTGCATATCGGCGAGAGGTTGGCGAGAGTGAAATTCGTCGCACGAACTCCTGGTAAATCGCTGTGGATGAAGTGTGGGGATATGGAAACGATCACGGCGGTCGATATTCGAACTGGCCTGCGCACAGCGGGCGCACAGCAAATGCCTGCGGCCCGCGCTGCCGCGGCCAGTGCGCCCTGCGCGCCTGACTGCACCCGGGCGCACGCGGGCGCGAGGATGGCGGGATCCGGCCGTCCTGCCCCCTCACCCGGCAGCAAGCACAGGGAAGTTGGTGGCACGATGGTCGCGACGGAGGCGTGCTGGGCCGCACGCCGCCGGGCCGGCAAGGCGGACCGACCAAGGGTGTGATCAGTCGTGGCCATTTCACTGTCTGTGGTGCTTCTGCTGGGGATCGTCCTGGTGGTGTTCATCCGCGGCGGATCCATCAAGGGCGGGCCGGCGGTCGTCGCCGTGCTCTTCGGCTTCTTCCTGGCTTCGACGGGCATGGCGCCGTCCATCAACAGATTCATGAACTCGATAGCCGAAACGATCAACCAGATCAGCTTCTGACGCCCCGCCCGGGCGTACGCGTGTCCACCCCGGCCACGGCGGCTGCCGGCCGGGCGTCCACGCCTGCCCATCGCGCACGGGACGTCCGGAGCCTGCCGGCCGAAAGGATGGTCATGCCCGCCTACGCCATAGCCCACCTGAGAGAGGCTGACCCGCACCCGGAGATCGCCGAGTACATCGAGCGGCTTCCCGCCACCTTCGAGGCGCACGGCGGGCGCTACCTCGTGCACATGACTCCGCACGAGGTGAAGGAGGGGGACTGGCCCGGACACGTCGTGATGATCGGCTTCCCCGGCATCGACGAGGCGCGGGCCTGGTGGGACTCGCCTGCCTACCGGGAGATCGCGCCGCTGCGCTCACGGCACATCGAGGGCGACGTCATCCTGGTCGAGGGCGTCCCCGAGGGCTACGACCCGACGCCGGCCGCGAAGGCGATGCGCGAGGCCATGGCCGCCGAGTAGCACCGAACCGGAAGGGCCGGTCCGGAGGATCTCTCCTCCGGACCGGCCCTTCCCATGGAGCGGGCGACGGGAATCGAACCCGCGTAGCTAGTTTGGAAGACTAGGGCTCTACCATTGAGCTACGCCCGCAAGCGCCACACCGCAGGCCCGGTGGACCGCGGTACGGAAAGCATCGTAGCGGGTCGGGGGAGGTGCGCGCACACCCGTATCGGCGTGCGCCGGTGACGGCCTCGGTAAAGCGGCCGACGCGACGCTCTTCTGCATGTACCCTTCGTGTCGCACCGACGGGGTGTGGCGCAGCTTGGTAGCGCGTCCGCTTTGGGAGCGGAAGGTCGTCGGTTCGAATCCGGCCACCCCGACCACCAGCAAGATCGCATTGTGGGAGTCCTCCCCCTTGCCGTTACTATGCAAATTGCGTGCCCGTGTGTCTGATGTACCGGGCTCGGTCCGCGAAGCCGCCTCTCGGCGGCCCAGCAGAACCCCAAGAAGTCAGCCACCAAGGAGACCGAACCGTGAAGAGCGCCGTGGAGACCCTGAACCCGACTCGGGTTCGGCTCAGCATCGAGGTGCCCTTCGAGGAGCTCAAGGACAGCCTCGACGCGGCGTACAAGAAGATCAACCAGCAGGTCACGGTGAAGGGCTTCCGTAAGGGCAAGATCCCCAACCGCGTCATCGACCAGCGGTTCGGCCGTGGTGCTGTGCTGGAGGAGGCCGTCAACGACGCCCTCCCGAAGTTCTACACCGAGGCTGTCAACGAGGGCGAGCTCAACGTTCTGGGCCAGCCCGAGGTTGACATCACCGAGCTCAAGGACGGCGAACTGCTGGCCTTCACCGCCGAGGTGGATGTCCGTCCCGAGATCGAGATTCCGGACTACTCCGGCATCGAGGTCACCGTGGACGCACTCGAAGTCACCGAAGAAGAAATCGACAAGGCCGTGGAGCAGCTCCGCGAGCGCTTCGCCTCGACCAATCCGGTCGAGCGCGCCGCCGCCGAGGGCGATGTCGTGACGATCGACCTGGAGGCCAAGGTCGACGGAGAGGTCCTCGAGGACGGCGTGGCCGCGGGTGTCTCGTACACCATCGGTTCCGGCGAGCTCCTCGAAGGCATCGACGAGGCCGTGACCGGCCTGGAGGCCGGTGGCGAGGCCACCTTCACCTCCGAGCTGAAGGGCGGCTCCGCCGAAGGCAAGGAAGCGGAGGTCACCGTCAAGGTCGCCACCGTCGCCTCCCGCGAACTGCCCGAGCTGGACGACGACTTCGCGCAGATGGCGAGCGAGTTCGACACGCTCGCCGAGCTCCGCGAGGACAGCCGCAAGCGCCTCGAGAACACCAAGCAGTACGACCAGGCCACCCAGGCCCAGGAGCGTGTCCTCGAGGAGCTGCTGAAGCTGGCCGAGGTCCCGATCCCCGAGAAGCTTCTCGCGGACGAGGTCCAGACCCGCAAGCACAACCTCGAGCACCACCAGCTCGGCCAGATGGGTCTCGACCTCGAGAAGTACCTCGAGATCCAGGGCAAGACCCTGGAGGAGTTCGAGAACGAGACCTCCGAGCAGGCCGTCAAGGGCATCAAGACCCAGTTCATCCTTGACGAGCTCGTCAACAAGGAGAAGCTGAACGTCAACCAGGAGGAGCTCACCGAGCACCTCATGCGGCGTGCGCAGTCCTCCGGCATGAGCCCCGACCAGTTCGCCCAGGCCGTCGTCGAAGGCGGCCAGGTTCCGATGCTCGTCGGCGAGGTCGCCCGCGGCAAGGCGCTCGCCGTTGTCGTCGAGGCCGCCAAGGTCGTCGACACCAACGGTGAGGTCGTCGAGCTCGACGACGACGAGGACGCGGCGGACGCCACGGAAGAGGCCACCGAGACGGTCGAGGCCGCCGAGGACGCCACCGAGGCAGCCGACGAGAAGAAGGACGGGAAGAACGAGGCCTGAGCCTCGCTCCCCTCGTTGATCTGATCCGCGCGGCGGGCCCCGGACGTTCCCGTCCGGGGCCCGCCGCCGTATCGGCCCGCGCCCCGGGAGCGACCTGGGTCGCCCCGGGAGCGACCCAGGGAACCCTTGTGCGGACTGCTTACCTTGCGCTCCCAGCGAACAGTTGGGGAAGCGGGATGGCGTTGTCCCACCTGCGCGTTAGGGTCCATGAAGAGGAAGGGTCGGGTAGTCCCGGCCCACCCGGTACGAAGACGCTGAGACGGCCGGAGCCGTCAGAGACGAGCAGGTGGATACGTGACGAATCTGATGCCCTACGCCGCCGGAGAGCCGTCCCTCGGTGGAGGCCTCGGTGACCAGGTCTACAGCCGACTGCTCGGCGAGCGCATCATCTTCCTCGGTCAGCAGGTCGACGATGACATCGCCAACAAGATCACCGCACAGCTTCTGCTCCTTGCCGCGGAACCTGACAAGGACATCTACCTCTACATCAACAGCCCCGGCGGTTCGGTGACGGCTGGCATGGCGGTCTACGACACCATGCAGTACATCCCGAACGACGTGGTCACCATCGGCATGGGCATGGCGGCCTCGATGGGCCAGTTCCTGCTCACCGGTGGTACGGCGGGCAAGCGCTTCGCGCTCCCGAACACCGACATCCTCATGCACCAGGGTTCGGCCGGCATCGGCGGTACCGCCTCGGACATCAAGATCCAGGCGCAGTACCTGCTCCGTACGAAGACTCGGATGGCCGAGATCACCGCCCACCACTCCGGCCAGACCGTGGAGACGATCATCCGCGACGGCGACCGCGACCGCTGGTACACGGCGGAGGAGGCCAAGGACTACGGCCTCATCGACGAAATCATCTCGGTCGCGTCGGGCATCCCGGGCGGCGGCGGCACCGGCGCCTGATCCGGGCGTGCACGACCTCGCACCCTCTCGTACGCCGAGACCTCCAGCCCACATGAACGCCACCAGGATGGTGAACACCCACATGAACAACTTCTCCGGCGCCTCCGCGAGCGGCCTTTACACCGGCCCGCAGGTGGACAACCGCTACGTCGTCCCGCGCTTCGTGGAGCGCACCTCGCAGGGTGTGCGTGAGTACGACCCGTACGCGAAGCTCTTCGAGGAGCGCGTGATCTTCCTCGGCGTCCAGATCGACGACGCCTCGGCCAACGACGTCATGGCGCAGCTGCTGTGCCTGGAGTCGATGGACCCGGACCGCGACATCTCGATCTACATCAACAGCCCTGGCGGCTCGTTCACCGCGCTCACCGCGATCTACGACACGATGCAGTTCGTGAAGCCGGACATCCAGACGGTCTGCATGGGCCAGGCGGCGTCCGCCGCCGCCGTCCTGCTGGCCGCGGGCACCCCGGGCAAGCGCATGGCGCTCCCGCACGCCCGTGTGCTGATCCACCAGCCGTCCTCGCAGACCGGCCGTGAGCAGCTCTCCGACCTGGAGATCGCGGCCAACGAGATCCTGCGGATGCGCACCCAGCTCGAGGAGATGCTGGCGAAGCACTCCACGACCCCGCTGGAGAAGATCAGCGAGGACATCGAGCGCGACAAGATCCTGACCGCTGACGACGCACTCGCGTACGGTCTGGTGGACCAGATCGTCTCCACCCGTAAGACCACCGCAGGCGCGTCCGTCTGACGTCGGTCTTTCCCCTTGGCACATCCCGTATCCACGGCCCGGCCGTGTGAACCGTGCCAAGGGGGGCCCGAACGGGGGCCCAGGCAAGGTACCGTCGGATAGAGGCACCAGGAGCCGCTGAACCAGGCTGCTCCCAGGCGAAGGGGAAGCACCTCGTGGCACGCATCGGTGATGGCGGCGACCTGCTCAAGTGCTCGTTCTGCGGAAAGAGCCAGAAGCAGGTGAAGAAGCTCATCGCGGGACCCGGTGTGTACATCTGCGACGAGTGCATCGATCTCTGCAACGAGATCATCGAGGAGGAGCTCTCCGAGACCTCCGAGGTGCGGTGGGAGGAGCTTCCCAAGCCGCGCGAGATCTACGAGTTCCTCGAGGGGTACGTCGTCGGGCAGGAGCCCGCGAAGAAGGCCCTCTCGGTCGCTGTGTACAACCACTACAAGCGGGTCCAGGCCGGGGAGAACGGCGGCGGAGCGAATCGCGACGACGCGATCGAGCTGGCCAAGTCCAACATCCTGCTGCTGGGCCCCACGGGCTCCGGCAAGACGCTCCTCGCGCAGACGCTGGCCCGCA
This sequence comes from Streptomyces sp. NPDC002911, assembly GCF_053591835.1. Taxonomy (NCBI): domain Bacteria; kingdom Bacillati; phylum Actinomycetota; class Actinomycetes; order Kitasatosporales; family Streptomycetaceae; genus Streptomyces; species Streptomyces sp. NPDC002911. Next base: position 164,985 of record NZ_JBSFUO010000002.1, on the reverse strand, counting down.
TGCTCAACGTCCCGTTCGCCATCGCGGACGCGACGGCGCTGACGGAGGCCGGCTATGTCGGCGAGGACGTCGAGAACATCCTGCTGAAGCTGATCCAGGCCGCGGACTACGACGTCAAGAAGGCCGAGACCGGGATCATCTACATCGACGAGATCGACAAGGTCGCCCGCAAGAGCGAGAACCCGTCGATCACCCGCGATGTGTCCGGCGAGGGCGTCCAGCAGGCCCTGCTGAAGATCCTGGAGGGCACCACCGCCTCCGTACCGCCGCAGGGCGGACGGAAGCACCCGCACCAGGAGTTCATCCAGATCGACACGACGAACGTGCTGTTCATCGTGGGCGGCGCCTTCTCGGGTCTGGAGAAGATCATCGAGTCGCGGGCCGGCGCCAAGGGCATCGGCTTCGGCGCGACGATCCGCTCCAAGCTGGAGATCCAGGCGAGCGACCAGTTCCAGGAGGTCATGCCGGAGGACCTGGTGAAGTTCGGGATGATCCCCGAGTTCATCGGCCGTCTGCCCGTGCTGACCTCGGTGCACAACCTGGACCGCGAGGCGCTGCTCCAGATCCTGATCGAGCCGCGCAACGCGCTGGTGAAGCAGTACCAGCGGCTGTTCGAACTCGACGGTGTGGAGCTGGACTTCGAGCGGGAGGCGCTCGAGGCCATCGCCGACCAGGCGATCCTCCGCCAGACGGGCGCGCGCGGTCTGCGCGCCATCATGGAAGAGGTCCTCCAGTCCGTGATGTACGAGGTGCCGTCCCGCAAGGACGTGGCCCGTGTCGTCATCACCCCGGACGTCGTCCGCAACAACGTCAATCCGACACTGGTCCCGCGCGAACCGCGCACGATCGGCAAGAACGACGGCGGCCGCCACGAGAAGTCCGCGTAGCGGCGGCGGTACATACGCCGAAGGGGCGCCCGGCCACCGGCCGGGCGCCCCTTCGGCGTTGATCAGATCTTGGTGCGTGAGGTGTTGTACAGCTTGGCGGCGAGGGCGGCCACCTCGTCCTGCGGCATGGCCTTGCCCGCCAGCGCCGCCCCGCGGTCGGCACCCACGACCATGGCGAGTGTGCTGTCGTCGGCCCACGCGCAGAGCGGGGTGACAATTGCCGCGGGCCCGTTCTCCGCCGAACCGTCGGCAGCCTTGTTGACCGTCTTGACGTTCTGACACTTCATCAGCGCGCCTTCGAATCCCTCGGGTTCGACGGTCTCGGCGTCGCCGACGAACGTGGCGCCTTCACCCTGCCCCGCCTGCGCGGGATTGGCGAAGACGAAGTCGAGTACCTTCGCGGGGTCGCTCACCTCGCCCCAGTAACCCGTGAGCATGAGCGCCTTCGCCACGGGCACCTCCTGCCCGCCACCGCTCAGATACGAGGCGCCGACCTTGTTCGGATTCTTGATCCCCATGGCCTCGGCCTCGGCCTTCAAGGTGCCCGTCAGGGGGGTCGACTTCTCCGCCACAGCCCTCTTGTAGTCGTCCACAGCGGCGGCAGGTGTGAGTTTGTATCCCTTCGTGGAGGCAACCGATGCGGAGTCGGAGGACGTCAGGAAGTACACCCCTCCCGCGACGACGGCCAGCGCCACGACGGCCGCGCCGACGATCAGCCCGGTCTTCTTCTTCGGCGCACCCGGGGGCGGCGGAACCTGGCCGCCGTAGGGCTGCTGGCCGTACGGACCCGGCTGCTGGCCGTACGGACCCGGCTGCTGCGCCTGCGGATAGCCGTAGCCCTGCGGGGGCTGCTGCGGCGGAACACCCTGGGGGGCCTGCTGCGGGTAGCCGTAGCCGGGCTGGCCCTGCGGCTGGCCCTGCGGCGGCGGACCGCCGTACGGGCCCGGTTGCTGGCCGTACGGCCCGGGCTGGCCCTGTGGCGGCTGTCCGCCGTACGGCCCCGGCTGGTTGTAGCTCATGGCGCTGTCCCCTCCAGAATGTTTACGCGTTGCGAACATCCTGACGGAAGGGGTTCCGGCACAGGGCATCGCAGCTCACACCGTTACTGAACAATCCCGTTTCAGTGCACGACTGTGACGGCCCTAAACTGTCCCCCGTGACCGAGAACACTCAGCAGCAGACAGCCGGCAACCCCGAACTGCCGACCCAGTACGCGCCGGCCGAGGTGGAGGGGAAGCTGTACGAGCGCTGGGTAGAACGTGGGTATTTCGAAGCCGACGAGCACAGCGACAAGCCGCCCTACAGCATCGTCATCCCCCCGCCGAACGTCACCGGCAGCCTCCACCTGGGGCACGCCTTCGAGCACACCCTGATCGACGCTCTCGTCCGCCGTAAGCGCATGCAGGGCTTCGAAGCGCTGTACCAGCCGGGCATGGACCACGCGGGCATCGCCACCCAGAACGTCGTCGAGCGAGAGCTGGGCAAGGAGGGCAAGTCCCGTCACGACCTGGGCCGGGAGGCCTTCGTCGAGCGCGTCTGGCAGTGGAAGAACGAGTCGGGCGGCCAGATCTCCGGCCAGATGCGCCGTCTCGGCGAGGGCGTCGCCTGGTCCCGTGAGCGCTTCACCATGGACGAGGGCCTGTCCAAGGCCGTCCAGACCGTCTTCAAGCAGATGTACGACGACGGGCTGATCTACCGCGCCGAGCGCATCATCAACTGGTGCCCCCGGTGTCTCACCGCGATCTCCGACATCGAGGTCGAGTACCAGGAGGACGACGGCGAGCTCGTCTCCATGACGTACGGCGAGGGCGACGAGACGATCGTCGTCGCCACCACCCGCGCCGAGACGATGCTCGGTGACACGGCGGTCGCCGTCCACCCCGACGACGAGCGCTACAAGCACCTGGTCGGCAAGCAGATCAAGCTGCCGCTCACCAACCGCACGATCCCGGTCGTCGCCGACCACCACGTCGACCCGGAGTTCGGCACCGGTGCCGTCAAGGTGACGCCCGCCCACGACCCGAACGACTTCGACATCGGCAGGCGCCACGACCTGCCGTTCCTCACGGTCATGGACGAGCGGGCCGTCATCACCGTCCCCGGTCCCTTCGAGGGCCTGGACCGCCTCGAGGCGCGCTCCGCCATCGTCGCCGCCCTGCGTGCCGAGGGCCGGATCGTCACCGAGAAGCGCCCGTACGTCCACTCCGTGGGCCACTGCTCGCGCTGCAAGACGACCATCGAGCCGCGCCTCTCCCTCCAGTGGTGGGTGAAGGTCGCCCCGCTCGCCAAGGCGGCCGGTGACGCCGTCCGCGACGGCAGCGTCAAGATCCACCCGCAGGAGATGGAGAAGCGCTACTTCGACTGGGTCGACAACCTCCACGACTGGACGATCTCCCGCCAGCTCTGGTGGGGTCACCGCATCCCTGTCTGGTACGGGCCGAACGGCGAGGTCGTCTGCGTCGGACCGGACGACGAGGCGCCCACCGGCGAGGGCTGGACGCAGGACAGCGATGTCCTCGACACCTGGTTCTCCTCCGGCCTGTGGCCGTTCTCGACGCTCGGCTGGCCCGAACAGACCGACAGCCTCGCGAAGTTCTACCCGAACTCGGTCCTGGTCACCGGCTACGACATCCTCTTCTTCTGGGTCGCCCGGATGATGATGTTCGGTCTGTACGTCAACGACGGCGTCCCGCCTTTCGGCACCATCGTTCTGCACGGAATGGTCCGCGACGAGCACGGCAAGAAGATGTCGAAGTCCTTCGGCAACGTGGTCGACCCGCTTGACTGGATGGACAAGTACGGCTCAGACGCGCTGCGCTTCACCCTCGCGCGCGGCGCCAACCCGGGCACGGACGTTCCGATCGGTGAGGACTGGGTCCAGGGTTCGGCGAAGTTCTCCAACAAGATCTGGAACGCCACCCGCTTCGCGCTGATGAACGGCGCCACGATCGAGGGCGAACTGCCGTCCGCCGACGAGATGTCGGTGACCGACCGCTGGATCCTGTCGCGCCTGGCCAGGACGGTCGCGGATGTCGACGCGTACTACGACGACTTCCAGTTCGCCAAGATCAGCGAATCACTGCGGCACTTCGCCTGGGACGAGGTCTTCGACTGGTACGTCGAGCTGTCCAAGACCACGTTCTTCGCGGGCGGCCGCCCGGCCGAGGTCTCGGGCCGGGTCCTGGGCGAGGTCCTCGACGTGATGCTGCGTCTGCTGCACCCGATCGTGCCGTTCGTCACCGAGGCTCTGTGGACCGCGCTCACCGGCCGTGAGTCCGTCGTCATCGCGGACTGGCCGACCGACTCCGGCTTCCGCGACGAGGCGGCCGAGAAGGAGATCGAGCTCGTTCAGCAGGTCGTCACCGAGGTCCGCCGCTTCCGTAACGACCAGGGCCTCCAGCCCGGCCAGAAGGTCCCGGCCGAGCTCACCCTGACCGGCACCGCGCTGGCCCCGCACGAGGCGGCCATCCGGCAGCTGCTGCGCCTGCAGCCCGCCGGGGACGGCTTCCAGGCCACCGCTTCGCTGCCGGTCGCCGGTGCCACCGTCGCGCTCGACCTGTCCGGCACGATCGACGTCGCGGCCGAGCGCAAGCGCCTGACCAAGGACCTGGAGGCCGCCGAGAAGGAGAAGGCCCAGGCCACCGGCAAGCTCGGCAACGAGGCCTTCCTGGCCAAGGCCCCGGACGCCGTGGTCGGCAAGATCCGTGGCCGGCTCGCCAAGGCCGAGGCCGACATCGAGAGGATCGCCGCCCAGCTGGCGAACCTGCCGAAGGGCTGACGACCTCGAGCCGGAAGCCCCCGCGCCCCCGACCGACCGGGAGCGCGGGGGCTTCGCCGTGCCCGGGAGGAGGCGCGGCCCCGGGCGCTGCGCACGATGTCCCCGGCCATCCGTAGACTGGCCCTGTGAGTGAGCCCCGCCCTTCAGACCGGCACGACGCGTCCGATCCCGACGACACCTTCGCGGAGATCGTCGACGAGGAGACCCAGCGCGACCCCGACCTGGCGGTGATCGAGGCCGGGAGCCGGACACTGCGCACCCAGTCGGGCCCGCCCCAGGGCGAGGCGGTCCCGGACCGCCCCGCCGACCCCGAGACCGACCGCGCGCTGCGCGCGGTGGAGCAGGAGCTCGCCGGACGCTGGGGCGAGACCAAGCTCGAGCCCTCGGTGACCCGTATCGCCGCCCTGATGGACGTGCTGGGCGAACCCCAGCGCGCCTACCCCTCGATCCACATCACGGGGACGAACGGCAAGACCAGCACGGCCCGCATGATCGAGGCCCTGCTGAGCGCCTTCGAGCTCCGTACCGGCCGCTACACCTCCCCGCACGTCCAGTCGGTCACCGAGCGGATCAGCCTGGACGGCGCCCCGATCGAGGCCGAGCGTTTCATCGAGACGTACGACGACATCAAGCCGTACGTCGAGATGGTCGATGCCCAGCAGCCCTACCGGCTCTCGTTCTTCGAGGTGCTGACGGGCATGGCGTACGCGGCCTTCGCCGACGCGCCGGTCGACGTCGCGGTCGTCGAGGTCGGCATGGGCGGGACCTGGGACGCGACGAACGTCATCGACTCCTCGGTCGCCGTCGTCACCCCCATCTCGCTGGACCACACCGACCGCCTCGGCTCCACCCCCGCCGAGATCGCCGGTGAGAAGGCCGGCGTCATCAAGCAGGGCGCGACGGTGATCCTGGCCCAGCAGCCGGTGGACGCCGCGCAGGTCATGCTGAAGAAGGCCGTCGAGGTGGACGCCACGGTGGCCCGCGAGGGCATGGAGTTCGGCATCGTCTCCCGCGAGATCGCGGTCGGCGGTCAGCTGCTGACCCTGCGGGGCCTGGGTGGCGAGTACGACAACATCTTCCTTCCGCTCTACGGGGCACACCAGGCGCACAACGCGGCCGTGGCGCTCGCCGCCGTCGAGGCGTTCTTCGGTATCGGCGCGGAGCAGGCCCGCAGCCTCGATGGGGAAGCGGTCCGCAAGGCCTTCCTCTCGGTGCTCTCGCCGGGCCGTCTGGAGGTCGTCCGGTCCAGCCCGACCGTCGTCCTGGACGCGGCGCACAACCCGGCCGGCGGCCTTGCCGCCGCCGAGGGGATCTCCGAGTCGTTCAGCTTCTCCCGGCTGATCGGGGTCGTCGGCGCCAGCGACGGCAAGGACGTCCGGGGGCTCCTCGAAGCCTTCGAGCCGATCTTCGCCGAGATCGTCGTCACCCAGAACTCCAGTCCGCGCGCCATGGACGCGGACACGCTCGCCGCGGTCGCCGTCGAGGTCTTCGGCAACGACCGCGTGCAGGTCGAGCCGCGGCTGGACGACGCGCTGGAGGCGGCGATCACCCTCGCCGAGGAAGAGGCCGAATACGCGGGCGCCGGAGTCCTGGTGACCGGGTCCGTGATCACGGTCGGCGAGGCCCGGCTGCTCCTGGGAAGGCGCTGACCTGTGCGTACGCTCTGCGCTTCGACGCTGATCGGTGAATTCTTCGTCATCGGTTTCGCCGGACTCGTGGCGATGAAGTCCGACGACATGTCCATGGCCACGGTCTGGACGGTCTGCGGCATCGGCATGCTGCTGTCCGTCCTGCTCTGCGGTGTGATCACCCGGCCCGGTGGCGTACAGCTCGGCTGGGGGCTCCAGATCCTGCTGGTGCTGGGCGGTTTCTTCGTCCCGATGATGTTCATCCTCGGCGTGATCTTCGGCGCCCTGTGGTGGGCCTCGGTGCACTACGGCCGCCGGATCGACGAGGCCAAGGCGCGGTGGGCGGCGCAGGCCGAGGCGCCGGAGAGCGCACAGGCTCCGGCCCAGGGATGACGCAGCGTAAGCCCGGCCGTAGGCCGGTCGGCGTACCCCTGTAATCTCGCCCTCACCCGCACCGAAAGCCTGCAAGGAGCCGCACATGACTCAGCGCACCCTCGTCCTTCTCAAGCCCGACGCCGTCCGGCGTGGGCTGATCGGCGAGATCGTCGGCCGTATCGAACGCAAGGCCGGGTGGACGATCACCGCGCTGGAGCTGCGCACGCTCGACGAGGAGACCCTGGAGCAGCACTACGGCGAGCACAAGGGCCGGCCGTTCTACGAGCCGCTCGTCGAGTTCATGGCCTCCGGTCCCGTCGTCGCCCTGGTGGCCGAAGGCGAGCGGGTCATCGAGGGCGTCCGCGCCCTGGCAGGCCCGACGGACCCGATCGCCGCCGCGCCCGGCTCGATCCGTGGTGACTTCGGCACGATCACCCGGGAGAACCTCATCCACGCCTCGGACTCCGAGGAGTCCGCAGAGCGAGAACTGAAGCTTTTCTTTCCCGGACTCTCCTGACTTCGGCTCCGCCAATCAGCGCTCATGACCTGGGGCGACCGAAGTAATTCGGTCGCCCTTTGGCATAGGGTCACGTATCGCGGGAACGCATCCCCCCGACGTAACGTCACCATGGGTGGAACGGGCAGCCGTTCTGCTCGCCATGGCGAAGGACCCTCGCGCTGTGTCCGTGCATACGGCACTACGATGGAAGCTTCCACGCCCGCAGCGCCAACCCTCGCCTACCTGAAACAAGCCATTCTTCGCTTCTTGGGAAGGCCCGACGCATCCTCATGGGGAACAAGGGGAACTCAATGTCGTTCATCGGCCGTGACATGGCTATCGACCTCGGGACTGCCAACACGCTGGTGTACGTCAGGGGGCGCGGCATCGTTCTGAACGAGCCGTCCGTCGTGGCCATCAACACCAACACCGGCGGAATCCTGGCGGTCGGCGCCGAGGCAAAGAAGATGATCGGCCGCACGCCGGGGAACATCGTTGCCGTGCGGCCCCTGAAGGACGGCGTGATCGCCGACTTCGAGATCACGGAGCGTATGCTCCGCTACTTCATCCTGAAGATTCACAAGCGCCGCTACCTGGCCCGCCCGCGGGTCGTCGTCTGTGTGCCCTCCGGCATCACAGGGGTCGAGCGACGCGCCGTCATCGAGGCATCGACGCAGGCCGGCGCGCGTCAGGTGCACATCATCGAGGAGCCCATGGCCGCAGCCATCGGCTCGGGCCTGCCGGTCCACGAGGCCACCGGCAACATGGTCGTCGACATCGGTGGCGGCACCACCGAGGTCGCGGTGATCTCGCTCGGCGGAATCGTCACCGCCCAGTCGATCCGGGTCGCCGGTGACGAGCTGGACAACGCGATCATCCAGCACATCAAGAAGGAGTACTCCCTCCTCCTCGGTGAGCGCACCGCCGAACAGATCAAGATCACGATCGGCTCGGCGTTCGAGATGGAGAAGGACGAGCACACCGAGATCCGCGGACGTGACCTGGTCTCGGGCCTGCCCAAGACCGTCGTGATCTCCGCGACCGAGGTGCGCAAGGCCATCGAGGAACCAGTCAACGCGATCGTCGACGCGGTGAAGACGACCCTCGACAAGTGCCCGCCGGAGCTCTCGGGCGACATCATGGACCGCGGCATCGTCCTCACCGGCGGCGGCGCGCTCCTGCGCGGGCTCGACGAGCGCCTCCGCCACGAGACGGGCATGCCGATTCACATCGCCGAGGACCCGCTGGACTCGGTGGCGCTCGGATCCGGTAAGTGCGTCGAGGAGTTCGAGGCACTCCAGCAGGTGCTGGACGCGCAGCCCCGACGGTAGAAGACAACGTTCCGCCGTACGGGCACTGCCGTCCCGTACGGCGGAACGTTGGTATACAGGCACGAACATTCCGACGAGGAAGGCACGGCCGCCGCACGTGAGGGACACACGAGAGAGCCGGCTGCTCCTGGTGCTGCTGATCGCCATCGCATTCGCCCTGATCACGGTCGATATCCGCGGTGGCGAGGAGTCACCGGTGGACGGAGCCCGGCAGGCCGCCGCCACGGTCTTCGGACCGGTCGAGAACGGCGTCGCGGCCGCGGTGGACCCGGTGGGCAACGCCATCGGCGCCGTACGGGACTCCGGTGACCGGCACGACCGGATCGCGGCCCTGGAGCACGAGAACGCCGAGCTGAAGACGCAGCTCGGCAGCGATGACCGCAACGCCAGCAAGGTCCGCCAGCTCGACTCCATGCTGAAGAGCGCGGGAGCCGGCCAGTACGGCATCAAGGCCGCGCAGGTCATCGCCATAGGAGCGGCCCAGGGCTTCTCCTGGACCATCACCATCGACGCCGGGGCGGACGACGGCCTCCAGCGCGACATGACCGTACTGAACGGTGAAGGGCTCGTCGGCCGGGTCACCACCGTCGGTCCCGGCACCGCGACCGTCCTGCTTGCCAACGACCCCGACTTCACCGTCGGCACCCGGATGGAGAAGACCGACGAGCTCGGCTTCGCCAACGGACAGGGATCCCGGCCGCTCTCGGTCCAGTTCCTCAACGGCAAGGCCGACGTGAAGAAGGGCGACCGGCTGGTCACCTTCGGCTCGAGCAAGGACAAGCCCTTCGTCCCCGGCGTGCCGGTCGGCGAGGTCGTCCGCGTCGACCCGTCCGGCGGCGACCTGACCCGGACCGTCTACGTCCGCCCGTACGTCGGCTTCACCAAGCTCGACATCGTGGGCATCGTCGTCCAGGCGCCCCGCGAGGACCCCCGCGACATGGTCCTGCCGAAGCAGCCCGAGAAGCCGGAGAAGTCCAAGCCCACCCCGACCGTCACCGTCACCGTCCAGCCGAACGGCGACCTCGTCGACGGCAGCGGACAGGTCGTCGGAAACGTCAACGAGAAGCCCGACGCGTCCGCGTCCCCGGGCGCTTCACCGGACGCCTCCGGCGACGCCGACACGGCCGCCGGTGACGCGGCGAACGAGCAGGAACAGGGCTGATCCCCATGCGCTTGAACAGGACTCTGCTCTCCGTCGCCCTGGTCGTGGTCGCCCTCGTCCTCCAGGTCGCCGTACTTGCCCGTCTTCAGCTCCCCGGCGCCACCCCCGACCTGCTGCTTCTCGTCGTTCTCGGACTCGCGTTCGTCTACGGGCCCGTCAGCGGAACCCTCATCGGCTTCGGTGCGGGCCTCCTCGCCGATCTGGCACCGCCCGCCGACCACGCCGCCGGGCGCTACGCCCTGGTGCTCTGCGTCATCGGCTACCTCGCCGGAATGGCCCGACCCGAGAACGGCCAGCTCAAGTCGGCGTTCACCCCGATGGCCTTCGTCGTCGCCGCTGCGCTCGGATCGACCCTGCTGTACGCCGGTGTCGGCTCCCTCGTCGGCGACACGGCCGCCCGTCATGTGGGCCTGGGCAGCCTGTTGGTCACCGCAGCGGTGTACGACCTGCTCCTGGCGCCGTTCACCGTTCCGCTGATCATGGCGCTCGCCAGACGCACCGAGAACGACCCGGTTGCCGACAGTTCCGGCAGCGGCGACGTCGCCGCCGGCTGGCTGGCCTCGGGCACCGGGCTGCGGATCGGCAGCCAGCGGGGCGGGATGCGCCTGAGGGCCGCCCGCAGCCGCGCCGCACGTGCAGGAAGGATCAAGGGGGTCAAGCGACTGTGAGGCTGCGTTCTTCCGGGGGTAACCCCCGTACCCCCGGCCGACCCACCACCACCGGGGGCGCCCCGTGAGCAACATCCCGGAGACCGGCCGGACCCCGCGGGTCCAGATCCGTCTCGTCGTCATCCAGGTCCTCGTCTTCTCCCTGCTCCTGACGCTCGGTGGGCGGCTCTGGTACCTCCAGATCCGCAACGGGCAGGAGTACACCGACGAGGCCAAGAACAATCACGTCCAGCAGGTCGTGCAGCCCGCCGTCCGCGGTTCCATCCTCGACGCGCGCGGCGTGCCCCTCGCCGACAACGAGACCCGCCTCGTCGTCTCCGCGAGCCGCACCGAGCTGATGAAGATGAAGGACGACGGCGTCGGCGTCCTCACGCGTCTGGCCGCCGTCCTCGGCATGAAGCCCGAGGACGTCCACGACAAGGTCCGGCTCTGCGACGCCAAGACCCCGCAGCCCTGCTGGAACGGCTCGCCCTACCAGCCGATCCCGGTCACCGACGAGGCCACCACCCAGCAGGCCCTCACGATCCGTGAGCGCGCCGAGGACTTCCCCGGCATCACGGCCGAACCCACCGCCGTACGCCGCTACGCCGCACCCGGCAAGGCCAACACCGCCCAGGTCCTCGGCTACCTCTCGCCCGTCACCGACCAAGAGGTCACCAAGGCACAGGACACCGATTCGCCCTACCTCCGCTCCGACCAGGTCGGCCGCTCCGGCCTGGAGCGCACCTACGACAAGGAGCTGCGCGGCAAGGCCGGCGTCACCCGCTACGAGGTCGACAACCTCGGCCGCGTCATCGGCGAGGCGCAGAACGACGAGGCCGAGCCCGGTTCCAGCGTCGTCACCTCCATCGACGCCCGGGTCCAGGCCGTCGCCGAGTACGAGCTCAACAAGGCGATGGAGACGGCCCGCAAGGAGATGGACCGCAACACCAACGAGCTGTACAAGGCGGACTCCGGCGCCGTCGTGGTCATGGAGGCCAAGACAGGCCGCATCGTGTCCATGGCGTCCCTGCCGACGTACGACCCCAACGCCTGGATCGGCGGTATCTCCGCCAAGGACTACGCGAAGCTCACCGGCAAGAAGTCCAACTTCCCGCTGCTGAACCGCGCCATCCAGGGAACCGCCGCACCCGGGTCGATCTTCAAGGTCATCTCCTCGACCGCCGCGGTCAACGCCGGATACGACTTCGACGGCAGCTACCCGTGCCCGAGCTCGTACTCCATCGGCGGCCAGGTCTTCAAGAACTTCGAGTCCCAGGGCTACGGCAGCATCAGCCTCGGGCGTGCCCTCGAGGTCTCCTGCGACACCGTCTACTACGGCCTGGCGCACAAGGAATGGGCGAAGGACGGGGGAAACAAGCCGAAGAAGAACCCGGGGGACTGGTTCTACAAGACGGCCCACCAGTTCGGGCTCGGCAAGGAGACCGGCATCGACCTCCCCAACGAGGTCGCCGGCCGTGTTCCCGACCGCCAGTGGAAGCAGGACTTCTACGACGCCAACAAGGCGTCCTGGTGCAAGCAGGGCAAGAAGGACGGCACGTACGTCGAGAAGATCGCCTACGAAGGCTGCCTCGAGGGCAACAAGATGCGCGCCGGTGACTCCGTCAACTACTCGATCGGCCAGGGCGACACGCTCGTCACCCCCATACAGATGGCGACGATCTACGCCGCGATCTCCAACGGCGGAACCCTGTACGACCCGACCGTCGGCAAGGCGGTCGTCAGCGGCGACGGCAGGACCGTCCAGGAGATCGCACCCCAGGCCCACGGCAAGCTGCCGTTCAGGGGAGACACGCGCGACAAGATAGACGAAGCCCTCGCGGGAGTCGCGACCCGGGGCAGCGCCGCCTGGCGATTCGGCGGATGGCCCCAGGACAAGATCCCGATGCACGCCAAGACGGGCACCGCCGAGGTCTACGGCAAGCAGACGACCTCGTGGTTCGCCACGTACACCAAGGACTACTCGATCGTCATGACGATCTCCCAGGGTGGTACGGGTTCGGGCGCTTCGGGGCCGGCCGTACGCAACATCTACAACGCGCTCTACGGGCTCGACGCGAGCGGCAAGCAGGACCTCAAGAAGGCGCTGCTGCCCGCCCCGCAGAAGAACCTGCCCCATATCAAGCCGGACGGCCAGATCGAGTCGCCCAAGATCAGGCCTTACACCCCCGCGCCCGTCGACGACGGTACGCAGGCGCTCGCCGGCGCCCTCCCCGGGGCGCTGGGGAGGCGTGACTGATGGCAGGATTCTCCGTCTCGCGCTACGCCCCCGAACCGCGCTCCGCCTGGACCAAGCTCACCGCCCGCGACTCCGTCGTGCGGCGGCTGGACTGGCCGCTGCTCGGATCGGCCCTCGCGCTGTCCTTCGTCGGCTCGCTGCTGGTCTGGTCGGCGACCCGGGGCCGCGAGTCGCTCACCCACGGCGACCCGTACTACTTCCTGTTCCGGCACGCGCTCAACACCGGCATCGGCCTCGTGCTGATGATCGGCACCATCTGGCTCGGGCACCGCACCCTGCGGGGAGCGGTACCGGTCCTGTACGGCCTCTCGGTCGTGCTGGTCCTGGCGGTGCTCACTCCGCTCGGCGCCACCGTCAACGGCGCGCACGCCTGGATCGTCCTCCCCGCGGGCTTCTCGCTCCAGCCCTCGGAGTTCACCAAGATCACGATCATCCTCGGCATGGCGATGCTGCTCGCCGCCCGGGTCGACGCCGGTGACCAGGCGCATCCCGACCACCGGACCGTCGCCAAGGCGCTCGGCCTGGCGGTCGTCCCGATGGCGATCGTCATGCTGATGCCCGACCTCGGCTCCGTCATGGTCATGGCCGTCATCGTCCTCGGTGTGCTCCTCGCCTCCGGTGCCTCCAACCGCTGGATCTTCGGGCTCCTCGGCGCGGGCGCGGCCGGCGCGGTGGCCGTCTGGCAGCTCGGCGTGCTCGACGACTACCAGATCGCCCGCTTCGCGGCCTTCGCCAATCCGGCGCTCGACCCGGCAGGCGTGGGCTACAACACCAACCAGGCCCGTATCGCCATCGGTTCCGGCGGACTCACGGGAACGGGGCTGTTCAAGGGATCCCAGACGACGGGTCAGTTCGTCCCCGAACAGCAGACGGACTTCGTCTTCACCGTCGCGGGCGAGGAGCTCGGCTTCCTCGGAGCCGGACTGATCATCGTCCTGCTCGGCGTCGTCCTGTGGCGGGCCTGCCGTATCGCCCGCGGGACGACCGAGCTGTACGGGACGATCGTGGCCGCCGGCATCATCGCCTGGTTCGCCTTCCAGTCCTTCGAGAACATCGGGATGACACTCGGGATCATGCCGGTGGCCGGACTTCCGCTGCCGTTCGTGTCCTACGGAGGCTCGTCGATGTTCGCCGTCTGGGTGGCGATCGGACTACTCCAGTCGATCAAGGTGCAACGACCGATGTCGGCCTGACCAGTGAGACCGCCCGGCACATGCAGGGCGGACTCAGCTCCGCCCTGCATACCCGCGGACATCGCGGATAGATTCGTCATATGGCGGACTCAAAGCGTGAGATCGAGCGAAAGTACGAAGCGACTCCCGAGACCCGGCTGCCCGATCTGACCCGTGCGGCCGGGGTCTCGGCCGTCGTCCACCGCGGACCGAGCGAACTCGACGCGGTCTACTACGACACCGAGGACTTCCGGCTGGCAGCGGCCTCTCTCACGCTGCGCCGCAGAACGGGCGGGGACGACGCCGGGTGGCACCTCAAGATCCCCGTCTCCGCCGGCGTCCGCGACGAGATCCAGGCCCCGCTCACCGACTCCCTGCCGCCCGACCTCGGCGCGCTGCTCCGCTCCCGCGTACGGAACACGCCTGTGGCCCCCGTCGTACGGATCCTCTCCGCCCGGGACGTCCACCACCTCCTCGACGAGGACGGGGCCCTGCTCGCCGAGCTGAGCATCGACGAGGTCCTCGCGGAGCGCCTCACCGAGAAGGGGCACGGTGCCACCTCCGCGTGGACCGAGGTGGAGGTCGAGCTGGCCGACGACGGCGACCCCGCCCTCCTCGACGCCGTCGAGCGGCGGCTGCGCAAGGCTGGTGTCCGGCCCTCCGACGCCCCGTCCAAGCTGGCCAGGGCGCTGGCCGAGACCGCTCCGGGGAAGGGCTCGAAGATCCGGAAGGCCGCTTCCCCGAGTAGCGCCGGCGACCATGTACTCGCCTACGTATGCCGCCAGGTCGCCGCCCTCGTCGAGCTGGACCCCGCCGTACGCCGCGACCTGCCCGACAGCGTGCACCGCATGCGGGTCGCCACCCGCCGGCTGCGCAGTGCCTTCAGGACGTACCGCAAAATACTCGACCGGACCGTCACCGATCCGCTCCGCGAGGAGCTGAAGTGGCTCGCCGCCGAGCTCGGGGTCGACCGTGACCAGGAAGTCCTCGACGCACGGCTCCGCTCCCACGTCGCCGCTCTGCCCGCGCCCCTGCTCCTGGGGCCCGTGCGTGCCAGGCTGAAGCTCACGTCCGTCGCCAGGCGCACCGGTTCGCGGCAGCGGGTCACCTCCGTGCTCGACACGGAGCGCTACCTGGTCCTGCTGGACTCCCTCGACGCCCTCCTCGCCGACCCGCCCTTGCTCCCCGCCGCCGCGCGGTCACCACGGGACGCCCTGCCCCGTGCCGTGCTCAAGGACTACGAACGCCTCGCCACCCGCGTCGGGCAGGCCCTGGACCAGCCGCCGGGCGAGGACCGCGACGTGGCCATGCACGAGGCGCGCAAGGCCGCCAAGCGCGTCCGCTACGCCGCCGAGGCCGCCAGGCCCGCCCTGGGAAAGCCGGCCAAGAGGTTCGCCAAGCGGATGAAGTCCGTGCAGTCGGTCCTCGGCGACCACCAGGACAGCGTCGTGGCCCGGAACGCCCTGCGCACCCTGGCGGCCCAGGCGCACGGCGCGGGGGAGTCCGCGTTCACCTGGGGGCTGCTGTACGGCCGGGAGGAGGCCGCGGCGGCTGCACGGGAACGCGAGCTTCCCGGGACCTGGGCCCGGGCGTCCCGCCCCGGACTGCGCGCGGCGCTGAAGGGCTGAGTACCGGGTTACGCTTGATGGTCACCCCTGCCAGCTACGAAGGTCCACAGATGTCTGCCGAGTCGGTCTTCCCGCAGCTCGAAGCTCTGCTCCCGCATGTGCAGAAGCCCATCCAGTACGTCGGCGGTGAGCTGAACTCCACCGTCAAACCGTGGGACGAATGCGACGTCCGCTGGGCACTCATGTACCCGGACGCCTACGAGGTCGGACTCCCCAACCAGGGCGTCATGATCCTCTACGAAGTGCTCAACGAGCGCGAGGGCGTTCTCGCCGAGCGCACGTACAGCGTGTGGCCGGACCTCGAGGAGCTGATGCGCGAGCACAAGGTGCCGCAGTTCACCGTGGACAGCCACCGTCCCGTCGGCGCCTTCGACGTGTTCGGCCTCAGCTTCTCCACCGAGCTCGGCTACACCAACATGTTCACGGCCCTGGACCTCGCGGGCATCCCGCTGGAGTCCAAGGACCGCACCGTCGATCACCCGATCGTGCTGGCGGGCGGCCACGCCGCCTTCAACCCCGAGCCGATCGCGGACTTCATCGACTGCGCGGTCATCGGCGACGGTGAGCAGGCCGTCCTGGAGATCACCGAGATCATCCGTGCGTGGAAGGCCGAGGGCCGGCCCGGCGGCCGCGAGGAGGTGCTGTTCCGCCTCGCGAGGACGGGCGGCGTCTACGTCCCCGGCTTCTACGACGTCGAATACCTCCCCGACGGCCGCATCGGCCGCGTCGTGCCCAACAAGTCCGGCGTGCCGTGGCGCGTGTCCAAGCACACCGTCATGGACCTCGACGAATGGCCGTACCCCAAGCAGCCGCTCGTCCCCCTCGCCGAGACCGTCCACGAGCGGATGTCCGTGGAGATCTTCCGCGGCTGCACCCGCGGCTGCCGTTTCTGTCAGGCCGGCATGATCACGCGCCCCGTGCGGGAGCGAAGCATCACCGGCATCGGCGAGATGGTGGAGAAGGGGCTCAAGGCCACCGGCTTCGAGGAGGTCGGCCTCCTGTCGCTCTCCTCCGCGGACCACAGCGAGATCGGTGAGATCGCCAAGGGCCTCGCCGATCGGTACACCGACGACAAGATCGGCCTCTCGCTGCCCTCCACCCGCGTCGACGCGTTCAACGTGGACCTGGCCAACGAACTGACCCGCAACGGCCGCAGGTCCGGCCTCACCTTCGCCCCCGAGGGTGGCTCCGAGCGCATGCGCAAGGTCATCAACAAGATGGTCTCGGAGGAGGACCTGATCCGCACGGTCGCCACCGCGTACGGCAACGGCTGGCGCCAGGTGAAGCTGTACTTCATGTGCGGTCTGCCCACCGAGACCGACGAGGACGTCCTCCAGATCGGCGACATGGCGGTCAACGTCATCGCCAAGGGCCGCGAGGTCTCCGGGCAGAACGACATCCGCTGCACCGTCTCCATCGGCGGCTTCGTGCCCAAGCCGCACACCCCCTTCCAATGGGCTCCGCAGCTCGGCGCCGAGGAGACCGACGCCCGGCTGAAGAAGCTCCGGGACAAGATCCGCGACGACAAGAAGTACGGCCGCTCCATCGGCTTCCGCTACCACGACGGCAAGCCCGGCATCGTCGAGGGCCTGCTCTCCCGCGGTGACCGCCGGGTCGGCTCCGTCATCCGCGAGGTCTACGAATCCGGCGGCCGTTTCGACGGCTGGCGCGAGCACTTCAGCTACGACCTCTGGATGAAGAGCGCCGAGAAGACGCTCCCCGCCTTCGGCGTCGACGTCGACTGGTACACCACCCGCGAGCGGACGTACGAGGAGGTCCTGCCCTGGGACCACCTGGACTCCGGCCTCGACAAGGACTGGCTCTGGGAGGACTGGCAGGACTCGCTCGACGAGACCGAGGTCGAGGACTGCCGCTGGACGCCGTGCTTCGACTGCGGGGTGTGCCCGCAGCTCGACCTGGACATCCAGATCGGCCCCACCGGCAAGAAACTCCTGCCGTTGACGGTAGTCAAGTAGACCATCGGGCGACAGCCGGTGACGTAAGCCCGGCCCGGGAAACTCCGGGCCGGGCTTACGCGTCCTCCACGGCATGGACCTGGAGGAGCAGCACCGCACACCCGCGCCGTACCAAGGCGAGGAGGGCTGTCCGACGGTCCTCGTCAGAATTCCGGTGAGGATCGTGGTGCTGGTCCTGGTCCTGCCCGTACGCGTGCTCTCGGACGTCCTCGTCGCGGGTGGCCGTGTCGCCGGAGCGGGTGCGCGACGAGGTCTGGGCACCCGCCGAGCGGGCCGCGCTGGAAGGCGGGACGCGCGGGCTCGCAGCGCCCTGGCATCGGCCCGGGAGGCCCTCCGCGCGGCGCGCAGGGTGGCGGGCGCTGGTGGGAGCACCGCAGGTCACGGAGGCGCGGAAACTCGACGGGTCCGCTGCGCGTACCCTGGGTAGGACAACGACTGTCCCCAGCGCGGCGTCCGCATCCGAGATCTCCCTGCTTGCCGACGAAACCGTCAAGCGGGGGTGAGCCGGAGTGGCACCCCGGGGCACCCCGTATTTCGTGGGCGGCCGCCACCACGGCAGCCCCGCACCGAGGAGAAGAACCACTGGGCAAGCGACAGCCCGAAGGCCCGCCGCCCGCACCGGCGGTGCAGCGCATCCGACTGCGTTACACCAAGCGGGGCCGCCTCCGGTTCACCAGCCACAGAGACTTCCAGCGAGCCTTCGAGCGGGCGCTGCGCCGCTCCGAGGTCCCCATGGCCTACTCGGCGGGCTTCACCCCGCACCCGAAGGTGTCGTACGCCAACGCCGCCCCCACGGGCACGGGCAGCGAGGCCGAGTTCCTGGAGATCGCCCTCACCGAGGCGCGGGATCCTGACACCCTGCGCACGCTGCTCGACGCGTCGATGCCCGAAGGCCTCGACGTCATCGACGCGGTGGAGGTCCGCACCTCCGGCCTCGCCGACCGGCTGACCGCCTCCGTATGGGAGATGCGGCTGGACGGGGTCGGCGTTCAGGACGCCGAAAAGGCCGTCGCCGCCTTCCTGGCCGCCGAGACCGTCGAGGTCCAGCGCCGCGCCAAGAACGGCATGCGGACCTTCGACGCCCGTGCGGCCGTGGTCGGCCTGGAGGCCCTTGATCCACAGGCTGATAGGTCCGGGGACGGGCCCTGTGCGATACTGCGGCTGGTAGTACGGCACGTGACACCTGCCGTGCGACCCGACGACGTCCTGTCCGGTCTCCGAGCTGTGGCCGACCTAACGCCGCCGGTCCCCGCAGCGGTGACCAGGCTGGCGCAGGGGCTCTTCGACGAGGAGTCCGGCACGGTGACCGACCCGCTCGCGCCCGACCGCGAGGCAGCCCCGGCCGTTTCCACGGCCGATCCGGCCGCCGCCGCGACGGTGCCGGAAGGTGCAGGTTCCGCGTAAGGCGGTCGTTGTAGCGCAGCCCTTGGACTCGGGAGCCACCTGGGTCGGGCCGCGCACCGCCCCATAAGACTTTCGCCAGGCCGTGCGTAGCGCGTACGGAACCGGCGAGCCAGACATCAGCTCCCGTGCGGCGCCCGCGCCCCGGACGGCGGTATCGCGCACATCACGCGAATCGCGTCGGACCGGAATCAGGTGTGGCGCCCGGGAGCGCGACGGGAGAACCGCCCGCATGCACGAGCCGAACGAACCCGGTACCACCGGGAACACCGACAACAACAACGCCCCCGGGGACAAGCTGCCGCCGCGCCGCAGGCGCCGCGCGGCATCCCGCCCCGCTGGGCCGCCTGGCGCGCAGGGTGCGGCCGCCGCGGAGGACGTCACGCCGGCCGTCCCTGCCGCTGCCGAAGAAATCGAGCCCGCCGCCGAGCCCGCGCCGCCGGTGCGTGCGCGTCGCCGTGCGGTCCGTAAGGCGACCGCTCCGGCGGGTGCGCCGGAGGCCGCCGAGGTCGTGGAGCCGGTCGCGGAGACCGCTCCGGCCGAGGTGGAGGCCGAGGAACCCGCCGAGGTGGAGGCCGAGGAAACGGCAGAGCCTGCCGCCGAGCCCGCGCCGCCGGTGCGTGCGCGTCGCCGTGCGGTCCGTAAGGCGACCGCTCCGGCGGGTGCGCCGGAGGCCGCCGAGGTCGTGGAGCCGGTCGCGGAGACCGCCCCGGACGAGGAGGAGGCCGAGGAGACCGCCGAGGCGCCCGTCGTCGAGGCCCCCGCAGCGGAGGCCCCCCGTGGCCGTCGCCGCGCCACCCGTAAGGCCACAGCTCCGGCAGGTGCCCCCCAGCAGCAGGCCGAGGCCGCCGCGCAGGACACCGTCGTGGCCGAGCCGGTGAAGACCCCGGAGCCCGTCGCCGAAGCCGCACCCGCGGAGGCCGAGGCCGCCGCCGCGCCGCGAGGCCGTGCCCGCCGCCGTGCCTCCGCTCCTGCCGGTGCGCCGCAGACCGCACAGCACACGGAAGCCCCGGCCGCGATCGTCGCCGAGCCGGTCGCGGAGCCCGTCGCCGAGCCCGCCCGGACCGAAGAGGTCACCGAGGCACCCGCCGCCGACGCTGCGCCCCCGTCGCGCCCTCGCCGTCGCGCATCCCGTAAGGCGAGCGCTCCGGCCGGCTCCCCGCAGCCTGTCGAGGAGGTCGCCGAGGCGGCCGCAGAGAAGGGCGAGAGCCTGCCCGCCGCAGTGGCGGAGGAGCTGGCGTCCGAGACCGAGCAGGTCGAGGAGGCCGCGCCGCGAGGCCGCCAGCGCCGCCGGGCCGGCTCGGCCGCGGGCCGTCCCGAGTTCACCGGCAAGACCGAGGAGCCGGCCCGCAAGGGCCGTCGCGTGACGCGCCCCGCCGTGGCCGTGTTCCAGGCCCCGGTCTTCGCCGAGCCGATGTTCCAGACCCCGGAGACCGCGGCTGCCGCGGCGGCCGCCGTCGACTCCACTCCGGCGTACGACGAGAGCGACGAATACGAGGAGCAGAAGCCCGCCGACCGCGCGCCGCGCAAGGCCGAGGGCAGGCAGGCCGCTGAGGCCGCAGCTCCCGCCGAGGCCGCCGAGGCCGCGCCTCAGGGCGGTTCGCGCCGTCGCCGCCGCCGTCGTGGCGAGGCCGTCGAGACCGAACCGGCCGCGACCCCGGTCACGCTTCCGGCCGAGCAGCCCGCCGCTGCCCCTGCCGCCACCTCCGTCGAGGACGAGCACGAGGCAGAGCCCGAGACGGACGCCGAGCACGAGGGCGAGGAGACGGACGAGTACGGGGACCGCCCCTCGCGCCGCCGTCGCCGTGGTGGCCGCCGCCGTCGTCGTGGTGAGGCGAACGACACGGACGACGCGGAGCAGCAGGACGATACCTCCGCGGACCACGCCGAGGACGAGCGGCAGGCCCAGGACGACGAGGACGACGAGGACCACGAGTCCTCCGCCGGGTCCAGCAGCAGCCGTCGTCGTCGCCGTCGTCGCCGCCGTAGCGGGGAGCCCTCGGGCGAGGAGACGGTCACGGGCGCGGACGACCCGGAGCGTACGGTCGTCAAGGTCCGCGAGCCGCGTAAGAAGGAGGCCGAGCGCGAGCCCGGCACCGGCTTCGACGAGGTCCAGTCCATCAAGGGCTCGACCCGCATGGAGGCCAAGAAGCAGCGCCGCCGAGAGGGGCGTGAGCAGGGCCGCCGTCGGGTCCCGATCATCACCGAGGCCGAGTTCCTGGCCCGCCGCGAGGCGGTCGAGCGCGTCATGGTCGTCCGTCAGAGCGGCGAGCGGACCCAGATCGGCGTCCTCGAGGACAACGTGCTCGTCGAGCACTACGTCAACAAGGAGCAGGCCACCAGCTACGTCGGCAACGTCTACCTGGGCAAGGTGCAGAACGTGCTGCCGTCCATGGAGGCCGCGTTCGTCGACATCGGCAAGGGCCGCAACGCCGTCCTGTACGCGGGAGAGGTCAACTTCGAGGCGCTCGGCATGGCCCATGGGCCGCGCCGTATCGAGACCGCGTTGAAGTCCGGCCAGTCCGTCCTCGTCCAGGTGACGAAGGACCCGATCGGCCACAAGGGCGCCCGCCTGACCAGCCAGGTCTCGCTGCCCGGCCGGTACCTGGTCTACGTGCCCGAGGGTTCGATGACCGGCATCAGCCGCAAGCTGCCCGACACCGAACGCGCCCGGCTGAAGACCATCCTCAAGAAGATCGTTCCCGAGGACGCGGGCGTCATCGTGCGCACCGCCGCCGAGGGCGCGAGCGAGGACGAGCTGCGCCGCGACGTCGAGCGGCTGCAGGGCCAGTGGGACGAGATCCAGAAGAAGTCCAAGAACACCAGCAGCTCGAATGCACCGACGCTGCTCTACGGCGAGCCGGACATGACCGTCCGGGTCGTCCGGGACATCTTCAACGAGGACTTCTCGAAGGTGATCGTCAGCGGTGACGACGCCTGGGAGACCATCCACGGCTATGTCTCGCACGTGGCACCGGACCTGACGGACCGGCTGTCGCGCTGGACCTCCGAGGTCGACGTCTTCGCGACGTACCGCATCGACGAGCAGCTGATGAAGGCGCTGGACCGCAAGGTCTACCTGCCGAGCGGCGGCTCGCTGGTGATCGACAAGACCGAGGCGATGGTCGTCGTCGACGTCAACACCGGTAAGTTCACCGGTCAGGGCGGGAACCTCGAGGAGACCGTCACCAAGAACAACCTGGAGGCGGCCGAGGAGATCGTGCGTCAGCTGCGGCTGCGCGACCTCGGTGGCATCGTCGTCGTCGACTTCATCGACATGGTGCTCGAGTCCAACCGGGATCTGGTGCTGCGGCGGCTGCTGGAGTGCCTGGGCCGCGACCGCACGAAGCACCAGGTCGCCGAGGTCACGTCGCTGGGCCTGGTCCAGATGACGCGTAAGCGGGTGGGCCAGGGTCTGCTGGAGTCCTTCTCCGAGACCTGTGTCCACTGCAACGGGCGCGGCGTGATCGTCCACATGGAGCAGCCCACGGCCGTCGGTGGCGGCGGTGGCAAGCGGTCCAAGAAGCGCGGCCGCGGCGGTGCCGGGCACGAGTACGAGCACGGCCAGGATTACGAGCACGCCGAGCAGCCGGCCGAGGTCGAGACCGAGGCCGAGGTGGCCGCCGAGGTCGCCGCCCCGCTGGCGCTGCCCGAGCCGGAGTTCGTCGCCGACGAGGAGCTCTACAGCAGCGCGGCCGAGGCCGAGGCGGCGGCGTCGCGCGGCCGTGGCCGTCGGCGCGCCACCCGGAAGGTCACGGCTCCGGCCGGCGCACCCGCCAAGGTGGCCGAGACCGCTCCGGCGGCTCCGGTGATCGAGGCGGAGCCGCAGCCCGAGCCGGCAGCCGAGACCCCGGTGGCGACTGCCGCCCCCGAGGCGGAGGCAGCAGCCCCCGAGGCCGCACCCCCGGCCCGCACGCGTCGCAGGGCGACCCGGAAGGCGACCGCTCCGGCGGGCTCGCCCAAGCAGGCCGACGTGACGCCGGCGGTGCATCCGGCCGAGCCCGCGGCGGAGCCCGTCGCGGTCGAGGACCCGGTCGTCGAGGCCCCCGCGGCCCCGGCGCCCGCTCCCTCGGAGGAGGCTCCGGCACCCGAGGCCCCGGCGGTTGAGGCTCCGGCAGCTGACGAGGAGTCCGCTCCGGCCGCCCCGCCGCGCGCCCGTCGCCGGGCGACCCGGAAGGCCACCGCTCCGGCGGGGTCTCCGGCCGGCACCGAAGAGGCAGCGGCCGTCGTGGTCACGGCTACCGGCTCCGACACGCCCGATGCCCCTGGCACCGACGAGGCCGAAGCGGAAACTCCGGTGAAGAAGGCCGCGGCGCGGAAGACCGCGAAGAAGGCCACGGCGAAGAAGGCGGCCACAAAGAAGACGGCCGCCAAGACGGTGGCGAAGAAGACCGCCGCGAAGAAGACGACGACGAAGAAGGCAGCGGCGAAGAAGACCGTCGCCGCCGAGCAGTCATCGCCTTCCGTGTCGGCTCCGGCTTCGTCCGACGACTCGGTGCCGACCGCCGACTGAGTAATCCGTGACCGCTCGTTCATCGATCCGTGTCCCGCCTCGAAGCCTTCGAGGCGGGACACGTCTTTTGTTTCAGAACTGATGCACAGGCGGGTAACAGGCCTGAAATCACCTGAGAAATTCCTGATAATGTGACGGCGGTCGCTGCCTGTGAAGTTCCTGCGAAGGAATTACGGTCAGTGACCGACCCGGTTCATCACCGACTGGGTCCTGTTTCCTCGGTAGGGCGTCGGCATTGCGCCGGTGGGGTTATGCGCGGCCTCGTGAGACGTCCCGCACCCCAGACCTCTGCCTGTGAAGAGCTTTTGGCGGTGTTCAAGGAGGATGTCCATGACGAGCATCAACGAGCAGCCGATTCCTGCTGCCCGCCCGGTCATCGGTGAAGAGGAGATCGAGGCCGCGGTACGTGTGCTGCGCAGCGGTCGCGTCGTGCAGGGCCCCGAGGTCGCGGCCTTCGAAGAGGGCTTCTCCGAGCTGGTCGACGGCCGTCACTGCGTCGCCGTCAACTCCGGTACCTCCGCGCTGCACATGCTCCTGCTCGCCCTCGGTATCGGCCCGGGCGACGAGGTGATCGTCCCTTCCTTCTCCTTCGCCGCCTCCGCCAACGCCGTCCGGCTGGTCGGCGCAGACGTGGTGTTCGCCGACATCGAGCCCGGCAGCTACGGTCTGGACCCGGCCGCCGTCGAGGCAGCCGTCACGCCGCGTACGGCCGCCGTCATGCCGGTGCATCTCTACGGTCATCCGGCGGCGATGGACAAGCTCATGCCCATCGCGCGGAAGCACAAACTCGCTGTTGTCGAGGACGCGTGCCAGGCACACGCCGCGGCCCTGAACGGCACCCCCGTCGGCGCTTTCGGTGAAGGCGGAACGTTCAGCTTCTACCCGACGAAGAACATGCACGCGCTCGAGGGCGGCATGGTCACCACGGCCGACGCCGAACTCGCCCGCACCCTGCGCCTCCTGCGTAACCAGGGCATGGAGCAGCGGTACGCCAACGAGATCGTCGGCGCCAACATGCGCATGACGGACGTGTCCGCCGCCGTCGGCCGCGTACAGCTCACCAAGGTGGGCGGCTGGACCGAGCAGCGCCGCGCCAACGCCGCGTACCTCGACGCGCACATCAGCGCCCCGAATGTCACCACGCCGCCGGTCGCCGAGGGCGCCCGCCACGTCTACCACCAGTACACGATCCGGGTGCAGGGCGACCGTGAGGCCGTGATGGCCAAGCTCACCGAGGCGGGCATCGGCAACGCCGTCTACTACCCGACCCCGATCCACCGGCTGAAGCCGTACTGGGAGCCGGACCAGAAGGCCGGCCGGAACTGGGACCTGCCCGAGACCGAGCGCGCCGCGGCCGAGGTCGTCTCGCTGCCCGTCCACCCGTCGCTCGGTGAGGGCGACCTCGAGCGCATCGCGAACGCAGTGAACGCACTGGGGGAGAGCTTGTGACCGCCGCCGTACTGAAGGCCGGCCTCGTCGGCCTCGGCTCCATGGGGCGTCACCACGCCCGCGTCCTCGCCGGTCTCGAAGGCGTGGAACTGGTCGGCGTCGTCGATCCGATGGGCGACAAGAACGGCTGGGCGCAGGGCGCACCCGTCCTGGCGACCGTCGAGGAGCTCATCGCGCTCGGCATCGACTACGCGGTCGTGGCCTGCCCGACCGCCCTGCACGAAGAGGTCGGCCTCCAGTTGGCCGACGCGGGCGTCTGCGCCCTGATCGAGAAGCCGCTGGCCGACACCGTCGAGGGCGCCCGCCGCCTCGTCGAGGCCTTCGAGTCGCGTGGCCTGGTGGCCGGCGTCGGCCACATCGAGCGCTGCAACCCGGCCCTGCTCTCGCTGCGCGGCCGTCTGGAGGCCGGCGAGCTGGGCGACGTCTTCCAGGTCGTCACCCGCCGCCAGGGTCCTTTCCCCCACCGCATCGCGGACGTCGGCGTGGTCAAGGACCTGGCCACGCACGACATCGACCTGACGGGCTGGGTGACCGGCCGGACGTACACCTCGATCGCGGCCCACACCGTCTCCAAGTCCGGCCGCCCGCACGAGGACATGGTCTCCGCGGTGGGTCAGCTCTCCGACGGCACGATGGTCAACCACCTGGTCAACTGGCTGAGCCCGCTCAAGGAGCGCTTCACGTCGGTCACCGGTGAGCGCGGCTGCTACATCGCCGACACCCTCACCGCCGACCTCACGTTCCACTCGAACGCCGCGGTGACCACCGAATGGGAGGCGCTGCGCGCGTTCCGCGGTGTCTCCGAGGGCGACATGATCCGCTACGCGATTCCGAAGCGCGAGCCGCTGCTGGTCGAGCACGAGCTCTTCCGGGACGCCGTGCTGGGCGAGCCGGCCGACATCTGCACCTTGCGGCAGGGGCTGCGTACCGTCGAGGTGGCGGCGGCGGTTCTGGAATCCGCGTCGACCGGGCGCTCCGTGCGGCTGGACGAGAGAGAGACAGAGGGCGTGGCCAATTGACCGCGCCCGATGTTTCCGTGGTCGTAGCCGTCTACAACACGATGCCGTATCTCACCGAGTGCCTGAACTCGCTCGTGGGACAGAGCATCGGTGTCGACCGGCTCGAGGTCATCGCAGTGGACGACGGGTCCACCGACGAGAGCGGCGCGGAACTGCACCGCTTCGCGGCGAGGTACCCGGGCACCGTCAAGGTCATCCACCAGGAGAACTCCGGTGGGCCGGCGGCACCGAGCAACCGTGCCCTGGAGGTGGCCACCGGACGATACGTGTATTTCATCGGTTCCGACGACTACCTGGGCGAGGAAGCCCTCGCGCGCATGGTGGGCTACGCCGACGAGCACGAGTCCGACGTGGTCATCGGCAAGATGGTCGGAACCAACGGCCGGTATGTGCACCAGAAGCTCTACAAGAAGAGCGATCCCGACATCAGCCTCTTCCGTTCGGAACTGCCGTTCACACTGGCGAACACGAAGCTCTTCCGCCGAGAGTTGGTGGAGCGGCACGGGCTGCGTTTTCCCGAGGACCTGCCGGTGGGCAGCGACCAGCCGTTCACCATCGAGGCGTGCGTCCGGGCCCGGAAGATCTCGGTCCTCTCGGACTACACCTTCTACTACGCGGTGAAGCGCCAAGACGCCGGCAACATCACGTACCGGGCCGATCACCTCTCCCGGCTGCGCTGCACCACGAAGATCATGGAACATGCCGCCTCGCTGGTGGAAGCGGGACCCGACCGGGACGCGCTCTTCAAGCGGCACTTCACCTGGGAGCTCGCCAAACTCATCCAGGACGACTTCCTCGTGCTCGACGCCACAACCCGGCGGGAGGTCTGCAAGGGCGTCGCCGCACTCGCCGACGAGTACCTCACCGACGAGCTCAGGGACTCCCTGGACGTCAAGCGCCGGGTGCGGATCTGCCTCGCGCAGGCGGGAGCCGTGGACGAACTGGTCCGCGCCATCACCGAAGAGGCGGAGCACGGGGCCCCGCCCTTCCACCTCGAGGACGGCCGGGCGTTCGCGATGTACCCCGGCTTCCGCGACGGAACCCTGGGCGTTCCCGACCGCGTCTACGAACTGGTCGGTGAGGCCGTGCCCGGACGGCTGGCGCAGGGGACCGAGCTCATCGCCGCCGAATGGGACCAGGACGGCGACGATCTGTCTCTCGTGCTCACGGCCCGGACCGGTGTCCTCGGTGACACCAGCTCCCTGACCGTGCGCCTGGCAAAGGGGGCCATGCCCAAGAGCGCGGACAGGCCCGGGGCCCGCCGGCTTCCGTCCGGCCACGAACTCGCTGCTCCAGGAGGAGAGTTCAGCCGTAGGGCGACCGACGACGGCCGGGCGACGACGGTACGGGCCCGGATCCCCGTCCACGCCGCGAAGTCGAAGCTGGGCGTCCGTGTGTATGTGGACGTGGCAGGCTCGACCTACGAGATCCCGGTGAAGACCGGCGGAAAGCCGCTGCCCCTGGCCCGCCGCTGGCGGCAGGCGGTCCCGTACAGGGTGTCGGCGAACCAGAACCCCAAGGGCAGGCTCGTGATCACGACGGCGCCCCTGTGGGAGATCAAACCCGGTGCGGGCAAGCGGCTGCGCCACATGCTGTCCAGGCTGAAGAGGAAAGTATCCCGATGAACATCTGTGTAGTCGCGCTCGGCAAGATCGGCCTTCCGCTCGCCGTGCAGTTCGCTGCCAAGGGCCATACGGTCATCGGCGCGGACGTCAACGAGAAGGTCGTCGAGCTGGTCAACGCGGCCACCGAGCCGTTCCCCGGCGAGCACGACCTGGACGCCAAGCTCAAGGAGACCGTGGGCGCGGGCCTGCTCTCCGCGACGACGGACACCACGGCCGCGGTCGCCGCGTCCGACGCCGTCGTGGTCGTCGTCCCGCTCTTCGTGGACGCCGAGGGGACCCCGGACTTCGGCTGGATGGATTCGGCGACGAAGGCCATCGCCGCCGGCCTGAAGCCGGGCACCCTCGTCAGTTACGAGACCACCCTGCCGGTGGGCACCACGCGTACTCGCTGGGCGCCCATGCTCGCGGAGGGCTCCGGGCTCACCCCGGGACGCGACTTCCACCTCGTCTTCTCCCCGGAGCGCGTGCTGACCGGCCGCGTCTTCGCCGACCTGCGCCGCTACCCCAAGCTCGTCGGCGGCATCGACGAGGGGTCCGCGCAGCGCGGTGTGGAGTTCTACGAGGCCGTGCTCGACTTCGACGACCGTGAGGACCTGCCGCGCCCGAACGGCGTCTGGGACCTCGGTACGGCGGAGGCATCCGAACTCGCGAAGCTCGCCGAGACCACCTACCGCGACGTCAACATCGGTCTGGCGAACCAGTTCGCCCGGTTCGCCGACAAGAACGACATCGACATCAAGAAGGTCATCGAGGCCTGTAACAGCCAGCCCTACAGCCATATCCACCAGCCGGGCATCGCCGTCGGCGGCCACTGCATCCCGATCTACCCGCGGATGTACCTGTGGAACGACCCGGAGGCGACTGTCGTGCGCTCGGCCCGTGAGGCCAATGCCGCGATGCCCGAGTACGCCGTCGACCTGCTGGCAGCCGCCTACGGGGACCTGGACGGTGTCGGGGTCCTGGTGCTGGGCGCCGCCTATCGCGGTGGCGTCAAGGAGACCGCCTTCTCCGGTGTCTTCGCAGTGGCGGAGGCGCTGAAGACGCGCGGCGCGGTGCCGTTCGTCTCGGACCCGATGTACACGCCCGAGGAGCTGACCGCGCACGGCCTCGTGCCGCACGAGGGCCAGACGGTCACCGCCGCGATCCTCCAGGCCGACCACGCGGAGTACCGCGAGCTGGCCGCCGCCGACCTGCCGGACGTACGCGTCCTGGTCGACGGCCGCCGTACGACGGACCCGGCCAA
This sequence comes from Streptomyces sp. NPDC002911, assembly GCF_053591835.1. Classification (NCBI taxonomy): domain Bacteria; kingdom Bacillati; phylum Actinomycetota; class Actinomycetes; order Kitasatosporales; family Streptomycetaceae; genus Streptomyces; species Streptomyces sp. NPDC002911. The sequence continues at coordinate 136,392 of NZ_JBSFUO010000002.1, read as the reverse complement.
CTGGACCGGTGTCCGCCGCGTCGTCATCGGCGGCTGAGTCCACCCGCACCGTTCGAGAGGCCCCGGCGGCTGTCGCCGGGGCCTCTCGCTGCCCAGGAAAGCGAGCATCGGGCACCACATGATCAAGAAAGCAGTCATTCCCGCCGCGGGTCTCGGGACGCGCTTCCTGCCTGCCACGAAGGCCACACCGAAGGAGATGCTCCCGGTCGTGGACAAGCCCGCGATCCAGTACGTCGTGGAAGAAGCGGCAGCGGCGGGTCTGTCCGACGTACTGATGATCACAGGCCGCAACAAGCGCCCGCTCGAGGACCACTTCGACCGCAACTACGAACTGGAGTCGGCCCTCACACGCAAGGGTGACGCGGAGCGGCTGCTCAAGGTTCAGGAGTCCAGCGAACTGGCCACGATGCACTACGTGCGCCAAGGCGACCCGAAGGGCCTCGGGCACGCCGTGCTCTGTGCCGAGCCGCATGTGGGCGACGAGGCGTTCGCGGTCCTCCTCGGCGACGACCTGATAGATCCTCGCGATCCCCTCCTCTCCCGCATGATCGAGATCCAGGAGCGTGAGGGGGGAAGCGTCGTCGCGCTCATGGAAGTGGATCCGGGTCAGGTCCACCTCTACGGCTGTGCGGCGGCCGAGGCCACCGCCGAGCCGGGTGTCGTCCGCATCACCGGGCTCGTCGAGAAACCCGAGCCGGCATACGCGCCGAGTAACCTCGCGGTGATCGGGCGGTACGTGCTGGACCCGTCCGTGTTCCGCGTGCTGAACCGGACGGAACCCGGCAGAGGGGGCGAGATCCAGTTGACCGACGCCTTGCAGGAGCTTGCGGGCGACGAGGAGCTGGGTGGCCCGGTTCATGGTGTCGTCTTCAAGGGCCGCCGCTACGACACGGGCGACCGCGGTGACTATCTGCGCGCCATCGTGGGACTCGCCTGCGAACGTGAGGACCTGGGGCCCGATTTCCGGACATGGCTCCGGCGGTTCGTCACGGAGGAGATGGCCGGCGTCTGACCGCTGTCCTGCCGGGTCCCCGTGACGCGAGTCGTTCCGCAGGGCGCGGACGGCGGCGAACTCGCGTCACGGAACTCCGGTCAGCGGCGGTGCAGCTCCAGAAGCTCGACCACGCGCTCGGCCGCCTTGCCGTCGCCGTATGGAAGGCCGCGGTCCGTTGCCGGTGCGGGACGCAGGGCGATGTCCGCCCATGCGGATGCCTGGAGCCGGTGCGGGTCGGGAACCAGCTGGTTCCAACCGCCCTGGAGCGTCTCCACCCACTCGGTCTCCGGGCGGATGGTCGTGCATACGCGGTCCAGGAGGAACGCCTCCTTCTGCAGTCCGCCCGAGTCCGTGACCACACCGGCGGAACCCATCACCGCAGCGATCAGTCCGGCATAGGGGAGAGGCCTTCCGGCGTGGAGGGAACCACGGTTCAGGTCGATTCCGTGCTCCTCGGCGCGTGCGACGAGACGGGGGTGCGCCAGCAGTGCCACCGGTACCGGGAGAGCCGCCAGGGAGTCCAGCAACGCCGCGAGCCGCTCAGGGGAGTCGGTGTTGTCGGGGCGGTGGAGGGTTGCAAGCAGATAGGGAGCGTCCGGATCGATGCCGTCCGGCAACGCAGGCTTGTGGTGCTCACCGGACGTGACCGCGTCCCTGATGCGGAGGCAGACGTCCACCATGACGTCACCGGCCAACACGGAGCGCTCGGTCAGCCCTTCGGTGGCCAGGTGGCGCATGGCCTCCTGGGTCGGAGCGAGAAGGAGGTCGGCCGCGTGATCCGTGAGGATGCGGTTGTGCTCCTCCGGCATCCGGCGGTTGAAGGAACGCAGACCGGCTTCCAGGTGGGCCACGGGCAAGTGCATCTTGACTGCGGAAAGGGCACCGGCCAGCGTGGAGTTGGTGTCCCCGTACACCAGCACCCAGTCAGGGCGCTCGGCTTCGAGAACCGGATCCATGGCCGTCAGTACCCCGCCCGTCTGCGCGCCGTGGCTGCCGGAACCGATGCCGAGGTGGACATCCGGGTCGGGGATGCCCAAACCGGAGAAGAAGACATCGGACAGGTCCGCGTCGTAGTGCTGGCCTGTGTGCACGATCACATGCTGATGGCCGGTTCCGGCGAATGCGGCAGCGATCGGTGCGAGCTTGACCAACTGCGGGCGCGCCCCGACGACACTAAGGACCTTCACAGTGTTTGTACTCCTTGCAGATGTTGTTACCGGCAGGCTACGTGTTCTGCGCATGGGCGCTCGACGTGTCAGCGGGTGAGAGGCGATCGCTGTTCGGAATCGCCCCGATGATAAAGTGTCCGCCTACCGGTTGTGCTAGGGAAGAAGTCGTCAATGAGTGAGGCAGCGTCCCGGGACGCGGCTGTTGTCACGCCGTGGTATCCGTCTCGTGAGCTGCCTTTCCGAGGGGCGTTCGTCCAGGCAATGGTCGACGCCACCGCTCCGGGCTGCGACAGTCTGCTCGTCTACCACTGTGACACCTGGGTGTCCCGCATGGATCAGCAAACTGTGGAAGCGGTTGAGGCGGCGAACCGTACCCTTGCTCCACTGGCAGTGCGGCCCGTCCCGACGGTGGGCGGCGCACAGCTCGTCCACCTCGCCGTGACCACTCCGCGCGGTCAGGACTTCGGAGCGCTGGCACGGAACCACGAGCGCCAGCTGCGCGCAGCGTTGAGCGGCAAGCCGATCGACGCGCCTGTGGTGCATGCTCACGTCGGGTTGCCGGGAGGGTGGGCCGCTCTGCAGAACGCTCGCCCTGACGCCCGTGTGTTCGTCACCGAACACGCCACCTACCTGGATCGCGTGCTGGCTGAACCGGAGGCCCGGGAGCTGTACGACGAGCTGCTGCACCGGGTCGACGGCTTCTTCGCGGTCGGTGACCCGATCCGGGACGTGCTGACGGCGGAGTTCCCGCACCACGTGGACAAGATTCAGCAGATCCCCAACCCGATCTCGTTCGAGACGCAGCGCACCACCCCCGTCTCCGCACTGCGCCGGTGGCTGTTCCTGGGTGGACTGATCCCGCGCAAGGGTGTCGCCTGGCTCGTCGAAGCCTTCGCGCAGTGCCACGCCAAGGATCCTCAGCTGACGCTCACCATGGTGGGCGAGGGGGAGCTGCGCGCCCAGCTCACGGAGCGGGTCGTCGAGTTGGGGCTGGCGGACTCCGTCTCGTTCCTGGGAGCCGTTCCTCCGGAGAAGGCACTCACTCTGATGCGTGAGCACGATCTCCTCGTGCACCCCAGCCGCTACGAGACGTTCGGGATGACCGTGGTGGAGGCGGTCGCCGCAGGTATGCCCGTCCTGGTCACGCGGTGCGGCGGCCCGGAGGAGACGCTCGCCGGGATAGAGACCGAGGCCGGCGAACTCATCGACGTCGAGGAGAACGCGGAGTCGATCAGTGAGGGTTACTGGCGACTGCGCAACCGTTTTGAGCACGGCCTGGATCTGACGCGCGCCCAGGAGGTCCTGGCGAGCCGTTACGGCTACGAGGCTGTTGCTGATGCTCATTACCGGCTCTGGTTCCCCGCGGCTGCGCAGAACCGGAGTGAGGGTACCGAACGGGCCGGCGCCCTCGATTGATGGAGTGACATGCAGGTTCTGTTCCTGGCCCTGGGCGGGTCACGCAAGCGCGCGGTGCTGGACGAGTCGGCCGAGGCCATGTCGAACGGCGCTCAGGTCGTGGTGGTGGTGGACAAGAAGAAGTCCTGGCAAGGTGTGCAGTTCGCGCCAGGAGTCGCCGTGACGACGTTGGCCGCACTGGAAGCCCGGCATCTGCCCAGGCGGATGGAGCACGCGGTGCTGTACCGGGCGCCGCGGGCCACGGTTCGCGCTGTAGGGCGTGGGCCACTGCGTGGCCGGGCCCGACGGGTGCTCAAGACGTATGAACGACGTGTTGCGGCCAGGTTGCACCGCAAGGTATTCCTGCCACTGCACCGACGGGTGTGGCCCGATGCCAAGGCCCGAATGGTACGTGCGCCTTTCGAGGCACGCGGGGGGCTCGATCTCCTTGTCGTGAGTGACGCGCTCTCCGTGCCCCGTGCGGCTCAGCTCATGGAAGCATGGACGGCCGACGGCTCGGCCCCGAGGGTCTGCTACGGCCTCGACTACGACGTACCCCCGAATGCTCAGCGGTCGCTGATCGCCCTCGATAAGGACACCGATGAACAACCGTAGTGGCCGGCGACTCAGAGTGCTCTACCTGGCTTTCTACTTTCCACCGTCCCGTGCGAGTGGGGTGTACCGGGCCAGGGCAACGGCGAATCACCTGGCGGCGAAGGACTGGGACGTCACGGTGTGCGCCGCGCCCCTCGACTTCCTTTACGACGTCATCGGGTCGGTCGACGAGGGACTTTCGGAGACCGTCGATCCCCGCATCCGCGTGGAGCGGCCTTCTCTGAATCAGTATTCCTGGCAGCAGGATCTGCGCAGCTTCAGCACTCTGCGCCGTACGTTCCCGCTCATGGCGAAGCGTCTCTACGAGTTCGGGCAGGAGAAGATCTTTCCTGAGCGTTACGCTTCGTGGGCATGGGCGTCGGTGGCCCGCGGCCTGAAGCTGCACGCGAGGAAGCGCTTCGACGTGGTCGTGGCGACGGGGAACCCCTTCGCCTCGTTCGGTGCCGCCTGGCTGTTCAACCGCCTCACCGGTGTCCCGTACGTCATGGACTACCGCGACTCCTGGACTCTGGACCTCTTCACGGACGAGCCCGGCTATCCGGAGGGCCACGTCGCCTGGAGTTGGGAGAAGAAGTGCCTGGAGCGGGCTTCCGCCGCGGTCTTCGTCAACGAAGCCCTGCGAGGCTGGCACGCGGAGCGTTACCCGGATGTAGCTGAACGCATGATGGTGGTCCCGAACGGCTGGGATGCAGATGTGATTCCTGCGGCCGGGACAGTGGAACGGGACGAGAGTCCGCTTGAGGCCGGTCAAACGCAGCGACCGCTCAAATTCGCCTATCTCGGCACACTCACTGCCAAGCAGCCGGTCGAAGAGATGGCCGACGCTTTCAAGATCGCCCGTCGGCACCCGGAGCTTGCCGACGCCGAGCTGCAGATACATGGTCACCTGGGCTTCTTCAAGAACAGCCCACAGTCCCTACTCATGCGCCTCGGGCTTGACGACGCCGCCCGTGAGCGCGGTGACGAGGACACCGGTCTGCGCTACTGCGGCCCGGTGTCGAAGACAGAGGTGGGGCAGGTCTACGAGGACGCCGACGTGCTGGTCTTCCTGGCCGGCGGGGGTAAGTACGTGACCTCGGGCAAGATTTTCGAGTACATGGCGTTCGGGCACCCCATTGTCTCCGTCCACGCGCCGGATATCGCCGCTCAGGATGTGCTGGAAGGCTATCCACTGTGGTTCAACGCGAACGGTCTCGACGTAGATGCCCTGGCCGCTTCGATGGTGGCTGCTGGAAAGGCTGCCAGAGACCTTGCGCCGGAGCAGCGCGAAGCGGCGCGAAGGCATGCTGATGTCTACACGCGAGAAGCCGTCCTCATTCCGTTCGAGGAGCGGCTCAGAGAAATCGTGGGCCGTCCGGTCGCTGAATAGGCAGAAAATCTCCGACAAACAGCCGATGCCCGAATCCTGTTGATTCGGGCATCGGCTGTTTCGCTGTCCACGGCGCGCTGAGCCGGCGGTCATCAAGAGCAGCGCGGGCTCGCCGTGCGAGCCCGCGCTGCTGCTGTCACGCCTTCTTGGCCGAGTAGGTCGTCCGGTCGAGGTTCGTCGTCACCGTGAGGTTCGGGAACGACTTGGCCCACTTCCAGCCGGTCACGGTGCTGTTGATGTCGCACACGAACACATGATCCGTCAGGTCCAGCCGAAGCTCCGGCAGGGCCTTGCGCCGGGCGATGCGGGAGAGCAGTTGCGGCCGCACCTCTCGGTACCCACGGTTGAAGACGTTCTTGTGAAACGCGTTGGCCGCCTTGGAGTGCACCCGTTGCGTGGCGGCGACCACGAGTTCGGAGGTGATGGCCGTCCGACGCTTCCGGGCCATCCTGCGCGCGCGGTTGAGTATGGCCCGCGGTGCCTTGTAGATGACGAAGCGCTCACCACGGGGAATCAGCAGCCGCTTCTCACCCTGCTCGATGCTGACCAGGGTGACGCGTGGATCCAGGCCGGTGCGCCGCCAGGCGGAGTTGTTGGCGGTCACCACCGTGACGTGCACACCGCGCTCCAGCAGGTGGTTCGCGAAGTCCGCGACACGGCGCGGCTTCGGAGGTGCGAGGGCGAGCAGCACGGCCCTGCCGACCTGTTCGGCGCCTTCGGCAGACGGCTCCGCAGCGGTCTCCGACGTCTCGGTCCCGAGTCCAGCCGCCGGGGCAGGGCCGCTCCGCACGTTCGCCGACGGGGCGGCATCGGCGTCGGCGGAGACCGGCGTACCGACAGCGGCCGGATCCGACGGGCGGTTCAGATACACGTCCATCAGCTGCTGCGCCACCGCCGGAGCCCCGTACCGCTGTTCGAGGACTTCGCGTGCCGCGGGAAGATCGAGCTCGCTCGCTCGGGCGCGAAGATCCCAGTAGGCGTCGGCGATGACCTGAGGGTCGTCGCTGATATCCATCATCGAGCCGGCCGTGGTCTCGATGCCGGCCAGCGTTTCCTCCGGCCCGAAACTCCGGGTGACGAGTACCGGAAGTCCGGCCGCGACGGCCTCGACTATGGTCATGCCGAAGGTCTCGATCTTGCTCGCGTGCACGAGCAGGTCGTGCCGGTGCATCAGCCCGTTGACCTCGTCCGGCGTCACCGGAGGAAGAATGCTGAAGCGATCGCCGAGTCCGAGGGCCTCGGCCCGGGCGAGGAGATCCTCCTCCAGGGCACCGCTGCCCACCATGGAGAGCGTGACCAGGGGGTCTTTCTCCGCGACAAGCGCGAAGGCCTCCAGCAGTTCACTTACTCCCTTGTGTTTGACCAGCCGGCCGACGTACAGCCATTTGCGCAGTTCCTGGGAGTAGTCGCAACCGGTCAAGAAGGAGTCGAAATCGACGACGTTCGGGACCACCCGCAACTTTTCGGCGACGTCCGGGAACTCGGCGGCGATCTGGTCGCGCAGATATGTGCTGACGCAGAGGAAGGCGTCCGCCCGCACCAGCACGTCGTGGTAGAGAGCGCGAGCGGCGGGCTGGGAAAAGATTTTGTTCAGGAAGGTGGCGTGTTCCGTCACGACGATGCGGGCGTCGGGCTGGGCCAGTCGCATGGCGAGCACGCCGCCGTAGATACCGGCGTGAGCATGGATGACAGGGGCCTTGATCCGCCCGCCGGGCAATGCCTTCCGCAACGCCGTTTCCTGCGCGGTGACCCACGGGCTGTAGTTCTTCCGGTGGACGAGAGGCACCGGGACGCGGAGAAGAGAGCCCTCGGGGGTGTCCAGGACAGGGACCAGGTCCCTGTTGTCCTGGAGACGATCGGTCGTGATCTTGATCGCGTCGTTCAGAGCGGCGTCCGCGGGGCCTGACCAGTCCTCGGTGTGGATGATCGAGAGCCGGTCGAACTTGTCGGCGACGCTGCGAGTCGCCATTTTCACGAAGGCGCCCGCGTAGGGGTTGTTCGGCGAGGGGTACCACGGGGTGATCACGGCGAGGTCGGCGGCCTCCGCGACGCGCCCGTCAGGAGCGTACGGTTCCAAGCGAAGTGTGACGTCGGGTCGCTGCTTCGTCAGCGTCCAAGCTGTCGGCAGGGCCTGGGCGTCGCCCGCGACGACGGTGTCGACGGAGGAGGCGGGTCCTGTCTTGGCCAGGACGAATTTCTTTGCCGCCTTCAGCACCGAGCCCTTCTTGTCCGGGGCGAGCTGGACGACCTCGACGTTGTCGAGGGCTTCCAGCTCCGTGACGGCCTCCGTCCAGTTCTCCGTGGCCGGTACGACCAGCAGGACCCGGACGCCGGAGTCCGACAGCCTCTTCACGTGCTCGCGTGCCGCTCGCACTCGGTAACTGCCGTGTGCGAGATAGAGCACGTGGCTATTCATTTGAATCCCTTCGCACGTTCACTCTGCGCCCTGATGATCACATAGAGGCGTTATCGAGAAGGTCGCACATCCGTGCGGCGCAGCGGAAGTCAGCTTATCGCGGGCGCACCGTGACGAGATGCTGACGGACGCGCCGCGGGCCCTTGCCGCCGGGGCTCAGCCGGACCGGTCGGGGCGCCACCCTCTGCCGAAGGGCGCACGGCGTTCGATCGGGGCGTCGACGGATGACGGGACACCGGCAGCGGACGGCCGAGCCCGGAGAACGGCGTGGTGCAACGGCCCTCCGGAGGCGAGGCGTGAAGACACGCCGCCCGGGTTGCCCGCCCGCCCCGGGGCCGCGTAGTGCCGGCCCGTCCAGGAGTCAGCCCGCGCGCTCAGCCAGGACGCCGTCCTTCTCCTCATACAGCGCACCGCTCTGCGGGCAGGCCCAGACCCCGGGCTCGCCCGCCTGCTCGGTGAGGCGCTGTCCGCTTCGGCCGACCCAGCCGATCTGCCGTGCCGGTACGCCGACGACCAGCGCGAAGTCCGGCACGTCCTTCGTGACGACGGCGCCGGCCGCGACCATCGCCCAGCGTCCGACCCGCACGGGAGCGACACAGACGGAGCGGGCTCCCAGAGAAGCGCCTTCCGCGACCTTCACTCCGACGGCCTCCCAGTCACCGCCACGCTTCTGCTTGCCCTGGGGGTCGACCGAGCGCGGGTTGTGGTCGTTGGTGAGGACCACGGCGGGGCCGACGAAGACACCGTCGCCGAGCTCGGCCGGCTCGTACACGAGGGCGTAGTTCTGCAGCTTGACGTTGTCCCCGATCTGTACGCCCGTACCCACGTACGCGCCTCTGCCGACCACACAGCCTTCGCCGAGCTTGGCCCCCTCACGGATCTGGGCGAGCTCCCACACGCTGCTGCCGGCGCCGATCTCGGCGCTGTCGTCGACCTGCGCGGTGGGCTGAACCCTGTAGTTCACGTGTCATACCTTCCGAAGAGCGGACTTGCCGAGAGCATACGAGTTGCGGCGCGGCGGCTGTGGACCCGATCCTCGTCGTGTGCACGGGACCGTCGGCCGCAGCCTGCGGGGACACGCCCGCGCGGCATCCTCACGTACGGACGCCGCCCATCCGGGCCCTTCGGCGTACGTCCTATGTGTCGGAGGCCGACGGGCCCGGACTCGGCGCGGTGGGCTGGAGTCTCTCACCTACCGACGTCCCGGAACGACGGGAGGCCACGGCGCCACCGCCCGGCCCTGCCCGGCGGAGCAGGCGTTCCAGCGGGTGCTCCACCCACTGGTAGGCCATCGCTGCGACGACCAGGCTGATCCCCAGCGCCAGCAGCCAGAGCTTGAGCGTGGCGGCCTGCGTGTCCGGGCGGCCCAGGTGACCGACGAGCGCTCTGATCACGATCTCGTGGAACAGGTACCACGCGAAGGACCAGTGCCCGAGCCGGATCATCCAGGGTCCGCCCAGACCTGTTCTGCGGCCATCGAGGTCGGCCCTGGCAGCTGCGGCCACGAGGAGGGCGAAGAGCGGTGCGGACAGCAGGTGCGAGGCACTGTACGGGCTGTGCCAGAAGCCGTCGGGGACCGCCCGTGACCAGGGAATCAGTGCGATGTGGCCGGCCAGGACGAGTGCGATGGCTACGGGAAGGCGTACCGGTGGCCGCCATCCGCGTCTGACCGCCAGGCCCACGACCACACCGAGAACGAACTGGAGGGTGCGCGTCGGCGGGAAGTAGTCGAGTGCCCAGAGCCGGATCGCCGGATCGTCGAACAGCGCCCCGGATGCCCAGACGGCCGCCGATGCGGCGCACAGCGCGACGGCGCACCACATCCTTCCGCGGGCCGAACGAAGCAACGGCAGCATCAGCAGCAGCGGAAACACGAGATAGAACCAGGCTTCGTCACTGAGTGACCAGGCGGCGGGGTTGCCGCCCACCAGGTACTGATGCTCGGGCGTCCAGGAGTTGACGAGACCCAGCGTGGCGGCGACGCCCCGGAGGGAGACCTCGGTTCCCATGACACGCCACACCGCGACGGAGGTGACGACGGATGCCGCCAACAGGGGCCAGATCCTGGCGAAGCGCCTCCAGTAGAAGACGGCGGGAGGCACGGCCTTCCCGTCGTAGGTCCACGCCAGGACGAAGCCCGACAGCACGAAGAAAAAGGTCACCCCGCTGCGCCCATACCAGGTCAGGTCGCTGATCCAGGGCAGTTTTCCTGTTTGCCTCGACAAGTGGTAGAGGACGACCGCCAGCGCCGCCCAGAAGCGCAGGCCGGTCAGTGAGGGGAGCCGGTCACGCGTGTTGTGGGCGGATATCAGGCCGGCCGACATGTGGTCACCATCTTCGAATGCGGGGGAGTCTTTCCGGGGTGACGCGCCTGCCGAGGGCCCGGTCTGTGTCTGTGCGGCGGGCGCGTAGAGGCCGTGCCCCCGGACAGCCCAAGGAGCAGAGTAATGGGCAGCGAGGGCGAGCTCCTGCTCACCCGTCGCGGAATGCCCTGCCCGGTCGCGCCCTCCGGTGTGAGCTGATGCGCGGGGCAGCGCCGACGCAAGCGTACGCACGGTGAGATCCGCCGTCTTCCATCACACCTCCGGGCCCCCGTCCTCCTCGGTGCGTCGGAGCAGGCGGGCTGCGGCATCGCGGTGACAGTTCTGCACCATGATCCGGCGCAGGGACAGACGCCTGGAAGCGTGGGCCACCTCCCGCCCGCACCACCACGGTGATCAGATCCGACCGCTCCAGGTCACGCACCGCGGCCAGGACAGGGAGGGATGGAGCCGGTGCGTCGCGTGGTGCGCCCGCATCGGAACGACCCGCGCATGCCCGTTGATCACGCTGCCGCACCGCGAGAATTCAAGGCCGACAGGGGCAAGCCAAGTCCGTACACCGAAAGCCGGCCTTGCCGTCGCCGGTGACGTCGCGGCCGTGGGACTGATCGGTGCCGGTGCTGCCCATGGCTCAGGGAACCCCCCCCCGCACCCCCGAGAGGGATGCGGGGAAGAGTCGGTGATCATCCCCGCCGCTCAGATGATGCGGTAGGCCCCCCAGCCGGTGCCGGCCTGGTAGCGGGTGCCGAAGGTCTCCATGCCGGATTTTCCGGTGCCGGGGTAGACCCACAAGGTGCCGTCGGATGCCTGACGGGTCAGTACATCGGTGAGCCCGTCACTGTTGAAGTCGCCGGTGCGGGTGGCGTTCTGGGTCTGCCAGCTTCTGCCGGCCTGGTAGCGGGTGCCGAAGGTCTCCATGCCGGATTTCCCGGTGCCGGGGTAGACCCACAAGGTGCCGTCGGATGCCTGACGGGACAATACGTCAGTGCGCCCGTCGTTGTTGAGGTCGCCGGTGGTGATGACGTTCTGGGTCTGCCAGCTGGTGCCGATCTGGTAGCGGGTGCCGAGGGTTTCCATGCCGGGCTTTCCGGTGCCGGGGTAGACCCACAAGGTGCCGTCGGATGCCTGACGGGTCAGTACATCGGTGAGCCCGTCACTGTTGAGGTCCCCGGTGCGGGTGATGTTCTGGGTCTGCCAGCTTCTGCCGATCTGGTAGCGGGTTCCGAAGGCCTCCATGCCGGACTTTCCGGTGCCGGGGTAGACCCACAAGGTGCCGTCGGATGCCTGACGGGACAGGAGGTCACCGATGCCGTCGTTGTTGAGGTCGCCGGTGGTGACGACGTCCTGGCTCTGCCAGCTGGTGCCGGCCTGGAAGCGGGCGCCGAGGGTGCTGCCGCTCGCCTTCCCGGTGCCGGGATAGATCCACAGAATGCCGTCGTCCTTGACCGCCGCGAGGTCGGCCTTGCCGTCACCGGTGAGGTCATCCGGATTGCGGGAGGTGGCGTGATCGACCCAGTCGCCGATGTCGTCAACACGGATGTCGATGGCACCAGTACGTGTCTCGGCGGCATCGGCGCCGAGACATCCGCCTTGCCAGGAGCGAGAGTTGATGGCGACGAGGGTCGTGATGCCGTTGACGGTGCGCAAGGCGGGACCGCCGGCGTCGCCCTTGCAGACGGTCGCGGTGTCGGAGCCGACGAGGTCCACTGTCGTGTCCGTGGTGGAGGCGACGGTGAACGTGCCGGTGTGGAGCTTGTCGGGCACCCATTCGGTCTTGGTGCGCCCGAATCCGGCCTTCACCAGCTCCTCACCCGCAGCGGCGGGCGTGGTCGCCAACCGGACGGGTGTGATGCTCGGATCGGTGATCCGGCCGGCGAGTTTGACGAGTACCAGATCCCGGTCGGCATGTGGGACGAGCCGGATGGCCGGCAGGACGCTGCCGCTGGTCTGGGTCAGGTCGGTGCGACCGACGGTCACGGTGGTGGTGACGGCGGGTTTGCCTACGGGGGGTCTGCCGTCTGCGGCGAAGCAGGCGGCGGTGGTCAGGACCCATTGCGAGTCGACGAGAGTGCCGGTGCAGGCGGTCTGTCCACCGACGTTGATCTTCGCGACGTAGTTCAGCTGTGCCGGGGCGTCGGTTCCGGTGAGTGCGGTGGCGTGGGTGGTCACGGCCGCGGCTGGAACGGCGCTCAGCACGACGGGGGCCGCGAGCAGAGCAGCGGCCAACGCGGAGAGGCGGGGGCGTCTGGAGAGGTACATGAACGTGGATTCCTAGGGACAGGGGCCGCGCGTCCTCTGGGTATCGGATCGCGCAGCGGTGGGCATGACGGTGCCGGCCTGCGGTTACTTGGAGGATCTGCTCTCGACGAGCACGTGATCGCGGCCCTCGGTGTCCGTGGCCTCGCCCACCGAGGTCCAGGTGCTCTTGGTGATTCGAACGGCCTCTCGTCGGCACCTACGGTCATGTCGACCGCAGTCGTGCAGTCGTTGCAGAGGACGATCACTGTCACCGCACCCGACCTCCGTGGGCAGTGAACCTAGTTGTTGTAGGTGCTGAAGAAGCGGGCGGAGGCGAAGGCCCAGCTGCTGGCGGGGGCACTCCAGCCGGCGAGGCCGCCGTTGAACAGGGCGTCGGCCCGGGCTGTCCAGGTCCACATCTTCACCGTGCCGTCGGCCTGGTGGTTGAGTGTGGCGAGGTCGTCGCGGCCGTCGCCGTTGTAGTCGCCCGTGACGAACTGCATGCGGCTGACGTTCAGGTTGCCGGGAGGACTGTTGAGCGTGACCTTGGCGGAACCGAAGCGGTCCTTGCCGTCGACGTTCTCCGACAGGATGGTGGAGGTCTTGTCGCTGCCGTCGGTGTAGTCGTACCAGACCAGCGCGTCGTCGCGACCGTCGCCGTTGAAGTCACCGGAGTGCGGGGTGGTGCGGTTCCAGTCCAGGGAGGCGCTCTGCCACCACGCGGCGGGAGCGGCGAAGCCGCCGTCGGGAGCTGCCGGGAAGACATAGGTCTTCACGGAGTCGTCCCCCTGGCCGTAGAAGACGCTGAGGTCGTCGCGGCCGTCGCCGTTGAAGTCACCGGTGATGAACTTGGAGCGCGTGCGCAGCCAGCTGCCCGCGGGGGCGGACCAGGAGCTGAAGGGCGCGTCGAAAGTCCCCTTGGCCGTGCTGGTGAACGTCCAGAGCTTGGTGGTTCCGTCGGTGTAGTTGTACCAGACAGCCATGTCGTCGCGGCCGTCCCCGTTGAAGTCACCGGCCTGCGGGGTCATGTAGCTGATGTGGAAGCTGCCGGCCGGGGCACTCCATGCGGTGAACGGAGTGTCGAAGCCGCCGTCGATCCTGCCCTGCGCGACCCACAGCTTGATGCTGGTGTCGCCGTAGCCCTTGAGGACGGCCATGTCACCGCGTCCGTCGCCGTTGAAGTCACCGGTGATGTACTTCATGGCCCTCGTGTCCCAGACACCGTCCGCGACATCGTAGGACATGAAGGGCTTGGTGATGGCGCCGTCGGTGCCTCCGAGGAAGCTGTGGATGGCATCGCGGCCGTCGGTGTAGTTGTACCAAGCGGCCATGTCACTGCGGCCGTCGCCGTTGTAGTCGTGGCGGATGGCCGTGCCACTCGACCACACCGACTGGGCCTGTGCGTTGAGTACCACGAAGTTGCCGCGGTCCTGGAGGACGGCGGTGCCGCCGGTGGCGGGCGTCCCGGCTTCCCAGAGGTTGGCGGTATCGGCGGAATTACGTACGACGAGGTTTCCGTCCGCGTTCAGCAGGGCGGTCGCACCGGCGTCGGTGGTTCCCGTGGACCAGAGGGTCTTGCCCGCGTTGGAGGTGATGACCAGGTTGCCGTCGGTCTGCATGGTGAGCTTGATCGAGGCGGAGGCGAGAGTTTCCCCGGGAAGCAGGCGCTGGCCGAGGCTGAGGCGGGAGCCGAGGACGGTGTTGTCGGCTCGGGCGGCTATGGCGCCGATGCGGGTCTCGGTCTCGCCGAAGCAGCCGCTTTGCCATGAGCGGCTGCTGACGCCGACGAGTTCGAGCTTCCCGTTGGCGGTGCGCAGCAGGGGACCGCCGGTGTCGCCCTTGCAGATCGCGTCGGTGGCGGTCTTACCGGTGATGCCGAGTTCGGTGGCGTCGGCGGTGTCGACGGTGAAGGCCGCGGTGTGGAGTTTGTCAGGCACCCACTCGGTCTTCGTGCGGCCATACCCGGCAGCTGTGAGGGTGTCGCCCGCGGCGACGGGGGTGTTGGCCACCGCGACCGGGGTGATGCCGGTGGCGGGGGTCGCAAGGCGGGCCATGACGAGGTCGCGTCCGGCCCGAGGCACCAGGTCGACGATCTCGCTGACATGTCCCCCGCCGGCATTCAGATCGACGCGGCCGATCGTGGCCACTGTTTTCACCGCCGGCTTACCCACGGACAGTTCGGTGGCTCCGTCCGTGAAGCAGCTGCTCGCGGTCAGGACCCACTGGGTGTCGACGAGGGATCCGGTGCAGGCCCGTTCGGTCTCGCCGTCACCGATCTCGATTTTCGCGGTGAAGGCGTAGGTGTTGTCGGCGACCGGGTCGCCGACGACTGCCTGAGCCGGTGAGGTGAGGGTGACGGAGCCGACCGCTGCGACAGCGGCCAGCAGGGATGTCGCCCGCACTCTGCGGGAGGTTCTGAAGGACACGTTGATTCCTTGAGGTGCGCAAGCGGCGGGTGGTCAGCTCTCGGCCGTGACCGGAGACTCCGGCGGGCCGTGCCGGTGCCCGGGCCCATGGCGGGCCCGGGCACCGATCTGTGCGCGGGGGGTCAGACGACGCTGCCGCTCCAGTGCTTGACGGGCGCCTGGAGGTCGGTCCCGGTGCTGGTGAAGGAGAACAGGGAGTCGATGCGGCGGCCGTCGGCGGTCGTTCCGGAGCGGTAGAGGACGCCGATGTCGTCCTTGCCGTCCTTGTTGAAGTCGCCGGTGACGGGCTGGCCGGCGGCCCAGCTGAAGGAGCCGGTGCTCGTCCAGACCTCGCGGGGAGCGGCGAAGTCGGTGCCGTCGCCGGCGAGGGTGAACAGGGCGGACCGGTGGACGCCTTCCGCCGTGGTGCCTCGGTTGTAGAGGATGCCGATGTCGGCCCGGCCGTCTCCCGTGTAGTCGCCGGAAGTCAGCTTGCTGGCGCTCCAGTTGAAGGATCCGCTGCTGGTCCAGGACTTGCGGGGGTTGTTGAAGACGGTGCCGTCGCTGGTGAAGGTGTAGAGCGAGGAGATGAACTTGCCGTCGGCGGACTTGCCTCCGTTGTAGAGGACGGCGACGTCGTCCTTGCCGTCCTTGTTGAAGTCGCCGGAGGTGACCTGGCCGGCGGACCAGGTGAAGCCGCCGGGGGTGGTCCAGGTCTTGCGGGGGTTGTCGAAGTCGGTGCCGTTGCTGGTGAAGGTGTAGAGCGAGGAGATCCTTCCGGTGTCGGAGGATCCGTTGTCGTAGAAGACTGCGACGTCGTCCTTGCCGTCACCGTTGTAGTCGCCGGAGGTCACCTTGCTCCGGTCCCACGTGAAACCGCCGGGTGTGGTCCAGGTCTTGCGCGGGGCCTTGAAACCGGTGCCGGTGCTGGTGAAGGTGTAGAGCGAGGAGACGGCTCCGGTGTCGGAGGATCCGCTGTCGTAGAAGACTGCGACATCGTCCTTGCCGTCACCGTCGAAGTCACCCGAGGTCAGCTTGCTGGAAGCCCAGGTGAAGCCGCCAGGGGTGCTCCATACGTTCTTGGGGGCGGCGAAGCCGGTGCCGGTGCTGTAGAAGGCGAACAGCGAGGACCGGTTCTTGCCCTCGGGGGAGGTGCCGTTGTCGTAGAAGGCGGCGATGTCCTCCTTGCCGTCCGCGTTGAAGTCACCGGAGGCGACCTGGGCCTCACCGGGTAGGGCACGAACCTGCTGCACCCAGTCCGTGATGTCGTCGAGGCGGGTTTCGACTGCGCCGTTGCGGGTTTCCTCGGAGCCGAGGCAGCCGGCCTGCCAGGAGGCGCTGTGGACGGCGACGAGTTCGGCCTTGCCGTCGGTCTCGCGCAGCGCGGGACCGCCGGCGTCGCCCTTGCAGATGCTGCCGCCGTCCCGGGTGACGGCGACGGTGGTGGCATCGGCCTGCGTGACCGTGAAGGCGCCGGCGTGCAGACGGTCCGGCACCCAGGTGTCCTTGGTGCGGCCGTAGCCCACGGCCTGCAGCGTCTCACCGGCTGTGGGCGGGGCGGCGGCGAGGAGGACGGGGGTGATGTCGGTGACCGGGGTGGCGAGCTTGGCCATCACCAGGTCACGGTCCGCGCGGGGGACCAGCTCGGTGATCTCGACGACCTTGCCCCCGCTGCCGGACAGGTCCGTACGCCCGATGGTCGCCGTGGCCTTCTCCGCCGGTGCGCCGGCGGGTATCGGGAAGGCGGGCTGTCCGGCGGCCGCGAAGCAGCTGCTGGCGGTGAGGACGTACTGGGCGTCGACGAGGGAGCCGGTGCAGGCGCGGCTCGTGTCGCCGGCGCCGATCTGGATCCTCGCGGTGAAGGCGTAGGCGCCGTCGGCGACCGCGTCACCGATGACAGCCTGCGCCGGAGTGGTGAGCGTGAACGCGCCGGCCGCGGTGGCGGCGGCGAGCCCGGCAATGACCCGCACACGGCGGGAGGGTCTCAAGGGCACGGAAATTCCTCGCTTGGGTTGTGCGCCGTACAGGCACGCACCGGAGAAGGCAGGCGCCCGCCTCGCCGGGCCGGCGCCTCGAATGGCGGAACCGGCTGTCGCGGGTGGCCTGCGGTAACGGGCCAACATGCCTACGCCTCATACGCGTCGGGCGTGTGAGAGCGCCGGCGGAGTGGGGCCTACGCGGAGGTGGAGAGCTCCACGAGAACGTAGTCGCGGCCCTCCGGGTCTGCGGACTGCCCGACGGCCTTCCACTCGTCCTTGGCGACGGAGATGTTCTGCTCGTCGCCCTCCGTGGTCAGCGTTACATCGGTCTCGTGCGAGGTGCTGCCCTTGACCCCGTAGACCTCCGGAACTTCCAGGCTCAGGTAGCCGGAGTCACCGATGGCGCGGAAACAGAACCGGCCCTTGGTGCGCGAGTACACCTCCAGAAGGCTGCCGCCGGATGCGCAGTCCGCGAGAGTGATGTGTCCGTCGCCGCGCTTGAGGACGATACCGAGTTCCGCCTCGATCTTGTCCGCCTGCGGGTAGGCGAAGTCCTCGACGGCATAAGGAGGAAGCTCGTCCGCTGCGGTGGCCGCAGTTCTGACCTGAGCCTCGTCGGCATGTGCCACGGTGACAACTGCTGCGATGCAGGCAGCGGCTGCCACACCGGTCGCGACCACGCGCCGTGCAAACTTCATGATGGTTTCCTTTTTTCGTTCCGGGATATGTTCCGTATTGATTGTTCCCCGACTGTCCGAAACAGGGCAGGTGGCCATATTTCCGGAAGTCGGTGGCTCAAGTTCGCGTATTCAAGCATGAGTTGCGGAAGGGCGTCATGCCCACCCTGCATATTCCGTGGCCCAGCCGGCCCCTACCGCGGCCGTCACCGGAACAACCAGCAGCGCCACGCCCATCACCAGCGGCAACCGGCCTCGGGCCCGTACCACTTGACGCACCGAAAACGCCTTCTCCAGTGCCGCGTCCGACCCCTTGACCGACAGGGGCGTGACCACACCCATCACCACGAGCGCTGCCTCACGCCCCCGTAGACGCGTCTGGCCGTGCGGAGAAAGGGTCCATGACGACACCCACCCCGAGAACGGCGCCAGTGCCAGTGCGACGCCCCACAGGAAGCCGGTGCACGTGGCAAGGGTGGCCGGCCACGACACCTCCGTGAGCCGCAGAGCCAGGGCCGTCACGACGGTCACCGGAAGCGGCAGAGCCGCGATCCACCGTTCTCGCCTCACCGGTAGCCATCGCAGCAGCAGGCAGGTGAGCATGAGTTCAGGAATCAGCACCGCGAGCGCCCACAGGGGGATGGTCACAGACGTCTCCTCACTTCCAGGGAACTTCAGGACGGCGGTGGGTGCGGGGCTTTCACAGCACGATGGCCATGGCCATCACGACAGCCGCAAAGGTGAGAAAGAAAAGCGCGCTCTGCTTTCCCGTAATGGGTTCCATCGGCTTTCCCGAAAGCATCACTTCGCGCTGCCTGCGGAGGTACTTCGTGAAGATGATCCGGCAAAGGGTGAGGCCCAGCATGGTGACTGTGTACAGCACCAGTGGAGTGTCTCCTTCGGAATCACGCGCGGCCGAATCCAGGACCACGGCTGCGGCTCCGGAAAGCGGGAGCAATGCAGCGAGCAGCCTGCCCTTCGTCGTGGTGGCCAGGAATTGAGCCGCCGCCGCAAGTGCGATGCCGGACACGATGGCAGCGATCCACCAGTGTGTGGTGGAGAACGAAGAGGTGAACATGGAGCTTTCCTTGCTGGCCTACTGGAAGAACAGGTTTGGCGTACAGGGTGGGGCGAGCACCGGCCGCCCCACCCGGCTACGTCGGCGGTCTACCAGGTGAGCCAGCCGATGACTGCGGTGGCCGTGTCACTCACGACGCCGGAGACCTTCGCGCCGATCTCCTCCGCCACTCCGAACTTGCTGAACAGTCTGCCCTTGCCGAAGAAGATGCCGCCGACCACGAACAGCCCGAGGGCTGTGTGGAACTGACTGCTGTCCCAGCCGTATCCCCATCCGCTCAGGCCGGCGCTGACCCCCTGCAGGCCCCATGAGATGAGACCGGCCCCGAGGGCGAGCCCACCGAGGACCGGTGCGGCGGGCGGGAAGAGCAGGGCGCCCACACCGAGGACGACCGAGGCGGTGCCGAAGACGGTGCTCCAGTGGCCGGTGGCCGCTGCCCAGTCCTTCGGGTCCTTGATGTTCTCCGGCCACATGCCCAGCCACTTGGTGTCGCCGGTGTCGTCGTTCTCAGGCTTGTCCGAGGGGTTGGTGCCGTTCTGCTGGTTCTTCCTCGCCTCCTCGGCGGCCTTCTTCGCCGCCGTGGCTGCTTCGACCCGCCGCTTCTGCGCAGCGATCGCATGGGCTTCGCTGGCGGCCGCCGCGGCGGCGCGCGCGTCCTGGCCGGCCTGCTGGGCGGAGGCCGCCGCCTGAGCGGCGGAGGCCTGCGCCTCCACCGCGAACGCTACGGCCTGCTGGGCCGACGCCGAGGCCTGACGCATCGAGTAGTTCGCTGTACGCGCCGCGCCGCGTGCGGTCGACGCGGCAGCGTTCGCGTCCTTGGCCGACTGGGCCGCAGCCGCCGCCGACTTGTCCGCCGCGTCCGCGTTCGTCTGCGCCTCGGCGGCTGAATCCGCCGCGTCCTTGGCGTAGCCCTCGGCCTTGGCCGCCCATTCGGTCGCTTCCTGCGCGGCCTTACGCGCCTCCGCAGCGGCCTTGGAGGCCCGTGCGGCGTCCTCCATGGCCTTCGCCGCGACCTTCGCGGCGTGGGCGAGGGTCGCGCGGATCGCGGAGACGTGGGTGGCGTGGTCGTGATCAAGACGGGCGATGTTGAATCTGTCGCGGATGATGAAGGCGCGCCGCATCCGCGAGGAGCCCTCCAGGACGATCTGCGCGGCCGAGCGCATGTAGGGGCCGCCGGTCTCCAGGAGTCGGAACACCTCTACCCGGTCGTCCTCCTTCGTCGCCTCCGCGAGATCGACGGAGAGGAAGTGGTGCAGAGCCTCGGCCGTCCCGGCGTCCAACGCGGCCTGGGCCTTCGCCTTGACGGTCTTGCCCGGGTCCTGGGCCAGGACCTTGAACACCATCACCCGGTTGTCCACGGCCGACGCCTCGATGGCCCCGGTCTCCAGGAACTCGGTGGCTGCGTCCGGGCCGTCGGCGGCCAATGCCCTCTCGGCGGACTCGGCGACGGCGGCCGTCGAGGCCTGAGCGAGGGCGAGCACGTTCTCCCGGTCGTCCTGCTGCTGGGCCAGCAGACGGTCGGCGTCGAGCCAGTTGGTCACATCGTGGTCGGAGCCGGCGAGGGCGAACTCGGCGGCACCTCGGGTCCACGTGCCGCTGGAGTCGAGGAGCCGCACGGCCGCCTTGCGGCCGACCGTGACCGCGGATGCGGTATTCCCGGCCGCCAGTGCCGCCTCGGCGGTGGTGATGAGTCCCTTGATCTCGTCCGAGGTCTGGGCAGCCTGGGTACGCTGCTTCTCCACCCGTAGGGCGTCGTCGGTCTCGGCCTGCGCTTGCAGCCGGGCCTCCAGGATGCCGAGCTCGGTGTCCTCGGCGATCCGGGCGGTCTCCGCCGTACGGGCCGCCTGCTCCACCTCCTGGGCTTCCTTCACGGCGTCGGACGCCGTGTTGGCCGCCTCCACCGCCGCCTCCGCGAAGGCCGTGGAGCGCTTGGCGTACTCGATCGCCTTGCCTGCGTTGTCCGCCGCCTCCTCGGCCGCGTCTGCTGCCTTGTCGGCGTGGGCGGCAGCGCTGTTGGCGGCGTCACGGGCCACCCTGGCGGCAGCCGCGGCGCGGTTCGCCAAGGTCTGCGCGGTGCCCGCGGCTCGGGTCGCCCGAGCGGCGGCGGCGTTGGCCTCGGCGGCAGCCTCCCGGGCCTTGGCGGCCTGGGCCTTCGCGGCGCCCGCGGAGGTGGCGGCGTCGGCCGAGGCGCTGGCGGCCGCGGCGGCGTTGCGGGCCGCGTTCGCGGCGGCTGAGCCGGCGGACGACGCCTGGCTGGAGGCGACGGCGGCCTGGTCGGCGGCCTTGGCCGCCGTACGCGCACGGGCAGCGGCGTTGCGGGCGCCCTGGGCCGCTTGGCGCGCGGCGGAGGCCTTGGTGGCGTCCTTGGACGCGGATATCGCGGCGTGGTAAGCGCGGGAGGCGGCGTTTCCGGCCGACGCCGCGGCAGCGGCGGCCGCCTGTGCGGCCTGTGCGGCGCGGCCGGAGGCGGCCTGGGCCGTCCGGGAGGCGTAGATGGCGGTGTTGGCGGCGGACGCCGCTCCGCGCGCGGCGCTCGCGGCGTTGTTCGCCGCGTTGGCCGACTTGCGGACGTCCTGCTGGGCGGCCGTCGCCTCCGCCGCCGCCTTCAGCGCGGCGGTCTTGGCCTTCTCGGCGGCCTCCTTCGCGCGCTCGGAGGCGGCGACAGCCTTCTCCGTCGTCTGCTGGGCGCGCTTGCCCTCCCGCTCCACGATCTCGACCAACTGCTCGATGGTCGCGGATTCCTCGTCACGGGCGCGGGCGATGTGCTGGCCGGAGGAGAGGAACAGACGGATCGCCTCGGGGGACCCGTCGTCCAGAGCGCGCTCCGCGTACTTCTTCACCTCGGGCGACGCGGTGCTGAGGATGGAGAAGACCGCCACATGGTCGTCCTCCTGCTGCGCGGTGTACTGGGTCGTGCCCAGGAACGTCTCCAGCGCTTCCTTGGTGTTCTGCGCCAGTGCCTTGGTGGCTTCCCGCTTCACCGCGGTGCCGCCGTGGTTGAGGAGAGAGAACACCGCCACCCGCAGATCCTCCTCGACCGGCCTGGCGTAGCCCTCGCGCAGGAACGCGGCAATCGCCTCGTCCCCGGCGGACAAGGCTGTGCTCGCTGTCTCCTGCACGGACCTGCCCGCGCCGGAAAGGCTGGCGAGGACGGCGAAGCGGTTGTCCACCGCCCGCATGGCGGGAAGCTCGGTGGTGAGGAATGCGGTCAGCGCGGCCGGTGTTCCGACGAGGGCGGCAGCAGCAGCCTCCCGCACGGCGGTCCCGCCGGTCTTGTAGGCCCAGACGGCCTTGCCCTGATCGGTGCCGGGCAGGCCGTTCTCCGGATCGCCGGGGGCTGTTGCCGCCTGAGCGGGGGTGGCGCTCAGAGTGAGGATCGACGGCAGGGCGGGGACCGCCGCTGCTCCGGCGACGGTGGCAAGTATCCGGCGTCTGCTCCACAACGAAGGCGACAAGACGTGCGTCCTTCCCATTCAGGATACGGCGGTGCAGACACACCTATCGCCTCCAACCGCCCCTGTTGCCGGTGGGGTTGTAGGTAAAGGGTGGCGTGCTCTGCGATTCGGCAGAAACATAACCTGTCCTCGCACAACTGTTCACGCTTCGTGAGATTTTTCTTCACAAACACGCTTTGGTGCCAGCGCGTCCCAGTGCGAGGCCGTCCCGCGCAGGAGGGGGAAGAGGGCGGCGTGCTCCGGTAGTTGCGGTCGTAGTCGTGCGGGCTCGCACGCGTGCTCCGAGGTGGCATGCCGATGAGCTCCTGGCGTGCGCCCCGTTCGAGCGGTGCGCTTGCGCAGCGGCATCACCCAGGCGGGACCGGTCAACCTCGCCGTCGGGTCGTACAGCAGGCCGACGTCGACACTTCTGGACCGGGGCGGGAGTATGGGGCGTCCCTTTGACCTGTTGCGTCAGGCCGCGCGGGCCGCCGGGCCCGGCTGAGCTCGAACCAGAGGTCTTCCGCTTCGGCCGAAGAGCCGTCGCCGAACGGGGAGCACCGAGTTCCGTACCGCATCGAGCGACAGGCGATGCTGCGCGAGGGGCGTCCCACCCCCACCTTGCCGCCATGGTTCACGAGGCCGCCCTACGCGGGGCACGCGAAGTTCCCGAGGTCACGCGTGAGCGGTCGGACGTCCTGCTGTCCGAGGGGAGCGGGGGCAACGTGACTGTCCTGGTCATCCCCGTTCGGTGAGGTGCCCTTCCCCGCCCTCCGGGCAGTCGATCACGTACGCGTCCTGCCTGCGCCGCTTCACGCACGCTGTGGTCGCGGGTTCCTTCGAAGGGGCGTCGGGGCCTTTTCCGGCGAGCGACGGTCCACGTCGACCAGGGAGGCCCTCGCCATGACCGAGGAGGCCGCAAGGAATGGCGCACAAAGCGTTCCGTGTTTCTCCCCGACGGCCTGTGACGAGGCGGCGCACCCGGTTTGACCCCCGTGCCCCCGCCCCGTAATCTTGATCCTCGGCGTGTTTCTGTGCGCCTACCCCCTGAGCACATCCCTCCCGGTGATCCGTCCCCGGGGGAGGCCGCTCGTCCTTCCGGACTGTCGTGGGCCCCGGCCCGCGCGGGCGGCTGGCATCAGGGGATCCGTTCCGAGTGAGAGAGAGATCCGCGTGTACGCCATCGTGCGCAGCGGTGGTCGCCAGCACAAGGTTGCTGTCGGCGACATCGTTGAGGTTGACAAGATTCCCACCGCCGAGGTTGGCGACACGGTCGAGCTCTCGACCCTGCTCGTTGTCGACGGTGACGCCGTGACCAGCGACCCCTGGGTTCTGGACGGCATCAAGGTCCAGGCCGAGATCGTGGACCACCACAAGGGCGCGAAGATCGACATCCTTCGCTACAAGAACAAGACGGGTTACCGCCGTCGTCAGGGTCACCGCCAGCAGTACACGGCGATCAAGGTCACCGGTATCCCCGCGGCTGCGAAGTAAGGGACTGAGGAGACATGGCACATAAGAAGGGCGCATCGTCCACTCGGAACGGGCGCGATTCCAATGCTCAGCGGCTCGGCGTGAAGCGCTTCGGCGGTCAGGCCGTCAACGCCGGTGAGATCCTGGTCCGCCAGCGCGGTACCCACTTCCACCCGGGCACGGGCGTCGGCCGTGGCGGCGACGACACGCTGTTCGCGCTGACCGCCGGTGCGGTGGAGTTCGGTACGCACCGTGGCCGCAAGGTCGTGAACATCGTTCCCGTCGCTGCCTGAGTCAGGCAACGGCCGAACGACACAGCACCTTCCGAGGGCGGATCTCAGCTTTCCCGGTAATCGGGGAAGCGGGTCCGCCCTCGGCGCGTTACGTCAAGAGACATTCCCGTATTTTTCCGCAGTACCTGGAGGCCCCACCATGACCACCTTCGTGGACCGCGTCGAGCTGCATGCCGCCGCGGGTAACGGAGGCCACGGCGTGGCCTCCGTACACCGTGAGAAGTTCAAGCCGCTGGGCGGCCCCGACGGGGGCAACGGCGGACGCGGCGGCGATGTCATCCTCGTCGTCGAGCAGGCCGTCACCACGCTGCTGGACTACCACCACAGCCCCCACCGCAAGGCCACGAACGGCCAGCCCGGCGCCGGTGACAACCGCTCCGGCAAGGACGGCCAGGACCTCGTGCTGCCCGTCCCGGACGGCACCGTCGTCCTCGACAAGGCCGGGAACGTCCTCGCCGACCTGGTCGGCCAGGGCACCACCTTCGTCGCCGGTCAGGGCGGCCGCGGTGGTCTCGGCAACGCCGCGCTGGCCTCTGCCCGCCGCAAGGCGCCCGGCTTCGCGCTGCTCGGCGAGCCGGGGGAGAGCCGGGACATCGTCCTGGAGCTCAAGACCGTCGCCGACGTCGCGCTCGTGGGCTACCCGAGCGCGGGCAAGTCCTCGCTGATCTCGGTGCTCTCCGCGGCCAAGCCGAAGATCGCGGACTACCCGTTCACGACCCTCGTCCCCAATTTGGGCGTCGTCACGGCCGGTTCGACCGTCTACACCATCGCCGACGTCCCGGGGCTCATCCCGGGCGCCAGCCAGGGCAAGGGCCTCGGCCTGGAGTTCCTGCGGCACGTCGAGCGCTGCTCCGTCCTCGTGCACGTCCTGGACACCGCGACGCTGGAGTCGGACCGCGACCCCGTCTCGGACCTCGACATGATCGAGGAGGAACTGCGGCTGTACGGCGGTCTCGAGAACCGTCCGCGCATCGTCGCCCTCAACAAGGTCGACATCCCGGACGGCCAGGACCTCGCCGACATGATCCGCCCGGACCTGGAGGCGCGGGGCTACCGCGTCTTCGAAGTCTCGGCCATCGCGCGCAAGGGTCTCAACGAGCTCTCGTACGCCCTCGCCGGGATCATCGCCGAGGCGCGCGCCGGCAAGCCGAAGGAGGAGTCGACCCGGGTCGTCATCCGTCCCAAGGCCGTCGACGACGCAGGCTTCACGGTGACCGTGGAGGAGGACGGCATCTACCGCGTGCGCGGCGAGAAGCCCGAGCGCTGGATCCGCCAGACCGACTTCAACAACGACGAGGCCGTCGGCTACCTCGCCGACCGGCTCAACCGGCTCGGTGTCGAGGACGCGCTCCGTAAGGCGGGTGCCCAGGCCGGTGACGGCGTGGCCATCGGCGCCGAGGACAACGCGGTCGTCTTCGACTGGGAGCCGACCATGGCCGCCGGTGCGGAGATGCTGGGCCGACGTGGCGAGGACCATCGTCTCGAGGCTCCCCGCCCTGCCGCGACGCGCCGCCGCGAGCGCGAGTCCGAGCGCGATGTCGCGCAGCGCGAGTACGACGAGTTCGACCCCTTCTAGCCGTCCCGCCGGGTGCCCCCGCACGGCGGGGGTGCCCGGCTCCGGCCCGGACCCGATCAGGATGCACAGCGAACTGCCAGGCAGGGGGCGGTTCCGCGACCGGTGATGTGCGGATTGCGTAACACGTCTGTGGAGTCTGTCACTCCGGTACGGGCCGTCGAGGGCCCAATCTGCCTGGCCAGGCGGTGAACTGTGGGTTTCCCAGAGGCGAGCACCGGTAAACGTCCACCTTGCGAGACGGTCACGGAGAGTGCGACCATCACACTGTTCCCCCCTGTCATCGCAAGGTAGGTCGTCTGTGTCTGTGCCGCATGAAGCCAAGCCCCGGACCACAGCGGTCGTGCTCGCCGGTGGGACCGGTCAGCGTGTGGGACTGTCGATCCCCAAGCAGCTGCTGAAGATCGCCGGTAAGGCAGTCATCGAGCACACGCTGACCATCTTCGAGAACGCCGAGGGCATCGACGATGTCATCGTGCTGATGGCGCCCGGCTTCGTGCCCGACGTCGAGAAGATCGTCGCCAAGGCCGGGCTGACCAAGGTCATCAAGATCATCGAGGGTGGCAACACCCGGAACGAGACCACCGAGCGTGCCATCGCGGCCCTCGGTGAAGGGCTCGCCGAGGGCGAGGACCGTAATGTCCTCTTCCATGACGCGGTCCGCCCGCTTCTGTCACAGCGCGTGATCAAGGACTGCGTCGACGCCCTCGGCCGCTACCAGGCGGTGGACGTCGCCATCCCGTCCGCCGACACGATCATCGTGACCCGCACCCACGGTGAGGACGGCGAATTCATCACCGACGTCCCGGACCGGTCCCGGCTGCGCCGCGGCCAGACCCCGCAGGCGTTCAAGCTGTCCACGATCCGCAAGGCGTACGAGGTCGCGGCCGGCGACCCGAATTTCCAGGCCACCGACGACTGCTCGGTCGTCCTGCGGTACCTCCCCGACGTGCCGATCTACGTGGTCGCGGGCGACGAGTACAACATGAAGGTGACCCAGCCGGTCGACGTCTTCATCACCGACAAGCTCTTCCAGCTGGCCTCCACGGCGGCCCCGCGCCAGGCCGACGAGGCCGCCTACCGCGACCTGCTCTCGGGCAAGACCCTGGTCGTCTTCGGCGGTTCGTACGGCATCGGTGCCGACATCGCCACGCTGGCCGAGCAGTACGGCGCCAGTGTGTACGCGCTGGGCCGCTCCACCACCGGCACGCACGTCGAGAACCCGGAGCACATCGACGAGGCGCTGTCCAAGGCGTACGCCGAGACCGGCCGCATCGACTACGTGATCAACACCGCGGGCGTGCTGCGCATCGGCAAGCTGGCGGAGACGGACACCACGACCATCCAGGAAGCGCTGAACGTCAACTACCTGGCGCCCGTGCAGATCGCCCGTGCCTCGTACAAGTACCTGGCGGAGACCCAGGGCCAGCTGCTGCTGTACACCTCCAGCAGCTATACGCGGGGCCGCGCCGAGTACAGCCTCTACTCCTCGACCAAGGCCGCGATGGTGAACCTCACGCAGGCGCTGGCCGACGAGTGGGCGGGCGAGGGCGTCAGGGTGAACTGCGTCAACCCGGAGCGCACCGCGACCCCCATGCGGACCAAGGCGTTCGGCCAGGAGCCGGAGGGATCGCTGCTCTCCTCCGAGGCTGTGGCGCGCACCTCGCTGGACGTCCTCCTGTCTGCGATGACGGGCCACGTCATCGACGTACGGCAGCAGGACCCGACCCGTGACGTCACCGAAGCCTCGGGATTCGAGCAGGCGCTGGCTTCGGTTCTGGACCGTCAAGAAGATGTGTAATAATTCTTGACAAATGTACTTATACGGGCCTCTGGATTCACCTTTCGGTGAATCCAGAGGCCCGAGTGCGTGAAGCCGCATCTTCACATTTCCCTCTATACGTGAAACAACCGGCACCCCCTGGAGCAGGTTCTTCGTGATTTCGACAGCCATTCGCCTGGCCCGTGTGGGCAGTCGGGCAGAACTGTTGGCAGCAATACTGATGGTGCTGGGTTACCCCTGCGTCCTGGTTGCCGCTCTTCTTCCTGATATCTGGTTCTTCGCGGCGGCCACGGCTGTCACGTACGTCGCGGACAGGTATCTGCACCAGCGAGGCAGCTACCTGATCAACCGGCTCGGCAAGGTGCGGGCGGGGCTGCCCATCCGTTTCCTCCTTCGCCAGCTGTTGATCATCCTGCTGCTGGCCCGGCTGGACCTCGCCGAGGAACCGCTCTTCTACGCGGCAGTCGCGTGCTTCCTGCTCTTCTACGGCCTGCAGGCCCCGCACGGCGCGCTGACCACGCTCATCCGGCTGCGCCGCAACCTGCCGATCGTCACCCGTAACGTGGACCTGCACGCCGTCCGCATCCCCGACGCCCCGCCGCGCTTGCTGCTGCACCGCTCCAGCGAGAAGATGCTCCACCTCGACCTCCCCGCGGTGGCAGGCGTCCTGGTCGCCGCCGGGACGGGCGAAAACCTCATCGGGTACATCGGCGCCGGTGTGACCTTGCTGCTGGCTGTCGGCTACAACGCCCTGCTCGTGCCGTATCTGCGCCGGAGCCGGCGGGCGCCGTCGGCCCCCGCGGTGCTGAAGGCCCTGGACACCTGGCTGAGCGAGTACCAGCCGACCGTCGTGCTCTACTTCTCCGGCTCCAGCGAGTCCGCCTACCAGGGCAACATGTGGCTCGACACCATGGCCGCCGTCGAGGGGCGTCCGCTGATCGTGATGCGCGAGCGCAACCTGGTACCGCAGCTCGCGGACACCTCCGTCCCCGTGGTCTGCGTGCCCGCCGGCACCCACCTGATGAACCTGAACCTCTCCACCGCCCGGGTGTGCCTGTATCCGGCCAACGTCGGCAAGAACATCCACATGCTGCGTGTCCCGACCATGAAGCACGTGTTCATCGGCCACGGCGACAGCGACAAGCTGGCCAGCGTCAACCCGTACTCCAAGGTGTACGACGAGGTGTGGACGGCCGGCCGCGCGGGCCGCGACCGGTACGCCCTGGCCGACGTCGGCATCCGCGACGAGGACATCGTCGAGGTCGGGCGGCCGCAGCTGGCGCCGATCGAGAGCTGGACCGGCACCACGAAGAACCCGATCCCGACGGTGCTGTACGCCCCCACCTGGGAGGGCTGGGACGACAACCCCGGCAACACCTCGCTGCTGCTGGCCGGTGAGAACATCGTCCGCCGTCTGCTGAACGCGGACAGCCCGGTCCGGGTCATCTACAAGCCGCACCCCTTCACCGGCATTCGCAGCGCCAAGGCCAAGGCCGTCAACGCCCGGATCAAGGCCCTGGTCGTCAAGTCCACGCAGGACCGCGCCGCCGACCCGCGCTGGGGGAAGGAGGCCTCGGCCGCTGCGCAGGGGCAGCGCGCGGCCAAGGCCGAACTGGCGCGCATCGAAGCCCGTCTGGCCGAGCTGGCGAAGCCCGGCCGTGCCGGGGGTGACGAGTCGGAGGAGTCGCGGGTCGCTCTCGCCGACCCGGCCCGCAAGGCCGAGATCGCCACGCTGCGGGCCGAGTGGAACGACGCCTACTGGCGTTCCTTCGGCTGGTGGGAGCACAAGACGGTGACGGGCTCGCAGCCGAAGCTGTACGACTGCTTCAACCAGTCCGACGCCATGGTTTCGGACATCTCCAGTGTGGTGTCCGACTTCATCGCGAGCGGCAAGCCGTACGCGGTCACGGACTCGGCGGAGCTCGGTGCGGAGGAGTTCAAGCGCCAGAACACCGCGGTACGGGCGGCCGTCATCCTCTCCAACGGCGCGGAGAAGATCGACGAGCTGCTGCGCGCCGTGGCGGACCCGTCGGCGGACACGCTCGCCGAAGCCCGCCACGAGCTGAAGACCTACCTGCTGGGCCCGGACGAGCCGACCTCCATGGAGCAGTTCAACGCCGCCGTGCATGCGCTTGCGGCCAAGGCCGAGGCTCGCAACGCGGGCGTCGCCCAGCTCATCGGCGGGCAGCAGCCCGCCACGCTTCCCGACCCCGAGGCGGCGTCCAGTGGTGCCGGGGACGGAGTGGCGGAGCTCGTCGCGGAGGCCGAGGCCGCGGTCGACCCGGACGCGCCGTCCCCGGATGCCGACGCGGGAATCGGCACAGGTCCTTCGGCTATCCGCTGACGGTGATCGACTGGCGGTGATCCGCTGACCGCAGCGTGACCGGCCGACGGCGAGAAGTGGCGCCGTCGGCCGGGACCGGAGCTGACAGCCGGTGTCATCCAATTGACATCCAGTTGTTCGAAATGTGTCCGACTAGTGGCGCAACCTACTCAACGGCCCGTCCGTCTTCTCCTCGGGGAGGGGAACGTACGGGCCGTTCGGCGTGTCCGTGCATAGAACGGGGCGTGTAGCGTCGTACTAGCGTTTCTCCTTATTTGTACGTTTATGTGTGAACCGGGGAGAGATGAGCACCACCACACCAGATGTGACCGTCATCATCGGCGCCTACGAAGCGATGCCCTACCTGATCCGCTGCCTGGAGTCCGTCGAAGCGCAGACGCTTCCGGCCGGGCGCATGGAGATCGTGGCCGTCGACGACGGGTCCACCGACGGCACGGGGGAGTACCTGGAGGAGTTCGCCGCCCGGACCGCCATCGACATGCGCGTCGTGCGCCAGGAGAACTCCGGTGGTCCCAGCGGCCCGCGTAACGTCGGGCTCGGTCTCGCCCGTGGCCGGTACGTCTTCTTCCTCGACGCGGACGACTACTTCGGGGAGGAGGCCCTGGAGCGGATGGTCGCGATGGGCGACCGGGCCGGCACGGATGTGGTACTCGGGAAGGTCGTCGGCGTCAACCGCGGAGCGGCGAAGTCGATGTGGAAGCAGACGGTCGAGCGGGCCGATCTCTACTCCTCCAACATCAAATTCACTCTGAGTGCCCAGAAGCTGTTCCGGCGGGACCTTCTGGTGCGGCTGGGGATGAGGTTCGACGAGGAGCTCAAGACGGGTGAGGACGCGCTCTTCACCATGGAGGCGTATCTGCGGGGCAACGGTGTCTCCGTCGTGGCGGACTACACCTGCTACTACCTGGTGGGCCGGGACGACGGTAAGCACGTGACGAAGAGCGGCAGTTACCTGCTCCGCTTCGATTCGGCCCGGGCTCTGACGGGCCTCATCGCCGCTCATGTCCCGCCGGGGCCGAAGCGGGACGTCCTGATGGTCCGGCCGTTCGTCATCACCCTGCTCCCGCAGTTCGGGACCGCTCTGCTGCGGCAGTCCGACGAAGTGCGGAAGAAGAAGATGGAGCTGGCCGCGCCACTGCTGGAGAACTACTGGTCACCGGGGCTGGCCCGCCGCCTCAAAGTCCATGAGCGGCTCCGGCTGATATGCGTCTCGGAGGGCAGGCTCGACCTGCTTCTGGACATCCTGGAGTTCATGAGGGACGAGAAGAAACCCCGCGCGGTCCGCAAGGGGCTCCGAGGCCGGCTGTATCTGGTCTACCCGCACTTCGGTGAGAGCCCGGAGCTGCCCCTGTCGGCGTACGAGATGACCGTGACCGAATGGATCGGCAAGAAGCGGATCGAGGTGCCGGGGCGCCAGTCCACTGCCGCCTTCATGCGGCGACTGGCAGGCAAGGCGCGCAGGACGGCCCGGTCCGCGGGCCTGCACAGACCGCACCGCGCCCACAAGGTCTGAGGCGTGCGCGGTGCGGCAGTGAACGTGATCGCTACCGCTCGGGGCGCAGCAGCCTCCGGACCGGGCGCCCTACCACGCGCCGGGCGCGCCGGTAGGCGGACGGCCACGAGGCTGTTCCCTCGCCCGCCTGCACCTTGATACTGACCGGGCCGGTCCTCTTCTTGAGCTGGCTGCGCAACTGGGCGTTCTGAGCGGCCAGTTCATCCATCCGGCTCTGCATGAAGCTGAAACGGCTGCTGAGTGAATCGAGGTCGGTCCCGGTCCACGGGCGGACGGCGGGCGGGAGGGCGAGCTGGGACATCCGGGCGTCGAACGCCGTGCCGCCGTCGCCGTGATGGAAGGTGTTCTCCAGGCCGTTACGCTCCATGAAGCCGGTGAAGCGGAGAAAACGTTCCTTGTGGCCGTTCACCAGCTCGCCGAAGTCTGCCGCCTCGTACAGCTCGGCGGGGTCGATGTCCCTGGGCGTCTCGGAGATCTTGCGGTGCGGGATGCCGAAGTACCGGCAGAGCTCCAGGGTCCGCGAGTCGCTGCAGAGCACGGTGCTCGGGACGCCGGCCAGCAGCGCCGCTATGTTGCCGTGGATGCGCGAGCCGAACGAGAAGTCGAACGCGCGCAGTTCGTCGATCCAGGTGGCCGGGTCGACGTAGAGCCGGACCTTGCCCTCGCGGTACATCGGGTGGGACGGGTGGGTCGGCATGGAGGTCTGCGCCCCGATCGGGTTCGACGTCTCCCGCCAGTGGAGCAGTTGGGCCTCGAGCAGGTTCTGGCCGACGAACCGCAGATGCGGATAGCGCTCGTGGGCCTGGCGGATGATGGCGTCGAGACCGTGCGACCGTACGGCGCTGTGCGAGCCGTTCACCGAGATGCGCGATTCCGCGGTGAGCGACTCGGACTTCTTCTTGAGCGTGAACGTCTCACCGTTCATGAACATGGAGGGGCAGCCGATGACCTCGACGTCCCGGAAGCCCATGTCCTTCAGGTACTGCTCGGTGAACTCGCCCCGCACACCGATGGACGCGCTGCGGTCGAGTACCTCGGTGACGAATTCCCTGACGGTCGGCTCCATCGGCTTCAGCCGGGCCGCGTCGTACTGGAGGTCGGCCTGCGCGCCGACGCCCAGAACGACGACGGGGATGCGCAGCTTCTTGATCAGCTGCGTCATCCGCTTCAGGGACCGCTCGAAGGTCGGGCGGAACGCGTTCGCCAGTGGCACGACGAAGACGTCGAACTCCTCGTTGATGCGCTCGGCCGCCGCCTGCTCCGTGCGGATGCCGTTGGAGGAGACCTCTGTCCGCGGCGTCGTCAGAATCTTGTGCGCCGCGTCACTGAAGATCAGGTTGCCCGCGTTGGTCGCGAAGACGTCTCTGTCGAGGGACTGTTCGAGCGAAGCCACCTCGAAGGGGCTTTTGCCTGATCTGAGGAGAATGCGCCTCTGGCGGGTGTGTTCATCTGTCACGTAAGAGAGGGTAGCCCTATGGGCGACGAGTGGAGATTACGTAATTACTCCATTCGAGGGCGTGTCGAAACGTGACCTGAGGCGGTTGGCTGGTGTAATGAGGGCTGCGCGGTGACAGGAACTGAGACGGCGCGGTACCGACCCCGCCCCTCGCGTAGATTGAGGCGAACCGAGCAGGTCGACGTGATGGGGACGGGCGTACGTGTCAGGGGCAAGGGAATCCGAAGGTGCGGCAAGGGAACCCGAAGGCGCGCTCCGCACACCCGCTGGGGGCGGCGAGGGGCGTAGGCGGGGTGTGACCGACGCCCGCCGGATCGTGGTCAAAGTCGGGTCCTCCTCACTCACCACCGCGGCGGGAGGGCTCGACGCCGATCGGGTGGATGCGCTCGTCGACACGCTCACCAAGGTGAGGAGCGGCGGGGAGCGCGAGATCGTCCTCGTCTCCAGCGGCGCCATCGCGGCGGGCCTCGCCCCGCTCGGGCTCGTCCGCAGGCCCAAGGACCTGGCCCGGCAGCAGGCCGCGGCCAGCGTCGGCCAGGGGTTGCTCGTCGCCCGCTACACCGCATCCTTCGCCCGCTACGGAGTACGGGTCGGGCAAGTGCTCCTGACCGCCGACGACACCAGTCGGCGCGCTCACTACCGCAACGCCTACAGCACGCTCGAGCAGCTTCTGGAGATGGGCGCGTTCCCCGTCGTCAACGAGAACGACACGGTGGCCACCGACGAGATCAGGTTCGGGGACAACGACAGGCTCGCCGCGGTCGTCGCGCATCTGGTCCATGCCGACCTCCTCGTGCTCCTGTCCGACGTCGACGGCCTCTACGACGGGGACCCGAGCACGCCGGGCACCTCTCGCATCGCCGAGGTGAGCGGACCGGCCGACCTGGAAGGCGTCACCATCGGCAGTGCGGGGAAGGCGGGCGTCGGTACCGGAGGCATGGTCACGAAGGTCGAAGCGGCACGGATCGCCACCGCTGCCGGGATCCCGGTCGTCCTCACCTCGGCGAGCCGCGTCGCCGACGCCCTCGCGGGGCGCGACACCGGCACGTACTTCCACCGCACCGGGCGCCGTTCGGCGGACCGGCTGCTCTGGCTCGCCCACGCCTCGACCCCGCAGGGCGCCCTCATGCTCGACGACGGGGCCGTCCGCGCCGTCGTCGAGCGCCGTACGTCGTTGCTGCCTGCCGGAATCTCGGCGGTAGAGGGCGAATTCTCCGCAGGGGACCCGGTCGAGCTGCGGGACCCTGCCGGCCGGGCGGTCGCCCGCGGGCTCGTCAACTTCGACGCCAAGGAGATCCCCCAGCTACTCGGCCGGTCCACTCGCGATCTCGCGCGTGAACTGGGCCCCGCCTACGAGCGGGAAGTCGTACACAGGGACGATCTCGTCGTCCTCACGCCCCGCCAGGCCCCCTGAAACGGCTGAAAGTCCAGCCTTCGGGCGGAGACCTTCACGAAAACCGCCCCACGCCCGGTCGCGGGCTGCTCAACTTTGTCACAGGGACACAAGGGGTCAGCACAGCTACGCATTCACAGGAGGCCGCCGGTGAGACGAGCGCGCCCGGGGGCGCCGCCCCGCGGAACGGGCAGTCGCGCCCTGACCAGCGTCGGAGCGGGATCCGGCTTCGTCGGTACGCCCACCGACCAGACCCTCGAGCAGGAACCGGTGGTGACGGACGAGGAACTGACCCGCTCCAAGCTGTGGCACATCACCCTCAGTGTCTCCGGCACCGAGACGCCGCTGAGGGAGGTCAGGCGCGGGCTGGAACAGCTGGCGCACGATCATCCGTTCCTGCTGACCAGCCGGTATGCCGGTGACCATGCGGAGATCCGCTACTGGGAAGAGGCCCGGGACCTTCACGACGCCGCCGCGGTGGCGCTGCGGCTGTGGGGCGAGCACCGCTCCAGCGCGAAGCTTCCGCCCTGGGAGATCGTCGGCCTGGAGGTCATCGACCGGGAGACGTACCACCTGCGTATCGCCGAGGGCTACGGCCCGCCACCCGCCGCCCCCGTCGGGGTGCATCCGTACTGACCGGGCGTAACGGACCAGGTGCACCGGCCCCGGGGCCCGTCGTACCGGGCCCGGTGCGCAGCCACCGATACGCCTGTCTCGCATGACGGGAAACGTGACGGATGTCCGCGGCGTGCGCACTACCCTGCGGGCATGACCACGCTTTCGCCGTACGACAACATGTCCCCGGTCGCCCAGGCCGCTTACCGGGCACGCGCCGCCGCCGACGACATCGCGCCACTCCCGCGGGCGGCGAAGGACGACGCCCTGCTGGCGATCGCGGACGCGCTCGAGGTGCGCACCAGCGAGATCGTCGAGGCCAACGCCGAGGACGTCGCGAAGGCCAGGGAGGCCGGGACGAGCGAGTCGATCGTCGACAGGCTCACGCTCACCCCGGAGCGGATCCGTGCGATCGCCGCGGACGCGCGGGACGTGGCGGCGCTGCCCGACCCGGTCGGCGAAGTGGTCCGGGGCTCCACCCTGCCCAACGGTATCGATCTGCGCCAGGTGCGGGTGCCGCTCGGGGTGGTCGGCATCATCTACGAGGCCCGGCCCAATGTGACGGTCGACGCGGCCGCGCTCTGTCTGAAGTCGGGCAACGCGGTGCTGCTGCGTGGATCCTCGTCCGCGTACGCCTCGAACACCGCACTCGTGCGGGTGCTCCGCGACGCGGTGGGCGGGTCCGGTCTGCCGGCGGACGCCGTGCAGCTCGTCCCGGGCGAGAACCGCGATTCGGTGCGCGAACTGATGCGGGCCCGCGGCCTCGTCGACGTACTGATCCCGCGCGGCGGCGCCTCCCTGATCCGTACGGTCGTGGAGGAGTCGACGGTCCCCGTCATCGAGACCGGCACCGGCAACTGCCACGTGTACGTCGACGCGCAGACCGACCTCGGTATGGCCGTCGAGATCCTGATCAACTCCAAGGCGCAGCGCCCGAGCGTGTGCAACGCCGCCGAGACCCTCCTGGTCCACAAGGACGTCGCCGCGGACTTCATGCCCCTGGCCCTGGACGCACTGGCCGCGGCCGGGGTGACGGTGCACGGCGACGAGCGGGTGCTCGCGTACGCCGAGGGGTCCAAGGCCACCGTCGTGCCGGCGACGCCGGAGGACTGGGAGACCGAATACCTCTCGTACGACATCGCGGCCGCGGTCGTCGAGTCGCTGGAATCCGCCGTGGCGCACATCCGGCTCTGGTCCTCCGGCCACACCGAGGCGATCGTCACCACCTCACAGGCGGCGGCCCGCCGGTTCACCCAATTGGTGGATTCCACGACGGTCGCGGTAAACGCCTCCACGCGCTTCACGGACGGCAGTCAGTTCGGATTCGGCGCGGAGATCGGCATCTCGACGCAGAAGCTGCATGCCCGCGGACCGATGGGGCTGCCGGAGCTGACATCGACGAAGTACATCGTCACCGGCGACGGTCACATCCGTTAGCGGGGGCGCCCCCGGCGGGGCGGCCAGGCGTCGGTCGGCCAGGCGTCGGTCGGCCGGTGGATGGCGGCGGGGAGTTCGCGGGCTCCCTGCCGAAATCGTGCCGCCGGGGCTACGCTGAAGTTGTGCCGGACGACGTGGGGGGCAGGCCGTTCCCGGACGGCTGGGAGCCCGACGACGACCGCGGAGGCGCGGACGAGGACTTCGCCTTCGTGGCGTTCGACGAGGACTTCGTCCGGTCCGCCGCGATCCACGAACCCACCGCGGTCGAGCGTCTGCTGGCCGCAGCGGAGGCCCGCGCCGAAGCCGAAGCGCGCAGGGCGCGTTCGGGCGGCGGTGCTCCGGACGACGACCTCTACGACGACGGCTACGGCCCGGACGGCGTGTACGGCCGCGAGAGGGCCTTCGGTGACCCGTACGACCCCGATGACCCCGACGGCCTCCACGGGGGCGACGACGGCCCCTACGGGCGGCATGGTGGCTCTCTACGTCCTTACCGAGGTGCGGCTCGGTGGCACCGGTCGGTCGCCTGGCTTCTGGCCCTGCTGATGGCCATCGGGATGGTGGCGCTGGCCTTCAGCGCCGTGTACCGAGGCGGTGCGGAAAACCGGCAGGACCAAGTGCCGCCCCCGGCGACCAGCGGAGTCGACAAGCCGGGCGCGGCCCCCTCCGCTTCCGCCGACTACTCCCGCCCCGTGGTGTCCGCCGTTCCTCGCACGCCTTGAGCCCGTCGCGGGGGAGGCGGGACCTCGTGTCTCCCAGCTGCCCACCCGGCGGCGCTCCACCTGCGCTCCTACCCTCAGGGCGTTTACCTTGATGACGATCGACCCTATTTGAAGGTATGACCCCGTCTGTGACCTGTGACCTGTGACCTGTGACCTGTGACCTGTGACCCGTGACCCCCCTCCCCCCGTCCCCGTCCCCGGGGAGAGGGCCAGCCACTTGTCCATGTGCCGAACCCGTGACGGACCGGTCCGCCCGACGCCAAGCGGCTGAGGCGGATCCCAGCGCCAGCCCCCGCCGGTGGCGCCGAGGATCGGGAGAAGTCATGACACGCCGCGGTAAACCGCCGGAAGGGCCGCCCGACGACCCCTCGGGCGGGGAGGACGAGTACCGCTCACTCGTCTTCGACGAATCCTTCGTCCGCGCTGCCCGGCTGCAGGAATTCTCCGCCCAGGAGCGCATGGGTGATCACGCGCGCGCCGTACGCTCCCTCCCCGGCCGTGGCACCCGCCGACACCGCTCCAGGGCCGGCATCGCTCTTGTGCTGCTGATCGCCCTGGCATTCGCCACTGCCGTCTACATCGGCTTCCGCAACCCCTATCCGGCCCCCGTCGGCAGGCGGGCCGAACCGCTCCGGACCACGATGGTTCCCCTTGCCCCCCAAGGCCCCGTACCCGGAGGGACCGCCGCATCGCTCCTCGCCGACGGCCCGGCCGCGGGGTATCGCACCGGCGCCTCGGGCATCAACCTGCCGTCGGTCCGGCGGACGAAGAACTTCTCGGACAGCCAGGTCACCATCGCCCTGACCACGATCAAGGACTACCTGGTGGTCTCCTCCCTCGATCCCGACGTGCTCACCGGCGGGGTACTCCGACCGGTGGGGCGGCTGCTCGACCCCGACCAGACGGCGCAGTTCGACCGGAGCATGGACTCACCGGCCGACGACGGTGAGCACAGCGCGACCGGCTGGCTGGTGCGCTTCGACCCGGCCGAGGTGGAACTGGCCGACCCTGGCATCCGGGTCCACGGCACCCTCTCCTACACGGAGGTGGGGGCGGACACCCTGGAGGTGGTGTCCGACCACACCTTCACCTACGCGCTGCGGCCCGTCGTGTCCGGTTCCCACCGGGCCGACGGCACCTCGCTGTTCACCGTGCGTCGCGTCCTGCACTTCCTGCTCGACCGGGAAGACATCCGGCTGCATCGGTTGGAGGTCCGCAGCGCCTACGTCCAGGCCGGTCCGCAGTCGTGCTCGGCAGGGAGAACGGGTGCTCTGCACCCGCTGCTCGCAGGTGAACAGGCGGACGACCGGGGCCCCGCAGGCACCGACCCGTACGCCACGGGTGTGCCCGCGGCGGCCCTCTGCGGCACGTTGACCGTCAGCTCGCCGACTCAGGGCCCTCCTCGGGGCCCGGACGCCGCCAGGTCCCCTCGGAGTCGTCCGTAGCGTCCGAGGCCGGTGCATCACCCTTGCCCGCGGCGCCACCGCCACCGGCGCTCCCGCTGCTCCCGCCGCTCGCGCCAGTGAACTTGTCCCGGAGCTTGCCTCCCAGATCGCCCGCACCACCTGCGATGTCACCGACGAGCTTCATCAGCGGGTCCTTGCTGGTGCGCACCGTGTCGGCGTAATGCGCCGCGGACTCACGGAAGGAGTCCGTCACCGATGTGTCGTTGTCCTCGTCACGCCTGGGGTAGTGGCCGTCCATGATGCGCTGGAAGTCCCGTGTCTCCGACCACTTCTTCAGCTCGGCCGCCCGGACCGTGGTGAACGGATGCGTTCGGGGCAGCACATTGAGGATCTTGAGTACGGAGTCGCGGAGGTCGCCGCCCTTCTCGTACTCGTCGGCCTGGGCGAGGAAGGCGTCGACATTCATCTCGTGGAGATGATTGCCGCCGGCGATCTTCATCAGCCCTCGCATCGAGGCACGCAGATCCTGTCCCACCAGCAGCCCGGCCCGGTCCGCGGAGAGCTCCGACTTGCGGAACCACTCACGCAGCGCGGTCACGATCGCCATGATCGCGACATTACCGAGCGGGATCCACGCCACCTTGAGCGCGAGATTGGTGAGGAAGAGCAATATCGTGCGGTACACCGCGTGACCGGAGAGGGCATGGCCCACCTCGTGGCCGACGACGGCCCGCATCTCCTCCTCGTCGAGCAGTTCCACCAGCCCGGTCGTCACCACGATGATCGGCTCGTCGAGGCCGATGCACATGGCGTTGGGCTGCGGGTCCTGGTTGACGTACATCGGCGGGACCTTCTTGAGGTCCAGGATGTAACAGGCGTCGCGCAGCATGTCGTTGAGATGAGTGAACTGGGCGTCACTCACCCGTACGGAGTCCGACAGGAAGAGCAGCCGCAGACTGCGCTCGGGCAGCAGGCCGCTCAGTGCCTTGAACGCGGTGTCGAAACCGCTCAGCTTGCGCAGGGCCACCAGGGCCGAGCGGTCCGCCGGGTGCTCGTAGGCCCGCGAGGAGATGTCCGGGAATCGCCTGCGCTGCCTGCTCGGCGAGCTTTCGTGACTGGTGTCGGTCATAGGTGGCCCCCTGTTCGTACGAGACGTTGCTCGTCCCCCTGGCAAAAGCCAGCGTATGCGCTGGAGCTACGGTGTGCGGGGGGGCTGTGGATAACTTTGAGGAGCGCCCGGAATGCCGCACACCGCCGTCATACTTGCCGCCGTGTCCGAGGGCCAGGGGCCGGGCGACACGCTCCGCGTCGTGCTGCTCGTCGCGCTCGTCGGAGCCGCCCTGCTCGCCTGGTTCCTGCTGCGCGGATATCGCAATGACGGCACCAACGACTGAGTCGGCGTGAGCGTGCCCGTGGCGCCCGCATACGATGTGCGCGACGTCTCCCTCCTGATTCCCGATGGATAGGTCCTGCAGAAGATGAGCCTCTCGAGCACCGCGCACCAGCTGGTCACCCTCGCCTCCGAAGGCGAGCAGGGTGGTAATCACGAAAGCCTCAGCCCGTACCTCACCGGTGTCGGCGCGCTGGTCGCGCTGCTGCTCCTGCTGTGGATCACCACTAGTTTCAACCGCGACCGCTGACGGCAGAGGCGAACGGCTGTACCAGTAGGGTCTGCACGCATGGGAGAGCAGGAAGTGCCTACCGGCCGCGGCAAGCGCCGACTCGGCGTGATGGGCGGGACTTTTGACCCGATTCATCACGGACACCTGGTGGCGGCCAGTGAAGTGGCCGCCCACTTCCACCTCGACGAAGTCATCTTCGTCCCGACCGGGCAGCCGTGGCAGAAGAGCCACAAGCAGGTGTCCCCGGCCGAGGACCGCTATCTGATGACGGTCATCGCGACCGCGTCCAACCCGCAGTTCTCGGTCAGCCGCAGCGACATCGACCGCGGCGGGCCGACGTACACGATCGATACGCTACGGGATCTGCGCACGGTCCATGGCGACGCCGATCTCTTCTTCATCACCGGCGCCGACGCCCTGTCCCAGATCCTGACCTGGCGGGACGCCGAGGAGTTGTTCTCGCTCTCCCACTTCATCGGAGTGACCCGGCCGGGCCACGTGCTGACGGACGACGGGCTGCCCGAGGGCGGCGTCTCGCTGGTGGAGGTGCCCGCACTGGCGATTTCGTCCACGGACTGCCGCGCCAGGGTCGCGCAGGGGGAGCCGGTCTGGTATCTGGTGCCGGACGGTGTCGTCCGCTACATCGACAAGCGCCAGCTGTACCGCGGCGAATGAGCCACGGAGAGGGGCACCTGTGAACGACCGACAGAACCCGTACGACCCGTACCAGCAGCAGCCGCTGATCATCGGCTACGACGAGTACGGGCAGCCGGTCTATCAGCAGCAGGG
This sequence comes from Streptomyces sp. NPDC002911, assembly GCF_053591835.1. Classification (NCBI taxonomy): domain Bacteria; kingdom Bacillati; phylum Actinomycetota; class Actinomycetes; order Kitasatosporales; family Streptomycetaceae; genus Streptomyces; species Streptomyces sp. NPDC002911. Next base: position 95,883 of record NZ_JBSFUO010000002.1, on the reverse strand, counting down.
GCAGCAGCAGTACGACCCGTATGCCCAGCAGGAACCGCAGCAGCAGGACGTGCGGTCGCAGCAAGAGGGCTACGGTTACGACCCGTACACCGGCGCGCAGCAGTACGACCCGTACGCTGCCCAGCACGCCCAGCAGCAGGCGCAGCCGACGCAGCAGGAGTACGGGTACGGCCAGGGGGGCTACAGCGACGGCGGCTACGGTGCGTACGGCTACGACACGGGCCGACAGCCCGCGGTGGACGACTCCACCCAGCAGTGGCACGTACCCGAAGCCCCTTCCGGACCGGCGGCACCGGCAGCACCGGCAGCGCCGGTGTCGGTGCCAGGCCGGCGGCGCGAACCCGAACCGGAAGCCGATGCCGTTGTTTTTGGACAGCGCCGTGCCGACAGCGACTACGGAACCGAACAGTTCGCCTTCATCGAGGAGCCCGATGAGGACTCCGAAGATGTCATCGACTGGCTGAAATTCACCGAGAGCCGGAGCGAGCGTCGTGAGGAAGCACGCCGGCGCGGGCGCAACCGGATGGTCGCGCTCATAGTCGTCGTGGCCCTCGTGGTCGTCGGCGGCGCGGGCTACCTCTGGTTCGCCGGAATGGTCCCGGGAGTCTCCGGCACGGACGAGCAGAACACTACGGCGTCGGGCCCGCAGAAGCGTGACGTCATCGTCGTCCATCTGCACGACACCAAGAAGGGCGGCACCTCCACGGCGCTGCTCGTCGACAACGTCACCACCGGACAGGGCACCACCGTCCTGCTCCCCGACTCGCTTGCCGTGGCCGCGGACGACGGGTCCACCACTACCCTCGGCAAGTCCGTGGACGACGACGGGTCCACCGGCACCCGGGAGTCGATCGACACCCTGCTCAGCACCAGCATCAGTGGCACCTGGCGGCTCGACACCCCGTACCTCGAGAATCTCGTGGAGCTCGTGGGCAACATCGAGGTCGACACCGACACGGATGTGCCCGACTCCAAGAAGGGCGCCTCGCCGCTCGTGAGTAAGGGGGAGGCACAGACGCTGAGCGGCCCGATGGCCGTCGCGTACGCCACCTACCTGGGCGAGGGCGAGCAGGAGGCCAAGCAGCTGATGCGCTTCGGCCAGGTGATGCGCAGCGTGCTGCGCAAGCTGTCGGAGGACCCCGAGGCCGCGACCGTCACCATCGAGACCCTCGCGCAGATCCTGGACCCGTCTCTGCCGGAGCAGGACCTGGGCGCGTCGCTGGCGAAGCTCGCCGGGCACGCCAAGGTGGGCGACTACAAGACGGAGCTGCTCCCGGTCCAGAGCGACGGCACCCTCACGGAGCAGGCGACCGAACGCGTCGTCAAGGACGTCCTGGGCGGCAAGGTGAAAACCCCGGACCAGGGCGCGGCGGTACGCGTCGGCATCAAGAACGCCACGGGGAACACCAGCGGTACGGATTACGCCAGGATCCAGCTCGTCAACGGCGGCTATGCCTTCGTCGACAGTGGCAGGACGGACACCGCCGCTGCGTCCCAGGTGGTCTACGGGGCCGCGGACGACAAGGCGAAGGCGGTCGAGGTCGCCAAGACCCTTGGCCTGCCGGAGACCTCGGTGAAGAAGGGGGAGCCCGCCACGAACGCCGACGTGTCCGTCGCCCTCGGGCAGGACTACAAGATCCCTGAGCAGCAGCAGTAAGGGCTGTCGGCGGTCCGTGAGACCCTAGAGGTTGATCTGACCGCCGACGAAAGCCTGCATGTGACCGCCACGGACCGCTCCATCGAGCTCATCAACGCCGCCGCCCAGGCGGCGGCCGACCGGCTCGCGCACGACATCATCGCCTACGACGTCAGCGAGGTGCTGTCGATCACCGACGCATTCCTGCTGGCCTCGGCTCCCAACGACCGCCAGGTCAAGTCGATCGTCGACGAGATCGAGGAGCGGCTACAGAAGGAGCTCGGCGCCAAGCCGGTACGCCGCGAGGGCGACCGCGACGCCCGCTGGATCCTTCTCGACTACGTCGACATCGTGATCCATGTCCAGCACAGCGAGGAGCGTGTGTTCTACGCGCTCGAACGGCTGTGGAAGGACTGCCCCGAGATCGCCCTCCCGGAGGACGCGCTCAAGACCCGGGGCAAGGCCGAGGAGCACGCCCAGCTCAACGGCGGCACGGAAGGTGAACAGAGCTGAACGGCAGCAGGAGCGGCAGGGGACGCAAGATCGTCCTCTGGCGGCACGGCCAGACGGCGTGGAATCTGGAGCGCCGTTTCCAGGGCACCACGGACATCGAGCTGACCGAGACCGGCGTCGGTCAGGCACGCCGCGCCGCCCGGCTGCTCGCCTCGCTGCGGCCGAACGCGATCGTGGCGTCCGACCTGCGGCGGGCAGCGGCCACGGCCGCCGAGCTCGCGTCGGTCACCGGCCTCGACGTCACACGCGACTCCGCGCTGCGCGAGACGTATGCGGGCGCCTGGCAGGGCCTCACGCACGAGGAGATCGTCGGGCAGTACGGCGAGCAGTACGCCGCGTGGAAGCGCGGTGAGCCGGTCCGCAGGGGCGGTGGCGAGCTGGAGACCGAGGTGGCCGACCGGGCCGCCCCGGTCGTCCTGGAGCATGCCGACAAGCTGCCCGACGCGGGCACGCTCGTCGTCGTGAGTCATGGCGGCACGATCCGGACCACCATCGGCCGTCTGCTCGGGCTCGAGGCCCTCCACTGGGAGGGGCTCGGCGGGCTTTCCAACTGCTGCTGGTCCGTGCTCGGCGAAGGCGCACGCGGCTGGCGCCTACTCGAGCACAACGCCGGGACGCTCCCCGAACCGGTGCTCGGGGACGACGACTAGCGGGCGCCCGGAGGGACTCTCCGGGGGCCGGGGGCCGGATTTCACTTTCCGGCTCGCCGCAGGCTAAAGTTCTTCTTGTTCGCAGCGCGGAAACGCAGGGAAAAACAGCGAACAGCGGGGCTATAGCTCAGTTGGTAGAGCGCCTGCATGGCATGCAGGAGGTCAGGAGTTCAATTCTCCTTAGCTCCACAGTCAAGATCCCGTCCCCGGCAGGGGGCGGGATTTTTTTGCGGGTTGCGCAGATCCGGTGCTGCGGCCCGTGCCGGCGGTGCCTCAACTGCCCCGGCCCGCCTGGGACAAGGGCCGACGGGGTGTTCCGGCGCCATCCTCGCAGGTGGGCCGACCGGGCCGGTGTCCTCCTCTGACGACAAAGGCGGGCAGCGGGGCGGTCGTCGGGCTGACCTCCGTGCGGGGCCATGGCAGAATCGGACCGCCGGAGGGGGCGACGGACCGATCGGGAGGGAGCGCGATGCCTGCGAGCCGCGTACGGGCCCCGGGCCTGCCCCTTACCCCCACCGTGACCCGCCGCTCCATCACCCGCCGTTCCATGGCGACTCGCTCTCCCGGTTCTTCGCAAGAGGGTTCCTTCGCTTGTGCGGCCCGCGGCCGCCCGCGGAGCTGAGCGGATGGGTGCACACAGGCGGAAGTGCGACTGGTGCGGTAGCGGTACGCCCATCGTCAGGGACATGGAACCCGTCAACGCGGAGTTCCAGTACTGGTGTGAAGAGTGTGCGCGGGCGCTGATCATAAAAGGCGACCCCATCGAGACGTACCGGGAGCTCGAAGGGGAGCCCATCTACGGCCGGCTCCTGGAGGAACACTGCACCCTCAAGCGGTTCTACTCGTTCGCCACCGCCTGACGCGGTGCCTCCGGTCGACTGCTCATGATCGGAACAGTCGCTGGTCAGGACGTTGCGCACCGGTCATATCCGGACAGGGTGGAAACGATTTTTGATGGGCCGGGGGGACCGTGTAATGTTCTCGATGTCGCCAGGGAAACCGAGCGGCAAACAACACGGGGCTATAGCTCAGTTGGTAGAGCGCCTGCATGGCATGCAGGAGGTCAGGAGTTCAATTCTCCTTAGCTCCACAGTGAAGAAGCGGGTCATCCTGGTCGGATGACCCGCTTCTTGTTGTACCCGCCCTCGGATCAGCCGTGTCCGGTGCCCAGGGGCACCAGCCGGGCACTCGGTAGCGAGGGCCGTCCGGCGGGTGCCTGCTCGAGACGGAGGACAGGGGCGGCAGTGCCGTACGGCACGCTGGGCCCGTTCGCGCAGGTGCATCGGAGCGGCGGTGCCCACGAGCGCGGCTCCGGGGTGGGCAGGTGCGCCGCGAGGTCGTCGGTGAACGCCGAGAGCGTGGCTGCCAGGAAGCGGTCGGATCCGAAGTGACCGACGATCGGCCGCACACTGCGCCGTGTGGGCGCCCTCGCGACCGCGCGCAGCTTCTCGACGAGAACCAGGGCCGAGAGGGGGGTGATCCCGCCCTGCACGGGCGGCTCTTCCTTGGCCGGGACTCACTGAAGGGCTCAAGGGGGGGGAGGAGTGGATCCTGCGCGGAGGCTTCATGTGGGCGCCTCCGAATGGCTCGGCGATGCGGTCCCGTGAGCCTCCGCCAACCTGAAAATCGCTGGTCAGCAGGGTTGGTGTGACCCGGGGTGCTTGTGCTGGTCGGGGGCTGGAGTCTGCGCTGTAGATCGCCGTCAGCGGGCGGCTGCCGGTTCCTGCTCGCGGCGGGCGGACGGCCTTCTACGATCCGGTGTACGGATCCCGAGCTGCTGGAGCGGATCACCGCGCGGCGTGCGGAACTGGACGAACTCGAAGAACAGCTGGCCAACCAGCTGTCGGAGGTCCGGGCCGAGCGCGACGAACTCGCCGTCGCCGAGAAGGTTCTTGAGCGGATGAGCGAGTAGCTTGCGGAGGAGCGGGCCTCGGCCGGGCCGGCGCCCGGGCAGGTGGGCGGCCGGGCGGTGATGATGATCCCGCACCGCACGTCCGGCGTGGAGGAGACCATGCTTCCGCCGGACTACCAGCGCATCCTGGCCGTCGTGCGGGAGGTTGCCGGGCCGGTCATGGCTCGGCAGGTCGGCGAGGTGCTGGGGGTGGACGTCAGCGTGCGAGCCGGACTGGAGCCGTTGTGCGGGAAGCTGGTCAGGCTGGCCGACCGCGGCTGGCTTCGGTTCCCAAGTCTGCTTATCGGGGACGTTTTCTCTGCCCGTGCAGCGATCCGTACGCCCCTAGACGGTGCGGGAGCGCGGGGCGCGCCTACGGCAGCGGGGTTTGCATGTGCCGTAGCGGCATGTGGTCCAGTAGGCGTCGAGCACTACATCGAGAGGTTCCCGCGCATGCCCCTTCCTGCGATTCCCCGCCGGGTCAAGATCGGCGATGCCGCCGCGTTCGCCGGGACCACACCCCGCGCGATCCGCCACTACCACGCCATCGGGCTCCTCGCCGAACCGGAACGCGGCAGCGACGACCGTCGCCGCTACGCATACGACGACATGATCCGCCTGCTGTGGATCCGCAAGATGGCTGATGCGGGTATCTCCCTGGACGACATCCAGGCCGGCTTTGAGGGCGCCACCGGCATCGAGCAGTCCCTGGCCCGGCTGGAGGAGTCCCTCGCCTCCAAGGCGGCCGCCATCGAAGCCCAGCGGGCCGCCGTGCACCGCCTCCGCGAGGTGGGCAACCCCCTGGGCCTGCTCTCACCGCTGGTCAGTGGCCGCCTGCATGATCTGCCGCCCGGGGCCCTGCGCCCGGCCGATCTGGATACCCTTCTGGTCACGGAGCGTGTCTTCGGCTCCCTGGGCGCCGCCATCCAGGCCGACCGGTTCATCGTCCTGGCCACCCACCCCGAGCTGCGGGCCGAGGAAGACCGCCTGGCCGAGGCCGAGGCGGCCCTGGACGACACCATGTCCCCCGACGACCCCCGCATCGAAGACCTGGCTGACCAGCGGTGTGCTCATGAGACCGCCGTGGGAGCCACCATCGACAGATCCGGCCTGGACGAGGCCCTCGACGACCTCCTGGACCAGGAGGACGAGCACGCTGGCGAGGAGGAAGGCGAGGCGAGGATGAGCCCGATGGAGGCCATCGGCAAGATGCCGTACGACTTCTCCCCGGCCCGCGTCCGGTACGAGGAACGTGTCATCGAACTGCTTCACTCGGCCGACAAGGACGGCGACACCCCACGGACCTGCTGACTGGCATCGGCGCTCGGGGCGAACCCGACAAGAGCAGCCCGGAGGGTACGGGCGTGATGTGTCAGTCGGCTCCCAGAGTGGCGGGCCCCACGCCGCTTCTCGGCCGGATGTCTCCCGAACCGGGTGCCGGGCCCGTGCGGTACCCTGACGCCATGCGTGCCGTACGCCTTCTGCTTAGCGAGCCGCGCTGATCACTCCCGACCGGTGAGAATGCCTGGTCGGACTCGGCGCGGCGTCCCCTCCTGTGCGAGGGGATTTTTCGTTTCCGTAGACGTGTGTCCGTAGACGTGGGCGCCGGCAGATGACGATCGATGGAGCTTTGAGGATCATGAGCGAGACGAATACCGCGGCCGAGGTGGCCGCGCCGCACCGCTATACGGCAGCGATGGCCGCCGACATCGAGGCACGCTGGCAGGACTTCTGGGACGCCGAGGGGACGTACGAGGCTCCGAATCCGACCGGGGATCTGGCGGTCGATCCGGAGCGGGCCGCCAAGCCGAAGAAATTCATCATGGACATGTTCCCGTACCCGTCGGGGTCCGGTCTGCATGTCGGTCACCCGCTGGGCTACATCGCCACCGACGTCTACGCCCGTCACCAGCGGATGACCGGGCACAACGTCCTGCATACCCTGGGCTTCGACGCCTTCGGCCTGCCCGCCGAGCAGTACGCCGTACAGACGGGCACGCACCCGCGGGCGTCCACCGAGGCCAACATGGAGAACATGAAGGCCCAGCTGCGTCGGCTGGGCCTGGGCCACGACAAGCGCCGCTCCTTCGCGACGATCGACGCGGACTACTACAAGTGGACCCAGTGGATCTTCCTGCAGATCTTCAACTCCTGGTACGACACAGAGGCCGACCGGGCCCGGCCGATCGCCGAGCTGGTCGCCCAGTTCGAGAGCGGCTCGCGCCCGGTCCCCGACGGCCGCGAGTGGGGCGCGCTGAGCGCCGCCGACCGCGCCGGGATCCTGGGGCAGTACCGCCTGGCCTATGCCTCGGACGCGCCCGTCAACTGGGCGCCCGGGCTGGGCACCGTGCTGGCCAACGAAGAGGTGACGGCCGACGGCCGCTCCGAACGCGGTAACTTCCCGGTCTTCAAGGCCAAGCTGCGTCAGTGGAACATGCGCATCACGGCCTACGCGGACCGGCTGCTGAACGACCTGGACGGGCTGGACTGGCCAGACGCCATCAAGCTGCAGCAGCGCAACTGGATCGGCCGTTCCGAGGGCGCTCGCGTCGACTTCCCGGTCGACGGAGCCGGCGACATCACCGTTTTCACCACCCGCCAGGACACCTTGTTCGGTGCCACCTACATGGTGCTGGCACCGGAACACGAGCTGGTCGAGCGGATCATCCCCGCCGCCTGGCCCGAGGGTACCCACCCGGTGTGGACCGGGGGCCACGCGAACCCGGCCGAGGCTGTCACCGCGTACCGCAAGCAGGCCGCCGCCAAGTCCGATGTGGAACGGCAGGCAGAGGCCAAGGACAAGACCGGTGTCTTCACGGGCGCCTACGCGACCAACCCGGTCAGCGGCGAGAAGGTCCCTGTCTTCATCGCCGACTACGTCCTGATGGGCTACGGCACCGGCGCGATCATGGCCGTACCGGCGCACGACGCACGCGACTTCGCTTTCGCGCGCGCCTTCGAGCTGCCGATGCGCTGCGTTGTCGAGCCGTCGGACGACCGCGGCCTGAACCCCGCGACGTGGGAGGACGCGTTCGGCTCGTACGAGGCGAAGCTGGTCAACTCCGCCAACGAGGACATCTCGCTGGACGGCCTGGGCGTCGTCGAGGCCAAGGCGAAGATCACCGAGTGGATGCAGGCGCGCGGCGTCGGCGAGGGCACCGTCAACTTCCGGCTGAGGGACTGGCTGTTCAGCCGTCAGCGTTACTGGGGCGAGCCCTTCCCGATCGTGTACGACGAGGAGGGCATCGCCCACCCGCTGCCCGAGTCGATGCTGCCGCTGGAACTGCCCGAGGTCGAGGACTACTCGCCGCGCACCTTCGACCCGGAGGATGCCGACACCCAGCCCGAGACCCCGCTGTCCCGCAACGCCGACTGGGTCAACGTGACCCTGGACCTGGGCGACGGCGCTGGCCTGCGAAGTTACCGCCGCGAGACCAACACCATGCCGAACTGGGCGGGCTCGTGCTGGTACGAGCTGCGCTACCTGGATCCGCACAACGACCAGCGGCTGGTCGACCCGGCGATCGAGCAGTACTGGATGGGGCCGCGCGAGGGTCAGCCGACCGGTGGCGTCGACCTGTACGTCGGCGGCTCCGAGCACGCGGTGCTGCACCTGCTGTACGCCCGCTTCTGGTCGAAGGTGCTGCACGACCTGGGGCACATCTCGTCCGCGGAGCCGTTCCACAAGCTGTACAACCAGGGCATGATCCAGGCCTTCGTCTATCGGGACAGCCGCGGCATCGCGGTCCCGGCCGCTGAGGTCGAGGAGCGCGACGGGGCTTACTACCACGCCGGCGAGAAGGTCAGCCGCGTCCTGGGCAAGATGGGCAAGTCCCTGAAGAACGCCGTCACGCCCGACGAGATCTGCGGTGAGTACGGGGCGGACACCCTGCGGCTGTACGAGATGGCCATGGGCCCGCTGGACGTCTCGCGTCCGTGGGACACCCGGGCGGTGGTCGGCCAGTACCGGCTGCTGCAGCGGCTGTGGCGCAACGTCGTCGACGAGGAGACCGGTGAGGTCACCGTCGTGGACAAGGAGCCCGGCCAGGACACGCTGCGGGCGCTGCACAAGGCCATCGACGGTGTCGGCCAGGACATGGCCGGGATGCGGTTCAACACCGCCATCGCCAAGGTCACCGAACTGAACAACCACCTGACGAAGGCGGGCGGCCCGCTGTCACGGTCAGTCGCCGAGCGGCTCGTGCTGCTGGTCGCACCGTTGGCGCCGCACGTGGCGGAGGAGCTCTGGCGCCGGCTGGGCCACACCGAGTCCGTCGTGCACCAGGACTTCCCGGTCGCCGACCCGGCCTATGTCGTGGACGAGACGGTGACCTGCGTGGTGCAGATCAAGGGCAAGGTCAAGGCCCGCCTGGAGATCTCCCCGTCGATCTCGGACGAGGAACTGGAGACGCTGGCCCTGGCCGACGAGAACGTCGTCGCCGCGCTCGGCGGGGCCGGAATCCGCAAGGTGGTCGTGAGGGCGCCGAAGCTGGTCAACATCGTCCCCGCGTGACAGTTGCGCCCGGGCGGTTTGCCCGGGCGCCAGGGCTTATCCCTGAACGGGCAGGTTGGGGGTTCCTGTGGAACCCTCGGCCTGCCCAGTCCGTTTACGGTAGAAGGGGCGACCGCACGCGGGCAGCCTATTCGACGACCGAGGGGCGTTCATGGACGACGTGATCCTGATCCTGACGCTGCTGTTCGTGGCCTTCACCGCACTCGGGGTGTACGCCGGCGTGAAGGCGGTGCGCGCGGCCAAGCGCGGTGTCGACCGGACGATCACGCAGGCGCGCCGCTCCGTGGAGGACACCGCTCTGCGGGCCAAGAGCTACGGACAGCCCGGTGTGCCGGGGGAGCTGGCGCAGTTGAGGCTCACGCTGCGTACATCGATGCGGGCCACGCAGGACGCGTTGGACGCCGGGGTCGCGGAGGACGCCTCCCTCTCGGAGTCGCTGGGGCTCTTCCAGCGTCTGAGCGCACACGGACACGAGCTCGACAACGACCTCAAGCGTCTGGAACGCGAGCCGGACCGGGCGACAGTGGCCACGCTGCTGCCGGAGCTGAAGGAACGCACCGAGCGCATCACACACTCGGCGGAATCGCTGCGCTGGGCGGCGCGTGACCGGGCCAGGCAGTTCGCCGACGACGATCTTGCCGCGCTCAACGCGCAGATCGACCTGGAGGCAGGGGCCCTCAGGCACTGGACGACCGAGGAGCCGTCGGCCCCGGGCGGTACGGCTGCGTACAGCTGGAGCGGGCCGGCCGACGAGGAGACACCGCCCGCGCTCACCCCGCCGGACCCGCAGCTGCGCACGGATTATCCGTGGCAGAAGTCCGCCAGGCCGGAGACCACGAACTGACGCACATCGGCTGTGGAGACATCCCACAGCCGGGGTGACGGGGGGATGTCTCCCGACTCGGTCCGCACGCTGCGAAAGGCCGGAGGCGCGTCACGGATGACTACCGGACCGACCGGAAACGATCAGCAGGCGGGTCCCGGGCTGCCGCGCCCCCGCCCCGGAAGGTAACCTCCGGCTCATGTCCCGCCATGTCGCGATCGTCACCGATTCAACGGCCTACCTGCCGCCCCAGACGATGGAACGGCACGGCATCACCACGGTGCCGCTGACCGTCGTCCTGGGTGATCAGGCCCTGGAGGAAGGTACGGAGATCTCGGCCCGGTCGCTGGCGCTGGCTCTGCAGAAGCGCCGCTCCGTGACCACGTCACGGCCCAGCCCGGAAGTCTTCGCCGCCGCGTACCGCGCCGTGGCCGAGGCGGGTGCCACCGGAATCGTCTCCCTCCATCTGTCGGCCGAGTTCTCCGGTACCTACGACGCCGCCGCGCTGGCGGCGAAGGACGCACCGGTGCCGGTGCGCGTGGTCGACACCGGCATGGTTGCCATGGCCCTGGGATTCTGCGCGCTCGCCGCGGCCGAGGCCGCCGAGGCGGGTGGCGGCTTGGACGAGGCGGTCGCAGCGGCCGAGAAGCGGGCGGCGGGCACGTCGGCGTTCTTCTACGTCGATACGCTGGACTATCTGCGCCGAGGCGGGCGCATCGGTGCCGCCCAGGCACTGCTGGGGTCGGCCCTGGCCGTCAAACCGCTGCTTCAGCTCGACGGCGGCCGGATCGAGATGCTGGAGAAGGTGCGGACGGCGTCCAAGGCGATCGCGAGGCTCGAGGAGATCGTCACCGTGCGCGCCGGCACCGGTGCGGTGGACATCGCCGTCCACCACCTGGCCGCTCCGGACGGCGCCGAGAGGCTGGCGGAGCGGCTACGGGGACGGGTGCCGGGGCTAGTCGATCTTCATGTGAGCGAAGTGGGTGCGGTGATCGGGGCCCACACCGGGCCCGGGCTGCTGGGAGCGGTGGTCGCACCGCGCTGAATCTCACTCCGGCGGGTGGTGAGGTTATCCACAACTGGTGAGTTATCCACCGTAATCGGGGCGGCTCGGCGGATTTCGGAGGAAGTGTCTAGCGTCGTGAGACATGACCTTCCGACCACTTTCCACAGTCGGCCGTGCCATCGGACGGCAGAGCCCGGCCGGCGGCGCCACGAACCCGCCCACGCACAGGCTCTCGGATCTGCCCGCGCACGTCACCATGGACTTGCCCAGGCGCCCGCCCGCCCATCGGGCCATGCACCGTGCCGCACCTCGTGTGTTGTCCCGCGGGCCCGGCCCGGCTGGGCGTGCCCGGTCCAGGCCCGGTGTCCGCCCCGGTGGAGCGGCCGGTACCTCGCCCGGCACCGCCTCGGTCGCCCGGCGCGGGCGCCGGAGACGCACGGTGCGCGGATCGGACGCCGGGATCGCGGCAGCTTCCCGGCTCCGGGCGGACGCCCTCATGGCCGCCGACCGGGGGGCGACGCGGACTGCGGCGGTGGCTGGGGCGGGAACGGCCGGGGCGCTGTCCGGCGCGCCTGGACGCTCCCGTGCGGCACCTTCCTGGGCAGTGGACCCGCCACTGCCCACGCCCGACGTGAGCTCCGCGGCAGCGCCGCCGGTCAGGCCGTCACCCCCGCTGCGCCGCGGGGCGTCCGACGGTTCCGCCGCGCGGCCACGGTGGTGGCGGGAGGCTGGGCCCGCTCTGCGGGATCGGTTACCCCTGTGGATGCAGCTGCGCTGCGGCTTGGAGCCACGCGCGCTCGCCGCGCTCGCCGTCGTCCTGGTCGGCGCCGCGGTGCTCGCGGGGACACACTTCTGGTCGGCCCGTCCTGAGCCCGTCCGGCCTCCCGACCGGGTCACGGAGGCCGCCGCGGTGCAGGCGGGCGGGCCGGGGACACCGCAGGCCCAGCCGGCCGGTCTCCCGCCCGCTCCGGACGAGGGATCGAAGACCGGTGCCGCACCCGGCGGACAGATCGTCGTCGACGTGAGCGGCAAGGTGCGTCGGCCGGGGATCCAGTACCTGCCGGCCGGCTCCCGCGTCGCGGACGCCCTGCGCGCCGCGGGAGGCATCCGTACAGGAACCGATGTCACCGCACTCAACCGCGCACGCGTCCTGACGGACGGTGAGCAGGTAGCGGTGGGTCTGCCTGTCGCGCCGCCACCCGCGGGCGGAACACGTGCAGATGGCGCGGCGGGAGAGGCCGGACCGGCGGCGCCGGTGAGCCTCGGCACGGCAACCGTCGAGCAGCTCGAAACCCTCCCCGGCGTCGGGCCGGTGCTCGCCCAGCACATCGTCGACTACCGCACCGAGCACGGAGGGTACCGCTCCGTCGACGAGCTCCGTGAGGTCAACGGCATCGGGGACCGCCGGTTCGCGGACCTCCGGCCGCTGGTCAGGCCATGAACGAGGCCGTGACCGGAGCCGACGTCCACACACACTCGGGGCAGCGGCTGGGCGCTGCCGACCCACGTCAGGAAGCTCCGGCCGACCTGCGGCTGGTCCCTCCCGCCCTGGCGGCCTGGGCGGCAGCCGTCGTGGCACTGGGGGCGCCGGGACGGTGGGTGGCGGTCGGGGCGGTGCTCTGCGCATGCGCCGGGCTGGGCCTCGTCGCCGTACGGCGAGTCGTACCGCGAGCCGTGACACGAGCGGCACCGGACCCAGCGGGCCTCGGGGGACAGGCAGGTCCGATGTGGCAGGCGGGGCCGGCAGAGCGGGTGGGTCCGGCGGCCGGGCCGCCAGGACCGGTGAGGCCACCCCGGCGAGCGGGGACACGCACCACGGCTGTGGCCGGGGCGCTGCTCTGCGCGGCTGCCGGGGCGGCGGCTGCCGGGCTGCACGGCGCGGACGCGCGCAGTGGTCCCGTCCCCGGACTGGCGGAGTCGTATGCGCGGGTCGAGGCGGAGGTGACCGTCACGTCCGATCCCCGGCAGACCCGGCCGCGCGTTCGGGGCGACCGCAGCACACCCGTATCCCTGCTTCTCGAAGCGGAGGTCGACCGGCTGGCCGCTCCGGACGGCACGGTCACCGAACTCCGCACCCCGGTGCTCGTCATGGTCGCCCCCGGGGACGCGGCGGCGCGGTGGCAGCGGCTGCTGCCCTCGACCGGAATCCGGATCAGCGGGCGGCTCTCCCCGCCGCGCCACGAGGGGGAGCGCATCGCGGCCGTACTCGGCACCGACGCGGACGGCCCACCGCGGGTCATCAGAGGGCCCACCCTCCTCCAACGCGTCGCGGGGGATCTGCGATCCGGCCTGCGCGAGGCCACCGACGGGCTCGACGCCGATGCCCGGGCACTCCTGCCGGGCCTGGTCGTCGGCGACACCTCACGGGTTCCGCCCGACCTGCACGACGCCTTCAAAGCCACCGACCTCACCCACCTGTTGGCCGTGTCGGGCGCCAACCTGTCGATCCTGCTCTTCCTCCTCATCGGTCCACCGGGCTCCGCGTTGCGCAGCGAACGCCGCGGCCTGGCGCCCCGGCTGGGCATCTCCCTGCGCATGACCGCCCTGACCGGCGGCGGCGTCGCACTCGCCTTCGTGATCGTCTGCCGCGCCGAGCCGAGCGTTCTGCGTGCGGCTGCCTGCGGTCTGATCACGCTGCTCGCCATCGGTACCGGCCGACGCAGATCGCTGATTCCCGCACTGGCCGCGGCCGTTCTGCTGCTGGTGCTGTACGACCCGTGGCTGGCCCGCAGTTACGGCTTCCTGCTGTCCGTGCTCGCCACCGGCGCGCTCCTCACCCTCGCACCGAAGTGGAGCGACGCCCTTCAGCGGCACGGGGTCCCGGGACGACTTGCCGAGGTGCTGGCCGCCGCGGGCGCCGCTCAGGCGGTCTGCGCACCCGTGGTCGTGGTTCTCGCGTCACGCGTCAGCCTGGTGGCGATCCCCTGCAACCTGCTGGCCGAATTCGCGGTGGCGCCCGCGACCGTCCTGGGTTTCGCCGCGCTCGCTGTTGCCCCCGCGTCCATGCCGGTGGCGGAGACGCTGGCCGAGGTCGCCGGCTGGCCCGTCGGATGGATCGCGTCCGTGGCCCGCACCGGGGCCGCGCTTCCCGGGGCGGAGGCCGACTGGCCGGGCGGGTGGCGCGGTGCGGCCCTCCTGGCTGTGCTCACGGCCCTGCTGGTGCTGTCGGCCCGCCGCCTGGCCCGCCACCCCTGGGTCTGTTCCGCCGCCGCGCTCCTGCTGGTGCTCGCGGTGCTGAGACCGGTGCCGCTCACCCGGTTCGTGACGGGATGGCCGCCGCCGGGCTGGGCTTTCGCTCTCTGTGACGTGGGGCAGGGCGACGCCATGGTCCTTGCCGCCGGAGAGGGGACGGCGGTGGTGGTGGACGCCGGTCCTGAACCCCGCCTGGTGGACCGGTGTCTGCGTGACCTCGGCATCACCCGTGTGCCTCTGCTGCTGCTGACACACTTCCACGCCGACCATGTGCGTGGCCTGCCGGGTCTGCTGAGCGGCCGCGAGGTCGGCGCGATCCAGACGACGAGCCTCGACGAACCGCCGGAGCAGGCAGCCTTCGTGAAGCGAACAGCCGCGGCGGCGCACGTCCCGATGGTCCGGGCCGTTCCCGGCGAGCGACGCCGGACCGGGCCCCTCGACTGGCAGGTCCTCTGGCCCGCGGCCGGCGCTCAGGGGACGGTTTCGGCGCACGTGACCGAGGAGCCCAATGATTCCAGCGTCACGCTCCTCGTCCGGTCCGGCGGGCTGACCCTGCTACTCCTCGGCGATCTCGAACCCCCCGCCCAGCAGGGGGTGCTGCGCAGCCATCCGGCACTTCCCCAGGTGGACGTGCTCAAGGTCGCGCACCATGGCTCCGCCCATCAGGACGCCGCGCTTCTGCGCAGCGCACGCCCGAGGCTCGCGTTGATCAGCTGCGGCAGGGACAATCCGTACGGCCATCCTGCGGCCCGTACGGTCGAAGCGCTCGAAGCGACGGGAGCGAAGGTTCTGCGCACCGACCTCCATGGTGCGATCGCGGTGACAGGTGCCGGCGCGGAGCTGCGTGCGGCAGGCCGGCCATGAACGCGCGGTGCGCCCGGTGCCGTGTCCCGCTGACGGGCCGGTCCCCGCGAACCTGCAGGCCCCCGCTGTCGGACCCGCCAGGTGCCGTCGGGCATCAGGTCGCGCCCTGCCGGCTCGTTCTCATCGCGCCACGCCTGGACGGCGTACGGCGTGATGCGCGGATACACCCAGCGGGGCGTCCGCGCAGATCCCAGTGGAGCTTTCCCGCGAGGGCGTCACCCGACTCGGCGGGAAGGTCCGCTCCTTCCACGATCTCGGCCGTTCCCTCGAACAGCCCTGCACCCCCCTGCACCCCCCTGCGCCCGCTCGAGCTGGACGCCCGCGCCGAACAGGGCGATCCCTGCGGCAGGTTCCGCTTCCGGGAGGCGCCGCAGGAAAACCTCGATCTGTTACGCGACGGTACGCGGCAGTTCCGCCTGGATCTGCGGCCGCTCGTGCCGACGGACCGCCGGGCCGGCCGGTTCCTGCTGACGAGGGCTGACGAGGGCTGACGACCCCCCGGCTGACCGGTGTACCCGCGCGGCCGAACTTCGCGCACCGGCGTGCGCGGCCACGCCTCTAAGGCACCTCCAGCCACCCCTCGTACTCCGCGGCGAACGCGTCGAGCGTTGCGGAGTCCAGCCGGGCGTCCGGGTCCTCCACCACCACCAGCCACTGCGCGTCCTCGGCGTCGTCCTCGCCGGCCAGGGCGTCCCGGACGAGATGCGGCTCCTCGGAGACGCCGAACCGGTCCGACAGCTCCCCGGCCACTTCCTCGGCCGTGTCACGGTCGGGCAGCACCAGTACATGTCTCACATCGCTCACCCGGCCATTCTCCGGTATGCCCGGCCGGCGATACGCCGGGGCAGCTGCCCCGGCGGCGTTGTCACAGGGGCGTGGGATGCTGGACCGCGATGGCCACCAGACGCAATTCCACCGACGATCCGCTCGCCCCCGTCACGCTTGCCGTAGGCCAGGAAGACCTGCTCCTGGACCGTGCCGTGCAGCATGTGGTGGCCGCGGCCCGCGCCTCCGACGCCGACACGGACGTCCGCGACCTCATGCCGGACCAGCTGCAGCCCGGCACGCTCGCGGAGCTCACCAGTCCCTCACTCTTCGCCGAGCGCAAGGTGGTGATCGTGCGCAACGCGCACGATCTCTCCGCCGACACCGTCAAGGACGTCAAGGCGTACCTGGGTGCCCCCGCTGAGGAGATCACCCTCGTGCTCCTGCACGCGGGCGGGGCCAAGGGCAAGGGGCTGCTGGACGCGGTGCGGAAGGCGGGGGCGCGTGAGGTGGCGTGCCCCAAGACCACCAAACCGGCCGAGCGGCTGTCCTTCGTACGGTCGGAATTCCGGGTGCTCGGACGCTCTGCCACCCCGGAGGCGTGTCAGGCGCTGGTGGACTCCATCGGCAGCGACCTGCGGGAGCTGGCGAGTGCTGTTTCGCAGCTGGCCGCGGATGTCGAAGGCACCATCGACGAAGCGGTGGTCGGCCGCTACTACACAGGGCGTGCGGAGGCCTCTTCCTTCACCGTCGCCGACCGTGCCGTCGAAGGCCGGGCGGCGGAAGCGCTGGAGGCGTTGCGGTGGTCGCTGTCCACCGGCGTCGCCCCCGTCCTGATCACCAGCGCCCTCGCGCAGGGCGTCCGGGCGATCGGCAAGCTCTCGTCAGCCCGGGGCGGGCGGCCGGCCGACCTGGCCCGCGAGCTCGGTATGCCGCCCTGGAAGATCGACCGGGTCCGCCAGCAGATGCGTGGCTGGACACCGGATGGAGTAGCGGCGGCGCTGATCGCGGTCGCGGCGGCGGATGCCGGTGTCAAGGGCGGCGGGGACGACCCCGAGTACGCCCTGGAGAAGGCAGTGGTCGCCGTCGCCCGCGCGGCACGCTCCGGCGGCCGCTGAGCCCCGCGCCGCACCCTCGGCACGTCGCGGGCCATGCACGAAGGCCCCGGCCGCAGTCCTGGGGAGGACACGTCCGGGGCCTTCGATTCACGCTTTTTTGCGCCGCACCCGCGTGGCGAACGCAGGTTCGGTGTGCGGCGCGAGGTGCCGGTCAGGAGCGGGAGAGAGGGCCCGCTGAGTCCGTTCCGGCGATCACATCAGTAGCTCAGCCCTGGAGGGCGGCAACCTTGACAGCCAGCGCCGACTTCTTGTTGGCAGCGGCGTTCTTGTGGATGACACCCTTCGAGACAGCCTTGTCGAGCTGGCGGGAGGCGTCGCGGACGGCCACAGTGGCCTTCTCGACGTCACCGGCAGCGGCAGCCTCACGGGCCTTGCGGATCGAGGTCTTGAGCGAGGACTTGACGGCCTTGTTGCGCAGGCGCGCCTTCTCGTTCGTCTTGTTCCGCTTGATCTGGGACTTGATGTTCGCCACGAAAGAGCCTTTTCAGGTTCGTTGGATCTTCTATGTGCGCCACGCCGCTTCTGAGGGCCACGAGGCACAGCTGCCCACGGTAGCAGTCACCCTCGGACCGGCCCAAACCGGTCCCGGCCCCACAGGCGTGGGACCATGGAGGCTACGTATCGATCCGTCCGACCCGACATCGACCCGAGACACGGCGTCCGGCGTCTCAAGAATCAGGACCCTGCGTGCCCGCGACTCCTACCAACGTGCCCGAGCCGAGCCGTACCGACCCGGCGCTGATCCGCAACTTCTGCATCATCGCGCACATCGACCACGGCAAGTCGACTCTTGCCGACCGGATGCTCCAGCTGACGGGAGTGGTCGACCAGCGGCAGATGCGCGCCCAGTATCTCGACCGGATGGACATCGAGCGCGAGCGCGGCATCACCATCAAGTCCCAGGCGGTACGTCTGCCGTGGGCGCCCAACGAGGGTGAGGACAAGGGCACGACCCACATCCTCAACATGATCGACACGCCGGGCCACGTGGACTTCACCTACGAGGTCTCCCGCTCCCTGGCCGCCTGCGAGGGCACTGTCCTCCTGGTCGACGCGGCTCAGGGCATCGAGGCGCAGACGCTGGCCAACCTCTACCTGGCGATGGAGAACGACCTCACCATCGTCCCGGTGCTCAACAAGATCGACCTGCCCGCCGCGCAGCCCGAGAAGTTCTCCGAGGAGCTGGCCAACCTCATCGGCTGCCAGCCCGAGGACGTGCTCAAGGTCTCCGCGAAGACCGGTATCGGCGTGGACGCGCTGCTCGACCGGGTGGTCCGGGACGTCCCGGCCCCGATCGGCCAGGCGGACGCCCCGGCCCGTGCGATGATCTTCGACTCGGTCTACGACGCGTACCGCGGTGTCGTCACCTACGTCAGGGTCGTCGACGGCCAGCTCAACAAGCGTGAGCGCATCCGGATGATGTCGACGGGCGCCACCCACGAGCTGCTGGAGATCGGTGTCTCCTCCCCGGAGATGACCCCGGCCGACGGCATCGGTGTGGGTGAGGTCGGCTACATCATCACCGGTGTGAAGGATGTCCGGCAGTCCAAGGTCGGTGACACCATCACCTCCCTGCACAAGGGTGCGACCGAGGCGCTGGGCGGTTACAAGGACCCCAAGCCGATGGTGTTCTCGGGGCTCTACCCCCTGGACGGCTCCGACTACCCGGACCTGCGCGAGGCCCTGGACAAGCTCCAGCTCAACGACGCCGCCCTGGTGTACGAACCGGAGACGTCGGCCGCGCTCGGCTTCGGCTTCCGCGTGGGCTTCCTCGGCCTGCTGCACCTCGACGTGATCCGTGAGCGCCTGGAGCGCGAGTTCGGTCTCGAACTCATCGCCACCGCCCCCAACGTGGTCTACCGGGTGGAGATGGAGGACGGCTCGGAGCACATCGTCACCAACCCGAGCGAGTTCCCCGAGGGCAAGATCGGCAAGGTGCACGAGCCGGTCGTGAGGGCCACGGTCCTGGCGCCCAGTGAGTTCATCGGCGCGATCATGGAGCTCTGTCAGAACCGGCGAGGCACTCTGCTCGGCATGGACTACCTCTCCGAGGACCGGGTGGAGATCCGCTACACCCTGCCGCTCGCCGAGATCGTCTTCGACTTCTTCGACCAGCTGAAGTCCAAGACCCGCGGTTACGCCTCGCTCGACTACGAGCCCACGGGCGAGCAGTCCGCCCAGCTCGTCAAGGTCGACATCCTGCTGCACGGCGACAAGGTCGACGCCTTCTCGGCGGTCACGCACAAGGACAAGGCCTACGCGTACGGCGTCCGGCTCGTGGCCAAGCTGCAGAAGCTCATCCCCCGGCAGAACTTCGAGGTGCCGATCCAGGCCGCCATCGGTTCCCGGGTCATCGCACGCGAGACCGTCCGCGCCATCCGCAAGGACGTCCTCGCCAAGTGCTACGGCGGTGACATCTCCCGTAAGCGGAAGCTGCTGGAGAAGCAGAAGGAGGGCAAGAAGCGGATGAAGATGGTCGGCAACGTCGAGGTGCCGCAGGACGCGTTCATCTCCGTCCTGTCGACCGACGAATCCGCCGGCGAGGGCAAGAGCGAGGGCAAGAGCAAGAAGTAGCACCGGCCGCCCTGCCCGGGTCCACCCGGGAGTACGTCCTCGGGCGTACCCGGAAGTAGCCCATCGGGCCCCTGTGCCGCGGACACCCGCGGCACAGGGGCCCGGTTCGTTACCAAGCGGCGGCCTGTTGCCTCTTACGCGACGGTCTTGCGCGCTCTACTCTGATCACCACCCGTTAGTTACTCGCCAGTTAAACAAGCAGGCCGAGCGGGAACGAGAAGCAGGAAACACAAGCAGCAGCATTTATAGCCGGTCGTAGCAATGCCGCAGGCCCGGAGGACGTCGTGAGCGACACACAGACCTTGATCGATAGCCGACCGCCCTCCGTGGCGACTCTCTTCATCGACCGCGTGGCGGCCACCCCGGACGGGGAGGCGTACCGCTACCCGGTGCCGGCTGCCTCGGGTCAGGGCCCGGACGAATGGAAGTCGCTCACCTGGGCACAGGCCGCCGAGCGGGTCCACGCCATCGCGGCCGGTCTGATCGCTCTGGGTGTCCGGCCGGAGGAGCGTGTCGCGCTCGCCTCGTCCACCCGCGTCGAATGGATCCTCGCCGACCTCGGCGTGATGTGCGCGGGCGCGGCGACCACGACGATCTACCCCTCCACGAACACCGAGGAGTCCGCCTTCATCCTGGCCGACTCCGACAGCCGCGTCCTGATCGCCGAGGACGCCGCCCAGCTGGCGAAGGCACGGGAGCACCGGGCCGAGCTGCCCGAACTGGCGCATGTCGTCGTCATCGATCCGGCCGGCGCCGACGCCGTCGAGGGCGACCCCGAGGGCTGGGTCCTCACCCTGGCCGAACTCGAGGCCCGGGGTGCCGAACACCTGGTGAAGAACCCGGACGCGGTCACCGACCGGGTCGACGCCATCACCGCGGACCAGCTGGCGACCCTGATCTACACCTCGGGCACCACCGGCCGCCCCAAGGGCGTACGGCTGCCGCACGACAACTGGTCGTACATGGCCAAGGCGACCGTGGCGACCGGCCTGATCGCCGGGGACGACGTCCAGTACCTCTGGCTGCCGCTCGCGCACGTCTTCGGCAAGGTGCTCACGTCCGGCCAGATCGAGGTCGGTCACGTCACGGCCGTCGACGGACGCGTCGACAAGATCATCGAGAACCTGCCGGTGGTCCAGCCGACCTACATGGCGGCCGTTCCCCGCATTTTCGAGAAGGTCTACAACGGGGTCGCGGCCAAGGCGCGGGCCGGCGGCGGCGCCAAGTACAAGATCTTCCAGTGGGCGGCCGGCGTCGCCCGCGAGTACGCCACGGTGTCGCAGGACAACTTCCGGCGCACCGGCAAGGCCTCCGTGCCGTTCGCCCTCGGCGCCAAGCACAAGGTCGCCGACACCCTCGTCTTCGCGAAGATCCGTGAGGCCTTCGGCGGGCGGCTCCGCGCCTGCGTCTCCGGCTCGGCCGCCCTCGCCCCCGACATCGGTCTCTTCTTCTCCGGTGCCGGCATCCACATCCTGGAGGGCTACGGGCTCACCGAGTCCAGCGCCGCCTCCTTCGTCAACCCTGGCGAGGCCTACCGCACCGGGACCGTCGGCAAGCCGCTCCCCGGCACCGAGGTCCGGATCGCCGACGACGGTGAGATCCTGCTGCGCGGCCCCGGCCTGATGGAGGGCTACCACCGGCTGCCCGAGAAGACCGCCGAGGTGCTGGAGTCCGACGGCTGGTTCCACACCGGGGACATCGGCGAGCTCTCCGATGACGGCTATCTGCGGATCACCGACCGCAAGAAGGACCTGATCAAGACGTCCGGGGGCAAGTACATCGCCCCGGCGGAGGTCGAAGGGCAGTTCAAGGCGGTGTGCCCGTTCGTCTCCAACATCCTGGTGCACGGCGCGGACCGTAACTTCTGCACCGCCCTCATCGCCCTCGACGAGCCGACCATCCTCGGGTGGGCGCAGGAGAACGGACTGGGCGGCAAGCCGTACGCCGACGTGGTGGCCTCCCCGCAGGCCGTGAAGCTCATCGAGGGCTATGTACAGAAGCTCAACGAAGGCCTGCAGCGCTGGCAGACCATCAAGAAGTTCCGTCTCCTGCCGCGCGACCTCGACATCGAGCACGGCGAGCTGACCCCCAGCCTCAAGCTGAAGCGGCCGGTCGTCGAGCGCGAGTACCAGGACCTCATCGACGACATGTACGCGGGCTCCCGCGAGGCGTAACCGCCGAAGAGAGTACGTCGGAGCGGGGCCGGGGGCCCGGGAGTACCCACCGGTCCCGGCTCGTTCCCTTCCGACTCCGGCCACTTCCGTGACTCGGCGCTTATGGGCACGACCGGTCTGTCACTCTGTCGTAGAACGTCAGCGGCGTTTCGCGAGACTGTCAGGAGCCGCACCGTGGGGCCCATTCCCTTGCAACGGGACGTCGTCCAGCGTCCCGGCACCGTCATCGCCGGTCAGGGCGGCGAGCCGTTTCCGATCGCCCGCACCAGCCTGCCCGGAATCCCGCAGGCCTCGGCCGCGGCCCGCAGATTCGTCCGGGCGGCGCTCGCCGACTGGTCCGGGCTCGGTCTGCCCACCACCGGTGAGTTCGGCGAACGGCTCACCGACGACGCTCTGACCGTGGCCAGCGAACTGGTCACCAACGCGGTCGTGCACGCCGGTACGAACGTCGAGCTGCTGCTTCGGCTGGAGGACTCGGCCGGGCCCGAGCCGGCCGCGCTGGTGCTGGAGATCACCGACCACCACCCCGCCCGCTCGGTGCGCGACGACCGCACCCAGCGGCCCGACCCCGCCGAGTACGGCCGAGGGCTGCAGCTCGTCGCCACCCTCGCCGAATCCTGGGGCATCACCTACCGCACCGGCCTCAAGACCGTCTGGGCCAGACTCCTCGGCGACGACCGTTACGGCCTGCCCGACGCCCCGGGCACCGACGACGGCACCCGCAGACGCGGTCCGCGCGCCGGCGACATGCTCGTCCCCGCAGGCGGGCACGCCGCGCGCGACGACGCCGGCTGGGACGGGCGCGGCGGGCTCTCCTTCCTCGCCGAGGCCTCCGGCCTCCTCGCGGGCCAGCTCGACGAGAACCTGGTGGCCTCGATAGCGGGCCGGCTCCTGGTGCCCCGCCTCGCCGACTGGTGTGCGATATGGCTGGAATGCGAGGGCGGCGGCCCGGCGGCCGCTCCCCGGCTCGCGGGGGTCTGGCACAGCGACGAGGCGCGGACCGAGCTGCTGCGGCCCGCACTGGAGAAGGAGCCACTCCGCCTGCCGGGAAGCGTCGGTACCGGCCCCGTATCCATGCCGTGGCCGGGAGGCGCGACGGCGGAGCGCGGGGAGGGCACAGGCGCCGCGCTCGCCCACCGCATCACCTCGGGCGGACGCACGCTCGGCGCCGTCCTCGTGGGCCGCGAGGGCGCCGACCACATCCCCGACGAGGTCGCCGCCCTCCTCGCGGACTTCGTACGCCGGGTCGGCCTCGCGGTGGGCGCCGCCCGCGCCTACACCCGCCAGGCCACCATCAGCCGCGTCCTCCAGCGCGGCCTGTTGCCCAGCAAGGTCGCCGACATACCTGGCGTCACCAGCGCCCTGGTGTACGAGCCGGGGGACGACGGCGTGGTCGGCGGCGACTTCTACGACCTCTTTCCGTGCCCCGGCGGCCGATGGTGCTTCGTGCTCGGGGACGTCCAGGGCAGCGGTCCCGAAGCCGCCGTCGTCACCGGCCTCGCCCGGCCCTGGCTGCGCCTGCTGTCCCGGGAGGGATTCCGCGTCGGTGAGGTCCTCGACCGGCTCAACCGGCTCCTCCTGGACGACGCCATGGAAGCGGCCGAGGCCGCCGCCCTCATGGTCGCGGCGGCCGGCGGTCAGCAGATCCAGGGCGGCGAACAGATGCAGGACGGCTCCCAGTCCCGCTTCCTCTCCCTGCTGTACGGCGACCTCGTGCCGCTCCCGGACGGCGGTGTGCGCTGCACCGTGGCGAGCGCCGGCCATCCGCTCCCACTGCTGCTGCGCCCCGACGGCTCCGTACGCCCGGCCGCCGAGCCGCAGGTGCTGCTCGGGGTCGTCGAGGATGTGGCGTACGAGAGCCAGAGCTTCGACCTGGCGCCGGGCGACAGCCTCCTCTGTGTCACCGACGGGGTGACCGAGCGGCGCTCGGGGCGGCTGATGTTCGACGACGGCGACGGCCTCGCACGGGTCCTGGCCGGCTGCGCCGGGCTTCCGGCCGCCGGGATAGCAGACCGGATCAAGCGGGCCGTCCATGCCTTCGCCGAGCGCCCGCCCGACGACGACCTGGCCTTGCTCGTGATCCAGGTGGACTGATACGGACCGCAGCTGTGCGGGGCAGCTCCGCCGGCGAGTGACAATGGACGGTATGCCTTCCGTACTGCCCGATGGTGAGCCCGTGCCCGACGACGGGGCGCTGCCCCGCCATGCCCTGGAAGGCGCGGCCGGCCGGCCGCTCGGCTTCTACCTGCACGTGCCGTACTGCGCCACGCGCTGCGGCTACTGCGACTTCAACACCTACACCGCGACCGAGCTGCGCGGTTCCGGCGGCGCCCTGGCGTCCCGGGACAACTACGCGGCCCATCTGACCGAGGAGGTCCGCCAGGCCCGAAAGGTGCTCGGCGACGACCCCCGCCCGGTCCGCACGGTCTTCGTCGGCGGCGGTACACCGACGCTGCTGCCCGCCGCCGACCTCGTCCGGATGCTCGCGGCGATCCGTGAGGAGTTCGGGCTGGCGGAGGACGCCGAGATCACCACGGAGGCCAATCCCGAGTCCGTCGATCCGGCGTATCTCGCGGAGCTGCGGGAAGGCGGCTTCAACCGGATCTCCTTCGGCATGCAGAGCGCCCGGCAGCACGTCCTGAAGATCCTGGACCGCACCCACACTCCCGGCAGGCCCGAGGCCTGTGTCGCCGAGGCCCGTGCGGCCGGCTTCGAGCACGTCAACCTCGACCTGATCTACGGGACCCCCGGCGAGTCCGACGACGACTGGCGGGCCTCCCTCGACGCGGCGATCGGCGCCGGACCCGACCATGTGTCGGCGTATGCGCTGATCGTCGAGGAGGGGACCCAGCTCGCCCGGCGTATCCGCCGCGGTGAGGTTTCGATGACCGACGACGACGTCCACGCCGACCGCTATCTGATCGCCGACGAGGCGATGGCGGCGGCGGGCTTCTCCTGGTACGAGGTGTCGAACTGGTCCCGGACGCCCGAGGGCCGCTGCCTGCACAACGAGCTGTACTGGCGCGGCGCCGACTGGTGGGGCGCCGGACCGGGGGCGCACAGCCACGTCGGCGGGGTGCGCTGGTGGAACGTCAAGCACCCCGGGGCCTACGCGCAGGCCTTGGCCGAGGGCCGTTCGCCCGGCGCGGGACGTGAGGTGCTCGGTGACGAGGACCGTCGGGTCGAGCGCATTCTGCTGGAGCTGCGGCTCGTCGAGGGCTGCCCGCTGACCCTGCTCGCCCCCGCCGGCCTCGCGGCGGCCGGCCGCGCGGTGACGGACGGGCTGCTGGAGCCCGGGCCGTACGGTGAGGGCCGCGCGGTCCTCACCCTGCGGGGCCGGCTGCTGGCCGACGCCGTGGTGCGGAACCTGGTGGACTGAGGCCGTACGGGGCGCCCGCGTACCACGGAGACGCCCTACGCCCACCGGGCAGCCGCGTGGGTGAGGGGAGTCCGGCCACCCGCTGCCCGGCCGCACACGATGCGTCTCTGCGTGCGTCCGGTCCCGGGCCGGTGGCCTCGACGACGTTCACTCTGCCCGAGGCCGGACATCCGCGTGTCGACACCCTCGACCCGGCCCACGAGGTGTGCGCGGGGATCGGGTACCGGGTCCTGGTCAACGGTCCCGGGGCTTCAGCCAGGGAGGGTGACGAAGTCAATCAATTCCTCGACGCGGCCCAGCAGTTGCGGCTCCAGGTCCTTGTACGAGCCAACCTTGGAAAGAATGTGCTGCCAGGCCGCACCGGTGTTCTCCGGCCAGCCCAGCGCACGGCACACGCCCGTCTTCCAGTCCTGGCCGCGCGGCACCACCGGCCACCCGGAAATGCCCACGGACGACGGCTTCACGGCCTCCCAGACATCGATGTACGGATGGCCCACCACCAGCACGTGCGCGTCGGTGACCTGAGCGGCGATCCGGGACTCCTTGGATCCGGGCACCAGATGGTCGACCAGGACACCGAGCCGGGCGTCCGGGCCGGGCATGAACTCCCGCACGATCGCCGGCAGGTCGTCGACGCCCTCCAGATACTCGACCACCACGCCCTCGATGCGCAGGTCGTCGCCCCAGACCCGCTCGACGAGCTCGGCGTCGTGCCGCCCCTCCACATAGATCCGGCTCGCCCTCGCCACGCGTGCCCGCGCCCCGGGTACCGCCACCGAACCGGAGGCCGTACGGGAGGGGCGGGCGGGACCGCCGGCCGACGGGCGTACGAGGGTGACCACCTTGCCCTCCAGCAGGAAGCCGCGCGGCTCCATCGGGAACACCCGGTGCTTACCGAAGCGGTCCTCCAGCGTGACCGTCGGCCCCTGGGCCGTCCTCTCGCACAGGATCACCGCCCCGCAGAAGCCGGTGTGGGCCTCCTCGACGACCAGATCGGGCTCGGCGGGGACCTCGGGAGCGTGGGCGGACTTCTTCCACGGCGGAGTCAGATCCGGCTGGTAGCTGCGCATGGCACGACGATAAACGGCCGCCCTTTCACGACACGCCGAAGCGGGCGGCCAGTTGGTCGCGCTGGGCCCGCACGAAGGCCGCGTCCACCACCGCGCCGTGGCCCGGCACGTACAGCGCGTCCTCGCCGCCCAGCTCCAGCAGCCGGTCCAGCGCGGCCGGCCAGCGCGAGGGGACCGCATCCCGGCCCGCCTGCGGTTCGCCGGACTCCTCGACCAGATCGCCGCAGAGCACCACGACGGGGGAGCCCGGCACGAGTACCACGAGGTCGTGGCCGCTGTGACCGGGGCCCACATTGGCCAGCAGCACCTGGAACCCGCCGCCGAGGTCGAGCGTCCACTCGCCGCTGACCTGATGTCGCGGGGCCACCAGGGCGTCCGTGGCCGCCGTGGCGTCCGCCTCACTCATCCCGTGCCGCAGCGCGTCCGCGCGCAGCTCCTCGGCGCCCCGCCGCAGCAGATCCGCCGTGCCGACCGCCCCGTAGACCTCCGCCCCGGAGAAGGCGGCGGTGCCCAGAACGTGGTCGAAGTGCGGATGGCTCAGTGCGATATGCGTCACCCTCCGGCCCAGCATCGCCTCCGCCTGGGTCCGCAGCTCGACGCCCTCCCGGAGCGTCGAACCGGTGTCGTAGAGCAGCACGCCCTCCGCTCCGGCCACCAGCGCGGCGGTCGCGTCCCAGACGGGAAGGCGCCGCCGCCCCGTACCGTTGCCCAACCGCTCCCAGCCGAGCTCTTCCCAAGAGACGTCCATAGGGCGACGCTATCGGCAACGACCTGCGCAGTCCCGTGACGGCGTGGCCGGCCGCCCTTGCCCCGGGCCCACCCCGCCCCCGTACACTGACCAGGGGGACTGCTGGCACTCGAACGCACAGAGTGCCAGGTAGACACCGGAGAACCACAGCTGGAGGTGTGCGCGGTGCTCAGTGAACGCAGACTCGAAGTGCTGCGCGCCATCGTCCAGGACTACGTCGGCACCGAGGAGCCCGTCGGCTCCAAGGCGCTCACGGAGCGGCACAGGCTCGGGGTCTCCCCGGCGACTGTCCGCAACGACATGGCGGTGCTGGAGGACGAGGGCTTCATCGCCCAGCCGCACACGAGTGCGGGCCGTATTCCGACGGACAAGGGCTACCGTCTCTTTGTCGACAAGCTCGCGGGCGTCAAACCCCTGTCGTCGCCGGAGCGCCGGGCCATTCAGAATTTTCTCGACGGCGCGGTCGACCTCGACGACGTCGTGGGCCGCACGGTCCGGCTGCTCGCGCAGCTGACCAGGCAGGTCGCCGTCGTGCAGTACCCCTCGCTGACCCGGTCGACGGTCCGGCACGTGGAGCTGCTGTCGCTGGCTCCGGCTCGGCTGATGCTGGTACTGATCACGGACACGGGCCGGGTCGAACAGCGTATGATCGATTGCCCTGCACCGTTCGGTGACACGTCACTGGCCGATCTGCGGGCCCGGCTCAACAGCCGGGTCGTCGGACGACGCTTCGCGGACGTCCCCCGGCTGGTGCAGGACCTGCCTGAGGCCTTCGAAAACGAGGACCGGGGAACCGTATCCACGGTGCTCTCCGTTCTTCTCGAAACTCTGGTCGAAGAAACGGAGGAGCGGCTGATCATCGGCGGCACCTCCAATCTCACCCGCTTCGGGCACGATTTCCCTGTGATGATCCGGCCGGTGCTGGAGGCATTGGAGGAGCAGGTCGTGCTGCTGAAGCTGCTCGGTGAGGCAACGGATTCAGGCATGACCGTACGGATCGGGCACGAGAACGCCCATGAGGGCCTCAACTCCACGTCCGTCGTCGCGGTCGGCTACGGTTCGGGCGACGAGGCAGTCGCCAAACTCGGCGTGGTCGGACCGACCCGCATGGACTACCCCGGAACGATGGGAGCGGTACGCGCAGTGGCACGTTACGTCGGACAGATCCTGGCGGATTCGTAAGTGGCCACGGACTACTACGCCGTACTCGGCGTGCGCCGCGACGCATCTCAGGACGAGATCAAGAAGGCATTCCGTCGGCTCGCTCGCGAGCTGCACCCGGATGTCAACCCGGATCCGAAGACCCAGGAGCGGTTCAAGGAGATCAACGCCGCTTACGAGGTGTTGTCGGACCCGCAGAAGAAGCAGGTCTACGACCTCGGCGGTGACCCGCTGTCCGCCTCTGGCGGCGGCGGTGGAGCGGGAGGGTTCGGAGCCGGCGGCTTCGGCAACTTCAGCGACATCATGGACGCGTTCTTCGGCAACGCCGCCCAGCGCGGGCCCCGTTCGCGGACACGGCGCGGCCAGGACGCGATGATCCGGCTGGAGATCGACCTCAACGAGGCGGCCTTCGGTACGACCAAGGACATCCAGGTCGACACGGCGGTCGTCTGTACGACCTGCAGTGGCGAGGGCGCCGCACCCGGCACCTCCGCGCAGACCTGTGACATGTGCCGCGGCCGTGGCGAGGTCTCCCAGGTCACCAGGTCCTTCCTCGGCCAGGTCATGACCTCACGGCCCTGCCCGCAGTGTCAGGGCTTCGGCACGGTCGTCCCGACGCCGTGCCCCGAGTGCGCCGGTGACGGCCGTATCCGCTCGCGGCGCACCCTCACCGTGAAGATCCCCGCCGGTGTCGACAACGGCACCCGGATCCAGCTCGCGGGCGAGGGTGAGGTCGGCCCCGGCGGCGGCCCCGCCGGCGACCTGTACGTCGAGATCCACGAGCTCTCCCACGCCGTGTTCCAACGGCGGGGAGACGACCTGCACTGCACGGTCACCATTCCGATGACGGCCGCTGCGCTCGGTACGCAGGTGCCGCTCGAGACGCTCGACGGTCTGGAGGAGATCGACATCAGGCCGGGCACCCAGTCCGGTCAGTCGGTCCCGCTGCACGGGCGGGGCATCACGCACCTGCGCGGTGGCGGGCGCGGGGACCTGATCGTGCACGTCGAGGTCCTGACCCCGACGAAGATGGACCCCGAACAGGAGCGCCTCCTGCGGGAGCTGTCCAAGCTGCGCGGCGAGGAGCGGCCCACCGGTCAGTTCCAGCCAGGGCAGCAGGGGCTGTTCTCCCGCCTGAAGGACGCCTTCAACGGCCGCTGAGCCGTGTCACCGCACCGTCCGCCGGTCCCGCACCGGCGGGCGGTGCGGTGTGTGCGGCGGCCGGTCCGCTGTATATGCGGCGGCCGGTCCGCTGTATATAGGGCCGATTCGGCACGATCCGCCGGACGTGGCACGATGCCGTCATGTCCTTGGCGCTGACCGATCTCTGCCGGTATCCGATCGTGCAGGCCCCGATGGCGGGTGGTGTCTCCCGCCCGGAGCTGGCCGCAGCCGTCACCGAGGCCGGAGGCATCGGTTTCCTCGCCGCCGGTTACAAGACCGCGGACGGGATGTACAACGAGGTCGAGCAGCTGCGGAGGTTGACCGGCGGGTGCTTCGGCGTCAACCTCTTCATGCCGCAGCCGCTGGTCGCCGACCCCAGTGCGGTCGAGGTCTACCGCCACCAGCTCGCCGGCGAGGGCGCCTGGTACGAGACCCCTCTCGGCGACCCGGACTCCAGCGGCGACGACGGCTACGAGGCCAAGGTCGCGATCCTGCTGGAAGACCCCGTACCCGTGGTGTCCTTCACCTTCGGGTGCCCCACCCGTGAGGTACTCGAGGCGTTCGCCGCCGCCGGCACGCTCACCGTCGTCACGGTCACCTCGCCCCAGGAGGCGCGGAACGCCCAGTGGGCGGGCGCCGCCGCCCTCTGTGTCCAGGGCGGAGAGGCGGGCGGCCATCAGTCCACGCACCGCGACGATCCGCAGGGCGGTCTCAGCGGCACCGGACTGCTCTCCCTGATCGCCGAGGTCCGCGAATCCGTGCGGCTGCCCGTGATCGCGGCCGGCGGGCTGATGCGCGGCTCCCAGATCACCGGCGTCCTCGCGGCCGGGGCCGACGCGGCGCAGCTCGGTACGGCATTCCTGGCCTGCCCCGAGTCGGGGGCGCACCCGCTGCACAAGCAGGCCCTGACCAACCCGCTGTTCGTTACCACGACCCTGACCCGGGCCTTCTCCGGCCGCCCCGCGCGGGGGCTGGTCAACCGGTTCGTCCGGGAGCACGGCCCGTACGCCCCCGCCGCCTACCCGCAGGTGCACCTGCTGACCAGCGGGCTGCGCAGGGCCGCCGCCAAGGCCGGGGACGCGCAGGGTATGGCCCTGTGGGCGGGCCAGGGACACCGCATGGCACGCGAGCTGCCCGCCGGGGAGCTCGTGGGCCTGCTCGCCGCCGAAATGGAAGCCGCACGTGCGGCAGTAAGTGTGAGGAGTGCCCAGTGACGGCACCGGTCTTCGTGGTCGAACGACTGCCCGGTGGGCCGGAGTTCGTCCTGGACGGACCCGAGGGGCGGCACGCCGTGTCCGTGAAGCGGCTGAACCCGGGGGAGGACGTCGTCCTGACCGATGGGCGGGGCCGGTGGGCGGAAGGCGTCGTACGGGCGGCCGAGGGCAAGGACCGGCTCGTCGTCGGCGGTCTGGAGCCGGTGCGCGAGGAGCCGGCGCCCACTCCCTCCATCACCGTCGTCCAGGCGCTGCCCAAGGGCGACCGCGGTGAGCTCGCCGTGGAGACGATGACCGAGACGGGCGTCGACTCGATCGTGCCGTGGCAGGCCGCGCGCTGCATCACGCAGTGGAAGGGCGACCGCGGGCTCAAGTCCCTGGCCAAGTGGCGCAGCACCGCACGTGAGGCGGGGAAGCAGTCGCGCCGGGTCCGTTTCCCCGAGGTGGCGGAGGCCATGACGACCAAACAGGTCGCCGCCCTGCTGGCCGGGGCGGACTTCGCGGGGGTCCTGCACGAGGACCGGGACACCGGCAGCGAACCGCTCGCCACCGCCGAACTCCCCGCCCAAGGCACGATCGTGCTGGTCGTGGGCCCGGAGGGCGGGGTCTCCCCCCAGGAGCTTGCCGCTTTCGCCGAGGCGGGCGCGCCCGCGTACCGGCTCGGCCCCAGTGTACTGCGCACCTCGACCGCGGGGACGGCCGCGGCGGCCCTGCTGATGGGACGCACCGGGCGCTGGAGCTGAGGGCCGGAGACCCCAGGAGCCGTTCCGAGGACCGGGCGAGCGTCCCCCAGCAGGCGCTGTTCCCGGACCGGGCTCGAAACCCATCCTGATGACTGTCGGGGTGTTCACAGGCCCGGGACACGCTGACCGTCCGTCCGCCGGGTACGGCCGGATAGCATGCCGGTGTACCGATCACGCTCACCGAACGACCGAGGAGGCCCGGGCCATGGCGGGAGAACCGCAGACCGACTGCCTGTTCTGCAAGATCGTCACGGGTGACATCCCGGCGACGATCGTCCGCGAGAGCGACACGACCGTCGCCTTCCGCGACATAAACCCCCAGGCTCCGACCCACGTCCTGGTCATTCCCAAGGCGCACTACCCGGACGCCGCCGCCCTCGCCGCCGCCGAACCGCAGACCGCCGCCGCGGTGCTGCGCGAGGCGGGCCTGGTCGCCGCCGACGAGAAGATCGTCGAGGGCGGCTACCGCATCGTCCTCAACACCGGTGCCGGCGCCGGACAGACCGTCTTCCACGCGCACGCCCACGTCCTGGGCGGCCGCGGGATGCAGTGGCCCCCCGGCTAGGGTCACCACCCGTGTCCGTACGAGAACTCGTGGTCCTCGGCACCGCCAGCCAGGTGCCGACACGTCACCGTAACCACAACGGCTACCTGCTGCGCTGGGACGGCGAGGGCATCCTCTTCGACCCGGGCGAGGGGACCCAGCGTCAGATGCTGCGGGCCGGCGTCGCCGCGCACGACATCAACCGGATCTGCGTCACGCACTTCCACGGCGACCACTCCCTCGGCCTGGCCGGAGTGATTCAGCGGATCAACCTGGACCAGGTCCCGCACCCCGTCACCGCCCACTTCCCGGCGAGCGGACAGCGCTTCTTCGACCGGCTGCGGTACGCGACCGCCTACCGCGAGTCGGTCCGGCTGACCGAGGCCCCGGTCGCCGCCGACGGCGCCCTCGCGACCACTGACGCGTACACCCTCGACAGCCACCGGCTCTCGCACCCCGTCGATTCCTACGGCTACCGCCTCACCGAGCCCGACCGGCTGCGCATGCTGCCCGCGAAGCTCGCCGAGCACGGCATCGGCGGGCCCGACGTTGGACGGATCCAGCGGGAGGGGGCCCTGCGCGGCGTCCCTCTGGAAGAGGTCTCCGAGCCCCGCCGCGGACAGCGCTTCGCGTTCGTCATGGACACCCGGCTGTGCGACGGGGCGTTCGCCCTCGCCGAGGGATGCGACATGCTGGTCATCGAGTCGACGTTCCTCGACGAGGACAGCCGGCTCGCCGCCGACCACGGCCACCTCACCGCCGGACAGGCGGCCCGGGTGGCGAAGGAGTCGGGCGTACGGCACCTCGTGCTGACGCACTTCTCCCAGCGCTACACCGACCCCGACGCCTTCGAGCGCCAGGCCAGGGCGGCCGGCTTCGAAGGTGAACTGACCATCGCCCAGGACCTGATCACGGTCCCGGTGCCCACCCGCCACACGTGACGAGAACCCCGTGCACCTCCCCAAAGCCGAACTCCACCTCCACATCGAAGGGACCCTCGAACCCGAGCTGGCCTTCGCCCTCGCCGCACGCAACGGCGTGGACCTGCCCTACGCGGACACCGAAGAGCTGCGTACCGCCTACCTCTTCGACGACCTGCAGAGCTTCCTCGACCTCTACTACGCCCTCATGGCGGTGCTGCGCACCGAGGAGGACTTCGCCGAGCTGATCGACGCCTACCTCGCCCGCGCCGCCGCCCAGGGCGTCCGGCACGCGGAGATCTTCTTCGACCCGCAGGCCCACACCGGCCGTGGCGTCCCGATCGGCACCGTGATCGAGGGGCTCGGCAGGGCGCTGGATCGCAGCGAGGAGACGCACGGCGTCTCCACCCAGCTGATCATGTGCTTCCTGCGCGACAAGTCCGCCGAGTCGGCGCTGGAGACCCTGGAAGCCGCCAGGCCCTATCTGCACCGCATCAGCGGCGTGGGCCTCGACTCGGCGGAGGTCGGCCACCCGCCCGCGAAGTTCCGCGAGGTGTACGCGGCGGCCACGGCCCTCGGCCTGCGCAAGGTGGCCCACGCGGGCGAGGAGGGCCCGCCGGAGTACATCCGGGAGGCCCTGGACGTCCTCGGCGTCGAACGGATCGACCACGGCCTGCGCTGCATGGAGGACCCGGAGCTGGTGGACCGGCTGGTCTCCGAGCGGATCCCGCTGACGCTCTGTCCGCTCTCGAACGTACGGCTGCGCGCCATCGACGTCCTGGAGCGGCACCCGCTGCGGTCCATGATGGACGCGGGCCTGCTCTGCACGGTGAACTCCGACGACCCGGCCTACTTCGGCGGATACGTCGGAGACACCTTCCACGCCGTGCACGAGGCGCTCGGCCTGGGCCGTGAGCAGCTGCGCACTTTGGCCCGCAACTCCTTCGAAGCGGCCTTCCTCGACCACGACGAGGAGCGCAGGGCGCGCTACCTCTCCGAGGTCGAGGCGTACGCGTTCGACTGACCGGCCCCGCCGGCCGTCCGGAACGCGCTCCGCACCGGACGCCTGCGCCGCAGCGCGGGCATGCTGATCTCCGCGACCGCCTGCTCCGGCGCACCCAGCTTGGGTACCGCGCCGGACAGGCTGTTGGTCGTGGCGGCGAGGAGCGCGGCCGGGGCACCGCCCCTGCGCCGGACGGAACCGGGCACCAGCGGGCGTCCTCCGGTGTGCAGCGCCACCGCGGTGACGGGGGCCGCGACCAGGAGGGTGGCGGCCCCCAGGACCAGGCCCATCACCGCGTAGCCCGCCTGCTCGGACAGCACACTGCCGAGGAGGGGGCCGCAGGCCGTACCGACGGATGAGGCCGAACCCGCGAGAACCGCCCAGCGGCCGCGCACGTCCAGCGAGGCCGCCAGCCCGATCAGATACGACAGGACCACCGGGTAGAAGGTGTTCCACACGATCTCACCGGTCGCGAACGACCCCAGGTCGTCGGCCGAGGAGCTGAGCACGATGCTCCCCGCGATGATCATCGTGCCGAGACCGATCGGCACCGCCCGCCCGAGCCGGGCTCCCAGCACGCCGGCACCCATGACGCCCAGCAGTCCCGCGCCCAGAGCGGCGGCGAACACGGCTCCGACGGTCACCTCGGAGAGGCCGACCTGGTCGGCACCGATGCGGCTGCTCACGCCCCACAGGGCGTTCTGCGCCATGGACCAGACGAGCATCCCGCCGGCCAGCACGAGCCCTGACCGCCGGTGCGGCAGCCGTCCCTGCACCGGCGACGTCCCGCCGACGGGCGTGGAGCCGCCCAGCCGGGCGGTGGCGGGCCAGACGAGCAGGGCGACCAGCGCGATGGCCGCGAACGGCAGCCGGTGGCCGCCGCCCAGGTGGGGGACCGTCAGATAGAGGGCCCCGGCCGTCGCGGAGACGCTGAGCAGCCCGAGCGACGAGGTCCGGTGCGGATCGTGCTGCGCCGCGATGCCGGACGCCGCGACGGCGGTCGCCGTACCGGAGCCGAAACCACCGACCACGACGCCCAGGATCACCAGCGGCACCGAGGTGGTCAGCGCCGCGCAGCCGTAGCCGAGCACGGCGAGCAGCAGCCCCGCACGTGCCGGTCTCCGCGACCCGTATCTCTCGACACGTTCTGCCAGCGCGAAGCCGGCCGTGGCCGAGCTGAGCAGGAGGGCGCTGCCGACCAGACCGGCCTGGGCCGAGCTCAGCCCCAGATAGGTGCTGAGGCGGCCGACGATCGTGGGGAGCAGATAGGCGGCGAGGTAACCGGCGGTGAACACGGCCACCAGAGGCCACGCGGCGCGAGTGCGCGAGGACATGGGCGTTTCCTGAAGACATGCCGGAGGAGGCAGAAGGAGGCAGGGGAGGGTAAGGCAGGGGAGCGGGAAGCGGGGGAACGCGGGAGAAGCGGCACTCGTCGTCGACTGTCCCGATCGGTGCTCGCGGGGCAATTTGTATCAAGCGCGCCCAGCCGACGGACAGTCAGCTCGATGTGATCTAGATCACATGTAGGTTTATGGGTCCTGGGGCCGGGTAGCAGCGCACGTTTACGCAGGTGAGGGTGAGTGCGCGCGGTACGGCGCGGGCCCTCCGGATACGGCGATGAATCCGGCACACTGGCCGGATCACGCACTGTTCAGATGAGCCACGGCCGGGGAGCGCACGGTGAGCACAGCCAATCAAGGCATCGACCCGCTGCTCGGGCTGCGCGCACCGCAGGACCCGGCCTGTGATGTCTTCCTGACGGGCACGGTCTTCCTGGACATCATCTTCACGGGCCTGGACAGCGCACCGGTGCGCGGGACGGAGTCGTGGGCCCAGGGGATGGGCTCCAGCCCCGGTGGCGTCGCCAACATGGCCACCGCGCTGGCCCGGCTCGGCCTGCACACCTCGCTGGCCGCGGCCTTCGGCGACGACCACTACGGCGAGTACTGCTGGGACGCACTCGAACAGGGCGAGGGCATCGACCTGTCCATGTCGCGTACGGTCCCCGGCTGGCACTCGCCCGTCACCGTCTCCATGGCGTACGAGGGCGAGCGCACGATGGTCTCGCACGGTCATGAGGCCCCGGCCCCCACCGCTTCCGCAGTGCCCGGACGCACGCTCCCGTACTGCCCGCCGCGCGCCCGCGCCGCCGTCGCCTCGCTGACTCCGGGCCGCAGCGAGCCCTGGGTGGCCGGGGCCGCCCGGGACGGCGCGATGGTCTTCGCCGACGTCGGCTGGGACGAGACGGGCCGCTGGGACCTGGATGCCCTGCCCGACCTGGGGCACTGCCTGGCCTTCCTGCCCAACGCCGAGGAGGCCATGCGCTACACCCGCACCGACTGCCCGCGCGCCGCCGCCCACGCCCTGGCGGAACGGGTGCCCCTCGCCGTGGTCACCCTGGGGGCGGAGGGTGCCTACGCGGTGGACCGGGAGGCCGGGACGGCCGCCGAGGTGCCCGCCATCGAGGCGGAGGCCCTGGACCCCACCGGAGCGGGCGACGTCTTCGTCGCCGGGTTCGTCACCGGGACGCTGGCCGGCTGGCCGCTCGCGGACCGAATCGCCTTCGCCGGCCTGACGGCGGCCCTGTCGGTGCAGGAGTTCGGCGGATCACTGTCCGCCCCCGGATGGGCGGAGATCGCCGGCTGGTGGCACCAGGTGCGCACCTGCGCCGGCCAGGACCCGGCGGCGCTGGAGCGCTACGCCTTCCTGGAGGAGCTTCTGCCCGCCGCGAGCAGGTCATGGCCCCTGCGCCGCGCCGTCCCGACCATCGGCTTCCGCCAGTGAAGGGCTGATGATCACCAGGTAAAACCTCTCGGCGTTGTCGGTACGGAGTCGTAGGCTGGTACTCCAGAGGCGGTCGAGCAGCGACGGCCCTGCAACGGGAGGTATGTGCAGGCCCGAGGGCCGGCCCATGACTCAGTCACCTACACAGCCGCAGGCGCGTGCCCAGATCAGCATTCCGGCCGCACACCCCATGGTGATGCTCCTGGGGTCGGGCGATTCGCTGCTGCGCGTGATCGAAACGGCGTTCCCGGCCGTCGATATCCATGTCCGGGGCAACGAGATAAGCGCGACTGGAAGCGCGGCCGACGTCGCCCTGATCCAGCGCCTTTTCGACGAGATGGTGCTGGTGCTCCGCACCGGTCTGCCAATGACGGAGGACGCTGTGGAACGCTCGATCGCCATGCTCAGGGCGAGCGGGAACGGCACCGGGGACGGCGCCGAGACCCCCGCGGAGGTGCTCACCCAGAACATCCTCTCCAGCCGCGGCCGCACCATCCGCCCCAAGACGCTCAACCAGAAGCGGTACGTCGACGCGATCGACAAGCACACCATCGTCTTCGGTATCGGCCCCGCAGGCACCGGCAAGACCTATCTCGCCATGGCCAAGGCGGTCCAGGCCCTGCAGTCCAAGCAGGTCAGCCGGATCATCCTCACCAGGCCCGCCGTCGAGGCGGGGGAGCGGCTCGGCTTCCTGCCCGGCACACTCTTCGACAAGATCGACCCGTATCTGCGCCCGCTCTACGACGCCCTGCACGACATGCTCGACCCGGACTCGATCCCCCGGCTGATGGCCGCGGGAACGATCGAGGTCGCGCCGCTGGCGTACATGCGTGGACGTACGTTGAACGACGCCTTCATCATCCTGGACGAGGCGCAGAACACCAGCGCCGAGCAGATGAAGATGTTCCTCACCCGCCTCGGCTTCGACTCGAAGATCGTCGTCACCGGTGACGTCACGCAGGTGGACCTGCCGACCGGCACCAAGAGCGGTCTCCGCCAGGTCCAGGAGATCCTTCAGGACGTGGATGACGTGCACTTCTCCCGGCTCACCTCCCAGGATGTCGTCCGGCACAAGCTCGTCGGCCGTATCGTCGACGCGTACGAGGAGTACGACAACGGCAAGGCCCCGACCGGCCGCAACGGGAAGTAGTCGCAGCGCACCATGTCGATCGACGTCAACAACGAGTCCGGAACCGAGGTCGACGAGCAGGCGATCCTCGACATCGCCCGCTACGCGCTCGCCCGGATGCGGATCCACCCGCTGTCCGAACTCTCGGTGATCGTGGTGGACACCGCCGCCATGGAGCAGCTCCACATCCAGTGGATGGACCTCCCGGGCCCGACGGATGTCATGTCCTTCCCGATGGACGAGCTCCGTCCCCCGGCCAAGGACGACGAGGAGCCCCCGCAGGGGCTCCTCGGTGACATCGTGCTCTGCCCGGAGGTCGCGAAGAAGCAGGGCGAGGACGCCGAGACACAGCACTCCATGGACGAGGAGCTCCAGCTCCTCACCGTCCACGGGGTGCTGCACCTTCTCGGCTACGACCACGAGGAGCCGGACGAGAAGGTCGAGATGTTCGGCCTCCAGGCGGCCATCGTCGACGGCTGGCGCGGTGAGCGCGGACTGACCGGTCCGTCCCCCGCCCCCACCGTCTCGTGAGCGTGCCCCTCATCTCCGGCGCCGTCCTGCTGATCGTCGTCGGCTGGCTCGCGGCCTGTGCCGAGGCCGGGATCGCGCGTACGTCGAGCTTCCGCGCGGCCGAGGCCGTGCGGGCAGGACGCCGGGGCGGCGCCAAGCTGGAACAGGTCGCCGCCGACCCCACCCGCTATCTCAACGTGGCGCTGCTCGTCCGGGTCGCCTGCGAGATGTCGGCCGGCGTGCTCGTCACGTACGCCTGCCTCAAGGAGATTTCCGAGACCTGGGAGGCCCTGGCCGTCGCCATGGGCGTGATGGTCCTCGTCAGCTACGTCGCGATCGGGGTCTCGCCGCGCACCATCGGCCGCCAGCACCCGCTGAACACCGCCACGGCCGCGGCGTACGTCCTGCTGCCGCTGGCCAGGATCATGGGGCCGATCCCGCAGCTGCTGATCCTCCTGGGCAACGCGCTGACCCCGGGCAAGGGTTTCCGCAAGGGCCCCTTCGCCAGCGAGGCCGAACTGCGCGCGATGGTCGACCTCGCCGAGCAGGAGTCGCTCATCGAGGACGAGGAGCGCCGTATGGTGCACTCGGTCTTCGAGCTCGGCGACACCCTCGTGCGCGAGGTCATGGTGCCCCGCACCGACCTGGTCTGCATCGAGCGGTACAAGACGGTCCGTCAGGCACTGACCCTCGCGCTGCGCTCCGGCTTCTCACGTGTCCCGGTCACCGGGGAGAACGAGGACGACATCGTCGGCATCGTCTACCTCAAGGACCTGGTCCGCAAGACGCACATCAACCGGGACGCGGAGGCGGACCTGGTCTCCACGGCGATGCGCCCCGCCGCGTTCGTCCCCGACACGAAGAACGCCGGCGACCTGCTGCGCGAGATGCAGCAGGACCGCAATCACGTCGCCGTCGTCATCGACGAGTACGGCGGCACGGCCGGCATCGTCACCATCGAGGACATCCTCGAGGAGATCGTCGGCGAGATCACCGACGAGTACGACCGCGAGCTTCCGCCGGTCCAGGAGCTGGAGAACGGCTGCTTCCGGGTGACCGCCCGGCTCGACATCGGCGACCTCGGTGAGCTGTTCGGCCTCGACGCCTACGACGACGAGGACGTGGAGACGGTCGGCGGTCTGCTGGCGAAGGCACTCGGGCGGGTCCCGATCTCCGGAGCCTCCTCGATCGTCGACCTCCCCGACGGGCGCAAGCTCCGCCTCACCGCGGAGTCCCCGGCGGGCCGCAGGAACAAGATCGTCACGGTGCTGGTGGAACCGGAGGGAATGGAAACGGCATGACTCCCCAGGAGCTGCGCACCTTCTGTCTGGAGTTCAACGCGAGCACGGAGGAGTTCCCCTTCGGGCCCGAGGCCTCGGTATTCAAGGTCCTGGGGAAGGTGTTCGCCATCGGTGTGCTCGACGCGCGGCCTCTGCAGGTCAGCCTCAAATGTGATCCGGATGAGGCGTTGCGGCTCCGCAAGGAGCACGCCGCGATCGTCCCCGGCTGGCACCTGAACAAGCGTCACTGGAACACCGTGACGGTCTCCGAGCTCCCGGACCGGATGGTCCGGGAGCTCGTGGAGGACAGCTACGACCTGGTGGTGGCCGGGCTCCCCAAGGCGGAACGGCTGCGCCTCGACCGCCCGTAGGACCCGCACCTTCGGCGCGAGGGCGAACACGGCGGCCCCGCGCCCCGGCGACGCCGGCCCCCTTCGTATGCTCGGCACATGACCGACAGCACCGACCTCGGTACCGAGGACCGCAAGATCGTCACGCTGGCGCGCAGCGTCCGCGCCCGCAACGGAGTGCCGGAGGGTGCGGCGGTACGGGACGAGACGGGACGTACGTACGCCGCCGGCACCGTGACCCTGGAGTCGCTGAAGCTCAGCGCGCTGCAGACCGCGGTCGCGATGGCGGTGGCCAGCGGCGCCACATCCCTGGAGGCGGCCGCCGTCGTCTCCGAGGCCGTGAGCGCCTCGGACGCCGACCGCGCCGCCGTCCGTGACCTGGGCGGGCCTGACACACCCGTGCTGCTCGCGGGGCCCGACGGGACGCTCCGGTCCACGGTCGCCGCGGGCTGATCCGGGGGCGGCCACGGCCTGCTGTGCAACGCCGCTGCCCGCATCGGGGAGAATGGGCGCCATGAGCGCTCGACCGAACACAGAAGCTGCTGCGCAGCAGGCTGAGAACACCGCCCCCCACCGGGCCGGCTTCGCCTGCTTCGTGGGCCGCCCCAACGCGGGAAAGTCCACCCTCACGAACGCTCTGGTCGGTCAGAAGGTGGCGATCACCTCCAACCGCCCCCAGACCACCAGGCACACGGTGCGGGGCATCGTGCACCGCGACGACGCCCAGCTGATCCTGGTGGACACTCCCGGCCTCCACAAGCCGCGCACGCTGCTCGGTGAGCGGCTGAACGACGTCGTGCGGACCACCTGGGCCGAGGTCGACGTCATCGGCTTCTGTCTGCCCGCCGACCAGAAGCTCGGCCCGGGCGACAAGTACATCATCAAGGAACTCGCCGGGATCAAAAAGACCCCGAAGATCGCGATCATCACCAAGACCGACCTGGTCGACTCCAAGGCGCTCGCCGAGCAGCTTCTGGCTGTCTCCCGCCTCGGCGAGGAACTCGGCTTCGAGTGGGCGGAGATCATCCCGGTCTCGGCCGTCAAGGACCAGCAGGTGGGTCTGCTCGCCGACCTGATCGCCCCGCTGCTGCCCGAGAGCCCCCCGCTCTACCCGGAGGGCGACCTCACCGACGAGCCCGAGATGGTCATGGTCGCGGAGCTGATCCGCGAGGCCGCACTCGAGGGCGTACGCGACGAGCTGCCGCACTCCATCGCGGTCGTCGTCGAGGAAATGCTGCCGCGCGAGGACCGTCCGGCGGACAAGCCGCTGCTGGACATCCACGCGAACGTCTACATCGAGCGGCCCAGCCAGAAGGGCATCATCATCGGCCCGAAGGGGAAGCGGCTCAAGGACGTCGGCACGAAGTCGCGCAAGCACATCGAGGCGCTGCTGGGCACGCCGGTCTTCCTGGACCTGCACGTGAAGGTCGCCAAGGACTGGCAGCGCGACCCGAAGCAGCTGCGCAAGCTGGGGTTCTGAGGCCGGGCCCGGACGGCGGCCGGAGGCGGGCGCAGCCGTGCGAAGCCGCTGAGGCCCCTGGGGCCGAGGGGTGCGAGTGTGGCGTGGGGAAGTGGTTCCCGAAGCAGCTGCGCAAGCTGGGGTTCTGAGGCCGGGCCCGGACCGGCGGCCGGAGGCGGGCGCAGCCGTGCGAAGCCGCTGAGGCCCCTGGGGCCGAGGGGCGCGAGTGTGGCGTGGGGAAGTGGTTCCCGAAGCAGCTGCGCAAGCTGGGGTTCTGAGGCCGGTCTCCCGGGCCCAGTGATCGCCCGACCGGCGGGGAGGGCCTACGCGCCCTCTTTGAGGACCCGGGAGATCAGCGTCCGCTGTGTCTCGGTCAGACGGGGGTCCGCGCACTCGACCGTCCGGTCGCCCACCGTGATCCGGTAGCGGAAGCCGTCCGGCACCACCGCGTGCGAGCCGCCCCGGCCGGCGGTGAGCGCCGCCTCGGCCAGGGCCTCCCACTCCGCGGCGTCGGGCCGCCCCGAGGTCTCGACCTCGCCATGCCGTGCGATGCCGGCGAACCCGCCGGTCCGGCTCACCTGAATGCGCATGCGTACTGGCTCCTGCCTGACCCCGCCCGGACGGACTCGCGTTCATCTACCCGGTCAGCGGGTCGGCACGCCCACCTCCGACCATGCCTTGAGCACCGCCTCGGCCTCGTCGCCCTCACCGAACCTGTGCTGTGCCGCCGCGACGGTGAGTTTGGCGAAGTCCGTGAAGGACGCGTCCTGGGTCAGCTCACCACTCGTCAGCACGTCGACCCAGATCCGGCCGGGCCGCTCCCAGGCGTTACCGCCGAGGGCCGTGGCCAGCAGGTAGAAGGCGCGGTTGGGGATGCCGGAGTTG
Organism: Streptomyces sp. NPDC002911; assembly: GCF_053591835.1. NCBI lineage: Bacteria > Bacillati > Actinomycetota > Actinomycetes > Kitasatosporales > Streptomycetaceae > Streptomyces > Streptomyces sp. NPDC002911. Next base: position 53,821 of record NZ_JBSFUO010000002.1, on the reverse strand, counting down.
ATGTGGACCCCGCCGTCGTCCTCGTCCGTCTCGACGTAGTCGTCCATCGATGCGGGCTGCGGGTCCTTGCCGAGCACATCGTCGTCGTACGCCGTGCCAGGGGCCTTCATCGAGCGCAGCGCGACGCCGCTGACCCGGGGGGCGAGCAGCCCCGCGCCGATCAGCCAGTCGCCCTGGTCGGCGCTCTGGCCCAGCGAGTACTGCTTGACCAGGGAGCCGAAGACGTCCGACACGGACTCGTTGAGCGCGCCCGACTGGCCCTCGTACGTCAGGTTGGCCGTGTACTGGGTGAGGCCGTGCGCCAGTTCGTGGGCGATCACGTCGATGGCGACGGTGAAGTCGAGGAAGATCTCGCCGTCACCGTCACCGAAGACCATCTGCTCGCCGTCGAAGAACGCGTTGTTGTACTTCTCGTCGTAGTGCACGGAGCCGATGAGAGGCAGTCCCTTGCCGTCGATCGAGCTGCGACCGTACTCCGTGAGCAGCAGGTCGAAGGTGGCGCCGAGTCCCGCGTACGCGCGGTTGACACTGGCGTCCTGGGTGGCTTCGTCGCCCTCGTCACGGACCTTGACGCCCGGCAGATCCGTGCCGTGCCGGCAGTCGTACAGGGTGCGGTGGGGCTTGGTGGGGACCGGGGCGGAGGTGCGGGCGGTCGTCGGGGTCCGGGCCAGCGCGGTCACCCGCCGATGGTGGCGCCGGGCACCGTCGGACTCCAGGGTGCGCCGTGCGGGGTCGGCCAGGCGTGGGTCGTCGGCCTGGGACAGTTTGTCGAGGACGTGGGGCGGCACGATGGTGCAGAAGACGGGCTGGAACCCGTTGTTCGGTCGAGGCTGCATGCAAATGACTGTGGCACTCCGTCATCGCGCTGTCACTGAATGCGTTCGTTATTGACGAAATAGAGTGATGTATCACCGTTCCGCCTTCGCCAGGGCCTGATCCCGCATACTGATACGGGCCGACGCACCAGGCGCCCCTCGGTTAGTGTTGCCGAATCATGCGTTTCGGGCTGCTCCTTCTTAGCTGCCGCGGCGAGGGCCTGTAGTCGTAGGCCGGCTCCCTCCCCGCGGAGTTCGCTGTTGCAGCGACACAGTCGGCCGCCCCTGCTGGACCTCAGAGGAGCCGTACGCCATGACTGCCGTGAATCACGCCGAGAACACCCCTTCCCCCGTCGGTGGCCCCACCCCGGTGACCAACGCGAAGCAGCTGCAGAAGCCGTCCGGGATGCCCGTCCACAAATACCGCGGTTACGAGGCCGTGGACATCTCGGACCGCACGTGGCCGGACAACCGCATCACCCGGGCGCCCCGCTGGCTGTCCACCGACCTGCGCGACGGCAACCAGGCCCTGATCGACCCCATGTCGCCGGCCCGTAAGCGCGAGATGTTCGACCTGCTCGTACGCATGGGCTACAAGGAGATCGAGGTCGGCTTCCCGTCCTCCGGCGATACCGACTTCGCGTTCGTACGCTCCATCATCGAAGAGGGCGCGATCCCCGAGGACGTGACGATCTCCGTCCTGACGCAGGCCCGCGAGGAACTGATCGAGCGGACTGTCGAATCACTGGTCGGTGCCCACCGCGCCACCGTCCACCTGTACAACGCCACCGCCCCCACCTTCCGCCGCGTGGTCTTCCGCGGATCGAAGGAAGAGGTCAAGCAGATCGCGGTGGACGGCACCCGCCTGGTCATGGAGTACGCGGACAAGATCCTGGGTGACGAGACGGTCTTCGGCTACCAGTACAGCCCGGAGATCTTCACGGACACCGAGCTGGACTTCGCCCTGGAGGTGTGCGAGGCCGTCTGCGACGTCTGGCAGCCGGAGGAGGGCCGCGAGATCATCCTCAACCTGCCCGCCACCGTGGAGCGCTCGACGCCGTCCACGCACGCGGACCGGTTCGAGTGGATGTCGCGCAACCTGTCCCGCCGTGACCACGTCTGCCTGTCGGTCCACCCGCACAACGACCGCGGCACGGCCGTCGCCGCCGCCGAGCTGGCGATCATGGCCGGCGCGGACCGTATCGAGGGCTGCCTGTTCGGCCAGGGGGAGCGCACCGGCAACGTCGACCTGGTCACCCTGGGCATGAACCTCTTCTCGCAGGGCGTCGACCCGCAGATCGACTTCTCGCAGATCGACGAGATCCGCCGCACCAGCGAGTACTGCAACCAGATGGAGGTCCACCCGCGCCACCCCTACGCGGGGGACCTGGTCTACACCGCCTTCTCCGGCTCCCACCAGGACGCCATCAAGAAGGGCTTCGACGCCATGGAGGCCGACGCCGCCGCCCAGGGGAAGACCGTCGACGAGATCGAGTGGGCGGTACCGTACCTGCCGATCGACCCGAAGGACGTCGGCCGCTCCTACGAGGCCGTCATCCGGGTCAACTCGCAGTCCGGCAAGGGCGGAATCGCCTATGTCCTGAAGAACGACCACAAGCTGGACCTGCCGCGCCGGATGCAGATCGAGTTCTCCCGGATCATTCAGGCCAAGACCGATGCCGAGGGCGGTGAAGTCACGCCCACCCAGATCTGGTCGACCTTCCGGGACGAGTACCTGCCGAGCCCGGAGAACGCCTGGGGGCGCGTCCAGATCCGTTCCGGTCAGACGACGACCGGTTCCGACGGGCAGGACACGATCACCGTCGAGGCCACCGTCGACGGCACGGACACGGTGCTGACCGGCACGGGCAACGGCCCGATCTCCGCGTTCTTCCAAGCGCTGCAGGCCATCGGCATCGACGCCCGCCTGCTGGACTACACCGAGCACACGATGAGCGAGGGCGCGAGCGCGCAGGCCGCCTCCTACATCGAGTGCGCGATCGACGGAAAGGTGCTGTGGGGCATCGGTATCGACGCCAACACCACGCGCGCCTCGCTCAAGGCGGTCGTCTCCGCGGTCAACCGCGCGACCCGCTGACACCATCGGAAGGCATTCCGGGCAAACATCCGATACGACGCAGAACCGCCCGGACCGAGAGCCCCGTCCGCCCGTCGAGGGTGGGCGGGGTTCGGCCATATCCCGGGGTTGTGACGTCCGAGATGCTGACGTCACATCACACATGTGGCTAACATCACGTGCAACGCGGCAATGTCGCCGTGGCGTTACGGAGGTGTGCGACGTGCGGACAGCCAAAGGACAACGCGCCATGAGGCTGCGCATCTACGGCATCCGTACCGTCTGGGACACCGTCGGAGACGGTGAGTTCTTCTGCCCGTGCTGCGGGGGCGACCGCAACTACCGCCGCCTCACCGGCCGCAACCGCCTCACCGTCCTCGGACTGCCGCTGCTCGCCCGGGGCAGCGCGGGGCCCGTCGTCGAATGCGCCGCCTGCGGGACACACTTCGCACCGGACACCCTCGACCACCCCACCACCACCCGCTTCTCCGCCATGCTGCGGGAGGCAGTGCACACCGTCACGCTGGCCGTGCTCGCCGCGGGCGGCACCACCTCCCGTACGGTCCTGGAGACCGCCGTGGCCACCGTCCGCGACGTGGGACTCGACGACTGCTCCCAGGAGCAGCTCTTCACCATCGTCGAGGTGCTCGCCGCCGAGACGGGGGCCGGTGACGGGACCGACCCCGCGGCCGAGGCCTGCGGCGCCGCCCTCGCCATCGAGCTCCATGAGGTCCTGGAGCCGCTCGCGCCGCACCTGGCCGAGGCCGGCCGTGAGGCGGTCCTGCTGCGGGGCGCCAGGATCGCGCTCGCCGACGGCCCGTACAGCCAGGCGGAGCGCCAGGTGCTGACCACGGTGGGCAGTGCGCTCCAGCTCTGCCCCGCCGACACCGCGAAGCTGCTCGAGGCGGCACGTACGCCCTCGTAGATCCTCCGTACGCCCTCGTAGGCCTCGTAGGACCTCCCGGTGCCCCGGTGGGCGACAATGGGCGTATGAGCTTGTTCCGGGACGACGGCGTCGTGCTGCGTACGCAGAAGCTGGGCGAGGCCGACCGGATCATCACGATCCTGACCCGCGGCCACGGGCGGGTGCGTGCCGTGGCCCGCGGGGTGCGCCGCACCAAGTCGAAATTCGGGGCGCGGCTCGAACCCTTCTCGCACGTGGACGTGCAGTTCTTCGCACGTGGCAGCGAACTGATCGGCCGTGGCCTCCCCCTGTGCACCCAGAGCGAGACGATCGCTCCGTACGGCGGCGGCATCGTCTCCGACTACGCCCGCTACACCGCGGGCACCGCGATGCTGGAGACCGCCGAGCGGTTCACCGACCACGAGGGCGAGCCCGCGGTCCAGCAGTACCTGCTGCTCGTCGGCGGGCTGCGCACCCTGGCGCGCGCCGAACACGCGCCGAACCTCATCCTGGACGCGTTCTTGCTGCGTTCCCTCGCCGTCAACGGCTACGCCCCGAGCTTCGTCGACTGCGCCAAGTGCGGAATGCCCGGACCGAACCGGTTCTTCTCCGTCGCGGCGGGCGGTGTCATCTGCGGCGACTGCCGGGTGCCCGGCAGCGTCGTACCCTCGGCGGAGGCCGTCGAACTGCTGAGCGCGTTGCTCACCGGTGACTGGGAGACGGCGGACGCGTCCGAGGCGCGTCATGTCAGGGAGGGCAGCGGACTCGTGTCCGCCTATCTGCACTGGCATCTGGAGCGCGGTCTGCGCTCGCTGCGGTACGTAGAGAAGTGACACAGGGAGACGAGAGAAGCCCATGGCAGTACGCGGGATGCTCGGCGGCCGTAACCGGCGTGAGTACAAGACCCCCGAGCCGCACCCCTCCGGCGCCACCCCGCCGAAGATCCCCGGCGAGCTCGTGCCCAAGCACGTCGCCGTCGTGATGGACGGTAACGGCCGATGGGCCAAGGAGCGGGGACTTCCACGCACGGAGGGCCACAAGGTCGGTGAGGGTGTCGTCATGGACGTCCTCAAGGGCTGCATCGAGATGGGCGTCAAGAACCTCTCGCTGTACGCGTTCTCCACGGAGAACTGGAAGCGCTCGCCGGACGAGGTGAAGTTCCTCATGGACTTCAACCGCGACGTCATCCGCCGCCGCCGTGACGAGATGGACGAGCTCGGCATCCGTATCCGCTGGGTCGGGCGCATGCCGAAGCTGTGGAAGTCCGTCGTCCAGGAGCTCCAGGTCGCCCAGGAGCAGACGAAGGACAACGACAAGATGACGCTGTACTTCTGCGTCAACTACGGCGGCCGGGCCGAGATCGCCGACGCCGCGCAGCGCATCGCGCAGGACGTCGCGGCAGGGAAGCTCGACCCCTCGAAGGTCAACGAGAAGACGTTCGCGAAGTACATCTACTACCCGGACATGCCGGACGTGGATCTCTTCGTGCGCCCCAGCGGGGAGCAGCGCACGTCCAACTACCTGATCTGGCAGAGCGCGTACGCCGAGATGGTTTTCCAGGACGTCCTGTGGCCGGACTTCGACCGCCGCGACCTGTGGAACGCCTGCCTGGAATTCGCCCGGCGCGACCGGCGCTTCGGCGGCGCCGAGGACATCACCAAGGGCTGACAGGCGCGGAGGGGGCCCCGGTGCCGGGGCCCCCTCCGGGGACGGTCGTCCTGCGCCCGCGATCAGCCCTCGGTGCCCGCGCACTCCGCACAGGTGCCGAAGATCTCGACGGTGTGGGCCACGTTCACATATCCGTGCTGCGCCGCGATGGTCTCGGCCCACTGCTCCACGGCCGGACCCTCCACCTCGACGGCCTTGCCACAGACGCGGCATACCAGGTGGTGATGGTGGTCACCCGTCGAGCAACGCCGGTAGACGGCCTCACCGTCCGTCGTGCGCAGGACGTCGACCTCGCCGGCGTCGGCGAGTGACTGGAGCGTGCGGTAGACCGTGGTCAGCCCGACCGAGTCGCCACGGTGTTTGAGTACATCGTGCAGATCCTGGGCGCTGCGGAACTCGTCGACCTCGTCGAGCGCCGCCGCGACCGCCGCCCGCTGCCGGGTGGACCGGCCGCGCACCGGAGCCGCGTTCGTGCCACTGATCGGCGCCGTCGCCACAGCTGCCTCCTCGTGTCGCCCGTACGTGTGTCGGGCCATTGTGCCAGCCCGTAACGGCGGCACGGTCACACCCGTGCGTCGTCCGGGGCCGGGCGGGCCCCCGGTACCTCAAGGGTGCACCGGTCCGCCTCACTCCCGTGGTTCTTGGCACGCCTGCGCGCCAGCGGCGTGGCGAGCGCGGTCAGCACGACGAACGCGGCGATGGCCAGCAGCACGATCGTCGCGCCGGGCGGCACGTCCTGGTAGTACGAGGTCACGGTGCCGGCCACGGTGACGGCCGTACCGATGACCACGGCCAGGACGAACGTGACCTTGAAGGACTTCGAGATCTGCTGGGCGGCGGCGACCGGCACCACCATCAGCGCGCTGACCAGCAACAGGCCCACGACCCGCATGGCCACGGTGACGGTGACCGCAGCCGTCACGGCGACCAGCAGGTTCAGTACGCGCACCGGCAGCCCGGTGACCCGGGCGAACTCCTCGTCCTGGCTGACCGCGAACAGCTGCCGCCGTAGCCCCACCGTGACCAGGACCACGAAGGCCGCCAGCACGACGATCGCGGTGACGTCCTCCTCGGAGACCGTCGACAGGGAGCCGAAGAGGTACGAGGTCAGATTGGCGTTGGAGCCGGTGTCCGAGAGGTTGATCAGCATCACCCCGCCTGCCATACCGCCGTAGAACAGCATGGCCAGGGCGATGTCGCCGCGGGTGCGCCCGTACCAGCGGATGAGTTCCATCACGACCGATCCGGCCACGGCGACGAGCGTCGCCATCCAGACCGGGTTGGTGGACAGCAGGAAGCCGAGGCCGACACCCGTCATCGCGACATGGCCGATGCCGTCGCCCATCAAAGCCTGGCGGCGCTGGACCAGATAGATGCCGATGGCCGGGGCGGTGATCCCGACGAGGACGGCAGCGATCAGGGCCCGCTGCATGAAGGGAGGGTTCAGGAATTCCAGCATGATCAGCTCAGCAGTCCCGTCCGGACGGGCTCGGAGGCCGCGTGGGGGTGTACGTGGTCGTGGCCGGGCAGGGCGTGCTGGCCCACGGCCTCGGGGGGCGGTCCGTCATGCAGGACGCAGCCGTCGCGCAGGACGATCGCCCGGTCGATCAGTGGCTCCAGCGCGCCGAGTTCGTGCAGGACGAGCAGCACCGACGCCCCGCCGCCGACCTGTTCGCGGAGTGTCGAGGCGAGGATCTCCTGGCTGGCCAGGTCGACGCCGGCCATCGGCTCGTCCATGATCAGAACCTCGGGCTCGGCGGCGAGCGCGCGGGCTATCAGGACCCGCTGGTGCTGGCCGCCGGAGAGGGCGTTCACGGAGTCCTCGGCGCGGTCGGTGAGGCCGACGAGCTCGACGGCCCGGTCCACTGCCGCCCGGTCGGCCTTGCCGAGCGGCCTGAACTTCGTGCGCGACAGCCGCCCGGAGGCCACGACCTCGCGGATCGTGGCGGGGACGCCGCCGGCCGCCGTGGTGCGCTGCGGTACGTACCCGACGCGGGCCCACTGCCGGAAGCGGCGCAGCGGAGTGCCGAACAGCTCGACGGCCCCGCCGTCGAGCGGCACCTGGCCGATGACCGAGCGCACGGCGGTGGACTTACCGGAGCCGTTTGCCCCGAGCAGGGCCACGACCTCGCCACGGTGGACGGCGAGGTCGACACCGCGCAGTACCGGTCGCGCGCCGAGCGTCGCCGTGGCTCCGCGCATGCTGATCACGGGTTCTGGCGTACTGGGCTCAGGCATGATCGCCTCCGGGTGCTGCGGCTGGGTCGGGGTGCTGCTCGGGTCACTTCGCGCCGAGGGCCTTCTGCAGCGCGGCCAGGTTGGACTCCATGACCTCGATGTAGTCAGCGCCTGCGGACTTGTCGGTAATTCCCTCCAGCGGGTCCAGGACGTCGGTCTTCAGGCTGAGGTCCTTCGCCAAGGTCTTGGCGGTCTTGTCGCTGGCGAGCGTCTCGAAGAATACGGTGGTGGCCTTGTTCTTCTCGGCGACGGTGTGGATCTCGTCGATCCGGGCCGGGCTGGGCTCGGTCTCGGGGTCGAGGCCGGCGATGCCCTCCTGGGCGAGGCCGTAGCGCTCGGCGAGGTACCCGAAAGCGGAGTGCGTGGTGATGAACGTCTTGGTCGCGGTGTTCTTCAGCCCGGCCTCGAAGGCCTTGTCCAGCTTGTTCAGCTCGGCGACCAAAGTCTCGGTGTTCTTGCGGTAGTCCGCGGCGTTGTCGGGGTCGGCCTTCTCGAGAGACTTCCCGACGCCCTCGGCGACCTCGGCGTACTTCACAGGGTCCAGCCAGATGTGCGGGTCGAGGGCGGCCTCCTCCTCGGCGTGCTCCTCGCCCTCGTGCGCCTCGTGCTCCGCGCCGTCCTCGGCGCCGTGGTCGTGACCGTGGTCGTGGCCGTCGACCTCGGAGCCATGGCTCTCGAGGGTGGTGAGGGTGGCCGCGTCCACGGTGTTCTTGACACCGGCCTGGGTGACGGCGTCGTCGACGGCGGGCTGGACGTTCTTGAGGAACAGAATGTAGTCGGCGTCGCTCAGACCGCCGATCTGCTGGGGGGAGAGCTCGAGGTCGTGCGGCTCCACGCCCGGTTTCGTCAGCGAGGTGACCGAGACGTGGGACCCGCCGATCTCCTCGGCCAGGAACTGCATCGGGTAGAAGGACGCCACCACGTTCAGCTTGCCGTCGCTCCCTCCCTCGGCCGCGTCGGAGGAGGAGCAGGCGGAAAGCGCGGTGAAGCCGAGGGCGACTGCTCCCGCGACGGCGGCGGTGGGTATGAGGCGACGTACGTTCATGACAGTCATTTTCAACAAATGTGGAAACGATTGTCAACAAGGCTGATGAGATGCCCGGAACCGAGCCCCATGACCGCGATGCGCCCCACCGATTTGATACAGGGGGTGCGCCCGCCGGTAATCTGGTGCATTCGCCCGCACGTCTGTTGAGCATCACCCCCCACCCAGGCGCTTCGCGCCGCCCCCTGTCCCATTTCGTCGTCGTAATGAAGAGAGCACCGTGGCCGCCGACAAGATCGACACCATCGTCAGCCTGAGCAAGCGCCGTGGCTTCGTCTACCCCTGTAGTGAGATCTACGGTGGCCAGAGGGCCGCCTGGGACTACGGGCCGCTGGGCGTCGAGCTGAAGGAGAACCTCAAGCGCCAGTGGTGGCGCTACATGGTCACCTCGCGCGAGGACGTGGTCGGTCTCGACTCGTCGGTCATCCTGGCCCCCGAGGTCTGGGTCGCCTCCGGTCACGTCGCCACGTTCTCCGACCCGCTCACCGAGTGCACCTCCTGTCACAAGCGCTACCGCGCCGACCACCTGGAGGAGGCGTACGAGGAGAAGCACGGCAAGCCGCCCGTGAACGGCCTGGCCGACCTCAACTGCCCCAACTGCGGTAACAAGGGCACCTTCACCGAGCCCAAGCAGTTCTCGGGCCTCCTCTCCACCCACCTCGGCCCGACGCAGGACTCCGGCTCGGTCGCCTACCTGCGACCCGAGACCGCGCAGGGCATCTTCACCAACTTCGGCCAGGTGCAGCAGACCTCGCGCAAGAAGCCGCCGTTCGGCATCGCGCAGATGGGCAAGTCCTTCCGGAACGAGATCACTCCGGGCAACTTCATCTTCCGCACGCGTGAGTTCGAGCAGATGGAGATGGAGTTCTTCGTCAAGCCGGGCGAGGACGAGGAGTGGCAGGAGTACTGGATGGAGCAGCGCTGGAACTGGTACACCGGCCTGGGCCTGCGCGAGGAGAACATGCGGTGGTTCGAGCACCCGAAGGAGAAGCTCTCCCACTACTCCAAGCGCACCGCTGACATCGAGTACCGCTTCCGCTTCGGCGGCAGCGAGTGGGGCGAGCTCGAGGGCGTCGCCAACCGCACCGACTACGACCTCAACGCGCACTCCAAGGCCTCCGGTACGGACCTCTCCTACTACGACCAGGAGAAGAGCGAGCGTTACACGCCGTACGTCATCGAGCCCGCGGCCGGTGTCGGCCGCTCGCTGCTGGCCTTCCTCCTCGACGCCTACAACGAGGACGAGGCGCCCAACGCCAAGGGCGTCATGGAGAAGCGCGCCGTGATGCGCCTCGACCCGCGCCTGGCGCCGGTCAAGGTCGCCGTCCTGCCGCTGTCCCGCAACCCGCAGCTGTCGCCGAAGGCCAAGGGCCTCGCCGCCGACCTGCGGCAGAACTGGAACATCGAGTTCGACGACGCGGGCGCCATCGGCCGCCGCTACCGCCGTCAGGACGAGATCGGTACGCCGTTCTGCGTCACCGTGGACTTCGACACCCTCGACGACAATGCGGTGACCGTGCGTGAGCGCGACACGATGAAGCAGGAGCGCGTCTCTCTGGACCAGATCCAGAGCTACCTCGGCTCCCGCCTCCTGGGCTGCTGACCGCACCCTTTCCTCACCACGAAGCCCCCGGTTCCGCCGCACGGAACCGGGGGCTTCGTGCAGACTGGGCGCACTCGTCCACAGGAGGCCACGATGCCGTCCATGACCACGAGCAAGGTCAGCAGATGGGATCAACACGGCCGTGAACACGTCGTGCACGTAAGGAAGTCGGGGATGCAGCGGCAGCTGACCTGCGACACCTGCGGATGGCGCAAGGGGGCGCAGTTCCTTCCCTGGCTGAAGGCCGAGGAGCACCTGACCGAGGCGCACCAGGCCACCGTCGACCCGACTGCCTGAGACGGCACCGGGGGTGGCCGCAAAAAGCGGATGAGGTGCCCCCTGCGGCCGGGGTACCTTTTCGCTATGTCTTCGTTCTTCCAGATCTACGAGTGAGCGCGCGACGGGCCCGGCTGCCCGTCGCCCATCGGATCGATACACCACACGTCATCCTCATTTCCTCACCACGAATGGGAGAACCCCGTGGCCAAGAGCCGCAACAGCCTTCTCGGCGTGGGCGGACAGCGCAAGAAGCTGTCCCGCGCCGAACAGCAGGGCGCGGACCCCGCACGCAACAAGGACCGCAAGGCCGCCGAGGACAAGAAGCAGGAGCTGGTGCGCAAGATGCGTGAGCGCGCCGCCGAGGCCGCACCGGCGCAGGACGCACCGGCGCAGGACGCGCCGGCCGGGAGCTGACCTCCTCGCACCACCCGTACGACCACGGGCCCGTTTCACTTCGGTGATCCGGGCCCGTGTCCTGCCGTGACGCCCGGGCGGGGCCGCTCCGCCTCGACCACACCGATCTGTGGCGGGGCCCCTGGGCCGGGCCGCGCCAGGTGACGTACGTCCCCCGCACGGGCCGCATCCGCGCCGTCGCCCGGGTGCGGGACAATGGGGCCATGACCACGCTCGCCCCTGCCCTCCCGCTGCTCCGGATCGGCCCGCACACCGTGCAGCCGCCGGTCGTGCTCGCCCCCATGGCCGGCATCACCAACGCGCCCTTCCGCACCCTGTGTCGTGAGTTCTCCGGCGGCAAGGGGCTGTTCGTCAGCGAGATGATCACCACGCGGGCGCTGGTCGAGCGCAACGAGAAAACCATGCAGCTCATCCACTTCGACGCGAGCGAGACCCCGCGCTCCATCCAGCTGTACGGTGTGGACCCGGTCACCGTCGGCAAGGCGGTCCGCATGATCGTCGACGAGAACTTCGCCGACCACATCGACCTGAACTTCGGCTGCCCGGTCCCCAAGGTCACTCGCAAGGGCGGCGGCTCCGCGCTCCCGTACAAGCGGCCCCTGCTCCGCGCGATCCTGCGTGAGGCCGTGGCACAGGCGGGCGAGCTCCCGGTCACCATCAAGATGCGCAAGGGCATCGACGACGACCACACCACCTACCTCGACGCCGGTCGCATCGCCGTCGAGGAGGGCGTCACAGCCGTCGCCCTGCACGGCAGGACCACTGCCCAGCACTACGGCGGCACCGCGGACTGGGACGCCATCGCGCGCCTCAAGGAGCACGTCCCGGAGATCCCCGTCCTCGGCAACGGGGACATCTGGAGCGCTGACGACGCCCTGCGGATGATGCGCGAGACGGGCTGCGACGGAGTCGTCGTGGGCCGCGGCTGCCTCGGGCGCCCCTGGCTCTTCGGCGACCTGGTCAGCGCCTTCGAAGGCACGGGGACGAGGCAGGCGCCCGCCCTGCGTCAGGTCGCGGACGTCATGCTGCGCCACGCGACGCTGCTGGGGGAGTGGATCGGCGACGAGAGCCGTGGCGTGATCGACTTCCGCAAGCACGTCGCCTGGTACCTCAAGGGCTTCGCCGTCGGCTCGGACATGCGCAGGAAGCTCGCGGTCACCTCGTCGCTGGAGGAGCTGGGCGGGCAGCTCCAGGAGCTCGACCTGGACCAGCCCTGGCCGGACGGCGCGGACGGCCCCCGGGGCCGTACCTCCGGCAACAACCGGGTGGCGCTGCCGGACGGCTGGCTCAAGGACCCGTACGACTGCGCGGGTGTGAGCGCCGACGCGGAGCTGGACACGTCGGGCGGCTGAGCGTCGGCCTGGCATCAGGGGGCACCGGGTGCCCCAAAGAGAAGCTCGCTCAGATGAGCGGGCTTTTCTCATGGAATCCGGTGCGTTCCCTGGCGTTTTCCTCGGTCGACGCGCGCAACCGCCGTCTCCTCGAGTCACGTCATCACGTTCCGTCAGTGTGTGGTGGCTGCGAGGTGATTCATTGCAGACGTGCAGGCGTCCGGATGGTGACATCTGAGCGCGGGTATGGGCGTGATTCTCGCCACCCCTGAGGGGTGCATGGCTCAGATGAGCGTCCTTGTGGATGCTGTACTTCTCAAATGGTGGCACTGGGTGCCAGGCGAGTTTACTTTGATCGATCAAACCATCCCTTACTCAGCGTGTGCGAGCTGCATGTTTCTGCCTACCTTTCGTGATAATGGCTTCAAGGGGTGAATGATCCCTCTCGTCATGGAGTGCCGGCGCGTTACTTTCGATCTGCTGGCGGATGGGTGGTTGAGGCCTCACGACGCGCAGGTGGCCGTACCCAGACACCTTCGATCTGGGTATGTTCCTCGCCGTCAGGGCAGCCACCGCGTCCTCGAGGAGTCGAGACCCGTGTCGGAAAACAAAGATCCCCAGAAGTTCGTCTACGACTTCACCGAGGGCAACAAGGATCTGAAAGATCTTCTGGGCGGCAAGGGTGCCAACCTCGCCGAGATGACCAACCTCGGGCTGCCCGTCCCTCCGGGCTTCACCATCACCACCGAGGCCTGCAAGGTCTACCTCGACAGCGGTGACGAACCGGCCGAGCTGCGCGAAGAGGTCGGTGCACACCTCGAGGCGCTCGAGAAGCGGATGGGCAAGAACCTCGGCCAGGCCGACGACCCGCTGCTGGTCTCGGTCCGGTCCGGTGCGAAGTTCTCGATGCCCGGCATGATGGACACGGTCCTCAACATCGGCCTCTCCGACGCCTCGGTCGTGGGCCTCGCCGCCCAGGCCGGGGACGAGCGCTTCGCCTGGGACTCGTACCGCCGCCTCATCCAGATGTTCGGCAAGACCGTGCTCGGGGTCGACGGTGACCTCTTCGAGGAGGCGCTGGAGGCCGCGAAGCAGGCCAAGGGCGTCACGGTCGACGTGGATCTCGACGCGGCCGACCTGAAAAAGCTGGTCAAGCGGTTCAAGGAGATCGTCACCCGGGACGCCGGGCGGGACTTCCCGCAGGACCCGCGCGACCAGATGGACCTGGCCATAAAGGCGGTCTTCGACTCGTGGAACACCGACCGGGCCAAGCTCTACCGCCGTCAGGAGCGCATCCCCGGCGACCTCGGCACGGCCGTCAACATCTGTTCGATGGTCTTCGGCAACCTCGGCCCCGACTCCGGTACGGGCGTCGCCTTCACCCGTGACCCGGCCAGTGGCCACCAGGGCGTCTACGGCGACTACCTGCAGAACGCGCAGGGCGAGGATGTCGTCGCGGGTATCCGCAACACGGTGCCGCTCGCCGAGCTCGAGTCGATCGACAAGGCGTCGTACGACCAGCTGATGAAGATCATGGAGACGCTGGAGACCCACTACAAGGATCTCTGTGACATCGAGTTCACGATCGAGCGCGGTCAGCTCTGGATGCTCCAGACCCGGGTCGGCAAACGCACCGCCGGTGCCGCCTTCAGGATCGCCACCCAGCTCGTCGACCAGGGCCTCATCGGCGAGGCCGAGGCGCTCCAGCGGGTCAACGGGGCCCAGCTCGCCCAGCTGATGTTCCCCCGCTTCGACGACGAGGCCAGGACGGTGCTCCTGGGCCGCGGCATCGCCGCGTCGCCGGGGGCGGCGGTCGGCAAGGCCGTCTTCGACTCGTACACAGCCGTCAAGTGGTCGCGGTCGGGCGAGAAGGTCATCCTCATCCGCCGCGAGACCAACCCCGACGACCTCGACGGGATGATCGCCGCCGAGGGCATCCTGACCTCACGCGGAGGCAAGACCTCTCACGCCGCCGTCGTCGCCCGCGGCATGGGCAAGACCTGTGTCTGCGGCGCGGAGGAGATCGAGGTCGACACCAAGCGCCGCCGGCTCACGGTCGGGGACACCGTCGTGGAGGAGGGCGACCTCGTCTCCGTCGACGGTTCCACCGGCAAGGTGTACCTCGGTGAGGTGCCCGTCGTGCCGTCCCCGGTCGTCGAGTACTTCGAGGGCCGCATGCACGCGGGTGCCGACGACGCCGACGAGCTGGTCGCCGCCGTGCACCGGATCATGGCGTACGCCGACCGGGTGCGCCGTCTCCGGGTACGGGCGAACGCGGACAACGCCGAGGACGCCGCACGGGCCCGCCGCTTCGGCGCCCAGGGCATCGGCCTGTGCCGCACCGAGCACATGTTCCTCGGCGAGCGCCGCGAGATGGTCGAGAAACTGATCCTCGCGGACACCGACGACGAGCGTGAGGCCGCGCTGGCCGCGCTCCTGCCGCTCCAGAAGGCCGACTTCATCGAGCTGTTCGAGTCGATGGACGGGCTGCCCGTCACCGTCCGGCTGCTCGACCCGCCGCTGCACGAGTTCCTGCCCGACATCACCGAGCTCTCCGTACGGGTCGCGCTCGCCGAGTCCCGCAAGGACGCCAACGAGAACGATCTGCGCCTGCTGCAGGCCGTGCACAAGCTGCACGAGCAGAACCCGATGCTGGGCCTGCGCGGTGTCCGTCTGGGGCTGGTCATCCCGGGGCTGTTCGCGATGCAGGTCCGTGCGATCGCGGAAGCGGCCGCCCACCGCAAGAACGCCAAGGGCGACCCGCGCCCCGAGATCATGATCCCGCTCGTCGGCACGGTCCAGGAGCTGGAGATCGTCCGCGAGGAGGCCGACCGGGTCATCGCGGAGGTCGAGGCGTCCACCGGTACCCAGCTGAAGCTGACCATCGGCACGATGATCGAGCTGCCCCGCGCCGCGCTGACCGCCGGTCAGATCGCCGAGGCCGCGCAGTTCTTCTCCTTCGGCACGAACGACCTCACCCAGACGGTGTGGGGCTTCTCCCGCGACGACGTGGAGGCCTCGTTCTTCACCGCGTACCTGGAGAAGGGCATCTTCGGGGTGTCGCCGTTCGAGACGATCGACAAGGACGGCGTCGGCTCACTCGTACGCAGCGCCGTGGAAGCCGGCCGGGCCACCCGCCCGGACCTCAAGCTCGGCATCTGCGGTGAGCACGGCGGGGACCCCGAGTCGGTCCACTTCTTCCACGAAGTGGGTCTGGACTACGTCTCCTGCTCACCGTTCCGCATTCCGGTCGCCCGGCTGGAAGCGGGCCGGGCCGCCGCCGGATCGCGGGGCAGCGACAGCCGCTGAACGAGGGCGGCCGGCGCCCGGCACGACTCCGGATACCGCCGGCGGATCACAAGGACCCTCATCGGTCCGACGGCGGAACCGGATTACCCGGAAGCGGCGGCACCCTGTGCGGGGGTGTCGTCGCTTCGTCAATTGCAGGGCGAACCCGCGGGTGGTTGGCTTTTCACCGTCCGCTGAGTAAATCGGGTACGGCCCGGGTGCGGCCCGGGGATCCCCACCCCGGGCCGCACCCGCTTACCGCTGCCGGGTACGGAGCCGCACCGTCGCTCACCGCCGCCGAACGGGTAAAGCCCCCCACGGCCCTCACCCGCTCTTCCGGTGTCGCCGGATGCGTACCCGACGTCGTACAGCTTTTCGGGTGGCGGGGATACGGGCGAGACATTTCAACTGTGGCCGAAACCCCCTGGTGACCTCCTGTGACGCTGTGTATACCCTTCGGCGGGGGGAATTGCGGGTGTAACAGGTGGGGGATCGGTGCTGCGTATCCATGTGTCCGGAGTGGACCTTTCGCGTGTGCGGATGGCCACGAGGCCTGACGCGATGTGGGAGACCATTCTCAGTTTTCACCGGTTGAGAGACCGGCGGGGTTCCACGGTGTTCGGGAAATGGCGGAAGGAATCCCGCGCCCGGTTGAATGGCGAAGCACGTCTGCTGTCCGCGGTCGTTCCGCAACGCGGCTATTTCCCCGACTTCCTGACGCCGTCCGGGGGAGGCGCCGAGTCATTCGGACTCGATGCCGGAATGGAGGTGCTGCGCGACACACCCGTGGACCGTATCCGCGAGGAACTCGGACTGCTGGCAGGGAGCGCCCCCCTCGCGCGGCAGCCGTCCGGCGGACACACGCCCGATGCCCTGCCGGAGGCGCTGGCGGAGGGGCGTACGGAGCCGTTGGGGCGGCTCATCTCCTCCCTGCGGGCCTATCACCGCGCCGCGGTCGAGCCGTACTGGCCGCACATCCGGGCGAGCGTCGAGGCCGACCGGGCCGTCCGGGGCCGCGCGCTGCTGGACGGCGGCACGGACGAGCTCCTGGCCACCCTGCCGCCGATGATCCGCTGGCGGGCTCCCGTGCTGGAGGCGGATTACCCCGTCGACAGGGAACTGCGCCTCGGCGGGCGAGGGCTGGTCCTTCAGCCGTCATACTTCTGCCGGGGCACCCCCGTCGTCTACCGCGACCCTGGCCTCCCGCCGGTCCTCGTCTACCCGGTCACCCACCCCGGAGCCCCGGCCGTCACCGCCCCCGGCCCCTGGCTCGGCCGGCTCGTGGGGCACACCCGCTCCGCGGTCCTGCGGGCCATCGGCAACGGCTGTACGACGAGTGAGCTGGCCCGCAGGACCGGGGTCTCCCTGGCGTCGGCGAGTCAGCACGCCTGTGTGCTCCGCGAGGCCGGCCTGGTCCGCACCCTGCGCCACGGCGGCTCGGTCCTGCACACCCTCACCCCGCTCGGCGCCGCCCTGATCAGGGGCGGAGCCCCGCTCGCGGTGCCCTGAGGAACTGCTCGCGTCCGGAGCGATGAGTTCTGCCCGCCGGCGTCGTCTACCTCTCGTAAGCGCGCGGACAGAGCGCGCGGGAGCACCGCAGAGTGCCGACGGAAGAGTGGAACGATCATGTCTCAGCCTCAGATGATCTTTGTGAACCTGCCGGTCAAGGACCTCGAGACGACGAAGAACTTCTTCTCGAAGCTCGGCTTCGGCTTCAACCCGCAGTTCAGCGACGAGACGACGGCGTGTCTGGTCATCAGCGACACGATCTTCTCGATGCTCATCAGCGAGCCGCGCTTCAAGGAGTTCACCAAGAAGGAGATCGCCGACGCCTCGAAGACGACCGAGGTCCTCCTCGCCCTCAGCGCGGACAGCCGCGAGAAGGTCGACGAGATGGCCGACGCGGCGCTGGCCAACGGTGGGTCGCCCGCCAACGACCCGATGGACGAGGGCTTCATGTACGGCCGTTCGTTCCAGGACCCGGACGGCCACATCTGGGAGGTCGTATGGATGTCCCCCGAGGCCGTGGCCGACGGTGGTCAGGCCTGAGGGCGGTACGGGGCAGCGGCGTCGCCGCCGCCCCGGGACGCGGGCTCAGCCGCGGAACGGCCCCGTGACCTCGTAGGTGACGCCGCCGGACGAGCTCCCGCTCGTCCCGCGCTGCGAGGAGAAGTAGAGCCGCCTGCCGTCCGGCGAGAAGGCCGGACCGGTGATCTCCGAACCCGACTGACCGGCGATCCGCAGGAACGGGGCGACGGTGTCGTCCGGGGTGATCAGGCAGATCTCCATGTTCCCGCCGTCCTCCGCGACGTACAGGTCACCGGAGGCGGCGCGGGTGACGTTGTCGACGCCGCTCAGCGGCGCGCCGCCGCCCGTGACGAGCGAGTCGTCGTAGACGAGTGAGAGGGACGAGGCGTTCGCGTCGTACGCCCACACGCGGTTGTCGCCCTTGGTGGTGAACCAGCAGGTGCCCGCCGCGTAGAAGCAGCCCTCGCCGCCCTTGAACACCTTGGCGCCGGAGACCTGGTAGCGGGTCTGGGTGGGTGATCCGTCCGGGTCGGGAACCGTCGTCCAGGTCACCGGGCCCGAGGTGCCGGTGCCCGCCACCAGCACCTGGAGCGTGCCGGACGACAGCGTGCCCCAGGTGGTGGGCCGGAAGCGGTAGAAGCGGCCGTCCGTCTCGTCCTCGGTCAGATAGACGTAGCCGTGGTCGGGGTCGGCGGCCGCCGCCTCGTGCTTGAACCGGCCCATCGCGGGGCGCTGCACGGCGGCGTTCACGCCCCACGGGTCGGTCTCGTACACGAAGCCGCGGGTGACCTCCTCACAGGAGAGCCACGTGTTCCAGGGGGTGCGGCCGCCCGCGCAGTTGGTGTTCGTACCGGACAGGATCCGGTAGGCGGAGGTGACGGCCCCCGAGGAGTTGAAGCGCACCGCGCTCGCCCCGCCGCCGCTGCTCGCGGACACCTCCGCGTTGGAGACGTAGATCCAGCCGTCGCCGTCGGTGAAGGTGGCACCGCCGTCCGGTGCGCTGTGCCAGGTGTACGAGGTACCGGGGACGGTCTGCCCCGAGCGGGCGATGATCCTGCTGGTGAAACCACTCGGCAGCTGGATGCCGTTGCTGTTGGCCGCCTGCAGCGCACCGTAGGGGCCCGCGGCCGGCTGGGCCGGGTCCGCGAAGGCGGCACCCCGCCACAGGGTGCCGCCGAAAGCCGCCGAGCTGCCGATCACCGCTGTGCGCAAGAAGGTCCGACGTTCCACGATCACTCCACGGGTGACGGGCTGGCCCGCCGGGCCGGTCGGCCCGGCGGGTCGAACGTCAGGACAGTAGAGGTACGCAGTTGACGGAGCGTCAACGATCGATGAACGGAGCGGAGTCAGTCCGTGCGGACCGGGAAGACCGGCACGGTGACGTCGTCGTCGTCCAGGCAGGCGCCCGTCTCCAGGTCGAAGCGCTGCTTCAGCAGCGGCGAGGCGACGAACGGCCGCCCTTCCGCGGAGCCGACCAGGCCACGGGAGAGGACGTACGCACCGGTGAACGGGTCGCGGTTGTCGATCGCGTACGCCCGGCCCGCCCGGTCCACGAACAACGCGACCTGCCGGCCGTCCGGGAGGAGCGCCGCCACACCACGCCCCGGGGTCAGCAGCTCACGGTCGCAGACGGTGAGCCAGCCGTCCCCGTCCCCGAGCTGGATCGTCCGGGTGTCCTGCGCCGTTTCCATCGTCTGGGTCGTCATCAGGAGGAAGTCCCTTCAAGAGTGCGGATGGCGAGCACCGGGCCCGCGAGGATGTCCAGGTCCGGCTTGACCTGGTCGCGTTCCGGGACGAACTTGACCGAGGGGTCGGGGGAGTCGGGGGCGTTCACGAAGGTGACGAAGCGCCGCAGCCGCTCCGGGTCGTTGATGGTCTCGGCCCACTCGTCGCGGTAGCCGGTGACGTGGTCGGCCATCAGCCGCTCCAGCTCGTCGCAGAGGCCCAGCGAGTCGTGGACGACGACGTCGCGGACGTGGTCCAGGCCGCCCTCGATCCGGTCCAGCCAGGTCGAGGTGCGCTCCAGACGGTCCGCCGTGCGGATGTAGAACATCAGGAACCGGTCGATGAGCCGGACCAGTTCGGCATCGGAGAGGTCCTGCGCCAGCAGGTCCGCGTGGCGCGGGGTCGCGCCGCCGTTGCCGCCCACATAGAGATTCCAGCCCTGCGCCGTGGCGATGATCCCGAAGTCCTTGCCACGGGCCTCCGCGCACTCCCGGGCGCAGCCGGACACCGCCGACTTCAGCTTGTGCGGGGAACGCAGCCCCCGGTAGCGCAGCTCCAGGTCGATGGCCATCTTCACGGAGTCCTGCACGCCGTAGCGGCACCACGTCTGCCCCACGCAGGACTTGACCGTGCGCAGCGACTTCCCGTACGCGTGCCCGGACTCGAAGCCGGCGTCCACCAGACGGGTCCAGATCAGCGGCAGCTGGTCGACGCGGGCGCCGAACAGGTCGATGCGCTGGCCACCCGTGATCTTCGTGTAGAGGCCGAAGTCCCGGGCCACCTCGCCGATCACGATCAGCTTCTCCGGGGTGATCTCCCCACCGGGGATGCGTGGCACGATCGAGTACGAGCCGTTGCGCTGGAGGTTGGCCAGGAAGTGGTCGTTGGTGTCCTGCAGGGCCGCCTGCTCGCCGTCCAGGACATAGCCGCTCGCACCCACCGTCGGCGCCAGCGACGCGATGACCGAGCCGACCGTGGGCTTGCAGACCTCGCAGCCGTCACCGCCCCGGGCGGCCTCCCGGCCGTGCGAGTCGAGGAGGTCGGCGTACGTCGTGATACCCAGGGTGCGGACGATCTCGTACAGCTCGCTGCGGGTGTACGCGAAGCAGCCGCACAGCCCCTGGTCCTCGGGCTGCGGCAGCAGCTGTCCGATGACCTTGAGGCAACTGCCGCAGCCCGTACCCGCCTTGGTGCACTTCTTCACCTCGGGGAGCGTGGTGTGCTCGCAGATCGCGCCCTTGGTGACGTTGTGGCAGGAGCAGATCACTGCCTCGTCCGGAAGTGAGGACGGGCCGAGCGTGACCGGGCCGCCGGCACCGGCCGGCAGCACCAGCTGCTCCGGGGCGACGGGCAGGACCGTGCCTGTCATCGGGCGCAGCGTGCCGTACTGGTCGGCGTCACCGACCAGGACTCCGCCGAGCAGCGTGCCGTCCTGGCCTATCACCAGTTTCTTGTAGACACCCGAGCGGGAGTCCGAGTACACGACGTCGAGGCAGCCCTCGGCCGCGCCGTGCGCGTCACCGAAGGAGGCGACGTCCACACCGAGCAGCTTCAGCTTCGTCGAGAGGTCGGCGCCGGTGAAGGAGGCCGCGTTGCCCGCGATCACCTCGGCGACCGCCTGCGCCATCTCGTAACCGGGTGCCACCAGTCCGTACACCCGGCCGTCCGAGGCCAGCGCGCACTCGCCGATCGCGAAGACGTCGCGGTCGGAGGTGCGGCACTCCTCGTCGACGACGATGCCACCGCGCGGGCCGACCTCCAGGCCGCAGTCCCGGGCCAGCTGGTCCCGGGGACGTACGCCGGCGGAGAAGACGACGAGGTCCGTCTCGAGCGAGGAACCGTCCGACAGCGCCATGCCGTCGACCCGGCCGTCCTCGCCCGCGGTGACTTCCTGGGTGCCGACACCCGTGTGGACGGAGAGGCCCATGTTCGCGATGGTTCGCAGCAGCGCGGCGCCGCCGCCGTCGTCGACCTGGACCGGCATCAGGCGGGGCGCGAACTCCACGACGTGCGTGTCGAGCCCGAGACCCTTCAGCGCGCCCGCGGCCTCCAGGCCGAGGAGCCCGCCGCCGACGACCGCGCCGGTCTTCGCGGTCTTCGCGTACTCCTCGATCGCGAGGAGGTCCTCGATGGTGCGGTAGACGAAGCAGCCCTCGGCGTCCTTGCCGGGAACGGGCGGGACGAAGGGGTACGAGCCGGTGGCCAGCACCAGCGTGTCGTAGGAGAAGGTCTCCCCGGAGCGCGCGGTGACGGTGCGCGCCTCACGGTCGACGCTCTCCGCCGGGTTGCCGACGTACAGCTCGATGCGGTGCCGCTCCATGAAGTCCGGCTCGACGAGCGAGAGGTCCTCGGGCGTCTTCCCGGAGAAGTACGAGGTCAGCTGCACCCGGTCGTATGCGGGACGGGGCTCCTCACAGAGCACGACGACCCTGGCGGTGCCCGCGGCGGCGGTCAGGCCGCGGTCGGCGAGCGCTTCCAGGAACCGCTGTCCGACCATGCCGTGCCCGACGACCACGATGGTCGGCACGCCCGCGGTGGGGGAGGTCGGGGGAGTGGACACCGGCATCAGAAGCCTCCGTCGTTGGTGAGCAGGTGGAGCAGGGACATGTCGGCGGGGAGGGGGTCGTCGTCCTGCCAGGTCCGGGCCAGGGTGCCGACCGCGGCGAGGTCGCCGAACAGCACCCCGCCGGCCAGTCGGTCACCCCGGACGACGACCGTGCGATAGGCACCCCGGGTGGCGTCGGCGAGCCGGATCACGTCGTCGCCGGGCATCGGGCGGGAGTCGCCGAAGGCCGCCAGGTCGAGTCCGCCGGGGGCCCCGGCGGCGACGGGAGCGGCGGAGGGGGAGCGCAGGGTCAGCCGGGTGAGGGCCCGGGTGCCCCCGTAGCGGGCGGGGCGTCCGGCCAGCACCTCGGCCAGTACGTCGGCCTGTTCGAGCGCGGCTCCCGCCAGCCCGTAGACCGTCCCGTCGTGTTCGGCGCAATCGCCGACGGCGTGGATGTACGGGTCCGAGGTGCGCAGCTCGTCGTCCACGACGACGCCCTTGCGGACCTCGAGCCCGGCCGCCTGGGCCAGGCCCGCCCTGGGACGGACCCCGCAGGCCAGGACCGTGATCGCGGCCTCCAGCTCGTAGCCGTCGGCCAGTTCCACGGCCCGCACCGCAGGCGTGTTGCCGTCGGTGCAGCGCAGCCCGCGCACCCGGCACTCGGTGTGCACCTCGACGCCGAGGGCCTCCAGGTGACGGCGCAGAAGCCCGGCCGCCTCGGGGTCCAGCTGCCGTTCCATGAGGTGCTCGCCCTGCTGGGCCAGCACCACCTGGGCGCCGCCCTCGGCCAGAGCGCGTGCGGCCGACACCCCGAGGAGGCCGCCGCCGATGACGACGGCGCGCACGCCGGGGCGTACCGCGCCGCGCAGGGCCAGGCAGTCGTCGAGGGTGCGGAAGGGATGCACCCCGTCCGGCAGCAGGTGGCCGAGCCCGCGCAGCGGCGGCAGCACCGGGTTGGAGCCGGTGGCCAGCACCAGGCGCTCGTACCCGACGGCGCTGCCGTCGTCGCAGTGCACCAGCCGGTCCGCCCGGTCGATCCGCACGACCCGCACCCCGCGCCGCACCTCGGCGGGCGGCAGGGCGATCACGTCCGGCTCGTACCGGCCGGCGAGCACCTCGGCCAGCAGCACCCTGTTGTACGGTGCGTGCGCCTCCTCGCCGATGACGGTGACACCGGGGATCCGGGCGGCGAGCCGCGCGCCCGCCATCCCGGCGCCGATCACCACCACCCGTGCCGCGTTCTCCGTCTGTGTCCTCATGTCCAAGAGAGTGCGCGGCGGGTGTTACCCGACCGCATCTCCCCTGTTTCCCGGGAGGAACCTTGCGCTCAGCGCGTCATATCGCCCTCTGTGAGGCCGGGGCAACCGGATGGACGGTGGCCCCACCCCCTGCTTAGGGTCGTGCTCATGCCCGATATAACGCTCACCACCCTGATCTTCCTCTGTCTGGCCGCAGCGGCGGCCGGCTGGATCGACGCGGTGGTGGGCGGCGGCGGGCTGCTTCTTCTGCCCGCCCTGCTGCTGGGCCTGCCCAACGTCCCGGCCGCCCACATCCTCGGCACCAACAAGGCCGTCGCCATCGTCGGCACCTCGGGCGCCGCCGTCACCTACGTGCGCAAAGCGCCCGTCCAGGTGGGGACCGCCGTACGCATCGGCCTCATGGCGCTCGTGGGATCGATGACCGGCGCCTTCTTCGCCGCGGGCATCAGCAGCGACGTGCTGCGCCCGGTGATCATGGTGGTGCTGCTCGCCGTCGCGGCCTTCGTGATGCTGCGGCCGTCCTTCGGCACGGCGGTGGCAGGTGACGGCACGGACAAGAAGGTCACCCGGGCGCGTGCGGTCACCGCGATCGTGCTGGTCGGCGGCGGTATCGGCTTCTACGACGGACTGTTCGGGCCCGGCACGGGCACGTTCCTGGTGCTGGCGCTGACCGCTGTGCTCCACCTCGACCTGGTCACCGCGTCCGCCACCGCCAAGATCGTGAACGTCTGCACCAACGGCGGTGCGCTGGCGATGTTCGCCTACCAGGGCACCGTCCTGTGGCAGCTGGCCGCGCTGATGGCCGTATTCAATCTGGCGGGCGGCATGCTCGGGGCGCGGATGGCTCTGAGGAAGGGCAGCGACTTCGTCCGCGGGGTCCTGCTCGTCGTGGTGTTCTCGCTGGTCGCCAAGCTCGGCTACGACCAGTGGACCTCCTGATCACCGCACTTCGGTGAGGTGGGCGTACGCCACCACGTTGCCCAGGTAGCCCGTCTCACGGGTGAAACCGCCGCCGCAGGTGATCAGCCGTAGCGAGGCCCGCGCCGTGGTGCCGTAGACCCGCTGGTCCGGGAACCGGTCCTTCTCGTACACCTCGACGGCGTCGACCGAGAAGACGGCGGTGCGGCCGTCCCCGCGGTCGATCTCGACCCCGGCCCCCTTCTTCAGGGATCCGAGGGCGTAGAAGACGGCCGGCCCCTTCACGTTGTCGACATGACCGGCGACGATCGCGGTGCCCTTGGCGCCGGGCGGCGTGCCGTCCTCGAACCAGCCCGCGAGGTTGCGGTTCTCAGCAGGCGGTGCGTCGAGGCTGCCGTCCGCGCCCAGCCCGAGCCCCGTCATGGGCGCGTCCACACCGATGGCCGGGATGCGGATCCTGACCGGTTCGGAGGGACGCAGCGGTGCGGCGACCCGTGTACCGGGCCGTGGCGCGGAGCCCGCGGCGAAGGCCTCGGCGGCGGACGGCTGGGGGGCGACGGTCCAGGTGGCCGCACCGTTGTGGACCATCCATATGCCGCACAGCGCGGCGATGGCCGCCAGCCAGGCCCTTGCTTCCAGTGCCGTCCTGTCCACGTCTCGTCCCCTGCCGGTCGCCCTCAGCGATACATTCCGCGCGTGCGGCGGCGGCGCAGGAGCAGGGCACCCGCGACGGCCGCCGCCCCGACGAGGCCGGCGCCCGCGGCGATCTGGGCGGTGTCGGGGGCGGCGCTGCCGCCGACACCCGTCCCGACGTGCCCGGAGGGCCGGCTGGGGCTGGGTGCGGTGGTGGGCCGGTGCCTCGGGGGCACGGGTGGCTTCGCGGATCCGGGGTCGGTCCCGGGAGGGGGCTCCGGGTGGGTCCCCGGCTTCGTACCGGGGGCTCTGCCCGCGCCGGACTCGTCCCCGGTCCCCGCGTCGCCCTCCTCCGTGTCCGGCCGGGAGGGCCCGGAAGCCGCTGCGGGATCCTCGGCCGGGTCCAGGCCGTCGGCCGGGGCCAGGTCGTCAACCGGATCCAAGGCGGTGGCCGGGTCCGAGGCGTTGGCCGGAGCCAGGTCGTCAACCGGGTCCGGGCCCTCGGCCGGCTCCCAGCCCTCGACCGCGGCCAGGCCCTCCTCCTGAGCTGCCGCCTCGCCGCTGTAGCAGAAGGCCGCCGGGTCCACGGCGGCCGTGCCCTCGGGCCCGCAGTCCGCCGTCCCGGGTGCGGCCGTCGCGGCGGTGAGCTCCGGTCTGCCGATGCCGTGCGAAAGCGCGGACGAAAACGCTGACGCGGACGGGGCGACGAGGCCGAGTGCGGCGGCGGTGAGGGCCGCGGCGGCGGTACCGGTCACGAGACGGGCGGGGCTGCGCATGAAAATCCTCCGGGCAGACGGATGTGTCCTGCCTTCGAGGTAAAGGGCCGGGCCCCTCGGCCGCATGCTGACGCATGGTCAGCTTTCATCCGTACGGACCTGTGTAGTGCGCCCGTACGTCCGGCCCGGTGCAGGTCGCGGCGCTGACGCAGGTCGCAGGGCCCGTCCGGTGCCGATCGGGTGACCGCCCCTCCACGTGGGCGTGATGCAGGTCACCTGAATGGGATCGCGTCGGCCGGGCACACGGTCTGTACCCCCCATGGGACGGCAGCCCCCCGCCGGCCCCCGGCAACCGCCCTCACCGGCCCACCCCCCGGGACCGCTGAGGGCGGTGTCATGCCTTCTGCGCCTCAGGCCCCGCGAGGGTCGCTCCCCTCCGTCGCGGACCAGGCGATGTCCGGCGGGCGTACGCGGGCGCACCGCGGACGGCCCCTGTCGTCGCTGAGACGCAGTCGCGCGGTGAGGTGTCCCGTCCGCGAGGCGGCCTCCAGGACCTCCGGGGCGATGTCGCTCATCATCAGTTTGGCCCGGCGGAACATGGTGAAGGCGCCGGTGCCGTCCACGGTGCCCCAGGACAGGTAGACGAAGCGCCCTCCCAGCCGGTCCTGGACGTACGGTCCCGAGACCTCGATGCCCTCCGCGGTGGATACGGCGGTGCAGTCCAGGTCCCAGGAGGCGCGTGCCGCGTCGCCGGGATGCAGGCCGAGCAGCTCGCCGGGCCGGTCCTTGCGCTGCACGCCGACGTGGATGTTGTCGAAACCGGCGAAGTCGGTGTCAGGACCGCAGGTGCGGCCCGGGAGTTCTGAGGCTTCGATATGGATCTGCATGGCCCCATGGTCCCGCATGCCGAGGAGGTCAGACGGCCTCGCGAGGGACGTCCTCGTACACCTGTCCGAGTAGCTTCATCAGGTCCCCGTCGACGGCGAAGGGTGTGTCGTCGATCCGGCGGACCGACGCGATGCCCTGTGAATTGGTGACGAACGCCGCCCTGTACGCGCCCAGTCCGTCCAGGGTCACTCCGCGCCGCACGGAGGGCCGGTCCGTCCGTGCGAGCCCGGTCTCCAGCAGCGCCATGGTGATGCCGGTCAGTGCCGGTGCGTCCGGCCAGACCACCGAAGTGCCGTCCCAGAAACCGATGTTGGTGAACGCCCCCTCGGTCACCATCCCGCCGGGCGAGGTCAGCAGCGCCTCGTCGAAGCCCGCCCGCCGGGCCTGCTGCCCGTAGTAGGTCTGGCCGAAGTCCCCGGGGCGCTTGATGTGCGGCACGGAGCGCGCGAACGGGACCGACATCAGGCTCCGCGGCGCACCGTCCGCCCGGGCCGGCTCCCGCACCGTCACCATCGGTACCGTCGCCGCGCTGTCCGGCGGCAGGAAACCGTGCACCCGGACGGACGCGTCCCGGGCCCCGGCGCCGTCGAGCGCGTGCCCGATCAGTTCCCGCACGCGTGCCCCGTCCAGGGGCAGTCCGAAGAGTTCCCGGTTCGCGGAGTCCAGCCGGTCCAGATGCAGGGCGAGTCCGCGCACCGTACGATCCCTGACCTGCATCGCGGTGAAATGGCCGTAACCGGCGAAGGCGGGAATCCGCAGGTCCTCCGCGGTCGCGGGGCGACCGTCGAACTCGACGTGGAGGTCCGTCGCGGAAGTGGTCATGGCTTCCAGCGTAGACGTCCGGAAGCGGAGCTTGACCTCAACCATGATTGAGGGGTGAGGCTGCGGCGCATGGAACTCGACACACCCGATCCCACCCTGTCGGACGCCGCCCCGCTGAAGGTGGCCGTCATCCTCGGCAGCAACCGCGAGGGCCGCTTCGGGCCCGTCGTCGCCGCATGGTTCCTCGGGCGGACGGCCGGCCACCCGGACGTCGAGGCAGAGCTGATCGATGTCGCCGATACCGAACCGCCCGCCACCGGAGCCGCGGACGCGACCCCGCGGCTGGCAGGCGCCGACGCCTTCGTCGTACTGACTCCCGAGTACAACCACTCCTACCCGGCTCCGCTGAAGAGCCTCATCGACCGGCACTTCGCCGAATGGCAGGCCAAGCCCGTCGCGTTCGTGTCCTACGGCGGAGTTTCCGGCGGTTTGAGGGCCGTCGAGCACCTGCGCCAGGTCTTCGCCGAACTGCACGCCGTCTCCGTACGCGACACCGTCTCCTTCCACAACGCGGGCGCCCTCTTCGACGACCGGGGTGTGCCCAAGGACCCGGCCCAGGCCGACGGGGCGGCCGAGCGGATGCTCGATCAGCTGGTCTGGTGGGGCCGCGCCCTGCGCGAGGCCAGGACCCGGCACCCGTACGGCGTCTGATGCCGCGGGGGCGACAATCGAGGGGCCACGGACGCCGAGAACGAGGAGAACCGGGGATGACCGAGCCCGCATGGCTGGCCGTACTGACCACGACGGACAGCGAGGAGAAGGCCCACGCCCTGGCCCGGGGCGCCGTGGACGCGCGGCTCGCCGCGTGCGCACAGATCCCGGGCCCCGTCACCTCCGTCTACCGGTGGCAGGACGCTGTCGAGACCGGCGAGGAGTGGCAGGTGCTGTTCAAGACCACGGCCGAGCGGTACGACGAGCTGGAGGCCCACCTCGCCGCGGCCCACGACTACGAGACGCCGGAGATCATCGCGATGCCCGTCGTACGCGGCAGCGACCGCTACCTCGCCTGGGTGTCCACGGAAACGGCGCCTGTCGCCTCGCTGTGACGGACCTCCGGCTGCCCTTCTTCGTGCCGGCACGCTGCTCCCCGGAGAGCCCGAGCACGACCGGTTCCTCCGGGGCCGCACCCACGAGGAACGGCCGGCCGTCCTCCTCTGCGAGGGCCCCGGGCCGCCCGTACGTGATCGGGGGCCACGGCACCGTCCACGGCGCGCTGGTCACCGCCCTGCCCGGGGCGTACGCGGAACTGCCCGGGGTGTACGC
The DNA here is from genome assembly GCF_053591835.1 of Streptomyces sp. NPDC002911. Lineage (NCBI taxonomy): Bacteria > Bacillati > Actinomycetota > Actinomycetes > Kitasatosporales > Streptomycetaceae > Streptomyces > Streptomyces sp. NPDC002911. Next base: position 25,362 of record NZ_JBSFUO010000002.1, on the reverse strand, counting down.
GGAAACCGCCCGGGCTCCTGGACGACCTGGAGCAGTACCTGGGGCCGGACACCCGCGCGAGCTGTACGAGCGGGTGACCCGCCGGGCGGTACCCGGGCCGTTGCCGGACACACCCGGCGGCGGTTCCGGCGAGCCCGGGTCCGGTGAGCCCGTCCGCGCCTGGGTCCACCTCGCCGCCACCGCCGTGACCCGATCCCTGCGCACCGGCGGCACACCCGTGCCGGGCGGTGACCGGCTCAGCCGGCGGCCTCCACCCGCACGGCGCACACCTTGAACTCCGGCATGCGCGACACGGGGTCCAGCGCCGGGTTCGTCAGGGAGTTGGCCCGGCCCTCGCCCGGCCAGTGGAACGGCATGAACACGGTGTCCTGTCGGATCGCCATGGTGATCCGGGCCGGTGCCACCGCCCGCCCACGCCGCGAGGTGACCGCGACGCTCTCGCCCTCGGCCACCCCGATCCGCTCGGCGAGCCGCGGATGCAGCTCCACGAACGGGCCCGGCGCGGCGGCGTTCAGCTCGGCCACCCGGCGGGTCTGCGCCCCCGACTGGTACTGGGACACGACCCGTCCGGTCGTCAGCACCACCGGGTACTCCGCGTCCGTCTCCTCCGCGGCGGGCCGGTGCGTGACCGGGACGAACCGGGCCCGTCCGTCGTCCGTCGCGAACCGTTCCAGGAACAGCCGCGGCGTTCCCGCGTGCTCCTCGTCCGGGCAGGGCCAGAACACCCCGTCCTCCGCGGCGATCCGGGCGTAGGTGATGCCCGCGTAGTCGGCCGGACCGCCCGCCGACGCACGCCGCAGCTCGTCGAAGACCTTCTCCGGGTCGGCCGGGAAGCCCTCGCCGTGCCCCAGGAGCCCGGCCAGCCCGTGCAGCACCTCCAGGTCGCTGCGCACCCCCTCCGGCGGTGTGACCGCACGCTGCCGCAGCAGCACCCGGCCCTCCAGGCTGGTTGTCGTCCCGCTCTCCTCCGCCCACTGCGTCACCGGCAGCACCACATCGGCCAGCGCCGCCGTCTCCGACAGCACCACATCCGCGACCGCCAGGAAGTCCAGCGACCGCAGCCGCTCCTCGACGTGTCCCGCGTGCGGCGCCGACACGACCGGATTCGACCCCATGACCAGCAGCGACCGCACATCCCGCCCCAGCGCGTCCAGCAGCTCGTAGGCGCTGCGGCCCGGCCCCGGCAGCGAGTCCGGGTCCACGCCCCAGACCCCGGCCACATGGCGACGGGCCGCCGGGTCCGTGAGCTTGCGGTAGCCGGGCAGCTGGTCGGCCTTCTGGCCGTGCTCCCGGCCGCCCTGGCCGTTGCCCTGACCGGTCAGGCAGCCGTACCCGGACAGCGGGCGGCCCGCCCGGCCGGTGGCCAGGCAGAAGTTGATCCACGCTCCCACCGTGTCCGTGCCCTTGGCCTGCTGCTCGGGCCCCCGTGCGGTCAGCACCATCCCGCTCTCCGCTCCGCAGAACATTTCCACCGCCTCGCGCAACTGCGGCACGGACACCCCGGTGAGGCGCTCCACCAGCTCCGGCCAGTGCGCCATCGCACCCGCCCTGGCCTCGTCCCAGCCGTTCGTCCGGGTGCGGACGAAGTCCTCGTCGACCCGTCCGTCGGCCACGACCAGATGCAGCATGCCGAGCGCGAGGGCCAGATCCGTGCCCGGCCGGGGTGCCAGGTGCAGATCCGCCTGCTCGGCGGTCCTGGTCCGGCGCGGATCGATGACGATCAGCCGGCCGCCGTTCTCCCTCAGCTCGGTCAGGTAGCGCAGTGCGGGCGGCATCGTCTCCGCGAGATTCGAGCCGACCAGGATCACGCATCCCGTCCGGGGGATGTCCTCCAGCGGGAACGGCAGCCCCCGGTCGAGTCCGAACGCACGCTGGTGCGCGGCGGCCGCCGACGACATGCAGAAGCGGCCGTTGTAGTCGATCTGCGAGGTGCCGAGCACCACCCGGGCGAACTTCCCGAGTGCGTACGCCTTCTCGTTCGTGAGCCCGCCCCCGCCGAACACACCCACGGCGTCCGCGCCGTGCTCCGCCCGTGTCCCGCGCAGCCCGCCCGCGATGCGCTCCAGCGCCTCGTCCCAGCTCGCCGGCGCCAGCTCACCACCCGCGTCGCGCACGAGGGGCCCCGTCAGCCGCACACCGGCGGCGAGCACGGCGGGCGCGGTGCGTCCCTTGCCGCACAGGGCTCCCCGGTTGACAGGGAACTCGGTACGCTCCACGACCTCGACCACCCCGCCGTCGGTGACCGGTCGCAGCTTCATCCCGCACTGGAGCGCGCAGTACGGGCAGTGGGTGGACGTTTCGGTGCGGGCCATACACCCAGCGTGCGAGGCCGGTATTACGAGCACCGGTGCCTCCGGTTACGCCCCCGGTACGCGCACCTCAGCCCGCCCCGTCGGCCGCCGTGAGGTCACCCGTGAGCGCCTCCGCCACCCCTGGCTCCGGCGGCCCAAGGAAATGCGGGTCCGGCTCGAAGACCACGTCCAGGAGCGCCTTGCCCGCCGCGAACACCTCCCGCGTTCCGCCGTAGTACCAGGTGACATCGTGTACGTCGTCGGCTCCCACCCCGTACGCGTCGATCCCGGCGGAGCGGCACAGGGCGATCGCCCGCCGTATGTGGAAGCCCTGGCTCACCAGGACGGCCCGGTCGACCCCGAATATCCTCTTGGCCCGGACGCAGGAGTCCCAGGTGTCGAACCCCGCGTAGTCGCTGACGATCCGCCCGTCCGGCACCCCCCGCGCCGTGAGATACGTGCGCATGGCATCCGGTTCGTCGTACTCCACCCGGCTGTTGTCCCCGGTGACCAGCACGACCCGGACCTTGCCGGCCCTGTACAGCTCGGCCGCCGCGTCCAGCCGGTGCGCGAGATACGGCGACGGCCGGCCTTCCCACAGCCCTGCCCCGAACACCACCGCGACCTGCTGCGCAGGGGCGTCGGCCGTCGTTCGCACCCGGGCGTCGGCTGTGGTGTGCAGCCAGGCCGCGGGCGCCAGCGCGACCGCACAGGCCACCATCAGCGCCTGCACCAGCCGCCGCTGCCCCCGCCGGGTCCGCGGCAGCCGCGGCCGCGTGGCGGCGAGCCGTCTCAGGGCCCCGCGCCCCACATGGCGGAACCCCCTCTGTGTCCTCAGCCGCATGCGGCGCCCCCCGCCCTCGTACCCGATCCCTCGGAGAAGGGGACGAACGACGCACACGAAAGGTTCGCGGGCCCGGTGTGAACAGGTACTGACACCGCACGCCCCTCTCCGGTGAGACAGAGGCAAACGCCCGTCACCGGTGCGAAACGGCCCGGCAACGTGCGCCCGGCACCATCGGTTCATGACCCGCAGGCCTGTGCAGCGCATCCGGAGATCCGCCCCCACTCTCGTCGCCGTCGCGCACGGCAGCCGGGACCCGCGAGCCCTGCGCACCGTGCTGGAGCTCCTGGACCGGGTACGGGAGCTGCGGCCCGCCCTCGACGTCCGGCTCGGCCACATCGAGCTGAACGAGCCCCTGCTGCCGGACACCCTGGACGGCATCGGGCAGCAGGACGAGGCCGTGCTCGTGCCGCTGCTGCTCGGCCGCGGTCACCACGTCCGGCACGACCTGCCCCTCGCCGCTGCGGCCGCGACCCGCCTCCGGACCCGTGTGGCGGCCCCGCTCGGACCGCACCCGCTGCTCGTCGAGGCCCTGTACGAGCGTCTCCTCGAGGCCGGCTGGCGGGACGAGGACGGTGCGAGCCGCGACGCAGCCGTCGTACTCGCCGCCGCCGGGTCACGGGACCCCGACTCGGACGTCGACGCCCGCCGCACCGCCGCCATGCTCAGCGACCGCCTCGGCGGCGTGCCTGTCGTCCCCGCCTACGCCTCGGCGGCCACGCCCGACGTCCCGGCCGCCCTGCGCGCACTCGCCGCCCGGGGCCGCCACCGCGTGGCCCTCGCCTCGTACTTCACGGCCCCCGGCCGCTTCGCGACCGTCTCGGCCGCCGCCGCACCGGGCGTCGCCGCCGCACCGCTCGGCGCCCACCCGGCGATGGCACGCCTCCTGCTGCACCGCTACGACCAGGCCCTGACCGGGGCCGTGCCCGTCTTCGGCGCCCTGACGCACCCGCCCCTCCTGGCCTCAGCCTGACCCTTCCCGTCGGCCCCCGGTCTACTGTCGGGGACATGGACGGTACGCACGACCCCAGGGACACGCCCTACGGCACCGCTGACACCGAGCGCTGGGACACCGAGCCCGACAAGCGGCCCGGCCGCACCGCGTTCCAGCGCGACCGCGCACGCGTGCTGCACTCCGCCGCCCTGCGCAGGCTCGCCGGCAAGACCCAGGTCGTCACGCCCGGAACCCGCGGCCGGGTCTGGGACGCCAGCCCCCGCACCCGCCTCACCCACTCCCTGGAGTGCGCCCAGGTCGGGCGGGAGCTCGGCGCCGCGCTCGGCTGTGATCCCGACCTCGTGGAGGCGGCCTGCCTCTCCCACGACATGGGGCACCCGCCCTTCGGCCACAACGGTGAACAGGCGCTCGACGACTTCGCGTCGGACTGCGGGGGCTTCGAGGGCAACGCTCAGTCACTGCGCCTGCTGACCCGCCTCGAACCCAAGCGTTTCGTCCGCGACCCCCGCAGCGGTGAGCTCGTCAGCGTCGGGCTCAACCTGACCCGGGCCGCCCTGGACGCCGCCACCAAATACCCCTGGCCCCGGGGCGCGCACCCCGCCGACCCCGGCTCACCCAAATTCGGGGTGTACGAGGACGACCTGCCGGTCTTCGCCTGGGTCCGCGAAGGCGCGCCGCAGGACGGCAGATGTTTCGAGGCCCAGGTCATGGACTGGTCCGACGACGTCGCCTACTCCGTGCACGACTTCGAGGACGGACTGCACGCCGGACACATCGACCCCGGCTGCCTCTTCGCCGAGCCGGAGCGCGCGGATATCTGGGACGTCGCCATCGGCCGGTACGTCCCCGCGGACACCGATCCCCAGGAGCTCGCCGACGCCCTCGACCGGCTCACCGCCCAGGAGTGGTGGCCGCACGGTTACGACGGCACCGCGGTCGCCCAGGCCCGGCTGAAGGACGCGACGAGTCAGCTCATCGGCAGGTTCTGCCTGGCCGCCGAAACCGCGACCCACGCCGCGTACGGGCCGGGACGGCTCGGCAGATACGGCGCCGAGCTCATCGTCCCCCGAGAGGCACGCAACGAGTGCGCCGTCCTCAAGGCCGTCGCGGACCGTTACGTCATGCAGCGCGCCGAGCAGGAGGTGATCCGCGCCCGGCAGCGGATCGTCATCGCCGAGCTCGCAGCCGCCCTGACCGCCCGCGCACCCGAAGGACTGGAGCCCCAGTTCCGCGCCCTGTACACGACGGCACCCGACGACAGGGCCCGCAAGAGGGTTCTCGTCGACCAGATCGCCGCATTGACGGACGCCTCCGCGCGGTCCCTTCACGGAACACTCACGGGCACTGGGCAGACTGGACCTTGACGGGGCCACATGCCAGTGGCCGTGACCTGATCGGGGCACACCTCTTTCGTCATCACGCTGCGTGCGGGACGCTCGCAGATAACGGCGCCGCGCAGCCAAGCTTTGAGGAGGCATCAAGTGGTCGACGCACATCGGACGTTCGTCATCATCGGCGGAGGGCTCGCCGGAGCGAAGGCCGCCGAGACACTCCGGACGGAGGGCTTCAGCGGCCGGGTGATCCTCATCGGCGACGAGCGCGACCATCCGTACGAGCGGCCTCCCCTGTCCAAGGGCTATCTGCTGGGCAAGGACGAACGGGACTCCGTCTTCGTCCATGAGACCGCGTGGTACGCGGGCGCCGACATCGAGCTCCACCTCGGCCAGGTGGTCACCTCCATCGACCGGGCCGGCCGGTCCGTGCAGCTCGGCGACAACACGGTCGTCCACTACGACAAGCTGCTGCTCGCCACCGGCGCCGAGCCCCGTCGGCTCGACGTCCCGGGCACCGGCCTGGTCGGCGTCCACCATCTGCGCCGTCTCGCCCATTCCGACCGGCTGCGCAACGTCCTCGCCGCCCTCGGCCGGGACAACGGCCACCTGGTGATCGCCGGAGCCGGATGGATCGGCCTGGAGGTCGCCGCGGCGGCCCGCGAGTACGGCGCCGAGGTCACCGTCGTCGCCTCCTCGGCGACCCCGCTGCACCACGTCGTCGGCCCGGAGGTAGGCCAGATCTTCACGGATCTGCACGCCGGGCACGGTGTCCGTTTCCACTTCGGCGCCCGACTCACGGAGATCACCGGACAGGACGGCCTGGTCCTCGCCGTCCTGACCGACGACGGCGAGGAGCACCCCGCCCACGACGTGCTGGCAGCGATCGGCGCGGCCCCGCGTACCTCACTCGCCGAAGCCGCCGGGCTCGACATCGCGAGCAGGGCCCAGGGCGGCGGTGTGGTCGTCGACGCCTCCCTGCGCACCTCCGACCCGCACATCTTCGCCGCCGGGGACATCGCGTCCGTCGACCATCCGCTCTTCGGCGTCCGGCTGCGGGTGGAGCACTGGGCGAACGCCCTGAACAGCGGACCCGCCGCCGCGAAGGCCATGCTCGGCCAGGACGTGACGTACGACCGGGTGCCGTACTTCTTCTCCGACCAGTACGACGTCGGACTGGAGTACTCCGGCTGGGCTCCGCCCGGCTCGTACGACCAGGTCGTCATCCGGGGAGACGCCGGCAAGCGCGAGTTCATCGCCTTCTGGCTGAAGGACCGCCGGGTCCTCGCCGGGATGAACGTCAATGTGTGGGACGTCACCGAGAGCATCCAGAAGCTGATCAAGGCCGCCCGGCCGGTGGACCCGGACGCCCTCGGCGACCCGTCCGTGCCCCTGGAATCCGTGCTCTGACCGGTGGCCGGGCATTCGGGACCAGCCGGCGCCCGGGGCGGGACCCCCGCTGCCGGCCGGTCCCGGATGCCCGGCCCCACCCGTAGACTTCACGCGTGGCAGGCAGGATCAATGACGACGACGTGAAGGCGGTCCGGGACGCGGTCCCGATCGACGCCGTCGTGTCCGAATACCTCCAGCTGCGCAACGCGGGCGGCGGAAACCTCAAGGGCCTCTGCCCCTTCCACGACGAGAAGTCCCCCTCCTTCCAGGTGAGCCCGGGCAAGGGCCTTTTCCACTGCTTCGGCTGCCAGGAGGGCGGCGACACGATCGCCTTCGTGATGAAGATCGATCACCTCACCTTCTCCGAGACGGTCGAGCGCCTGGCCGCCAAGGCGGGCATCACCCTGCGCTACGAGGAGGGTGGCTACAACCCCTCCCACCAGCGCGGCGAGCGCATCCGGCTGGTCGAGGCGCACAAGATCGCCGCCGATTTCTACCGCGAGCAGCTGAACGGCCCCGAAGCGGAGATCGGCCGGAAGTTCCTCGCCGCACGCGGCTTCGACCAGGACGCCGCAGCCCACTTCGGCGTCGGCTACAGCCCCGCCGGCTGGGACCACCTCACCCGCTATCTGCGCGGCAAGGGCTTCAGCGACAAGGAGCTCATCAGCTCCGGTCTCTCCCAGGACGGCCGCCGGGGCCCCATCGACCGTTTCCGCGGCAGGCTGATGTGGCCGATCAGCGACACCTCGGGCGAGATCGTCGGCTTCGGCGCCCGCAGACTACGCGACGACGACAACGGCCCGAAGTACCTCAACACCCCCGAGACCTCGATCTACAAGAAGTCCCAGGTGCTGTACGGCATCGACCTGGCGAAGAAGGACATCGCGAAGTCCAGCCGGGCCGTCGTGGTCGAGGGCTACACCGATGTGATGGCTTGCCACCTCGCGGGGATCACCACTGCCATCGCCACCTGCGGGACGGCGTTCGGCAGTGACCACATCAAGATCCTCCGCAGGCTCCTGATGGACAACGGCAGCGCACGGGTGATCTTCACTTTCGACGGTGACGCGGCCGGCCAGAAGGCCGCTCTGCGCGCCTTCGAGGACGACCAGAAGTTCGCCGCCGAGACCTACATCGCGATCGCCCCGGACAACATGGACCCGTGCGACCTGCGGCTCGCCAAGGGCGACGACGCCGTCCGCGATCTGGTCGAACCCCGCACCCCGCTCTTCGAATTCGCGCTCCGTCAGATCGTCGGACGGTACGACCTGGAGACCCCGGCCGGCCGCGCCGCCGCCCTGGACGAGGCCGCGCCCGTCGTCGCCAAGATCAAGACCAGCAGCGTGCAGCGCGAGGTGGCCGTGCAGCTCGCCGGCTTCGTCGGCATCCTCGACCAGGAATTCGTCGTCCACCGGGTCAACCAGCTCGCCCAGTGGGCCCGCGGGCGGGGAGAGCAGCGAGGACCCGCGCCGGCCTCACGTACCGGCGCGCAGCACCAGCAGGCCCAGGCTCCCGCCGCCCCGTCCGGCCCCGCGCTCAACCTCCGCAGCCCCGCCCACCGCACGGAGCGAGAGCTGCTCAAGCTCGCTCTGCAGAAGCCCGCCCTGGTCTCCCCGGCTTTCGACGCCTACGGCATCGACGAGTTCACCGCCCCGCCGTACGCGGCGGTGCGCCAGTGCATCGCGGAGGCGGGCGGCGCGGAGCTGGGCGTCGCGGAGACCCGCGAGTACCTGGTCCAGGTGCTCGACGCGACCCCCAACGACACGGTGCGCAAGCTCGTCACGGAGCTCGCGGTCGAGGTCTTCCACGGCAAGTCCATCGACGAGTCGTACGCCGGCGAACATCTGGTCAAGGTCCGCCTCCGCGCCGTCGACCGCAGGATCGACGACGTCCAGGGCAGCCTCGCCCGCCTCGGCAGCAATGTCGCCCCGGACCATCTGGCCGCCGCGCAGAACGAGGTCTGGGTCCTCCAGCAGTACGCCCAGTCGTTGCGGAACCACGGCGCCGCCGCCCTCTGAGCCGTATCAGCACCCCGTCACGCTCCGGGCGCAAAAAGTCACCGCACGCCCCTCGTGGCAGCGATGTGTCGTACCCCACACTGGGTGGCGGTGCCTGAGTCATCGGAGCGCGGCGGTCCGCCCGGGGGCGGACCTCCATCCCCGCGATCCGGCAGCGATCACCTGGAGGTCGCCCCCGTGCAGACCCGGACCGTGCCGACCACGACCGAGCATGTCCCGGCGATTCCCGCGCAGAGCCGGGGCACACGTCACCCGGAGACGGCGGGCACGCCCGAGCCGGTGCTGGAGGAGCCGGCGGAGCCCCCGGTGTCCCAGGTGCCACGGCGCCGGCCGGAGGCAGGCGGCCCGACGTCCGACCTCTTCCGCCAGTACTTACGGGAGATCGGGCGGATCCCGCTGCTCAGCGCCGCCGAAGAGGTGGACCTCGCCCGCCGCGTCGAGGCGGGACTCTTCGCCGAGGAACGGCTCGCCGGCACGCCCGACCCCGACTCCCGGCTCGCCGTCGACCTGGACCGGCTCGTGGTCATGGGGCGGATGGCGAAACGCCGGCTCATCGAGGCCAATCTCCGTCTCGTGGTCTCCGTGGCCAAGCGCTACGTGGGCAGGGGTCTGACCATGCTGGACCTGGTCCAGGAGGGGAACCTCGGACTGATCAGGGCGGTCGAGAAGTTCGACTACGCCCGGGGCTACAAATTCTCCACGTACGCCACCTGGTGGATCCGCCAGGCGATGTCCCGCGCACTCGCCGATCAGGCCAGAACCATAAGAGTTCCGGTCCATGTCGTCGAGCTGATCAACCGGGTCGTACGCGTCCAGCGCCGCATGCTCCAGGAGCGCGGCTACGAGCCCACCGCCGCAGAGGTCGCGGCCCAGCTCGACCTGACGCCCGAGCGTGTCGTCGAGGTCCGGCGCCTCGCCCAGGAACCCGTCTCCCTGCACGCGCCCGTCGGGGAGGAGGACGACGTCGCCTTCGGTGACCTCATCGAGGACGGCGACGCCGCCTCACCCGTGGAGTCCGCGGCCTTCCTGCTGCTGCGCGAACACCTGGAGGCGGTGCTCTCCACCCTTGGGGAGCGGGAGCGGAAGGTCGTCCAGCTGCGCTACGGGCTGGACGACGGGCGGCCCCGCACGCTCGAGGAGATCGGACGGATCTTCGGCGTGACACGCGAACGCATCCGCCAGATCGAGGCCAAGACTCTCGCCAAGCTGCGGGACCACGCCTTCGCCGACCAGCTCCGCGGCTACCTGGACTGAGCGGCCCTAAGGCCTTGCGCCCCGTCTCTCCCCGGAAGCGGACCCCAGCACGGCACCGACGGCCACGCCCAGGGCCATCCCGACGCCGACGCCCAGCGCCAGATCGCCGGTCAGCGCACCGAACGCGGACCCGAGACCCGCACCCACCCCGATGCCGAGCGCCACACCTGTTCCGGCCTTGCGGCCGGCCTGCTGTTCCTCGCCGCTCTCCGCCATCACGCGCCCCGTTCTTCGTGTTCCGCCGTCGGCCGAGGCCGTCAGTCGACCTCGGCCGGCGCCTGCGCGAACTGCGCCGCGTACAGCCGGGCGTAGGCCCCCTCGGCCGACAACAGGTCGTCGTGCGTTCCCTGTTCGACGATCGAGCCGTTCTCCATCACCAGGATCACGTCCGCGTCCCGGATGGTGGAGAGCCGGTGCGCGATCACGAAGCTCGTACGACCGTGGGCCAGCCGCGCCATCGCCTTCTGGATCAGCACCTCGGTCCGGGTGTCCACCGAGCTGGTGGCCTCGTCGAGTACCAGGATCACCGGGTCGGACAGGAACGCCCGCGCGATCGTGATCAGTTGCTTCTCGCCCGCACTGACTCCGGCCCCGTCGTCGTCGATCACCGTGTCGTAACCCTCGGGCAGCGTACGGACGAATCGGTCGGCGTGAGCCGCCCGCGCCGCCTCCTCGATCTCCTCCCGGGTCACCTCGCGCGAGGAACCGTAGGCGATGTTCTCCGCGATCGTCCCGCCGAACAGCCAGGTGTCCTGGAGCACCATCCCTATGCCCGACCGGAGTTCGTCACGTGACATCTTCGCCGCGTCGACCCCGTCGAGGGTGACCCGGCCGCCCGTCACCTCGTAGAACCGCATCAGCAGGTTGACCAGCGTCGTCTTGCCGGCACCCGTCGGGCCGACGATCGCGACCGTGTGGCCGGGCTCCACGCTCAGCGAGAGATCCTCGATGAGTGGCTTCTCCGGGTCGTACCGGAAGGACACGTTCTCCAGCGAGACGCTGCCGCGCAGCTCCTCCGGCCGTTCGGCCGGATCGGGGTCGGGCGCCTGCTCCTCGGCGTCCAGCAGGCCGAAGACCCGCTCGGCCGACGCGATGCCCGACTGCACCAGGTTGGCCATCGAGGCGACCTGCGTCAGCGGCATCGAGAACTGCCGCGAGTACTGGATGAACGCCTGCACATCACCGATCGACAGTGCACCCGAAGCGACCCGCAGCCCACCGACGACCGCGACCAGCACATAGTTCAGGTTCGACACGAACATCATCAGCGGCTGCATGATCCCGCTGTTGAACTGGGCCTTGAAGCCCGCCTCGTACAGCGCGTCGTTCTGCTCCGCGAAGTCCCGCGCGGACTCCTCCTGACGCCCGAAGACCTTCACCAGCGTGTGGCCGGTGTACATCTCCTCGATGTGGGCGTTGAGCTTGCCCGTCACCTTCCACTGCGCCACGAAGTGCGGCTGCGACCGCTTGCCCACCCTCGCCGCGACGAGAACCGACAGCGGGATCGTGATCAGCGCGACCAGGGCGAGCAGCGGCGAGATCCAGAACATCATGATCAGCACACCGACGATGGTCAGAGCTGAGTTGATGAGCTGGCCCATCGTCTGCTGCATCGTCTGCGAGATGTTGTCGATGTCGTTCGTCGCCCGGCTCAGGACCTCGCCGCGCTGCTGCCGGTCGAAGTAGGACAGCGGGAGCCGCGACAGCTTCGTCTGCAGGTCCTCGCGCAGCTGGAAGACGACCCGGTTGATCACGCGGATCGACAGCCGGGTCGACACCAGCATCAGCAGCCCCGCGCCGACGTACACCACCAGCGCCGCCAGCAGGACCTGGCCCACCGCACCGAAGTCGATGCCGACACCGGGGACGAAGTCCACGCCGGTCAGCATGTCGGCGAGCCCGCCGTCGCCCTGCTCGCGCAGGCCGTCGACGGCCTGCTCCTTCGTTGTGCCGTCCGGCATCTGCCGTCCGACGACACCCGCGAAAATCAGGTCCGTGGCCCCGCCGAGGATCTTGGGCCCCGCCACGGAGAGCGCCACGCTCAGCGTTCCGGCGCCCAGCATCAGCCACAGCGAGGACTTCTCCTCGCTGAACCTTCCCAGCAGCCGCTTCCCGGACCCCTTGAAGTCCATGGACCGCTCGGTGGGCCCTCCGGCCATCATCCGTCCGCCCGGTCCTGCCATCAGGCGGCCTCCGCTTCCGTCAGCTGGGAGAGCACGATCTCCCGGTAGGTTTCGTTGCCGTCCATCAGCTCGTGGTGGCTGCCCGTCCCGACGACCCGGCCCTCGTCCAGGACCAGGATCCGGTCGGCGTCACGGATCGTGGACACCCTCTGCGCCACGATCACCACGGTCGCCCCCGCGGTCTCGCGGGACAGCGCACCGCGCAGTGCGGCGTCCGTCGCGTAGTCCAGGGCTGAGAACGAGTCGTCGAAGAGATAGATCTCCGGCTGCTGCACCAGCGTCCGCGCGATCGCGAGCCGCTGCCGCTGACCACCGGAGACATTGGTGCCGCCCTGCGCGATCGGCGCGTCGAGACCGTGCTCCAGCCCTTGAACGAAGCCCTTCGCCTGCGCCACGTCCAGCGCGTGCCACAGCTCCTCGTCGGTCGCCTCCGGATTGCCGTAGCGCAGATTCGTCGCGACCGTCCCCGAGAACAGATACGGCTTCTGGGGGACCAGGCTCACGGTCTTGGCCAGCAGGACCGGATCCAGCGTGCGCACGTCCGTACCGTCGACGAGCACCTCGCCGTCCGTCGCGTCGAAGAGCCGCGGCACGAGACCGAGCAGCGTCGACTTCCCGCTGCCCGTCGACCCGATGATCGCGGTCGTCTCCCCGGGCCGCGCGACGAGATCGACCGAGCGCAGCACCGGCTCCTCGGCCCCCGGGTAACGGAACTCCGCGCCCCGTACCTCCAGATGGCCGTGCTTGAGCAGCTTCGTGACCGGAGCGAGGGGCGGCACCACGCTCGAGTCGGTCTCCAGCACCTCCTGGATGCGCTCCGCACAGACCTCGGCGCGGGGCACCATGATGAACATGAAGGTCGCCATCATCACCGACATGACGATCTGCATCAGATACGCGAGGAACGCGGTCAGTGCCCCGATCTGCATCCCGCCGCTGTCGATACGGTGTGCTCCGAACCAGACCACGGCGATCGACGACAGGTTCACCACCGTCATCACCGTCGGGAACATGAGGGCCATCAGCCGGCCCGTCGACACCGCCACGCCCGTCAGCTCCCTGTTGGCACCGCGGAAGCGCTCCTCCTCGTAGCTGTCACGGGTGAAGGCGCGGATGACGCGGTTGCCGGTGATCTGCTCGCGCAGCACACGGTTCACCGTGTCCAGCCGCTCCTGCATCGTGCGGAACAGCGGCCGCATCCTCCGGACGATGAGGCTCACCGAGATGCCGAGCACGGGCAGCACGGCCAGCAGCACCGCCGACAGCGGGACGTCCTGGCCGAGCGCCATGACGACGCCGCCGACACACATGATGGGCGCCGAAACCATCAGGGTGAACGCCATCAGGACGAGCATCTGGACCTGTTGCACGTCATTGGTCGTACGGGTGATGAGGGAAGGAGCCCCGAACCGTCCCACCTCGCGGGCGGAGAACGACTGCACCCGGCCGAAGACCGAGGCCCGCACATCGCGTCCGAGAGCGGAGGCCGTGCGGGCGCCGTAGTAGACCGCCCCGATGTTGCAGACGATCTGGATGATGCTGACGACGATCATGACGCCGCCGAATTCCAGGATGTACCCCGTGTCACCCCGTACGACACCGTTGTCGATGATGTCCGCGTTGAGGCTGGGCAGATAGAGGCTGGCGCAGGTCTGCAGAAGCTGGAGCAGCACCAGCAGCACGATCGGGCGTCTGTACGGACCGAGGTGGGTCCGCAGGAGTTTTATGAGCACACGAGTCTCTCGGAGTCGGCGGAGGGCAGAGGCCGGTCCATACTCCGGTACTCCGAACCGCTCCTGCCAACGCTTTTCCTCAAGCCTCGGTCAAAACTCCCGGAGCGCGCTTCTCAGTCGGTTCCGCCGAACGCCCCGGGGTGGATCTGGTCCCGGGTCGCTCCGTACTGCTGGCGCACCGCGCGGCCCACCGCGAGCTCCTCACCGGGCTCCAGCACCTGCGCCTCCGCACCCTGCCAGGCCGGGGGAGTACGCGCAACGAGCGTCCCCTGCGAGACCCCGAGGGCCCACGCCGCCTGCCGGGCCGCACCCAGCGCCGCGTACTCGGCGGGCTGCGGCACGACGACCTGGGTGCCGAACACCGCGGGCGCCAGCGCCTGTACGGCGGGCAGCTCTGCGGCCGCGCCCAGCAGGAAGACCCGCCGCACCTCCACGCCACGGTCCCGCAGCACGTCCAGCGCGTCGGCCAGCGAACACAGCATCCCCTCGAAGGCGGCCCGCGCCAGATGCTCGGGCTTCATCGACTCACGCCGCAGTCCGCTGAGGGTGCCTGCGGTGTGCGGCAGCCGGGGGGTGCGCTCGCCCTCCAGATAAGGAAGCAGGACGAGCCCCGAGGCCCCGGGTGTCGACTTCAGCGCCAGCGCGGACAGTTCGTCCAGACCTTCCAGCCCCAGCATCTCGGCCGTGCCACGCAGCGCGCGTACGGCATTCGAGGTGTGGACCACCGGCAGATGCATCCCCGTCGCGTCGGCGAAGGAGGTGATCATCCCCGACGGGTCGGCCAGCGCCTCGTGGTGCACGGCCATCACCGAGCCCGAGGCCCCCAGCGACACGACGGCGTCCCCGACGGCGACACCCAGCCCGAAGGCCGCAGCCATCGTCTCGCCGGTGCCCGCCGAGATCAGCAGCCCCTCCGGCGTCATCCCGGCGGAATCGGCCGGGCCGAGAACCTCGGGCAACGTGGCCTGATGGCCGAGCGCGAGCTCCACGAGATCGGGCCGGTAGGACTCGGAGCCCGCCGACCAGTAACCGGTGCCGGACGCGGCACCGCGGTCCGTCGTCCGTCGGGCGGGCCGACCGAGGAGCTGCCACACCAGCCAGTCGTGCGGCTGCAGGACGGCGGCGACCCGCTGCGCGTTCTCCGGCTCGCTCCGCACCAGCCAGCGCAGCTTCGCCACGGGCTGCGCGGCCTGCGGAACGGCGCCGACGGCCTCGGCCCAGGCTTGCCGCCCTCCGAGCCCGTCGACCAGATCGGCCGCGGCGGCCTGCGCCCGCCGGTCGTTGCCGAGCAGCGCCGGCCGTACGAGGTTGCCCTGGTGGTCCAGCGGCACCAGCCCGTGCTGCTGCGCGGACACGCCGATGGCCTGCACGCCTTCGAGCAGCCCTCCGGAGGCCGCCTCACCGAGTGAGAGCAGCCACGCCTGCGGATCCGCCTCGGAGGCCTTGGCCTCGATGGGATGCGCGGCGTACCCCTGCCGCAGCACCGCACCGGTGTCCGTGTCGCAGACGACGATGTGCGTGAAGGCGGATGAACTGTCCAAGCCGGCCACTATGCCCATGGCCTAGATTCTGCCGCACCCACGGACCGTTCCCGTACCGGGCGGTGAGCCCGGTACGGGAACGGGCCTCAGGTGTTCGTCGTACCCCAGTCGTCACTGCCGTTGTGGCCGCTACGCTCCCGCAGCGAGCGCACCCGGTCGGAAACGGACATGGGGACCTTGTCCCCGACTTTCTCGCTCACCGAGTGGTACGCCTTGCCGGCGAAGTCCCGGCTGCCGTGCGCCGCGGACTCCGCCGCGTTCCGTACAGCGGGATTCTCGGCCAGCGTCTGCGCGGCCTTCTTCAGCTGCTCGTAACGCTCGCGCCCGGCTCGCGTGCCGAGCACGTAACCGAGGGCCACTCCGGCGATGAACGTGAGCCGGTACCGCATGGCTTCCACCCTTCCTTCGCTCCGTGCGACGTGTGCTGAACCTGCGCTGCCCGCCTACCCGCACACGCCCGAGATCACCCCGGGAGATACCGATTGGCGAAGCACCCCCCTGCTTGCGCTAATGTATGTGTCGCAGCGAACGCGCGCCGCTCGGCAGTAGCCAGGCAGGTACGATTCGAGGCAACGGAACAATCCCCTGTAGCTCAATTGGCAGAGCAGCCGGCTGTTAACCGGCAGGTTACTGGTTCGAGTCCAGTCGGGGGAGCGCGATCCCCTGTAGCTCAATTGGCAGAGCATTCGGCTGTTAACCGGAGGGTTACTGGTTCGAGTCCAGTCGGGGGAGCGATACGGAAGAGGGCCCTTCGGGGTCCTTTTTCGTGTGCCCGTACAGGGGCGGCGCGACTCTTTCGGGGTGATTCCGCCCGGCCTGGAACCGGGCAGCACGCAGCGCGGTCTTCATGGTCATGCGAAGCCGACCATCCGAAGCAGGAGATCGTATGACCGGCTATGCTGCGGCAGACGGCGCGCACACTTGTACGCGCCACGCCGAGACGGGGCGGTAGCTCAGCCGGTTAGAGCAGCGGACTCATAATCCGTCGGCCGTGGGTTCGAGTCCCACCCGCCCCACCAGTCTTGCCCTGCGGAAACGTTCTGACCTGCGGAAACGTGAATTCCGCGGCGGTTTTCCGTGCGGTACTAACCGCGCGCCGTGCGGTACAGACCCGCTGTCGCAGCGTGTCAGTGCACTTCAGATGCGTCTGACCTGGCCTTTTACGGGCGGTTGCCTGAGGGAGCGTCGTGGCGCGGTCCCACGGCTGCCGACGGAGGCGCCGCGCTCTGCCGACCTCACCGCACCCGACGCGAAGTTGCCCCCTGCGCGTGCGATCCACCTCGTGCGCAAGTTGTCGTGGTGGTGACGGCCATCAGCGACCGGCCGTCGAAGGGATCGAGGTCGAGGGCGGACCCACTCGAAGATGTGGTCGAGATATCTGGTCTCGGAGGGAACGCGCGACCGGTCGCGAGTCGGGGAGTTCCCGGCTCAGGTTCGTAGCGTGCGGATTCCCGCCACCGCGGCCAGCCGGCGCGGTGGCGGGAACCGCTGGGGAGCCGGGTTGCTCACCGCACGGCGGGGTTGCCTGCGGGATCTCCCCTGGTGCCGTTCAGGGCTGCCCTTTGAGAGATCCGGCCCCGATGGCGGCGGTAGCGGCCCTGCCGCGCCGCGTCCTACCTGAGCGGGCGCCAAGGACGCTCGACCTGAAGGCTCAGGACTGGACCGTGCACCCGGCCGGGATTGCCGCGGTGTGTCGGACAGTTGCGGTGGCTGGCTCGGGCTGTGTCCGGTCGGTGTGGTCAGGGGGCGAGCAGGTTGGGTGATGCCGGTGTCGCGCTGGCTGGCGAGGTGGCGGCGAGGGCCGTGGCGATGGCTTCGCTGCGCCATACGAGCATCGGTATGCCGGAGATGTAGTAGTGGGTGCCGCTCGTGAGGTAGCCCAGGGCGAGGAGTGATTGCTGGGGTCTGCCGACCCGGTCGAGGAGCCGTCCCGTTTCCGGCTCCACTCGCAGTCCACCGTCGGGGTGGCGCTGTGCGCACCCGTTGCCGGTCAGTGAGTCCATGAGCTCATGCGCGCCTGCGGGCGCGGCCGGACGGGCCGCCGGTGCTGCCGTCGCAGCACAGACCACGACGTCGGCTTCCATCGTGCGGTGGTGTGCCGTGACGGTGAATCCTTGGCTCGCGGGCGTGACGTCCTCCAGTCCACGCAGGATGTGCAGCTGGCCGCTGTCGGCCATCTCCAGGAGCGTGCCGCCGGTCGAGGCGGGCATGGGAGAAGTGAAGCTGGCCCACAGCCGGTGGTAGCGGTGGAAGAACTCCCTTCGGTCGCCGGGGGACAGAGCGGGCCACCAGTCGTGCACGGTGGTGATCAGGGCCCAAGTGGTGACCTGGAGCCAGTCGATGTCTTGTACGTGTTCCCGGTCGGCGAGTTGCCGGCGCAGCCGTCCCACACCCCAGTCCGCCATGGACAACTCAGCGGTGATCTGACCCGCGGTGGCCCCGGCGAGAAATGCTTCTTCCCGTGCCAGAGCGGCCACCATCGACCAGCTCAGGGGCGGGGACGAGCGCTCAAGCCGCTTTCGGACAGCCTGAGGGGTCAGCACCAAGGGCCGCCCGGTCTGAAGCGGACGGCGCACGGCGGCCAGTATGCCGTCCCGGGAAAGCAGCGTGATGCGCCCCTGGTGTCCTTGGGCCCGCAATCCCAGAACGGCGTCGACGGCGGTGAGCCCGCAGCCGATGACGGCCACGGACGCCGAGGGGTGAACGCTGCCCAGAGCTGCACCTACGGGATAGGGGCGGGAAATGCAGGACGGGTGGCCGGCGAGATCATAGGGGTCGTAGCCGGAGGGGTTTCCGACGCACAGCACCGCGTAGTCGCACCGGATGCTGCCCCCGTCGTCCAGCCCCACCACCGCCTTGTCACCGTCGGACACGGCACTCACCGCCCGCCGGCGTACCCATGACACGCGCCAGCCGGCGGCCGTCAGACCGTCCAGGGTCTGGGAGAGGCTCTCCTCGAGATAGCGCCCGTAAGCGTGCCGCGGTGGGAAGACCTCCTGCGTCCACGCGCGGGGAGCACCACTGCCGTCCTCGCGGGCCAGCCACCGCTGCGCGTGCCCGGGATCGTCGGGGACCAGCGTCATCATGCCGGCCGGGGCGTTCACCACGATGTCGTCACGGTCCATCCGGTAGGCACTGCCCCGCCAGAGCCGGTCCGAGGGCTCCACGATCACGAGGTCGACGTCGCGTGAGCCGAGTGCGCGGGCGAGGGCCATGACGAGACAGGCCGCAGCCGTGCCCCCGCCCACCAGGCAGATACGCATCACAGCCCTACGCCCGTAGCGCATTGCGGGCCGATGGGTGCTTGCGGGCCAGCGCGAAGCGGTAGGTGATGCTGCCCACGAAGCCCTCCTCGTGTGCTCTGCGACGTGCCTCGTCCTTCAGCGAGCGGGCGAGGTCCTTGCCGATCGTCCCGCTGTTGAGCATGGTGTCCACGCCGCGGTCGATGATGGTGTACCCGTAGGCCGAGTGCGCGGCGGTGTAGGTGTGGGCACCGGACTGCGTGAGGTGGAATCCTTCCGCCTGCAGCAGCCGCGGCAGGGACCGCAGTGCGTGAGTGTTGAGGACGTAGTGCGCGCGCCAGGCGGCCACGCAGGCGTTCAGCGGATCGTTCTCGCCCAGCGAGAAGTCCGCCGATGCGTAGTCGCCGTCCAGTACGGCGACCTGCCCTCCCTGGCGGCACACCCGGTGAGCCTCGCGGAGCACCGACGGTATGTCCGGCGTGTGGCTGAGCAACGTGTACATGAGGACCGTCTGGAACGTCTCGCCGTCGAACGGCAGCCGATGTGCGTCGGCCGCCAGGAGTCTGAGGTTCCCCGATGCCGGCTGGGCCTGGCGGGCTGTCTTCAACAGGTCGAGGCTGTGGTCGATGCCGACGACTGCGGCGGTGAGCGCCCGGTCGCAGAGGTCAGCGAGGAGTTCACCGGAACCACAGCCGATCTCCAGCAGCGGTCCGCCGGTGACATCGAGGGCCTGGAGGAAACGCTGCAGCATCCGGTGCTGCTCCGGGTCCTGCTTGCGGGAGTGCAGCACCGACGCGATCTGCTGCGTGGTCTCGCGGCCGCTCGTGGCCAGTGAGGAGAACACGTCACTCATGGGCGGCCGCTTCCCGTGGCTGGTGCAGCAGCGACACGGAAGAGGGCCCCTTGGTCCTCAAGCCTGTTGAGTTCCTTCAAGGACTCCTGGACCACGGCCTCCAGGGGGTGGACGAAGTAGACGATCCCCGTCCTGCCTTTGGTCAGGGTGTTCTTGCGGACTGGTTGTCCGACGTGCGGCAGTCCCCGCACGCTGTGGAAGCCCGGGAGTCGGCGCACCGACGCAAGGCCGGGCACCGCGGTGAGGACACCGGAATCCCAGCAGCGCACGAATGCCTTGCCCATCACCTGCGGCGGGGCATAGGGCTCACGGACGCGGGCGGCGAACGCCGCGGGGTCGTCGAGGCTCTCCGCCAGTACGTGCTGCTGGCTGTCGCCGAACGCGGCGAAGTACGGATCGGGGTGGAGCACCGGCCCCAGGATGCGCGCATTGACCTCGATGAGGCGCGGGCCTTCACCGGTGAGGCGTACATCCGCGTTGGCCGCGCCGTGACGCACCCCCAGAGCGTTCAGGCAGTCCAGGGTGTAGGACACCACTTCTTGCTCGGCTGCTCCAAGGCTCGGGCAGCTGACGTTGTACCGGCGCACCGGAAGGCCGTCGAGCTCCTCGATGACCGTTCGCGCCACTTCGCACACCACATGCCGGCCCTCCAGGCTCACCGTCGTCACGACGTACTGCTCACCGTGGAGGTACTCCTGCACGTAAATCTCGTCGTTCGGCAGGCCCACAAGGTTCATCTGCCGGTGAATGTCCACAAAGTGATTGACCGCCGCCGCTTCCGACCAACAGACCCTGCAGCCGTCACTGCCGGAGCTCTGGCCGGGCTTCACGACGACCGGAAGCCCAAGACGCCGCACCGCCCTGGTCAGCTCCTCCACCGTTGCCACCGAAGCCTGCCCCGCACAGGGCACACCAGCATTCCGCAGGACTTCCCCCATCAGCGCCTTGTCCCGTCGGGCGGCCGCCGTCTCGTCCTCATTACGCGCCAGGCCCAGGGCCGCTGCAAGCTCATGGGCCAACGCGACCCCGAACTCGCTGCCGGGAACCACGTGCCGGACCCTCCTTCGGCGCAGCGCGGCCACCGTCTCCGCCGTATCGCCGCTGACGATCAGCACAGGCGCACTCGCGTCACTCCTGGCCGCACCCGAGAAGCGTTCCTCGTACACATGGAGACGGTCCTGGCCGCATTCCCTGAGGGCGGAGGAGAGGAACACGCCACTGGAAAGAGGGTCGACCAAAGCGATCATGATGGTCCTCCAGCTCACAAGGGCAATGGAAGCTCCGTCTTGCACTTGCCCAGACGGGGTGCGCGGATACGCCGTGAGGAGTCGGTCGGCAGCGCGGATACGGGACCTCAGCCCCCCGGTGGAAATCGCGAAGCGCACCGGGCACCCACCACACGCCCGACGCCAGATCCCGCCCCATCCGCTCTCACCAGTTCAGTGCAGCCACCCCGACCTTCCCCGACTATAACGCTCCGTGACCGATCGACATCAGATGGCCACAGGCTAGGCGCGGGTGAAGCAGGAAATTCGGCAAAGCTTCCAACAGGCCATGGAGAAGCTGAAAATGCTGCCTTGACTTCCGAGCCTGGTCCTGGCGGCACAGGCCCCAACCGGGAGGCAGCCGGACGGCTAGTGACAAGTGCGCTGCAAGGCAGCCAGCCGGGGGTGACGATCTCGCACCTGCCCGCCAGGCCTGCTGGATGTTCCGTGCGAGCCGTGGGAGGGGAAGAAGGAGGCCCTGAGACCGCGGCAGCGGATCCAGCTCTTCTCGCGGGTTGGTCAGCGGGTCAGTATGTGGCCGTCGTGGGGGCGGTGGTCGCGGGAGCGGCGCAGGTCGGTGGTGACGTAGGTGCGTTGGAGCCAGCGGTCCGCTCCGTCGTATCGGGGGTGGAAGGCGGTGCGGCCGTGGACGGTGACGCGGTTGTCGATGATGACGAGGTCGCCGGGTGTCAGGCGCAGGGTGCGGGCACTCGCCTCGCAGGCGCGGCCGAATTCGGCAAGGGCGGTGGTGGCCCGGGGGGTGAGCGGGGTGGTGACGAGCTGGGCCATGCGTATGTCGGGATCCTCGACCGCGCCGGACAGCACCGGCCGGGGCTCGATGTCCGGCTGGCTCACGTCGGCCTTGGAGGCGAAGGAGGGGGGTGGTGTGGTGATGAACTCCGGCGCGAACAGGGCCTGGCGGCTCTCCGGGGCGAGGTGGGGCAGTGCTTGGCGGAGGCCGGCGACGCGCATGCCGGCGCGTCGGTCGTGGTCGGCGCGCAGGCACAGGAAGACGACGTAGTCGGGCGGGTGGGGGTGGAAGCCGTTCTCGGTGTGGAAGGACAGCCGTACTGATCCTGCGTTGCCGTGGAAGGTCTCCTGCCCGGGTACGGGCACGACGTCCTGCACGAGGGCGCCGGATTTCTCCGCCAGGTAGGCGAGCGGCTCCCCGAGCCCGCAGGCCACCATAGTGAGCACCGCGGCCGGGATGGTGGCCTGGCGCTGGACCGAGCCGGGGACGGCCGGCGTCCGGGGCAGGGCCGCCCGGTCGACTGGCAGTCCGCCGATCACCAACGAGCCGTGCGGGCCGGAATGCCTACGAAACCGGCGGATCTCGCGGCGCAGCAGGAGCGGAAGGTCTTCCCAGGCATCCCGGGCCCGTGCCACCCATTCGGGGCTGTCGACCTGGTCGTCCCTGCCGGTGCACAGGGCGCGGGCCACCCGCTCACACGCGGCGCCGTCGGCCGGACCCAGTTCCCGGCCGACGAAGGCGCTCCGGGTGGTGTCGGGCGTCGTTTCGGGCATCAGGGTCTCCTGCCGGTGTGGTGGGGGCGAAGGTCGCACGGCTTCACGAGTGGCGCAGGCCGGCCACGGCATCGGCGATGTAGTGGTCCCCGAAGCGGATCAGAGGGGCGTACTGGGCAGCCCGGCGGTGGCGCATGAGGCGCAGTTCGGCGACGGCGTTGTCAGGGCCTTCGGGTTTTTGGGCGATGGAGCGATGCAGATGCACCATCGAGTACGCGAGGGTGACGTGGCGTTCACCGTCGATGATGTCGGCTTCCAGGAGAGCGCCCCGCGCCTTGGCCAGCTCCGGGGCGCGGGCCGCCAAGTGCTCGTAGGTTTCGGGAACGACGGCCAGGAGGTCTTTCATCGCCGCCCGGAACAGCTTGTACCCACGGTGCTGGCGCCCGCTCAACGGGACGTCCACCGACGGAGGCGCCATGGTCTGGCGTATCGCCGCCATGTAGTAATCGGCCGGGATCGTACTGGCATGCGTCATGGCCGCCGGGAAGCCCCGCACATACGCCGTCGCATCCGCCAGCCGCACCAGTGCAGCATCGCTGTCACCATGACGCAGGTGGCCAACAGCATCGGCCACGGCGACCGCGGCGCAGACGTTGAACAGGACATGGACCTGGTGACCGATGAGCCACCGAGCAGTCCACACGTCCTCCAACGAAGCCCCCGCCCCCGCCCCCGCCCCAGGCTCGGGCACCGCCACCGACCCGACCGTGTCACGGTCGGTGCCCGGTGCTGCACCGATGAGGTCGAGCACCGACTGACGCATGCCGGCCACCTCCAAGGCCAGGTCGGCGCCCGACAACGGAGCCTCACACAGGTCGTCCAGGCCGCGCTGGATGACCAGGAGGCCGTGCAGGGCAGCCTGCTGATCAGACAGCTCGCACTCACGGACCCGGAAGAAGGACTGGCTGGCCGACTCGGCCCGCAGCCCCTCGCCGACCACAGCCGGCGCCTGATCCGCCAACGCCGCTGTCAATTCCCTGGCAGCAGATGCGGCGTCTTGCAGAGTGAGGGTCCGCTCGGCAGGGCTGGCATGGGTCACAACCCCAGCCAGCATGCGCACGGTTCGCTGCGCCTCAGCCTCGACCCGAGGGCCCAGCACCGGGACGGAGCGGCCGCCTCGGGGCTCGCGGAAAACAGCGACAGCGGGATGATCGGAAACCGGCGATAAGCCCATAGTCACAATCCTTCGCCATGGGCACTTGGCTCCAAACGCTGTTCTGCGCCATTCCTGGGCAGTGCACCGGAGTGAGGCCTATCGCGGCCAGCCGGGCGAGGGCGCATGAACCGTTCCGGGTCGGTAGAAACTTCAGATGCTGGTTGTAGCCAGGGGTTTGGTGATGCTCAGGTAGTGGTTGCTTTCGTACTCGACGGGCGGGATGTGCCCCCTCGCACCGTGCGGGGGGCTGGTACCAGTCGGACCATTCGGCGGCCCTCGAGCACAGGCCGCCCGACAGGAGGAACAGCGCCGCGACCTGGCCTCCTTCGTCAGAGGCTGGGGCGCGGCGGGCGGGAAGCGTGACGTCGGTCTGACGCTGCACCGGCGGCCGGGCGGCAGCGCCGGGGGTCAGCTGGGCTGGTCGCCGGTATAGCGGTAGATGGCACCGCTGCTGTTGATGTGCCAGACGGTGCCGTCCGCGCCGGCGGCGATGTCGATGGCGTTGCCGGGGACGTTGATCCAGGGGGCGCTCGACCGCGTACTTGTCCGTGGCGCGCAGCGTGCGGGCGGCCAGGATGTTGCAGCCGATCTCGTCCTGGGCCGGGACGATCTGGTGGTTCTTGTCGGGGCGCCGTGGTCGGAGGTGACCATCTCCGGGGCTCGGTGAGAACGATCACGGGCAGGGCCTGAGTGCTGACCCGGTTCTCGTACTCGCGACGGGCCTTGAGTTGAGCCGGGAGTGAGGGGGCACCCTGGCTTGCTGTCCAGTGGGTGGCAGAGGGCGAGGACCTGGCGGAGCGCGGGCTCCTCGATGGCGGTGTGGTCGGCCATGGGGTCCGGGTGTGAAACTGGACGAACGGCGAAGGCGCTCTGATCCGGCGTATGCCGGATCAGAGCGCCAGGGACCGTCCGCCAGTCGGCTACAGGTATTCGAGCAGCCAGCCGACCGGAGCGTTGTCGACCATGTCGCCGGCGTTCTTCTTGACCCGCCCGATGCTGACCTTCTGGGTGCCCGCGGGAAGTTTCTCCGCGAGCCGGGCGTCGCCCGCGATGATGTCCCAGTTCTTGACCACGGACCATGTCGTGCCGTTGTGGAGGGCCACCCGCAGGCGCACGTCGGCCCAGTCGGAGCCGAAGCTCAGGTAGCCGTCCCCCCAGACCGTGCCGTTGCCCTGGTTGGGGTTCGGGACGGCCAGGACGATGGCGTGCTTGTAGTGGATGAGCCCGCCCGACTCGTTGATCACGAAGCCGTGAGGGATTTCACCGGTCTGGAAGTGGGACTGGGTGGCCACCGGCACTCCTTGTCTGTCCGGCCGCAGGCCCCGGGAAGGGCCCTGCGGCCGGGCGGTCGAATATTGCGCCTGTGATCAGCGCGCCCCCAATATGCGGCCCGTACACGCCGATGCGGAACGCTTTACGATATTCAGGACGAATGTATGACTCATAACCTATGAGCTATTTTATGTTCGAATCAGTCACACTGGAGTGGTACCTCATGGCCGCCGTCGCCCGCTCCACAGCCGTTGACGGTGAGATCGAGAGGGCCGTCCAGAAGGAACCGGCCGATAGGGGGGAGTTCGGCCTTGGGGGCCAACGGAACAGCCATTAGCCTCGCGCTTTCGTCAGCGCGCTCGTCCATGCCATGACCGAATAAGCGAATAGTGTTCCTGACCAGCAATGCCGGTGATTTAGTACGTTCTTGCAGGTCAGGCGGGGTGTTTGGTGACTCTCAGCGTGTAGTGGACGTTACTGAGAGTGCGGGGCTGGTCCCGTTTTCTGA